>JAWOHR010000032.1:0-2938 GCA_046485075.1 Bacteroidales bacterium
GATCGGGAATACTGACTGGACGGCTCCGATTTTTCATAATAACGTACTTATTATTTCACAGAGTAATCTGCAGGGCCTGGGATCAGGAATAGCAGTAGCATATGATTTTGATTATTCCGGGCTTGTTAACGCAAGTTATGCGGTTCCTGCAGATCAACTTAACCTTAGTTCAGTTCTTGAGCGACGTTACCTTGGCATTTGCAGAAGCGAGGAGACCTTTATCAATGACCTTAAAGAGTTTGCGGATAAAAAGGAAGATTTTTACAGAGTCATAAATGAATTTCAATATTTGAGCCCCAAAATAAAAAAACAGATGATTTCATATCTGGATGGTTTTTATAGTGGTTTTGACAAACGAAATTTCATTGTCAAGACACTACTTAATGAATGTGTAGATTTTTGAACACTTTGGTTGATTTGGATTCATCTTCCTAATCAATCGCGGCCTGCTAAAGGTGCCTCCAGATCCATAATGTTTTCTTTGCTCCATTCAGGACCCCCTCTGCGGATCATGAAATAATCCGCCACCGCTTGCGAAGCGGAGGGGATAAAATAGAAAAGACCAGAGGCCGAAGGGGGCGGCCGGGGATTTTGTTGATGACAGCCCCATAAAGAGGGTCTGGAAGTTAAGTAGTCACATATAGTTTTCTATAGATTATACTATCATGGAAGGAAATGGATGCAGATATTCTCACCGGTTACTTATTTCAATAGAATAAGTTTTCCCGATACCGACTCCCTGTCCACCTGAAAATGGAAGAAGTAAACTCCGGCAGGCAGTTTGCCTCTATTCCATTTAATAATATGATCACCCTGTAGCCTGTCTCCGTTTACCAGGGTTACGACTTCCTGACCTTTCAGATTATATATTTGCAGAGTAACCCGGGCGGGTTTCTGTATAGAGAAGTAAAACGATGTCTGGTTATATATCGGGTTGGGGAAATTTCTTAATGAAAATGATGGATCAGCAGACAATTCCGGTGAGTTCGAAGAAGTACTTATCTCTTCCCCTTTCCTGAGAAGAATGTTGTCAAAATATAAATTTCCCACATTACCCCCAATGTCAAAACCAAGCCGGGCCTCCATGTCTGTTGCATTGTTCATTGGGAAGGTAACTGAATAGGTTTGGCGACCGGTGGAGAGTGTTACATGTTTTCCGTCACTGTAAACGGTCCAGGGCTCACTGTTTTTCCCCACAAGAGGTGTTATTTGCATTGGAGTATCGGCATAGGCATCGAATGAAAATGTGTATTCAAAACCTTGTTCTAACCGCAGACCCGCCTGTCCAAGGTGAACATCCCAGGCATGACTTCCGGCATTGCCAATGGCAACAGCAAATTCGCCATCTTTAACGGAGCCTTCTGCTGTGGCGCCAGAAAGTGTTGTAAGGGTCCAGATGCTGTCCCCGTCAAAGAAATCCGGGTTTAGCACCTGGTTCATTCCTGTAAGTTCCGGGGTGGTTAGTTTAAAATTGTCGAGATAATAACTGCCTGCATTTGCCCCCATGTCAACATTAAATAAGGCAGTAAAGCTCTGGGAGGGCGTGAAGTCAAATTCATACAGGTCCCAGGTTGCTCCGGGCGTTACTGTTTTTTGGACAGCCAGTGCAAAGTTCGATGCATTTGCAACGGCTGCAGTGATTTCATTTGCTGTTAATCCTGCTTTAGCCATAAAGCTTCCATAGTAATGAGTGCCGGCCTGAAGGTCAATATCACCCTGTGAAAGTTGCACATCCCATGGATTTGCCGGGGGTTGTACAACAGTGGAAAATACCGATTGGGAGCCACTGTAAGCTTCATTATTAACGAGTATTATTTCTGCTGCCACCGGGTATCCCAGGCGACTCTTCCAGTACTTTACTCCTGTTTCAAAGCTGCTGTTTTTAAGTAAATTAGAAGAGACACGGACAGGGAATTCTTTTAGATAAGATCCCTGGTCGGTTGTTATTAAAACCTCCACGTCTCCGCCAAAGAGACCCCAGTTTACCGTTATATCTGAGGTACCCTGGCCAGAGGTAATTTGGGCACCACCGGGAACGGTCCACTGGTATGAAGCTCCCTCAATTTCTCCAATACGATATGCCTGGTTTTCTGAGTTGTATGTCACGAAATCCGTACCACTTATCACAAGGTTATCCGGGATCTGGTATACCCGCACGAAGTCGACCTCCATTACAGCAGGGAAAACTGTGGATTCATCAGGTGTCCCCACCCATCCTCCGCCAACTGCGAGGTTCAGGATAATATAAAAAGGCTGATCAAAAGGCCAGGTTGATGAAGCCCCGTTATTGTTCAGGAAAGTATAATATTTTTGATCATCAACGAAAAAATCAATCTTTTCCGGTGCCCACTCTATGGCATAAAGGTGAAAATTACTTGTTACATCAGTAACATCAATTGTTCCTCCCTGTGGAGGGAGGGGGCCTCCGAAAAGATTGAAATCTTCTGTGTGGACGGTGCCGTAAATTTTAGTCAACTCATTGGTAGGGTATTCCATGATGTCTATTTCACCGCTGTTAGGCCACCATCCGTAGTGACTCTCCTCGGGCAGCATCCAGAATGCCGGGACAAACCCTTTTGTGCCCGGCAGCTTAATGCTGGCCTCAATTCTACCGTAACGTAAGCTCCATGAATGTTCTGTACGGAGATGAGCCGATGTATATTCAAATCCCTGGTACGTTTCTTTTAAGGCGATGATATGTAGTTTGCCACCCAATATTTTTGCATTTGCGGCACGACTGGTGTAAAAGTGGACATTGTCATTGGTTGGACCGGTCTCATATTGCCAGGTCTTGTTGTCAATAGTGGAGCCTTCGAATTCCTCTGACCATACCAGGTGAAGGTTTTGAGCTGAAATATTCAATGCGGAAGGGATGAATAAAATGAAAAAACCTATCCGCTGTATCATATTTGAAATTACTGGTTTCATAGGATAAAAA
>JAWOHR010000037.1:0-24881 GCA_046485075.1 Bacteroidales bacterium
ATTTAATATAAAGATAAAGATTCTGACTTGATCCATTTTAAACTGCTTTCGCACAAATTTCCGCACTGACCATTGAGCACTTTTCACTGACCACTGAGCACTTTTCACTGACCACTGAGCACTATTCTGTAATTCTCGGCCAGTCATCGGTGCAGAATGAACTGGCAGGCAGTCCCTCCCAGTTAAAGAGGTTGGGAACAGCGGTATTGGTCCACGCATAGCGGACGGCCACAGGATTTTTCACATCGGGGTGTCCTACAACCACCGTATGGCCATCCACCACTGCATTTGCAGGATGATAGATCCGGTCCTCCCCGGCAATCTCAAAATGGGTGAGCGGACCCCCCACCGATTGCAAACCCCTGCCTGTATAATCAAAAAGGATCCGGATGGTATTGCCTTCTATGTCAATCTCCCGGTAGAGGGGACCTGAACAGATTATATCTTTCCCGTAATCCTTTGCAAGTGCCCAGAGCGCCAGTCTTTTTCCCACATCTCTTTTATTGGTTGGATGGATATCTTCAGGGTTCCCAATATCCAGTGTCACAGCCATTCCTGTATTTTTCAAGGTCGATAAAGTCATAAACTGCGCCTCTCTCAGCTCCGCACTGGTGTGTTCCACGCCATAGGTGAATGGCGCCAGCTGTACGAAATAAAATGGGAATTCACCACGATTCCACTGGTTTCTCCAGTCGGTGATCATGCCCGGGAATATGGTCCGGTATTGAAAGGCTCTGCCCACATTGGATTCACCCTGGTACCAGATGGCCCCTTTGATTGCAAATTTGGTCAGTGGGTACAACATCCCGTTATAAAGCACCGAAGGAGTGTTGGGATTAGTCAGTTGGGGGATTGAAGCAAATTCTCCGGCGATTCGGTACTTCCATTTTCCGGCCAGCATCACCGGTTTTGCCCCGGGATCATCCCTGGGATAGATCCGCAACTGTTCGGGATCTCCGAAAAGGCCACCCTGAGCAAGGGTATTCACAATTCTGACCGACAAAACCATGCTGGTTTGTTGGATATAGTTACCGGGTACATCATAGACCCTGACATCGTTCCAGTTATCAACCAAATTCATGGCTCCCACCTTCCGGCCATCCAGGTAGGTCACATCCATCTCATCAATGGGCCCCAGCTCAAGCCTCAGATCCTTTCCCAACCAGGCCTGGGGGATCTCCAGAGGAATGCGCACCCAAACCACTCCCTCGATCATACCCAGCTCCTTCAGGGTGCTCCATTCGGCCGGACCATCTGCTTCGATCCAGTTTGAGTCATCGTACTCAGGGCGCATCCATCCCTCCCGGATCCCGATATTACCGGGATCATTGGGATCCATCATGATCCTTTTCACCTCCAGGAGGCTGTCCATCGACTGCTCTGCCCTCTCCATATCCTCGTCAGTGAGGCTGTAGAGTTTATCAAGCTGAGTATCATAAGCTCCAAATGTCCTGAGCATCTCCTGGCTGGTCCATGCCTCCGAAAGGGTACCTCCCCATGATGTATTAATCAGCCCCACAGGCACATCCAGGGATTCATTCAGGTATTTTCCGAAAAAATAGCCCACTGCGCTGAATCCCGCCGCGGTGGATGGAGAACAAACCGACCATGCACCGGTCACATCATCTTTTGGCCTTGACGCGATGCGTTTTTCCACCTGGAACAAACGGATGTCGGGATGATGGGCCGCCGGTATTTCGGAGGGAGCAGATTCCGCCCTGCGCAGGGGCCACTCCATGTTGGACTGACCCGAACAAACCCACACCTCGCCCAGCATTACGTTTTCGAGCACCTCCGTAACATCTGCCTCGATTCTAATTTCAAATGGCCCTCCCGCAGCTGCAGTATTTACCTCAACAAGCCAGTTGCCCTGCCCGTCGGCATTCACCTTGTATTTCTCTCCATCCCAGCCCGTGGTTATTTCCACTTTTTCACCAGGAGCCGACCAGCCCCAGATATTAGCCGTGCTATTTTGTTGCAGCACCATATGATCTCCGATGATGGAGGGGAGCCTCAGGTCGGACCCTGAAACCTTTTCGCCAGGGAAAAATCCTGAAAGGATTATCAAAAACAGGATGGAATGTAGTCTCATTTTTTTTGACTTCTTAGGTTTTATAGTTTTATTGATGTTCCCACTTGATGATCCAGGGATCGCTGGTCCGCTCCTGGAAATCGCGGAGCTTCTTCTTCAAAACCTTCAGCTCATCTTCATAAGCCGGGTTCCCTGCCAGGTTCCTGGTTTCATATGGATCGGTCTCCAGGTCGTACAGTTCAAACTCTGCCCGGTTGGTAAAAGCATCAAGTGTTCTTCCGGCATACATCCCGGTGCCACCCTTCAGGGCCACCTGCCATGTGGAAGAAGCCCAGAGGTCAGAGGCATGGGGATAGGGCAACTGCCAGGCAATGTTCCAGATCAGCTTGTACTTCCTGGTTACAACCGACTTCATGGGATAGTACATTGTAATCTCATGAAAGGTGTGTGAAGCATAGGTCTCATCAAATCCGGGCGCATCCGCATCTTCAAGAACCGCCTTGAACGATCTGCCCTGAAGGGCCGGATTGGCAGTCTGGTTCCAGTTCATTACGGGATCATCCACCCTGGCAAGCATCAGGGCATTGGCTTCATCCAGTATGCCCACGCGGTCGAGGATGGTGGGTGTCAGATCAGCCCAATTGATCAGGGCATCACTCACTTTTCCGGCATTCACTCCCCCTGGATTTTTAATCAGGCAGGGAAGGTTGATACCGGGTTGATAAAGGGTGGTCTTTGCGCCTGCAAATGCAATCCCGTTGTCGGAAATATAGATAACCAGTGTATTATCCCATACACCGGCTTCTTTCAGGTGGTCGAACAGTCTGCCCACACCGTAATCGACCCTGGCAACTGACTGGTAATATTGGGCCAGCTCCTCCCGGGATGCCACTGATTCGGGCAGGTATGGAGGAACGATTACATCATCGGTGGAAAATACGCTCTCCTCCACACCTGGATGTCCCCCAGGTGTGTTCCCGAAGGCATCGGGTGCCAGTGGTGCATCACTGACCGGCTTTGACCTGTGGGGATCGGCGGTACAGAAATAGAGGAAGAAAGGATGCTCCTTATTACTCCGGATAAATTCAATGCAGCTGTCAGCCATGGCCACCGGATTCCGCTCGTTTGCTTCCATCACCTCCTGGAAATGGAATACTTTTTCCGGTGCCACATGATACTTACCGATTCGACCTGTATGGTATCCGGCCAGTTCCTCAAGGAATACGGGGAGGGAGTAGACATGGTCATAGGCTGAAAAATGGTGGAAATGATGCTGGTGACCAAAATGGCCGTTTGCATGGTTGTAAAGACCGGTGAGAATAACCGACCGGCTGGCACTGCATGATGCGGTTGTACAGTGAGCCCTGTTAAACCGTATACCCTCCGATGCCAGGCCATCCAGATGGGGAGTCTTTATCGCTTCGTTTCCATAACAACCCAGGTCTCCCTGGCCATGATCATCAGCCACAATCAATACAATATTGGGTAAATCACGCTTACGGAGCTTTCCTCCCTGTTCTTCCCTGCACCCGGAAAAGATGATCGTCATCATCACTACCAGTGAAATACCCCTATATAAATGAATTCTTCTCATATGGCAAACATCTTATCATACTTCGCACTGAGCACTGAGCACTGTCCACTGAGCACTGAGCACTGAGCACTGAGCACTGTCCACTGTCCACTGTCCACTGTCCACTGTCCACTGTCCACTGTCCACTGAGCACTTATTCATTATACATATCTATGAATTTCTGATCCAGTTCCTCAGAGTCATTGTACTTTACCCTCAGAGCTGCCAGCTTCATTTTCAACTCCGCAACAATCTCTGCATATTCGGGATTGCTATATTCGTTTTTCATCTCCATTGGGTCCTTTTTACGATCGTAAAGCTCCCATTCATCCACATCGTAATAAAAATGGGCCAGTTTGTATTCGGTGGTCACTATTCCATAGTGCCGCTTAACCATATGGACTGCCGGGTACTCATAATAGTGATAGTAAACCGCCTCACGGTTCCATAGCTCATCCTCTCCCCTGAGGAGCGATACAAAACTCTCCCCCTGCATATCTCCCGGAGCTTTAATGCCGGCAGCTTCCAGTAGGGTCTGTGCAAAATCGAGGTTCTGCACCATCTCATTGTTCACACTCCCGGCTTCGGTTACACCAGGCCAGCGTATGAGCAGGGGTGTCCTGAAAGATTCATTATAGATGAAGCGCTTGTCGAACCAGCCATGCTCGCCAAGGTAGAACCCCTGGTCGGAGGTGTAAACCACGATGGTATTCTTATCCAGTCCCGTCTGGTCCAGGTATGTAAGCAAGGCTCCCACGCTTTCGTCGACTGCAGCGATGCAACCCAGGTAATCCTGCATATACCTCTGATACTTCCAACTCATCTGATCCTCTTTGGTCATACCAGGGTATCTCGTTTTAAAATCCTCGATGATGGGATCATAAACTTCATTCCACGATGCCAGTTGCCCGGGAGTAAACCGGTTATAATGATTCTCCATGGCCTGCTTATCCCAGTCGGAGGAAGGTTCAATCCCCAGTTCATCCAGTACTTCCGGCCGCAGTTTGGAATCGCCTGCCCAGTTCTGGTGCAGCAGGATATTCATCTCAGCCTCTCTTGCTGCACTCCCCCTCCCCTGGTAATCGTCAAACAATGTCGGAGGCTCGGGAAATGTTTTCTTTGTGAACTCGCGATAATGGCGGGGTGCTGGAAGCCATTCCCGGTGGGGTGCCTTATGCAGGTAGAAAAGCAGGAAGGGCTTACCGGGATCCCTTCGGTTCTCCATCCAGTCCATGGTCATGTCGGTAATGATATCGGTGACATATCCCTCCACCCTGATGTTGCCTTCGTTGGTAATGAAATCGGGGTTGTAATAGTTCCCCTGTCCCGGCAGAATCTTAAACTCATCAATCCCCCGGGGACTGTTCCCGAAATGAAGTTTTCCAAACATGGCGGTCTGGTACCCGGCCTCCCTGAACAGTTGAGGGAAGGTCACCTGGGTGGTATCAAAAGGGAAATTGTTGTCGATCTTCCCGTGCATATGGCAGTGCTTCCCTGTTAAAATGGTGGCCCTGGACGGGGCGCAGATGGAGTTGGTTACACAGGCATTGCTGAACAGCATGCCCTCCTCGGCCAGCCTGTCGATATTGGGGGTTTGAATCAGATGATCACTGTAGGCACTGATGGCCTGGTAGGCATGATCGTCCGACATGATAAAAATGATGTTGGGTGGCGACTTTTTTGCGGCCTCATTAGTACATCCCAGGAAGAAAATGGCAAGAAAAAGCAGTGAATAGATGGGCTTCATGGTCGATTGGTTATTGGGTTTTGGGTTATTGGGTTTAATGTAATACAATTCTGTTAAATCTTAGCCTTCTCGTAGCATCTGAAAATAATTTCCATGTGTTTCCGTGCAAGCTCCATAGAGATAACGGGAGGTTCGTCGCCATCCAAAACCCTGATCAGGTGCTCCGAAAGGGCATAACCATCATCCTGGGCTGAGTAATCCAGCATGATCTTCTGACTCCTGGCTTTCCCCTCCTGATCCAGATCATAAAAGATAAGCCAGGGATCGTCCCACGAGTTGAATCCCAGCTTTATTCCTCCGCGGGTTCCACAGATCCTGGTTTCGTTGGGCGTCTCCATATTGGCGTGCCCGCCCCGCTCCCAATAGTACCTGATCCCGCCGGAAAGCTCCATGTTTACTATAAAATGTTCCTCCACATCGTAAATATCTGTTCCCGGATCTACATCATCGAGTCCGCTCATCAGTCTGGCACTCCCGATCGACTCCACCTCATGATGGTCTCCAAGTATTCCCAGGTGAAATGAGAGGTCATACACCCCCCAGTCGAACAGCGGTCCCCCTCCTGCAACGGCTTTATTCAGGAACCATTTGGCAGTGGGGTGATACTCAATTCCGGGCCTGCTCTGACGCCCGATGCAGTTGTGGTGAATGGTATAGATTTCCCCAAGGGCTCCCGAATCGATCATCTCCTTAACCTTCCTGAATTTTGGGGTCAGCCGGGAGTGACGACCCGAACACTCCATGGCCAGGATCTGGGGATATTTTACCTTGAAGGCCAGCATCTCCTCAATCTCCTCCGGGCTTATGGCCATCGGTTTCTCAAGCAGCACGTGTTTCCCAGCCTTCACCGATTCGATGAACATCTCCCTGTGCATAACGGGGGGAGTGGTGATCAGGATCAAATCCACCTCCGGATCGTTCAATATATCTTTGTAATTACCTGTTTTATTGGGAATATTGAATGCTGCCCTCACCCACTCCAGGTTGTCAGGGTTCCTTGCTGCAATCCAGGAGATATGTGTCCTACCGGTTCTCTGCAGGTTACGCAGATGGACCCTGGCAATCATACCGGCCCCTATTACACCGATGTTGTAAGTTCGTTTTTGGTTCATTTTAAGGTTTGGATCTGTTTGTACCAGGCGATGGCATTCTCCAGGCCGGAACCACCCTTATAATTGTGGATGACCCAACTCTCCTTAAGTTCGTGAGACTCCCCCGGCTGCAATGTCACAAATGCCGAATGGTGTTCCAGTTCCAACAGATCCTCCTTCGGATCCACTGAAACCTTCTTGTATATCTCCACAAATCCCTGTCCGGGATGAATCTGGTCCCGCTCCACATAATCGAACGACATCACCAGCATTTGCTTCCCGCTGACAGCCACAATCTTTCCCTGATCAGGGTGGAGAAAGGCCTTTGCAGATCTCGCCTCCTTTCCCGCCCCGGCTGGTTGAGGATTAAAGGTAAATGCCCCTGACACAATTTCGCCCTCCAGTTTGCCTGTTTTTTCAGTTTCCGCTGATGATATCCTGAGAACCCCCTCAGCACAATCCGGAACAAAGAAGAGGGTATTCCCTTCGAACCTGGTGTTGGACCAGATGTCCCATGAGACGGAGCCCTCAGAAGTATTGGTCATGGTTATCCCAATCTGCAGACCCATCCGGGACAGGGTGTAACTTTTGAGGATTTTCACCCCGGAGACCGGACTTGGCGGACCCTCCAGGATTACCGAGGTATCGGTCTGCTCAACCACCTGGTAAGGTGAAAAGATCAGGTATGGATCGGGAGGCCAGTTTGACCTGGCGTTTCTTCTTTGGTCATTCAACTCCTGGTGAACCCACCAGTCTGATTGGGGTCCTGGCCAGACGATGTGGCCAAAATATGATTTCCACCCTGAATAAGCTGTCGGAATGATCCGCTCCCCCGCCGGTTCGTTCCAAAGTAAGGGATCCGATTTGAGGAGGTTATTCCCCTCCATGCTGCCCAGGCTGACAAGCCGGCCCCCGACTTCAGTGAGAATCCCTGCCTGAAGGGATCCGTTTCTCAACCAGAGTAAGGAGGCTGACTGCTGACTGCTGTCTGTTTTTAAATCTGCTTTCCATTGAAGGAAGAGGGACTCCAGCCCGCTGACTTTTTCGGGAAAACTGCCGGCCAGGTTTTCCGTTTCAACGGGATCCTGTAGCACATTGTAAAGATCCCATTCACGGCCGGTCCCGTCACGGACCAGTTTCCAGTCACCCTCACGTACCGCCTGTCCATTCTGCCACTCCCAGTAGAGCGGCTGGCTGCGCCTTCTCTCCTTTCCCATCAGGATGGGTAAAAGGCTCTCTCCCTGCATGGGAGTAATTTTTTCGCCCCTGAATTCCGAAGGGTATTCAGCGCCGGATACATCCACGAAGGTGGCCATGATATCTATGAAGTGCCCCGGAAACCGGCTGATGGAGCCGGGCTCAATTTCACAAGGCCAGGCTGCAATGAGCGGAGTATTGATTCCGCCTTCATAGCTGAAGTTCTTGTAATACCTGAAGGGGGTGTTGGAGACATTCGCCCAATGGGAACCGAGTGAGGACCAGCGGGTCATGCTTCCTGTCTCCCCGTAATCATCCCCGATGGAAACCATTTCTGCCGAAGCTCCATTGTCAGAGACGAACATGATTAACACGTTGTCAACCCTGCCTGTTTCAACAAGCTTATCGATCAGCCTTCCGATATTCTGGTCCAGCCGGTCGATCATAGCCGCGTAAACCTCCATTTTCCGGGTCTCCTCTCTGCGGACCTCCGAGGAAAGGTTGTTCCAATCCACATGGGTAGCCTCTGAAAGTTTGTATGTCGAATCGATCAATCCCATCTCAAGCTGCCTGGCATAGCGCTTTTGGCGAATGGCATCATACCCCTGGTCATACATCCCTTGATACCTGGCGATATCTTCAGGCCAGGCCATCAGGGGGTCATGGGGTGCCGTATAGGCCATATAGAGGAACAGGGGACGATCATCATCCCTATACTCCTCCAGCCAGTCTATTGCGTAATTTGTAAAATAGTCGGTCGTATAAAAATCTCTTGCTTCAGGCGTATAGGGAACATACATCTTATCATCGATGCACCAGGCCCGGTCGATTTTCTTCCCCTCTTTTCCTTTGCGTGCCGGAGCCCCCTCTCCGGCCCTTTGAATACCGGGATTGAAATGATTACATGCTCCATCTTTCAGACCGTAATAGTGGTCAAAACCCCTTGTGACAGGATTCTCAAGCCCATGGTGCTTTCCGGACCAGAGGGTGATATACCCGGCTTTATGCAAAACCTCACCCAGGGTGACCGCATGAACCAGTGGGTTTGTGTATGTACGGTCATACCCGCATTGTTGCGCATAGACTCCCGTCAGGAGGCATGCACGGGAAGGAAAGCACTTGGATGTGTTATAAAACTGGGTAAACCGTATGCCATTTTCCGCCAGGCGATCGATGTGCGGGGTTCTGATCTCGCTCCCGTAACATCCCAGATCGGACCATCCCATGTCATCCGCACTGATCAGGATGATGTTGGGAGGGGCCGGACTTTTGCTGCAACCTGTAACGGCAAGCACCATCATCAGGATGAGATGGATGCGATTCATGAGACAGTTATTATAGGTTTTTTCTCCTGTACACCGCCTCCATGAAATAGTAGTCGGCATAATTCAGTGGAACATCGATCTCCGATCCCCCGGGCAGATTCCCAACCGAGTGATCCAGTATAAATCCCTGGTTCTCTCTCACATCGGACCTGTATATATTCCAAACATTATCCAGGATCCGATCTGCTTCCCTTCGGTAGAGGTCGCCGCTTTCAGAATAGCCGCTCAGCTCGTACAGGGCAGAGGCAATAATCGTTCCGGCAGATACATCCCTTGGTACATCGGGGATACCCGGATCATTAAAATCCCAGTAAGGTACTCCGTCTTCGGGCAGATTGGGATGTTCCAGCAGAAATCCGGCAATGTTTTCGGCCTGCCGAAGGAATCGCTCATCCCTGGTGTGGCGGTAGGTCATTGTATAACCATACAATCCCCATGCCTGTCCCCGTGCCCATGACGACTCATCGGAATAGCCCTGGTGCGTGTTTTTCTGACGAACCTCACCGGTAATGGTATCGTAATCCACCACATGAACCGTGCTGTAATCCTCCCTGAACTGATGTTCCATGGTGGTCAGCGCATGTTGGATGGCAATTTCCCTGTAAACAGAATCTCCCGTTTGCCCCGATGCCCAGAACAGCAGCTCCAGGTTCATCATGTTATCAATGATCACCGGGCACTGCCACTTCTGTGGATTGAAATCCCAGGAGCGAATGCATCCCACCGTTTCGTAATACCTGGCAATCAGTGTTTTTGCCGATTGAACCAAAACCGGAATGGATGCTTCACTGCCCGTAAACCTGAGCGCATTTCCATAACTGCAAAACATCCTGAATCCCACATCGTGGTTGCTGCCATTGAACTGCTCCTTCTCCAGTTTAGCTGTATAGGTTGCCGCCATCTCTTTCCAGGCCTCTTCCCTGCTCATTTCGTACATGTACCAGAGTGTCCCGGGAAAAAACCCACTGGTCCAGTCTCCACCCGGAATAACCTGCAACGAGCCATCTTCATTCAGGGTTCTTGGAACAATCATCTCCGATCCTTCGGTAGCCAGGGTTGCCCGGCCGATCTCCTTTTGTGTATTCTCATGCAGCAGAACCAGCTGGTTTCCGATCATCTCGAGATTGATCCCCGTTTCACCTTCAGAAGGGTTTGAACAGGAGATGGTCCCTAATACAAGCAGGCTTAATACCAGGAGGGGTAAAGTCTTTGTCATTTAAGAATGGTTTTAAAATGAAACCTCATTTTGATTTATAAATTTCAGATAGTGATCTGTTCTCTCTGGCCCACAGCCCTGATGTAATCAGCTGCCAGCTTATATTCCCCTGCCGTTTTCAGGTGTTCCATCATCAGGGGGACATCATCCAGTTTTGCCAATTCCCGAAGATAAATGCCGTAGTCAAGGATCCCAAGTCCCGGCCTTAGCTCATCCAATTGCGGGATGAAGTTATCCTCCTTCAGGGTAATGTCCTTTGCGTGACAACTCCTGATATGTGGACCCAGTTTTTCAAACATATCTTTGATCAACTCACCATTGCCAAAATAGTCCCGGGGAGAGGTGATCATATTGACGGGGTCGAGATGGACCCCAAACTTTTTCCGGTCAATTGCATGGATCAGTCTCAGGTAGGATTCGGTGGAATCCGGGAATGCCCAGGGCATCGCCTCCAGGACAAAAAAAGTCCTGGATGGATTTACGGCATCAATAATATTCCTTGTGGTCTCCACAACCTGTTCAAAAGTGGCATCCGTGAAGTTATCCTTATGAGGTCCCGCCCAGTACTCAGGATTCCTGGAACCACTCACATTCACGCAGCACCTGGCTCCGATCTGATCGGCCAGTTGCAATCCCTTTATACACTTTTCGATGGCCGCCTTTGCCTGATTGGGATCAGGGGAGATCGGGTTGCTCCAGGTTCCGACCTCTGCAATAACAATGTCATTTTCTTTGGCTGCCTTTTCATATTCGCGGATAAGGTTTTCATCCGCACCGGGCTCAACCGGGCAGTAAGCAGCGCGGTAAGCCAGGAGCTTAAGGGATTCCAACCAGCCATTCGGACCATCATAAGGATCAAAGACGGGTCCTCCCAGCCTTACATAAGGTCCCTTTATGGAATATGCGCGCAAAATACCAGGAGCCAAATTTATGGCTGCAAACCCTGCGGTCATTGTCTTTAAATAGGATCTTCGCTTCATAAGATGCTGTTCTTTTTATCCAGAGTGCTTCTAATCATCCTGATCAGACGACCCATTTATAACTGCATCCCTGATTGAAATGAATGGTCTCGTATGTGCCCACAGCCTCGTTTAGATGCAGGGACAACTCCCTCATTCCAAATTCTTCAGTGGTTCCATGGTTCACAACAATCAGGGGCCGGCCGGTATCCTCGGCAAACGTGGTTTGTATCCAGGTTGAGATCGAATCATCAATGGCAATGGCCAGGTCCATTTCCAGGTCCATAAATTCCAGGGGATTGCAGATGCAACCGGTTCCCAGTCCCACAGTTTTCACCGGGTAGTTTTCATCTCCGTAAAATGCGATACCTGGCTGACCGACGCTAACAAGACTTGAAGCTATTTGTTGGGCTACCTCGATGGCAGGACGGGTTTCAATTTTATACACATTGTAATAGTCTTTTGACCTGACCAGGTCAGAGTCTTGGAATCCAAGCGCCCTTCCAAAAGCAAACGGGATCCCGAATCCACCGATTTTATCGAGTACATCATGACAGCGAATAACCACCATACCATTCTCCTCGATCCATTTCTTCTTGGCTGCAACCTGCTTTGCATAAATTTCTTTCGCGGGGGAAGGCGAGGAGTGAAAATCCCACTGTCTTTCCTCCAGATCACGGTGGGTGTAAAATGTAGGCTCATGGACCACCATGGTATTCACTCCTTTTGCCCTGGCATCCTTCAGCGTCTTCCAGTAGGGCATCCATGCCGTACCGATCTTGCTGATCACCGTATCCGGATCACCGGCAATGATCTTATCTACAGATGGCTCATTAACCTCAACCAGGGAGCGGAGATAGGCGTTAAGGTCTTTTGCAGTCCATTTATTCAAATTGTTTTCTCCAAATAAGGTCCCTGGGAGAATACTTATTCCAAACGCCGTGGGAGCTGTTGTACTTAAAAATTTTCTTCTTTTCATCTTGATCAGGATAAAGGACTCTGTACATAAATATCGCGAATATCCTTAAATAATACCAGTATATCCCTGGTGAACGAATGACTCGGCCGCTTTGCACTCCCATTTGTACTGGAACCCCCTGAATTCATCCATTTTCTGGTGAATCGGGAACCATTCAGAGGGTTTCTGGGAAACATGCTTCAGGGTTGCTTCCTTTTTAAGTTCTGCCGTTTCGGTAATATCTATGAAATGGGTGGGATGAAAATTCTGGGTCTGTTCTCCGGTTAACACCTCATAATAATAGAGATCGAAGGCCTTTGATGGTTCCGGGCGAAACCGGTTCCAGGTGTTGTACACCAGGTTGGAGCAAACCCTGTGGTCGGGATGGGTGTCGATGGGCCAGTGGGTAAACACCACATCGGGCGATTCCTTTTCAATGATCAGGTCCATATCCGAATAAGCCTCCCGGTTGATGACGGTATTCCCGTCAATCTGACCGGCAAACAGGGGACTGGCTCCCATCACCCTGCATGCTTCCATGGCTTCGGCTGTCCTGATCTCTGCAGCACTGTCGTGCGACACCCCTTCAATACCCGCTTCCCCCCTGGTCAGGTAGAGAACCGACACCTTATGCCCGAGGGATACAAACCTTCCTATGGTACCCCCGCATCCACTCTCCGGATCATCCGGGTGGGCCCCTGTCACAAGGATCTTCAATGGTTTTTGCCCTCCATTTGGGGATTGAGAAAACGCCGGTGCCCCCAGCAGGGATGCCCCCAGCAGTGTGCCTGAGACGGTAAGCATCTCTCTTCTGGTCTGTTTCTGTGGTTTTGTCATCATGGATGCAATATATTAAAATGGTCTGCAGGGATTCCTAAAATTATGCATAATTTTAAACCATGGACCCAGATCATACCAGGAAAACCCTTTACTAGGAATCCATTCCGTGCGACCAGAACAGCCTGCCCTCGGGCAATTCGGGAAAAAGGAGTTTCAGCGATGCCATGGAGTCAGATGTGGTGGCCATCCATCCCCTCAGCGTGCCATCCGGTTTGCCATGCATGACCGGAAAGAGCTCATCAGTATACCGTGGGTGGTCAGTCCGGTAGATCACCGCCCTGACGCATTTTGTCACTCCGGGAGGTATGATCATTGCACCCTGGGTCAGGTCAAAACCGCTGGTTCCAAGTTCAACCGACCTGGGTGCTGTTCCGTTGCCGGATCAAAAAGTACAAGCCTTGTGGAATCCTTTTTCGCACATCCTGAAATAAGAAATAACAGGGATAACTAAACTGAATCAATCTTTCTGAGAAGTTGCCTTCTTTTATTGGATATACCCCAATAATTCCCTTTGATTTCTCTGCTTTGTAGGCTGGGCTTGGAGCTCAGAGTTTTCTGAAGTGATAAGCAATAAAAAATGGGGATACTCCTTCTTGTATCAACTAACGTCATTGTCGATATTCTCAAATAGATAAATTCAATCCAGTTATTAACTTATGTGATGAAGATTTGGATATTTTTTATCTGTCGATGAATTTTTTTTAGATGAAAAGCACCAAAATCGTATAACAGCCAGGTAATTTTTATCCCTTTGCCTGTATACGAGCTTGGTTTCGGATCAATTTCGGGGTATGTCCAACTTCTTTTAATATTGATTTTGCTTTTGCTTTTGTTTTAATTTTACGATTAACCGGTCTAGTTTGGTGATTTCTTTATACAGTTTATTATTCTCGATCTCTAATTTATTTTTCCTCCCTAAAACATCTAAGGTATCATTAATATTTTCGATACGTAATGCCCGTAAAGCATTTATATGTTTTGCTAACGTAACAATTATTTCATTCAGCTCATTCTCTTTTTTCTTCAGGTCCGATATGTCAGTTGCTATGAGTATGTAATTATCTCCCTGAAGATAACGTGGCAAAATGTGAATTGACAGTCTGAGATATAATGTGTTTTTCAGGGACACTATCAGAACATCATGTTTGTCATGAGCCGGTTGAGTAAGGAAGTAATCTAATTTTGGATTATCATCCGGTGTGATGAATTGCTTGAGGGATGAGCCAATAACCCTTTCATACGGAGATTGAACAATCTGGGCAAATCTTTGATTACAATAGAGAATTGTACCCTCTTTTGTTAGTGTAACTGCTCCTTCGCTCATCTCTTCTAAGAAAGTTCGGTATGGTGTTTCGGCAGAACTGACAGAATAGACTTGTTCTCCCTTTTTTCCGGAAACCATTATAGCATCCACCTCTCCGTTTCTGATTGCGGTAAGAGCCTCCTCAATTTCAACCAGGCGTGATTGCAATTCCCTATTTTCAATGATAAGCTGTACTTTCGTTCTGTTCATTTACATTCATATTAAGCCAACTGATTCAAAATTCCCGGAGTCCTTACTTTTCCTTCACCTCTCTCAGATCCAATCCTAAAAGGACTCTTTCTTTATTTGACATATCCCCAATAATGCGATGGAAAGGTAGTGGCAGGTTTTTAATCAATGTAGGGGCTGCAATGATCTGGTCAACTTTTGCTAAACCCGGGTTTTTATAAAGGTCTATCACTTCAAGTTCATATTGCCCTTTAAGATATTCTTCACAAATCTTCTTCAGGTTGGTTATTGCCATGATTGATCGATTCGTTGTCCCGGTTATGTATAAACTCAAAATATATTTACCCTGGTTTCGTTCAGGCACAGGCAGTTCAAACTTTCCCGGAGTGTCCATTATTTTTGGTTTATCCTTTTTCATAAATAGTTTAGCCTTTTGGCAATAAATCAAGTCCTACAAGTACACGTTCTGCATTTGAAAGATCTCCGATAATCTTACGAACAGGTACCGGTAATTTCCTCACTAAGGTTGGTAAGGCAAGGATCTGGTCCTCGGCACCAAGCTGTGGATTTTGCAAAAGATCAATTACTTCAATGGAATATTTCCCCTCTAATTGTTCCTGACATATTTTTTTCAGATTTGCATATGCAGTAAGAGCCTTTGGGGATTGTCCCGCAACATATAACCGAAGCACCCATTTTTCATCTGCCGTTTTACCAGGTTTGCCTTTTTTTATGATCATTTCGGAATTCACCTTCTTTTCTTTCATCGGTTACTTTATATAATTTTTTTTAAAAAATTGCCGGTTGCACTTTTTTCCTTAGCAGCTTTTCTGCTGACTGCCATTTCCATTTTGTCCTGTTCCAGTCTTTTAATCATATCCTGCTCTGTTTTTATCAAGCTAACTGCTTCGGATTCTTCTGAATCAAAATCGGCATGTAATGATGCAATCTGTGATTCCAATGCCTGCCGTTTCCGTTCTATTTTGCGTTTTTTACGTTCAATTTCATGCTTAAGCGTCGACACTTCGGCATTTTCAAGAGCTTCCTGTGCAACACGGGCCGAACCGGTTAGTCCTCCACTGGCACCAATATAAGTCTCACGTAATTCCACGCCGTGTTCAGTGAGAATGAATTCGCGGATCTGGTTAGAATTAGCCATCCCCCTCGATTTAAGAACATACATCCCCCTGTTTCGTTCGCCGCTCAGTTCAATATCGCGTAGTAATAACCATGTATCTATCAATGATGATATTCCGGCATCAGAATTCTCCAATGTGCTGTTGCCTGATGTCAGACTGGTAAATAAAGCTGTTATTTGCTCTGACTTAAGAAAATCAACAATACGCATTAACATTGTTTTTACTTCGAACTCTTTATCGCCAACCACGAAAGTATTTATGGGATCCATAATAACGATATCAGGTCTGAAAACATTTACAATTTTGTGTGTTACAGCCAGATGCATTTCCAGACCATAAAATGTTGGCCGGGTAGCATGGAATTGTAACAGCCCTTTTCGTACCCAGGGCTCTAATTTTATGCCAATCGAAAGCATATTGCGCATAAGCTGGTTCGGAGATCCTTCGAAACAGAAATAAAGAACACGCTCGCCCCGTTTACAGGCACCTTCTGCAAAGTGAGCTGCAATACTTGTTTTCCCAACTCCGGCAGTACCGGAAACAAGAACGGTGCTGCCGCGGTAATAACCTTTTCCTTCAAGCATCTTATCAAGTAGAGGTATGCCACTTGAGATTCTTTTATTTGATACAATATGGTTCAATCCCAGTGAGGTTATGGGCAGTACTGAAAACCCATTTTCATCAATCAGAAATGGATACTCATTGGTACCATGCGATGAACCCCGGTATTTAACGACTCGTAAACGGCGTACAGAGGTCTGTTCAGTTACACGATGGTCGAGTATAATAACACAATCTGAGACATATTCTTCCAGGCCTTGCCGTGTTAATGTTTCGTCTCCGCGCTCACCTGTTATAATTGCAGTAACACCCTTTTCTTTTAACCAGTGAAACAGGCGCCGAAGTTCGGCACGCAGGATCAGTTGGTTTGGCAATCCGGCAAACAGTGACTCAATCGTATCCAGTACAACACGTTTTGCTCCGATACTATCTATTGCATAAGCAAGTCTTATGAACAGACCTTCTAAATCATATTCCCCGGTTTCTTCAATTTCACTGCGCTCAACACGTACATAGTCAAGAGCAATTTTTTTATTCTTAACAAGTTCTTCCAGATCAAATCCGAGTGATTCAACATTTTTGGTTAATTCATCAATCGTTTCTTCAAACGACATAAATATGCCCGGTTCGTTAAACTGGGTTGCACCCCGTACAAGAAACTCCATTCCGAAAAGCGTTTTACCACAACCTGCACCACCACAAACCAGGGTTGGTCTGCCGGTTGGTAACCCGCCTCCGGTTATTTCATCAAACCCCTGGATGCCACTTGGTGACTTTTGAAGACTTTTTATTGCGGGTTTGGATGTTGTCTTTTTCATTCACTTTCAGATATATACTGCTATTAAAGGATGATACCAACAAGGCGAGCTGTTTGTTAGGTAATTCTTTTAAAAATAATTGCATAAAGGTTTTTAAGAAATGGCGAATTATGTATTACATAATTATTTAAAAAGTTTACAAGATTCATAGATTCCGTTGGGTCAAACCGGAAATCCTGATGGTGTTGATTACTCAACCAGTCTCCGGGTTAAAACTATATTAAAATGGTCTGCAGGGATTCTTAAAAAATAGCATAATTTTAAACCATGGAGTCAGATCAAACCAGGGAAATCCTTCACTCGGCCTGTGGATATGATAAATAATGAATATTCAGGGAAGTGCGCTTTTCCTATTCAGTACGGTACTCCATTGCACCAATATCGAAGCCTGGTCCGTGTGGGAAAACCGTGCCAAGAATGTCCATATCGCCGATATCGAGCCCGAACAACTGTCTGAGGTCCAGTCCCCTGTCAATCAGAGGGGATTCCCTCTCAGGCATATAGCCCCTGAGGCTCTCCGGATTGATCCTCGAGGGATCTTTAACGGTAAGGGTTCCCGCACCTGCAAGCAGGGGATTGGCAAATATTCCGGCCAGGGTATCGTTTAGGATTTCGTTACCCGTGGCCCGGGCCCATGCTTCAAGGCTTGGGTATCCCTGAATCTCAGGGTCACCGTTCAGGTTCCAGTAACAGTTACCCTGGAATTTAATGGTCGTAAATTTCCGGCCCTCCCAGATAAATGGTCCCTCGCAGATGAATGCATTGTTCCGGAGATTGAACCCGGGATAATCCTCCCATATCCAGAGGGCTGACCCGCCCGGATTACTGTTGTAAAAAGTATTGTTATAGATCTCGCAATTGCTCATCTCACCCAGGTCCTCAATTTTCCATATCCCGACTGCGGCATAGTGATTGACGATGCCGTCGTCCTGGCTGATATTGAAGCGGATGATATTATTGCCCCAGGGTTTTGCCCCCCCGTGTTCAAACAGGCCGAAGCCGGCTCCCTCGTTATGGTAAGATATGCAGTACTGGATGATGGAGCGGGAGGTCCCCCCGTCCAGGACAAAGCCTCCCCCGTCGTGCCCGCCCTGGATGGTGCGGTTATCGTGGGATATGCAGTGCTGGATGAGGAATTCCGTACAGTCCCACACCGATATTCCCCTGGGACCGGGCCCCCCTTTCCAGGGCGTGTCCCACCCGTTGTTGAAAGCTTCGCAAAATTCGATGACACCCCTCTCCACGGAATGGGCAAGAATCCCGTAGCCACTTCCGCTGTTGAGCGCTGTGGGGTCACCGGGATTGTTTTCAGCCACGCAGTAACCGATGTACAGATCCCGGTTGTCGTAATTCACCGGGTCCTTATCCGTGTCCCCGGTCACATAGATCCCCGCGAACCCGTTATCGTGGGCATAAACGCGGGTGATCCTCGGATGGTCACAGGCATGCAGCCGGAGTCCCGATTTACGGAAACCAGATACCTCCAGGTTTTCAATGTTCATGAAAATCCCGCCTGTAAGGTATACTCCGTCCCCCGTATTCCCGTTCGCCCTTCCGTCCCCCCGGAAGGACAGGTTCCGGACCGTCAGGTGGTCGCAGGCATCGGCACGCAGAGCAGAGCCGGTGCCCCCGTCCAGGATTGCCCTGCCCTCCCCGTAGGAGGTGATCTCCACGGGTTGCAAGTCGCTGCCCGAGTCGAGGGAATCAAGTTCCAGTGTACCGGTAAAGGTCCGTCCCGCTTCGAAACAGACAACATCGCCCGGGGAAAGGTCCAGCAGGTTGATCCGGTCGATGCTCCGGAAGGGCTGGCGCAGGGTGCCCGGAGCATCATCGTTCCCGGATGAGGAAATGTAGTAGGTCCGTGCCTTGCCTCCCGGATTCAGAGTACAGCTCCAAAGAACAGCGATGCAGGTTGCTGCCAGTATGCATGAGAATACGCTCTGTGGTTTCATGATATTTTTTATTGTATCAATGCCTGCCTGCTGAAGGGAGGCTCATTGCCGGAATGAACATCGAAGAGTCTCCTGAAGGTTGCTTTTGACGCCTCAACCAAATCAGGATAGGGACGATCCGTCACATCCACGAAGCCGATGAGGCCATTCTCTCCATCGCCGCGACCTGTGTTTGGCTGATCAATCCACTGGAACCAGTGTGTACCTATAAGTGCAGGGTGGGCTGCGGCATTTTCAACATAATAGCGGTAACCGATCCCCCTTTCTTCCATATTGCTGACCTGGGCAAGCCAGGGTGAAAGCCCCCGGCCAGCAGTGCCGAAATGAAACTCACCGATGACAATCGGCAATCCGGTAAGCTCATAAATGTTCTGCATTATTTCAGGTTTTACGGAATACCCGTATACGTTCATGCTGAATACATCAAAATGATCTTTTGAGGCTTTGATTATTTCATCTGGTGCATGACCTCCGTAGCGTATGCCCAGGTTCAGGTGATTCGGATCATATTTCTTAATGGCAGCATTAACGGTAGCAATAAATTTGGTAAAGGTTTCATAGGCAAAAGCTATGCGGCGTTCCGGAGTATCTCCGGCGGCAAGGTATTTTTTAAGGGCGTCCTTCATGGGAATATCTGCTCCTTCCAGTATAACTTGTATCAGTTCCTGTTCCCTGCCTGGCCAGGGTTGTTCGTTGCCGATAAAATAACCAAGAAGATATGGGTCATTCTTCAATGGCAGGCATTGCTTTGCCGCGGCTTCATCAACTATCCCGGCATAACCCGGAGCATACACATCGGGCAATCCCATGGTACCGGCGCTGATACCCCATCCGCTTATATTTGCAACATAGGGTTTGCGCCGGATGGTTCCTAATGCAGGATCCGACCAGTTTGCAATGGTGTTCAATCCCCAGTTATCCATCCTGCGTATAGTGAGGTCCATCCATTTTTCATACCATTCAGACCCAAACCGGCGGTACAGGTTCCACAAATAAAATGAGGGGATACCGGTCTCTCCGGATTGTGTTTTGCTCGTGTTCAGATCAACCGGCGGAAGATCGGTAAAGATATATTCACGGCCCCTGACACGCGCCAGACCCCAGCCCGGGGTAATACATGTAGCACCGGCAGAAAAGAACAGGTAGCCTTCAGGATCCACGAACCACCATCTGTCATCCATTTTTTCAACCCGGAAAAACCCGGTGGCTTTTGTCCTGGCATCGAGGAACCCTCCGTATTTTGAAACTTTGAAATCACCTGGCTGAAGTGCAGCTTCCTCTTCATCCCAGGCAGTTTTTAATTCTTCGATCGTTTTTGCCTTGCCGGGCCACTCGTCGGGGATCCACTGCCCGAATTCATCAACCAGGGGTACAGGGCTGAGAATTGAATCCTCAGTAACCGATGTAAGCCTTACATTGCGCAGTTCCAGGGTTTGCCTTCCTATGGGATGCTGCATAAGCACTCCAAAAGAATCAATCCGGGTAATTGAACCGACGGAATTTGTGAACTGAATCCAGCATCCCGGCCGGGGAGTTTTGCCAATAGCCGCCATATCATGTCCTTCGGTATTTCTTTTTTGAAAATGGATTAAAGGTATGGATGTGCGTACCCAGGCACCCTGGAATGGATTGATCCCCAGTCTGCGCGTGCCTCCGGCATCATAAAGAATCAGGTCAAATCGCTGTGTAGTGGATGCCTTCATATCAAATGTCAGGTAATCATGGGAAGACCAGTCAGCTGAAATATCAGGGTTCAGTTCACTGAGAGCCCACTTTTTTTCTGACCGGGTACCTTCAAAATTTGCAATAAACGACGGTTCTTTATGGGAACAGGCAGTGCTAAGGATCAGAATGAAGAGGATCCTTGATAAGGGAAATGATTTTTTCATGATTTTAGGTCCTTCATTGTTTAACAGGTTTGATAGAGAGTATAAAGTCATATCGTTTCGGGAGAACCTGGTACTGGGAAAATACCGACTTGGCGGTGCAGCCCAATCCGCTGGTGGCATAATCGAAATTAAAGGTGATCCCGTCAAAAGGTTGAAGCTGATATGTGTAAAGGGCTTTTGTGAGATTTTCAGATGAAAAGGGATGTGCACTGAAATTAAACAATTCGTTTCCTTTAAACACCAGGCCTAAGCCGTTTTCATCCAGCAATTTCACCCACCGGTTTTCAGACCTTAAACCATAATCCTGGGGAATAAGATAAGGCTCAACCATTTCTTTGACGGTAGATTTGTATATACCGGTTTTATACCCGGATTTACGGTCCGGATAATTTTCTTCCGGGCCACGGCCATACCACTCCACGTGGTCAAGGCTTTTGTCCAGTACCCATTCCGTTCCCATCCTGGGAAGCCAGCCGGGCATATTTCCATTTGGGATTATGCTATGCTCCATCGTTATTTCTCCGTCACTGTGAATGGAATACCTGAAGTGATTATGAAATGCGCCTTTCTGGTTATCCAGGACCAATACATTTTTAACATCGATTAATAAAATCTGGTCTGTTAACCTTTCCCAGCTGAATTTTTCCAGGAAGAATTGCAGTTTATCAAGGCCGGAAGAATACCACTCAGTGGCTGCCATGCGCCCAAATCCCGGAATATTGTGCTTCATGTTTGCACTCCTGAATGTCCATTCATCCGTTTCATTGGCCAGGGGAGCACGCCAGGCATTCATGCGGCCTCCTTCCCGGATAAGTTCTTTGCCCTGAAATTGCATGGACGACAATGCCCCTGTATTTTTATCAAAGACGTAGGCAAAATCTTTACCTGCAATGCTTATTTTGCTTTCTTCATCGTTGATTGTCAGTGAAGGCTGTGGTGGTTTTTCCGCAGGTGAAACAGCTTTGTACCACGGCAGTTCCAGCTGATCCCAGGCAATTTCATAACCGGTATCTGCCCAGGCGCTTTTTTCTTTCTGGCGAAAACTGATCAGCAACCTGTACTCTGTACCTTCCCCTAGTTCCGGTTTCTGAAACGGGACAACCAACGTTTTTTTCTTTCCGGGTTCAAGCGAAACATCCAATACACCCTTTTGAATAACCTCATCATCAGCCTGTAGCATCCAGACCGTATTCAACTCTCCCAGGTCAGTAAAGTGAAAGTGGTTTGTAATTTCAATTTCGCCCTGTTCCGCAGAAACCCACTTTGTATTTACCGGCTGACCAGATTTTTTTATCTGGAGCATTTCAGGCTGGGGGCGCCTGTCAGGCCAGATCGATCCGTAAGTCCTTGCACCGATTCCGTAGCTGAAAAATTCACCTTCCTCCAATATACTCTCAAAATCCAGCCACAGGGCAGCCCTGTTTTTCAATTCGGGTGAAGGGGATTTCAGGGTACCTGAAGAAACGACTTCAGTAAAAATTCCAACTTCGTCAATAATGGCATCACAAATATATACATAGGTTTCCTGTCCGTGAATTTCGACATTCCTTCCAATATTTACCGGGAAAGGGGTATTCCGGATATTTCCCGAAACCGGTACAGGTTTGCTTTCTTCTCCATCGACATACAGGGAAATTTCAGAACCTGTATAAACCGCTTCAACTTTATGCCAGTTGTATTCCCAGTTTTGTGGAAGAGCGATCCGTGTGTAGTACTTATCATTGGTAGTGAGGTAAAATTCCAGTGAGTCCTTCCCGATCTGGTGTATTCCAAATTGATAATTTCCTTTTGTTATGAGGGTTCCAGCCGAACTGCTGAGAGCCCTCGGATACACCCATAATGAGAGAGTAAGCTGGTTGCCACTGATCTCCAATGCTTCATCACGGTATACCTCAACCCATTGGTCGTGGCCGTTCAGATCTATTCCTTTTCCTGTGACCCCTTCTGCAAGTTTTGCCCTGCCCATGATGTTTACCTGAACATTATTTGGGGAACCATCCTGTAAAGTGCGCACCTTCTCGGTCATGCCGGTACTCACAAAATCCCAGATAGCGCCTCCCATGCTCCTGGGATGATTGTGAATGGCTTCCCAATAATCATCCAGGCCACCTCCTGCATTCCCTGTAACAGCCTGGTATTCATCCATAAATGACGGTCTCGGATCCGCCTCAGCCGGGACAAGGAATACATTGGTGATCAATTCGAACAGTTGCGGGTACCTTGGCCCGATAATATCCTCGCAGGGATGGGCGAAGGCATTTCCCCCGTACATCCAGTAACGGGTAGGGTCATATTTTTTCCCCTCTTCAATCACATGGCAGATATTAATTCCTTCACCGCTCTCATTTCCTGCACTCCAGAAAAGGATACTGGGATGATTCCGATCCCTTAGAACCATTTTCCGTGCCCTTTCGCGGTACATTTCCTCCCATTCTTCCGATTCTGACAGATACTGGGTTGCATGGCACTCATCACCAGTTTCGTCCACAATGTATATCCCGTATTCATCGGCAAGTTCCAGGTATCTGCTTACAGGCGGATAGTGCGAAGTGCGCACACAGTTGATATTGTACTGTTTGAACAGGTTAAAATCCCTGATCATCGTTTCTTCGTTCATGGTATGCCCCAGGGTGGGATGCTGCATGTGGGTGTTGGTACCATTCAATTTTACCGGGACCCCATTCAGGTAAAATACCTGGTTCCGGATTTCCGTTTCTTTAAAACCAATACGTCCTGAGATCACTTCCTCTGTTTTACCAGAAGGATTAATAAGTTCGAAGATAAGGGTATAAAGATTGGGGTATTCGGCCGACCATTTTGCCGGATTGATCATTTCGTCCGATAACTTAAGTTCAAGGGAGGCACCAGACAGTATGGAAAATTTATCTGAAATTATTGTTTTCACGGTTTTCTTTTCGGAATCAAAGAGGGTGGTACGGAGGAGATAATCTTCACCGGGTATGCCGGAATAATTCTTAACCTCAACGGACAGGTCAAGACGGGCGTTGATAAAGGATTCATCCAGGTCGGTGATTGCAAACCAGTCAAAAATGTGCATTTTCGGGGCCGCAAACAGCCATACATCATCAAAGATGCCAGCCAGCCGCCAGTAATCCTGGTCTTCAAGGTAATATCCATCCGAATATTTGTACACATTGACGGCAAGAACATTTTCCCCCGGTTGAACAAACCTGGTGATGTTGTATTCAGCCGGTTCCTGTCCTCCTTCGTTGTACCCGACTTCCTGCCCGTTCACCCAGACAAAGGATGCAGATGCCGTTTTTTCCAGACGCAGGAAAATCTCCCTGCCTGTCCATGTTTTCGGAATGGTAAAACTTCTGCGGTATGAACCGGTGGGATTATACTCGCGGGGAACACGCGGTGGGTCAGGTATAAAAGGGGTTGCAATATTTCTGAAAAGTGGGTCGGAATATCCCTGCATTTCCCAGTTCGAAGGCACCTGGATGGTACCCCAGCTCCGGTCGTTGAACCCGGATTTGTAAAATCCTTCCGGGGTACCTTCCGGGATATCGGAGTAATGAAACTTCCAGACCCCGTTTAGCGACTGATACCAGGCAGACTCAGCTTTTGTATTTTTCAGCGCTTCCCGGACAGTGTTGTACGGCACCAGGGGAACATGTCCCTCTTCCTGGTTCAATTCGAACAGCAGGGTATTCTCAAGGTAGTCATATGGGTTCTCGAGGAAACCTGGTCCCTGGGCGAAAAGTCCCGGAAGGATAAAGGATGAGAATATCAGGAGGGAGATTAATTTTTTCATTTTTAAGTGTTTTAGTCTTCATTCCGAATCATTAAACCTATTCCTGAATTCGTACATGTTCCGGCCGGTTTCCCGTGCCACCCGGACGATCTCCTGCTGGGGGGAATCCCCGACCGTCAGGAACCCGGCCTGGTAATTCTCTCCGTCGGAGCGGCCGGTGACTGCCTGGTCTGCAAGCTGGAACCAGTGTGTGCCCACGATGAACGGATTCCCGAGCGCACTGTTCACGTAGAACCCGTAAGAACACAGCAATGGACACGCAGTGCATCTATAGCTATAGGCCACAGCATCACTGCCAGTTGCGCGTCCATCGC
>JAWOHR010000142.1:0-6432 GCA_046485075.1 Bacteroidales bacterium
CGTCTCCACCGAGACTGCGGGCTTCGAGCGCCACGCGGAGTGTGTCGACTGCCATAACGTCCACGCCGCGACCGCTGAACCCGCGGACGATCCGCCCTATGCCTACGGTGCCGTTCGCGGCACCTCGGGCGTGGACGCGTTCTCCAGTCTGGAAGAACTGGCAGCCCTGTTTCAGCTAAAAAGCTATCCAAAGGAGGCTGAACCTTTTGCACAATGGGAATCCTACGGACCTGCAGGAACCATCACCGACGATACGCGCTTTAAGATCATCTTCTTCAATGCCCTGAAAAACAACCCCGGCAACCTGACCCAACAAACCTTTGCCAGGTCGGTACTGGATTTCAGGGCCGAACTGCCTGAAAAATACCAGGACGACTACGATAAGTGGATTCCCGAGATCGAATATGCTACCCGCTGGGCCCTGGGCGAAAGGGAGAATGCCTACCCTGTGGAGCGGATCTGGGGAGGGATCCCTACCATGGTGGGCCAGATGCCCTTCCTGCCCGTAGCGGCCCTTCACCCTGAGGATCCGCAGTGGTGTTACCTGTTCACCTATGAACTGGGGTACTTCGATATCGGTGTGGCGAAAGACATTAACTCGGCTTTGGTAGCCGGACTGGCACGGGCTCTTCAGCCCGACGGATCATGGGAGAATATGGAAAAGGCCATGAGAAACATTGATCCCTACGGTTATAACCAAACCCTCTACGTGAACAGGGAGTTAACAAAATGGCTCGACCTGGCACATCAATTTGCAATGAGGTCGGAAGGAAATATCGCCCGTCTCTATTCCATCCTGGAAAATGAACTCCAAACCACATACTGGTGGGAAGCATGGGTTCCGATTGTTGTGGTCTTTGCAGTGGCAGAGGTTGCCCACTACCACCCCCTGGCCTCCATGCAGATCATCATGGAGTTTGGTCACGACACCGACTCCTACGCACAGGTAATGGGGGCCATACTTGGAGCCATTCATGGAAAGGCGGTGTTCTCTGAAGAGATGAGAAATGCGGTGAACCTGCAAATGAAGAAGCAGTTCAACCAGAATGTAAACGACTGGCTCGAACTGCTTCAGAAATACGCAAATGAATCCGGCCTTTAAACGGTCCAGAATCCGCTCATATACTCTTCTCCATCGATATAATATACCCAGGTGCCATTGCCAAGTACATCCCAGTTCATTTGGTAGAACAACTCATCCATCATGTAGTAATCAATGGTCCCTGAACCGTTGGCATTGATCACACAATCATACCTGATATATACTTCATATTCCAAATCCCCGTCCCAGATATAGCTGAGGTTGTAACCACCGGATGAATTCTTCTCCCAGGTATACCTCCAGTAGATGAATTCTGCCTCATCCGGTTCTTCACCCCCATAAATGGCTGCCCATCCGAAATTATAGGTCAGTTCGCCCTGGGTACCATCCATGTTCTCCCAGGCTTCGATATATTTATACCTGGGGCCCGATCCGAACTGGATGTCCATGGTCCAGTATCTTTTGGAATTCATTTCCTCATAGGACCAGTAAAAAGTAAAGCTCTCCCCACCGTAATTCCAGCTCCACTGCCAG
Organism: Bacteroidales bacterium; assembly: GCA_046485075.1. GTDB lineage: Bacteria > Bacteroidota > Bacteroidia > Bacteroidales. The sequence continues at coordinate 1,577 of JAWOHR010000142.1, forward strand.
GTTTCGCCGCTTGACTTTGCTTTGGACCTGGTAGCAGTTTCAGGAACCTCCATGTTATCAATGAAACTGGTCATGTCCACAGCAGACTCAATGAATGAATAACAATCCTGCGCATACTGGTCATTTGAATTCTTCAGTCCGTCAGGAACAAGGGCAAGCACCTCTTCCGCATCAAAAGAGATATCCTGGAGTTCTTCCGGTTTCGGGGGATCGTCTTCTTTGTTACAGCTTGTTGCAACCAGGGACAGCAGAAAAAGAACGGCCATTGCTTTTGTAAAAAAATCATGTTTCATATTGCTATGTGTTTAAAGTTTAAAAGGTATAATACCAATGCAGTTTAAAATCAAAGTTAACCATATTGAAATTGAATACCAATCCATATATGAACAAAACATTATTGGATGAAGCATGCAGGGTTTTCCTGTTGTTCAAAGCGTATTATTTCATACTTTTGAAAGGAACAAATCTGCATCCCATGAAAAAGTTTCTGATCCTTTCATTGCTTTCCGTTTCGCTCTTCGCCTGTAATTCACCAGTTGAAAAGGCAGCCGAAGAACCCCTGGTCACCAGGAACCAGATGGAGCTCACCTCCGATATCATGACCCCCGAAGTGTTGTGGTCATTCGGACGGCTTGGTGATGTGCAGGTCTCCCCCTCAGGTGGGAAAATCCTCTATGGGGTAACCTATTACAACATAGCGCAAAACCGGGGAAACCGGGAACTTTTTGTGATGAACAGCGACGGATCGGGAAAGATCCAGCTTACAGAAACTACTGAAAATGAGTACAACGCCGTCTGGCACCCCGATGGGGAGAGGATCGTTTACCTCTCTTCCGCCTCGGGTGAAGTACAGGCATGGGTGATGAATGCCGACGGAACCGGGAAACAAAAAATTTCCGATGTGGAGGGCGGGATCAGCAGCCTTCTCTTTTCTCCGGAGGGAACCCGGGTATTGTACACCAAAGATGTGCAGATCGACAAAACCACCCAGGATCTCTACCCCGACCTGCCAAAAACCGACGGGCGGATTATTAACGACCTGATGTACCGGCATTGGGACACCTGGGAAGACGGGGCATACAGCCACCTTTTCATTGCCGGTTTTGAGGAAGGGAAATTTACCGCCGGAAAAGATATCATGCAGGGAGAACCTTTTGATTCTCCCATGATGCCCTTCGGGGGCCTGGAAGAGGTGGCATGGTCACCCGACGGAAAAAAGATCGCCTACACCTGCAAGAAACTCTCCGGAAAGGAGTACGCATTCAGCACCGATTCTGAGATCTACCTTTACGATCTTGAATCGGGGGCAACCGTCAACCTGACCGAAGGGATGCCCGGGTATGATAAAGCTCCCTTTTTCTCTCCCGACGGCAAGAAGATCTACTGGCTTAGTATGAGGCGGGCCACCTTTGAAGCGGACAAGGAGCGGCTCTTTGAGATGGAACTGGCCACCGGCCAGAAAAGATATCTTACAGAGCATTTCGACTATAGTCCATCCGGAGCGGTCTGGGCCGACAACGGGGAAACCCTCCTCTTCGTAGCCGGTGTGGAATCAACCTTCCAACTCTTCAAAATGAATGTGTCTTCCCTCGAAATCACTGCCATCACCCAGGGCAATTATGACTACCATTCGGTAGCGGTTGCCGGAGAAAAACTGATTGCCACCCGGGTCGATATGACCAAACCGGAAGAGATCTACAGCATCGATCCCTCCACCGGAGAAGCCACGGAGCTCTCCTTCGAGAACAAACACCTGCTCGACCAGCTGACCATGCCTGTCGTGGAAAAACGCTGGATTACCACTACCGATAACAAGCAGATGCTCACCTGGGTGATCTACCCGCCCCATTTCGACTCCTCCAGGCAATACCCTGCTCTGCTCTACTGCGAAGGCGGTCCCCAATCCCCCCTGAGCCAGTTCTGGAGCTACCGATGGAACTTCAGCCAGATGGCATCCAACGGATACATTGTGGTGGCGCCCAACCGACGGGGTGTTACTACCCACGGCCAGGAGTGGACCGACCAGATCAGCAGGGACAACAGCGGGCAGGCGATGCTGGACCTGCTCAGGGGAATTGATGTAATGAAGGAGGAGCCTTTTATCGATAAAGAAAGACTGGGTGCCATTGGCGCCAGTTTCGGCGGTTTTTCAGTCTACTGGCTTGCCGGAAACCACCAGGGGCGGTTTAAGGCCTTTATTTCACATTGCGGAGTATTCAATGCCGAGATGATGTACGTGACCACCGAGGAGCTATTCTTCGACCACTGGGAAAAAGGGGGTGCACCATGGGAGACCGAAAACCCGGTGGCCATGAAATCGTACGCCGGATCGCCCCATCATTTCGTAAAGAACTGGGATACCCCCATTATGGTGATCCAGGGGGAACACGACTACCGGATCCCCTATACCCAGGGAATGGCAGCCTTTAATACGGCACAGATGATGGGGATACCGAGCCGGATGTTATTTTTTCCCTCCGAAACCCACTGGGTACTTAAGCCCCAGAACGGGATCCTGTGGCAGAGGGAGTTTAAAGGCTGGCTCGACCAATGGCTAAATAAGAAGTAGCAGTATGTTTAAAAACCTTTTGTTGATTGGTGCGGGCGGATTCATCGGGAGTGTGGCCCGGTACCTGGTCTCAAGACTGAACACACACGTGGACTGGCTTGCCGTTCCCGCCGGAACCCTTGCGGTGAACGTTCTGGGAAGCCTAGTGATCGGGTTTCTCATGGGCATCGCGGAGAAGAGTCCCCTGCTGACCGTGGAGCTGCGCATGTTCCTGATGGTGGGGCTCTGCGGCGGATTCACCACCTTTTCAACCTTTGCCGGGGAGAACCTGACACTCATGCGAAACGGCCAGTTCCTTGGGCTTTTTCTCTATACCGGGCTCAGCATCCTGCTGGGTTTTACCGCAGTTTATCTTGGCTTTATCTCCACCAGGCTTTTAAACTAATATCCGATGGTTACCATGAAGAATCAGGAACAGGGCATACTCAGGATCCATGCCAGTACCACAGACAGAATCGGCTCCGTGCTGTTCTACCAGTACATTGTTGAACTGGCCAGGGAGAAGGGAATTACCGGGGCCACCGTATTCCGGGGGATCATGGGGTATGGCTCCAGCAGCCGGATCAGCTCCTCGAGGTTCTGGGAGCTGACCGAGAAACTTCCTGTGGTCATCGAAATGGTGGATGAAACCCTGAAACTGAGGAGCTTTTACCACGAGATTGAAACGGAGCTCCTTTCCATGCCCAAAGGATGCCTGGTCACCCTGGAGCCGGTGCAGGTCCTGCTGCAAAAGAAGGGGAAATAGGCCACGGGCGACTTTCAGCCTACATTCGTTTCCGGGTCCTGGCACGGACGATTACGAAAATCAGCCTGATGATACTCACCAGTAAAAGCAGAGCCAGTAGGACAATAAGTATAAATACCCATTGGGTATCGAGGTCGAATTGAAACTGGAGTTGCTGGAATTTCCAGCTACCACCGGTACGAACCATGACTCCTGAAACCCTTAGTGGCAGATCCAACAGGCTGGAGAGGTCAAACTTCACATTCCCGATCATGGAAAACCAGGCCACACTATCCGTGGCCGAGATATTTGAACTTTCTACCAGCAGGTTCACATCCCCCCAGTAGAGCCAGTCAGAACTGACCAGCTCTGCAGCTTCGGTATAACCGGAATATATCTCCCCGGGCATGGTTCCCAGGACAAGGATGTTCTCCGTGGAAAAAAGCTGTTTCATATAGGAATCCAGGATAGATGTATCCCTCTGTAAATATCCCTCCCGGAAATATTCCAGTTGATTAAGAATCTCTGCCCGTACCAAGGGCAGTGCACTCCCCCGGTCATACAGGAAAATTCCCGGATCGTCATGAAACTCCTGGTTTGTCATCACAAATATCCTGGTTGTGATAAAGAGTGCCAGTCCGAATCCGGCAATAACGAGTAAGTTGATGAAGATCTTCATAGGACGGTCAAGTTACGATTTTCCGGTTTATCTCTCTATTGAACCGTTCATTCCCGGGATTTGCAGGTTGGGAAATATTCATTTTCTCTCAGCCTTTTGCCTCCATAATTTTACATCAGACAAATTTCAGACCGATGAAACAGATCAGCATCCTGTTGTTTTTAGTGATCACCGTCCATGCCGGTGCACAGCAAACCGTCTCCGGGCACATCACCGATAAAAAGGGAGTACCTGTGATGAGTGCCAATATCTATTTTGAAGGCTCCTATGACGGAACCATTTCTGATTCCGAAGGCCGGTTCTCCTTGACCACAGATCTTTCTGGAGAACAAATTTTTACAGCCAGTTTCATGGGCTATGATAAGTACTCCCGTTCGCTTCGACTCAGCGGAAATGATACCACCATTACAGTGGTGCTGAGGGAAAAGGTCAACGAGCTCAACGAGGTGTCCATTACGGCAGGGGTTTTCAGTGCCAGTGACAAGAAAAAATCGGCAACCCTCAGCTCCTTTGACATAGCCACTACGGCCAGTGCGGTGGGTGATATCTACGGTGCCTATGCCACCATGCCGGGATCTCAGAAAGTGGGAGAAGAGGGGATGCTCTTTGTTCGGGGTGGTGAAAGTTACGAGACAAAAACCTACATGGACGGAATGATGGTTCAGTCGCCCTACTTCTCCAGCATGCCTGAGATTCCCACCAGGGGGCGCTTTTCACCCCTGCTTTTCTCGGAGACCCTCTTCAGCACAGGGGGATATTCGGCCGAATATGGTCATGCCCTCTCCTCAATTGTGGACCTGACCACCAATGGCCTGGAACCGGGTGATAAGGCCAGTGTAGCTGTGATGACCGTGGGGGCCAATGCATCATGGGCAAAACGGTGG
>JAWOHR010000195.1:0-11608 GCA_046485075.1 Bacteroidales bacterium
GTTTAAGGTTCTCTCCTATAACGTGAGGGGATTTGATCGTTACAAATGGACAAACGACCCCCTTACCAAAGATGAGATTTTCAGTTTTATTCAAAAGCAAGCCCCTGATATCATATGTTTCCAGGAGTATTATTCCTCAAGCCGGAAGGGAGAGCGACAATCTGACATTGCCAGGCAGCTCAGTCAGTTCCCCCAATCGGATGTCTATTACACCAATGATCCGACAAACAGGAATGGTTTTGGGATTGCCACCTTTAGCAGGTTCCCGGTTCCGAAACGAAGCCGGATTCCATTCAATTCCAGCAACAATGCGGCCATGTATACGGATCATCTGATCCTTGGCGATACCATAAGGGTCTTCAACATACACCTGCAATCCATTATGTTCCGGGAAGATAATTATGCTTTCCTGGATACAGCCCGGCTGAAGTACAGCAATGAACAAATGCAGGGGATCAAGAACATCGGTTCCAGGTTAAAGACTGCCTTTGTATTGAGATCCGAGCAAGCCTCAATGATCGCCAATTACATTAAGGAATCACCCCACCCGGTGATGGTCATGGGCGACTTCAATGATACTCCTAACTCTTTCGCTTACAGGAAGATCAAAAAAGGACTTCAGGATTCTTTCAGGCTGGCTGGAAAAGGTTTTGGTAACACCTATGCCGGGGAACTTCCCTCTTTCCGCATCGACCATATCATGGTTGGTGAACCCCTGGTGCCATACCAGTTCAAAAGAATTAAAATTAAATACTCCGACCACTTCCCGGTGACCTCACTGATCTACCTCCCCGATCTTTAAACAAGCCCTTTAATCAACCCTTATAAGATTGGTTCAAAAAATGATTACCTTTATTGATGAGAACCAATACACATAGGTTATGAAGAATTTAGTAGGATTTGTTTTACTGGCACTTATTGTCTCCTCATGCAACTTATTCAATAAATCATCCATGACCCAGGAGCAGATTGATGCCATAGTGGCTGAAAACTCCGGCCTGAAATCCCAGGCTACAAAAAGCAAAGACCTGGAAGATCAGCTGGCACTGGCAAGGATGCAACTGGATGAGGCGATGTTGAAACTTTCGGCCTGTGAAGAGGGTGCCAAGTCTAAGGTTCACATTATCACCGGAGCGTTCAAGATCAGCTCTTACGCAGATGAATATTCTGCTGCCATGAAAAGCGCCGGTTATGACGGAAAGATTATTGCCGGACCTTATAATTTCCAGCTTGTGACGTCCAGTTCACATGAATCTGTCCAGTCAGCCCTTAAAGCCCTGGGTCCCATACGGGACAGTGTCATTGAAACTGCCTGGATCTATATTGAATAGCTTTGATCAACCTCAATATTCTCAGCTGCCGCTCATGATGAACAGGGGCTGGAATTCAAAGCTTTTGAAGTGTGGCCGTAACCGGTCGATGTTATAATGCTTCTTCACATCCACCACTTTTTTACTGCCGGTTACCACATCAAGCGGTGCATTATCATAGCGTCCGTTTCTCAATACAACGAGACGACCGTGGATTCCCTTTAAAATGAGGTCAAGAGCCAGGTTCCCATACGCCATAGGCACAATGGAATCAATGGCATCCGGATCCCCACCCCGTACCAGGTAACCCAGGTGCTGATTGATCACATTAATGGGAACTCCATTATTGAACTGCGCCGATTCCCTTTTAATCACATCGGCTACTGCAGTTCCGATACCTCCCAGTTTGGCATGACCATAATCGTCTTTTATCCCATCCCGGAACATCATCTCTTCCATACCCGTGAAGGTGGCTCCTTCTGAGACAAGAACCACAGAATAATTGCTGGGATTCTGTATCCTGTCCTCCACCAGTAACTCGGTGAGCCTTATTGCATCAAAACGGAATTCAGGAATTACACACCGGTTTGCTGCACCAGCCATGGTTGGAATCATGGCAGTGAACCCTGCATAACGGCCAAAAACCTCCATGACCAGAATCCTTTCATGGGATCCGGCTGATGTGCGAAGTGTATTGGTCATATTGATGGTCCGGGTTACACAAGTACTAAATCCAATACAGTAATCAGTTCCGGGTACATCATTATCCATGGTTTTAGGAATGGCAATTACCTTGAACCCTTCCTGGAAAAGGCGAACCGCATAACTCAGGGTATCATCACCCCCTATGGGAATCAGGTAGTCGATTCCCAGGAATGCCAGATTCTCCAGAACCTCAATCGTCAGATCATTCACCTCTTTCTGATAGGATGGTTTCAGATGGGAAGGTACATCATCCCGCTTAATCCTGCTTGGATTCACCCTGGAAGTATGCAGGAATGTCCCGCCGGTCCGACCAGCTTTATTGACAATCTGCTCGGACAATAACATAAAGTGCTCCGAGTTATCGGCTCCCTTCTCCCTGACGATTTCAGTGATTCCGGACCAACCCTTTCTCAGTCCGATCACCTGATATCCCTCACGCAGAGCCCTGATGGTAACGGCGCGAATGGCCGGATTTAATCCAGGTACATCCCCGCCGCCCGTTAATATTCCAATGGTCCCTTTTTTCCTAATCCCCGTTGCCATGATTTTTTATTTTAAAAGTAACCCAATATTTGAAATAAATCAATGGCAGGGGACAGAAGCTATTCATCCCATTCCAAAATTTTCATAAAGTCGTACTCCTCAGGATTCTTCACATACTTTTTGGCCTCCCTGTAATCCGCCTTGGTAATGTAATGAAGGTTGTTCCGGAAGATCACCTGGACCTGTTCTGAATCAACATTCACAAGCCGGGGTTTCACCTTTCCCTTCTCATCTTCCACATCCTTCAGATAGAGAGGAGAGATATTCCCGGCACGGTCAACGGTTGTCATGCAGCCTGTTTCACCCCTGGAATAAAGGTGGTATACACCCAGACCCAGCCGGGTTGCATAGGACAGGTCATAGGCGATGGGCCTGCAACAGCGCAATTCATACCCGATCTCCTCGGGCCGGCTCTTGACATTAATCCGCAGGTTCTTCATATGTGTTTGCACGAGCATATTAAAGATATGCGATTTGCTCACGTTACCCAGTTCGGGATGTCCGTGATCGTCATAGGTGAAATTGATCCCTGTGGCAATAATCTCCTCATCATTCATAAAATGGAATACCCCCTCGCTGATAATGGCAGCCCCGTAATCGATTCCCAGTATCCTCCTTTTCACCATGGATGAAATGACCATCCTGGTAATCTTGTCAAAGGTGATTTTGGTTTTATTGAACATCTCGGGAATGATAATCATCGGATAGTGACAGGCGGTTCCGATTCCGAAGGCAAGGTGACCCGCTTCACGTCCCATGGCGCTTACTACGAACCAGTTACCGCTGGTTCTTGCATCCTCATATATGGTAGTGCAGAGACGAACCCCCTCCTCCTTTGCGGAGTGATAACCGAAAGTAGGGGTTCCCTCGGGAAGCGGCAGGTCATTATCAATGGTCTTGGGGACGTGAATGTTTTTCACATCCATCTCCTGCTTGGCCAGGTATTTTGCCAACCGGTTGGCCGTTGAAGCGGTGTCATCACCACCAATGGTGACCAGCAACTTCACATTATTTTTTTTGAAAAAATCGACTTTAAATTCTTCATCCTTAGGCTTATATCGACTCATTTTCAATGCGGAACCACCCCGGCTGTATATCTGGTCGGCATATTCGAAATCGAGGTACTCAAATGCAGGCTCATCGGCAAAAAGACTCTTATATCCACCATTGATGCCCAGTACATTGAATCCGTTATTGATAAATATCTTTGTAACAGAACTCACTACGGTATTGATCCCCGGCGCAGGTCCGCCTGCACAAAGTATGGCAACTGCTTCTTTCATCATTATGATTTGTTATGAAAATGTTGAACTTACTGACTTATTGTAAAATTAAACCGTGAAATTACATAAAATTGAAATTATAGTCTGTAAGAAATGGTCTAAATAAGTATCGTAATATTATTAATTTTGCACCACTGATACCTTTCATGGAAAAACCAGGCAAACCCGGCACTGCTTTTTACAACTTTTTTCTGATCAGGTGGATCAGGATCTTACTGGTATGGATTCTGATTATCCCTGTGAGAATCTACCAGGGGATCATCTCACCCTGGCTTCCGAAAACCTGTCGTTACCAGCCAACATGTTCCCAGTACGCCATCGAGGCACTCCGCGAACATGGCCCGGTGGCCGGATTGCTCCTGGGAACAAAACGGATCCTGAGTTGTCATCCCTGGGGTGGGCATGGCCATGATCCAGTTCCTCCGCGTGGCACCCCTTTTTTAAAACTTTTTACAAAACAGAAACATGAGAATTAACGTCCTCTCAACCCTCCTCCTCCTTCTGTTCACATCCTGTGTTCAGCAACGTGTCCCGACCCCGGTAAAGCCGGTTGTAAGCGTCTCCATCCTCCCCCAGAAATATTTCGTGGAGCAACTCGCCGGGGAAAAGGTGGAGGTAAATGTAATGGTGCCTCCAGGTGCCAGTCCGGAAACCTATGAGCCCTCCGTCTCTCAGCTGAGCCAACTGGTCCATTCGGCCATTTTTATGAAAATAGGTTACCTGGGTTTTGAATTGAGCTGGATGGATAAGATCCGATCCGTAAACCCTGACATGCAGGTAATCAATTTGTCCGATGGAGTAGAGCTTATTTATGGTGAAGGTGAGGATGTCCATCACGGCCATGAACACAATCATGTGGGTGCCGACCCGCATATCTGGATGTCCCCCAGGAACGTTAAAGTAATGGTCACTAACATGGCCGGGGCTCTTGGCAGCTTATTGCCGGAGGACTCTCTGCAAATAAGGGTCAACCTTGCTCTGCTGCTGGCCAGCATCGATTCGCTGGACAGGAAGATCGGAAATATGCTGACCAAAAATGAGGTAAAAAGTTTTATGATATACCACCCTTCGCTCTCCTACTTTGCAAAGGATTACCAGCTGGAACAACTCTCCCTGGAGTGGGAGGGCAAATCTCCTTCTCCCTCGCACATGAAAGAACTAACAGACCTGGGCAGAGAACGGCAAATTTCCTCCATATTTGTTCAGGTTGAGTTCGATTCTAAAAATGCCGAGGTTCTCGCCAGGGAAATTGATGCCGTAATCGTTCCTATAGATCCTCTGGATGAAGACTGGCCCGGACAGATGATCCAAATTGCTGAAAAACTTATGAAGTAATGGAAAATCCGATTGTACAAATCCGTAATCTGGAGGCTGGCTACCAGGGAAACCGGGTCCTTAGAAACGTCTCTCTCTCCATCATGGAACATGATTTTATAGGAATCATAGGCCCCAATGGAGGAGGAAAAACAACGCTGCTTAAAGTAATAATGGGTTTGATGAAACCAATAAAAGGAACCGTTGAGTATGCCATTGACCGTTCCGAAATAGGCTATCTCCCCCAGGGCAGCCAGCTGGATGAACGCTTTCCCATCACTGTTCGTGAGGTGGTGGCCTCAGGTTTAAAAAACAGATTCAGGCTGACACATCAAGACAGAGTCCAGATGGAAAAGACCCTGAAAAGTACGGGTCTTGAAAAACTGCAATCCAGATCCATCGGAGCACTTTCAGGAGGAGAACTTCAACGCACCCTCCTGGCCAGGGCCATCGTATCCTCACCCAGGCTACTGGTTCTTGATGAACCGGACACTCATGTGGATAACCGTTTTGAAATGGAGCTTTACCATCTACTCCGGAAGCTTAACCAGACCATGACCATCCTCCTGGTTTCTCACGATATCGGGACCATTTCACCTTATATTAAATCCATTGCCTGTGTAAACCGTGATCTGCATTACCACGCATCGAATGAGATCAATGCGGAGCAGCTGAAGGTTTATAACTGTCCCATCGAAATTATCACCCATGGTACGGTTCCCCACAGGGTGATGAAAACACACAACCACTAATCCCATGGGAATAACCGAACTCTTCAATTACGGATTTTTCAGGAACGCATTTCTTTCTGCGCTTCTTATGTCTGTAGCATGCGGGATTATCGGAACCTACATCGTTTCCCGGCGGATGGTCTTTATCAGCGGCGGGATCACCCATGCCTCCTTTGGAGGGGTGGGACTCGGCTACTTCCTGGGCATTCCTCCTCTGGCAGGTGCTGCCATTTTTGCCGTTCTTGCGGCACTTATTACCGAGAATCTTACGCGGAGAAAGATCATTAGGAACGACTCCATCATCGCCATTATGTGGTCGCTGGGAATGGCCCTGGGAATCATATTTGTCTATCTCACACCCGGCTATGCACCCAACCTCATGAGCTTTCTGTTTGGGAGCATTATCACTGTAAATTCGACCGATCTCTGGCTGATGTTTACGCTTTCTTTTGTGGTTACAGGATTCTTTCGAATTCTCTATAAACCGATCCTTTATATTTCATTTGATGAGCAGTTTGCACGAACACGTGGCATTCCCGTCATGCTTCTGAATTACATCCTGATCATTCTCGTGGCGCTCACCATCGTATTAAGCATCCGGATTGCCGGGATCATCCTTGTTCTCTCTGTATTGACCATTCCCCAGAATATTGCCAACCTCTTTACAAACCGGTTTGGGAGCATCATGATTGCTTCCGTAATCATTGGTTTCATAGGTTCTTTCATGGGATTATTGATTTCATATTACCTTGATATCCCCTCCGGTGCAACCATCATTTTTACACTTGTGGTCTTATACCTGGCTGCACGCGTCGTGAAAGTTATTACATTTGGAACCAGCAAAAGCACCAAACGGTATGAACCTTAAAAAAACAATTAATGAGGCCTGGGAAAATCGCGAACTGTTGAATAACCAAATGGTCAGGGAGAGCATCTTTGAGGTGGTCGACCAGCTGGACCGCGGGGTAGTTAGGGTTGCAGAAAAAAAAGGGAATCAATGGATGGTTAACGATTGGATTAAGAAGGCTGTAATCCTCTATTTCCCAATCAGGCAGATGGAGACTATTGAGGTTCCTCCTTTTGAATTCCATGATAAGATCCCCCTGAAAAGCGGTTACAGGGAGAAGGGCATCCGGGTAGTCCCCCATGCGATCGCCCGCTATGGATCTTACCTCTCAAAAGGAGTTATTCTGATGCCTTCCTATGTGAATATCGGTGCCTATGTGGACGAGGGCTCCATGGTGGATACCTGGGCAACTGTAGGATCCTGCGCACAGATCGGAAAAAATGTACATCTCAGCGGCGGTGTAGGAATTGGGGGTGTACTTGAACCGGTTCAGGCGGCCCCGGTAATCATCGAAGATCACTGTTTCATAGGTTCAAGATGCATCGTGGTGGAGGGGGTAAGGATCGAATCTGAAGCAGTACTTGGTGCAAACGTGGTGATCACCAAATCGACACGCATTATAGATGTGACGGGGAGCTCGCCTGTTGAGATGAAAGGATTGGTGCCGGCCCGTTCGGTGGTTATCCCCGGATCCTATAACAAAAGCTTTCCAGCCGGAGATTACCAGGTTCCCTGTGCACTGATCATAGGAAAAAGGAGACCGTCAACCGATCTCAAGACTTCGTTAAATGATGCCCTCAGGGAGTATAATGTTGCTGTATAATGAGAATCGGATTTGACGCCAAACGGGCCTTTAACAACTATAGCGGACTGGGCAACTACAGCAGGTATATCATATCCAATATCTGCAGATTCTATCCCGAAAACGAGTGCCTGCTGTACACTCCTTCCATTGCTGATCCCGACCTTTATCATGAGCCGGAAGGGACCATTATCAAACAACCCAGGCACAGGTATGACATACTGTCCAATACATACTGGCGAAGCTTCAGGCTTGCGCACCACCTGACCGAGGATGCCGTGGATGTTTTCCATGGTCTTTCCAACGAAATTCCCTTTGGAATCGACAGGACAATGGTCAAATCGGTCATTACCATCCACGACCTGATCTTTATGGAGCGACCTGAATTATACAAACCCATTGACAGGTATGTATACACAAAAAAGGTTCAATATGGAGCAAGGAATGCCAGCAGGATTATCGCCGTAAGCAATCAAACCAAACAAGACATCATCCGTTTCCTTGAGGTGGATGAATCGCGTATCAGGGTGGTTTATCAGGGATGCAACAGGCAGTTCTACAACAGGGTTAGCCGGGAAGCTCTCGAATTTACCCGCCAGCGTTTTGCTTTGCCCGGCGAATACCTCCTGTATGTGGGCACTATCGAAGAACGTAAAAACCTCCTCAGGATCGTGGAGGCACTTGATAAGGGCAATATTTATTGTCCCCTTGTTGTGGTGGGAAGGAAAACAGGTTACTACAACCAGGTGAAAAATTACATCGAGAAAAACGGGATGAAAGACATCTACTTTCTTGATCAGGTCCAGGTTGCTGATCTCCCCGCTATCTACCAGGGATCCAGCGGATTCATTTACCCCTCCTCCTATGAAGGCTTTGGAATACCAATCCTCGAAGCACTGAATTCCGGGATACCGGTGATCACATCGGCAGGGGGATGCCTGGAGGAGACTGCCGGCAAGGGTGGGCTTTTGATCGATCCAGACAATCGTGAACAAATGATATCGGCCATTACGGAAGTACTGGAAGATACCGGGCTAAGGGACCGGTTGATCCGGGAAGGAGGAGCACATGCCCTTAGATTTCGTGAAGAACAGACCATTCCGGCGTTATACAATGTTTACCTGGAGTGCAGGAATGATTGAATCCGAAGTCATTAAGGCAAAAGAGATCATCTCTTCAGGGGGTATTATCCTCTACCCCACCGATACCATCTGGGGAATTGGCTGCGATGCCACTAACCCCATAGCCGTTCAGAGAATCTATGAGATTAAACAACGATCCGATTCAAAAAGCATGCTGATTCTTGTATCGGGACCGGAAATGCTGAACCGCTACCTGGCAGGTGTACCTGAAAAGGCTCTTTGGATCCTCAGTACCACCTCAAAACCGACCACCATTATTTACCCGGAAGCAAGGAACCTGGCCCCTAACCTGGTTGCAGAGGATGGTTCGGTCGGGATCCGCATCACCACAGATCCCTTCTGCAGGAAGCTTCTAGAGCGTTTTGGAGGGGCCATCGTTTCCACATCTGCCAATCATTCGGGGAATCCATCTCCCGCTCTTTTCAGTGAAATTGATATTGCCATCCGGAAGCAAGTGGATTATGTGGTCAGGCTTCGGCAAAAGGAGACCACCGGAGCAACCGCATCCACCATACTCAAACTTGACAAAAAAGGGAATCTCACCGTCATCAGACCGTGAGATTCCCTGAATCATGCCTTCGCTGGTTATTTCACAAATTTTTCTACAGTCTGCCCGGTTCTGACAAAATAGAGACCGGCAGCATAACTGCTGATATCAAAAATATATTCGGTTCCACTTACTACCACCTTGTCCATCAACATGCCCACACTGTTGTAAATGGTAACGGTGCTGTTCTCCCTCATTAGAACAACATTCAGTTCATTAATCGCCGGATTGGGATAGATCTTTAAGAGCTTCAACTCACTCTGCCTGATTCCATTACTCTCGCCAACAAAAACCTGAAGGTCCCTGCTTACGTAACTATCATCCACTGCAGAAGCTCTTACAGTAACTGTTCCTTCAGAGATAGCAGTTAAGAGGCCAGCAGCATCAATTGAGGCGCTGCCAGTTCCGTCTAAAACACTCCACTTTACATCCTTATAGTCAGCCTCAGCGGGAAATACCTCAGCGCTCATTTGCAGGGTCGCATCCAGTGCAACATTAACAGCTCCACCGGCTCCGCTTACAACGATCGCCTCCACCGGAATATAATCAGTGAGCTTCTCCAGATCATCCACCCTGACTAGTGAAAAACTATCCAGATAAGTCTCCACACCAGAGGTTCCCAGTTGGACTGTCAGCAGCTGAACTGTTGTCTCCACCATCTGATCAAAAGTGACATCAAAAGTATATCGGGTAGGTTCAGTTGAAAGGTCGAAGATCCAATCTGAACGACCACCTGTAGCCAGCTCATGTGATGATGCCCCGTACCTGTTCCAATTATTTGCCTGTGTATCTTCGAAGTCAATGTGAAACGTTCGGACATCTGCGCCCCAGACCAGAAAACTGAAAGCATACTCTACGTCAGGCTCGGCAGTTAATCCACTTTGCATAAGTGAATATCGCCAGTCCGCATCCGCCGCCTCCAGTGGAGAACAAACCGCAATTCCATCCTGTACGCTAATAGGTGCACCAATATCTCCGCCTTGAGTCCATTCGGCAGGAAAAGTGCCATTAACTTTATCAAAATTTGGGTTTCTGATCACGTTTATCTCACCCATTGAAACGATTTGATTGCTGATGGTCACAACTGTGGTGGCCTCAGCATAGGAACCATCTGTTGCTTCAGCCCTTACGGTGACATCACCATCCAGAATAGCAGTGACAACACCGTTTTTATCAACTTTTGCTCTCCCGGTTCCATTCTCAACAGTCCAGTTTATGTTCTTATTGGAGGCATCCTCAGGAAGTATTGTAGCAACAATTTGCAGCGTACCGTTATTCTCTGCAATTTCACCACCCTGAAGGTTGATTTCATCAACATAAGTATCAATTAAAGCTCCGTCGAATGTGATGATTCCGCAATCGTCCATATTCACCCAGGATGACCCAACGGCACTGTTATTTGACCAGACGGCGGGTCTGTTTCCGGCATCACCCTCATCCCTGTCAATAATGGTCACATCAAAACCTACTTCACCGGTAAAATCAACTGCAGTTCCTTCCTTGTCCAGAAGACTTGAGAAGGGAATTAAATATTCAACGATATAATCGGGATCATCTAACATAACAGCCCATTCAATGATGTCACCTGAAGTGCCATTAAATCCACATGTTAAAAGTGTTCCGTCATTCGATCCGTCCACAAATGGAGGGGCCACCTGGTAGTGTCCCATTCCTGTGCTGGGTCCGCCCGCATCCTTCAATTCGAAATTGACATCAAAATAGAGTTCGGGTTTATCATACTCCCAGCTATTTGAACCGGGTACATCATAGAAAGGATGGAAATCATCATCTGTAACTCTCAGAAGAACATACATACCATCGTAGGTCCATAAACCCTGCCAGGTTGTTTCTCCCGATGCGCCAAGAGTAGGGGCTACAGGGTTACCTTCAGCATTTAATGTAGGCACATCGATGTAATTCTCTGCCTCCGCTTCGGCCCAGACTTCATCAATCACACCATCAATGACCGGAGCAACGGAAGCCTTTTTTATCAGCGCAGTATTTTGTGCCAGAGCACCCACCGCGATCATTCCACACAAGAGGAATAAAGTAAATTTTCTTTTCATCTTTATCGTTTTTAGTTGCTATTTACACTCTTCTGATTTACAATACCCGCACAATGTATAAAATTCTTTTGGGAAAGAAAAAAGCTGTCCGCTCGCGCGGACAGCCGCAGGTGGTTGCTCTTGCAACCGCTCCTGTAACCCCACCCTCCTGGAGGAAGGGGCGCTCCGTATTTTATAAGGATCGTACTTTACCCGATCCGGATGAAGTGCTTGTGATCTGTGGGTCCCCATGATAATAGACACTTCCGCTTCCGGAAATTTTTGCAGCCAGCTCGTCGGTGACAGTGATCCTGCATGACCCCGATCCACTGATAGCGG
>JAWOHR010000091.1:0-96599 GCA_046485075.1 Bacteroidales bacterium
AAGAATTAAGGCTTTCCATGCACGGTCCTCCCTCACGTTGGAAAAACGATCGTTCAGCGCATAGGGATAAATGTATTTTGAGGCTCCCTGGTAAACTTCATTTTTAAAAAAGACGGGGTTCTTATCAGGTGGAAGTACCGGGTAGGTCGGAATGACCCAGCTCTCTTCGGTTAATTTTACCTGGGCTTTAAGGACATTGACATTTAAGAATATTAATCCGGTCAGGCTTAAAATTAAAATGATTGGTCGCAGAAGGCGAAATTTCGGATGCATTATTTACAGGATTAGGTTGATAATTTAAATCTCTATTGTGATCCTGTCAATTTAAAAAAAAACCTCCCATTATGAAAATTTTCAAATGGGAGGCCTCCGACAACCACTGGCGTGCCGATGCATGTATCTATTCCACGGTGATCAGATCTTTGTTTTTAACCAGCCACTCATTGAAACTGAGCAGAGAAGGATTTAGCCTGCGACTTAATTCCTGGTCTCTTGATTCACAGTATTCTTTTTCAAAATCCCTCTTAAACTGGAACATATTCCCCATATCGTCGGCTCCTGGAAATCCAAAACTGCGATAGACCTCAGGTGAAACTTCATTGTATACCACCTCCTGGCCTACCACTTTGCTAAATGCTGCCGCAGTCTGTTTCAGGGTCAGTTGCTCGCCGGATATCCCTATGGTCTTACCAATATACGTTTGACCTGCTTTGAACACACCCAGTGCACATTTTCCAATATCCTCTGCAGCTATCCCCGGAAGTTTCCCCTCACCCATCGGCATGGTGATGGCCAGTTTACCATCAGCACCCCTCTTCGGGCCCAATCCGAAATATATATAGTTATCCCAGTAAAACACTGTATTAAGCAGAGTAACAGGCAATCCAAGTTTTGTAAAGTAATGATTTGATTCCCCTTTTGCATCAAAATGAGGAACTTTATATTTCCCCTGTAACGTGGGCATGCGATCGTCATCCAGGGGAACTAATTTACGTGTATCGTCCAAAGTTGACCAAATCACATGTTTCACCCCTGCAAATTTTGAGGCCTCGGCCATTGCCCTGGCCTGTTCATTCTCCTTTTCCGGGGAAAAATGGTCCCAGAAGAAAGTAACACAATAGGTTCCATAGGCTCCCTGAAATGCCTTTTTCAGGCTTTCAACATCATCCACATTGGCAGCAACCACTTCCGCTCCCATTTTAACAAGTTCTTTTGCTTTATCAGAGTTTACATCACGTGTAATTGCACGTACATGAAACTCACGGTCCGGATCGCTTAAAATTGCCCTCACCAGTCCGCCTCCCTGCGCTCCGGTAGCGCCAACCACTGCAATTATTTTTTTTGTATCCATCATATTACAATTTAAAATTATTATTTATAATCATTCTATTTAACTTAAACACCAGGCTGAGAAATAGGTTCACCAGCGGGCATCATGGATGTCCATTTCCTTTGTAACTTGCATGACAGATCATCGTCATATCATTGATAAAAAACAAACGCAAATCAAAATGAAATCCAAGCCTCCGGTAAAGACCCATGATCATCCTGATCCCGTGAATTTCCGCATTCGCCCCGCAATCATCATCGTATCCATTCAATGGATGCTCTGGTTAATCATCCCGGCGCTGATCCCGGGCGACACCACCACCATGATCAGGGTATTTGGAGGCTTTGCAGGTGGACTTGCAGTGCTGATCTGGTGGCTTTTCTTCAGCCGGGTTCCCCTGCTCTGCCGCTGGGTGGCTTTAATCCTGATGATCCTTTCAACTTATGCGGTAACACGGCTTGCCGATCCTTCCATCACCACAAGTTACCAGGGAATGATGATCTTTAATTATATAATCCCCTTTCTGAGTCTCGCACTGGTCCTCTGGGCAACATTCAGCCAGAAACTCTCTTTACTGGCCAGGCGCCTGACACTGATTGCCGGCATACTGGTGGCAAGTGGCATCTGGACCCTTTTCCGGTCAGAGGGAATAACCGGCAGCGGAGGGGCTGAATTGGCATGGAGATGGTCAAAAACATACGAGGAAAAATTCAATGAACAGAAGAAAGGTGATGGTCATGCCTCCATTCATGCTGAAACGGCACCGGAAGAGAGGGCCCAGTGGCCCGGTTTCCGCGGACCCAACCGTGACGGGGTTGTTCATGGTTTACAGGTTGATGCCGACTGGGCGTCTAATCCTCCGAAAGAATTATGGCGACGGATGGTGGGGCCCGCGTGCTCATCATTTGCGGTGCAGGGAGATTTACTTTACACCCAGGAACAACGGGAAAATAATGAAGCCATTTGCTGTTACCGGCTGAGTAATGGTGAACCGGTTTGGATTTATCAGTATGAAGCACGATTCTGGGATTCGCATGCAGGAGCCGGTCCAAGGTCAACCCCCACCCTGAGCAGGGGACAGGTTTATACTCTTGGGGCTACCGGCTTGTTGAATGTACTTGATGCAAAAAAGGGCCGACTTCTTTGGTCACGTAACCCAGCTGATGAATTGAAGGTAGAGCTCCCCGGGTGGGGATTCTCCGCTTCTCCCCTGGTAGTGGATGACCTGGTGATCGTTGCATTGGGCGGTACAATCATTGCGTATGACATTGAAAGCGGGGAACCCCGCTGGACAGGGCCCGAGGGAGGCAAAGGGTACAGCTCACCCCACCTCTTTACCATTGACGGAATCAACCAGGTAGTGATGCTGAATGAAAATGGGGTCACCAGTTTCGAACCGTCCGATGGTCATGTGATCTGGGAATACGAAAACAAGGAGGAGCGTATCGTCCAGCCTTCGGTCACTCCCGAAGGTCAACTGCTGATTAGTACCAGGATGGGGACGGCTGTGCAGTGTCTCGCCCTGCAACATGATCAGGATTCCTGGTCGATCCGGGAGCAATGGTCCTCCAACAAATTAAAACCCAATTTCAACGATTTCGTGGTCCACAATGGTTATGCTTTCGGTTTTGACGGAGTCAGCCTGGCGTGCATAAACCTGACGGATGGAACCCGGATGTGGAAATCGGGCCGTTACGGCGGCCAGGTCATCCTGCTCGCCGACCAGGACCTGCTGATCATACTGAGTGAAAAAGGTGAACTTGTACTGGTAAAGGCCATTCCGGATCAGTTCATCGAAATGGCCCGGTTTCCCGCCATTGAAGGAAAAACCTGGAACCACCCGGTACTGGCCGGAGATATCCTGCTGGTCAGAAACACACGGGAGATGGTGGCCTACAGGCTTTCAATCATCTGAGATTACCTTTCCCTTCCGGGCTCCTGCTATCGCCGCAATAACAGAAAGCACAAATCCTCCGAACATAGGGATCCACATCGATTTGGTTATCCAAAAATTCGGTTCCACAACAGCTGAAATAATAATAACAGCATTACATATCAGCACTACATACCAGAAACTTCCGGGATTCCTTTTACTGATGAAATAGCAACCAACTGTAATGACCACCCCATAAAGCGTATAGGAAATTGCCTCCCCGGTAACCTCGCTTAAATGCTTTAAAGAAGACAGCCCGGAAGCAAGAACAAACATGACAATAGTTGCCCCAATAAGGGAGAATAATGCCAATGCCCAAGTTGGAATTCCTTGTAAAAACGACTTCTTAGCATGTTCCTCCATGATTTATGAAATTTACTGAATACCCTATGAAAGGTACATGAATACTCTTCCAAAATCAAATCGGAAATACCCCGTTAATATTTACCAGAGAAATAAATTAAAGTTTCTTCTCTTCAATGATTCTTCCAATATCTGAAAGATTGATCAGGTGTCTGTTCAATTCCTTGTCCCTGAAAATGACTTCGTATTCAATCATATTACCTTTGTTTCTGATCACTGAATTCATAATCTCGCCCCTGGTTGAGACAAAATTCTTTATGATTTCCGGCAGGTAATCAGGAGGTATGTTTAACCGATATTCGTTTAAAATGCCAGAAGAACTGAATATTGCAATGTGTTCTCGATTATTTTTGTAAAAAATGGCTTCAAAGCAATTGTCTTTTTTAAACCACTCTACATTGATGGCATCTTCAAAATTCTGATTCAATGACTTCAGGCATACTTCCGATGGAGTTACACCATTTCCTTCCACCATTCGCTTTAAGAAATCGTTCATTCTATTGTTGTTTTCCTTATGACGTAAACAATTAACCAGGTAACACTATTTATCTGCACAGAAACTTTTGGGTGTATAAAAACAATACACGGGTCCTGGCTCTTTTTAAACGCATTTTTGCAGCATCTTCACTTATTCTTAAAGACGCCGCTATCTGTTTCATGGACAAATGATCCATATACTTCATTAACAATAATGCTTTTTCTTCCGTATGAATAAGTTCAAAAACGACCATTAAATTCTCATAATTGATCTCTTCAATGATTTCCTCTGTATCATCAACTATTTCAGGTAATTCATTTTCACGATTCCACCTTGGGTAGTGAAGTTTCTTCTTTTCCCGCAGGTAATCAATGCAATGATTATAAGTGACGGCGTATAACCATGAAGAAAATGAAGATAGCTGCTTCATGGTTGGAAGTTTTTCGAAAACTTTGGAAAAGATATCTTCGGTAAGCTCTTCAGCAACCGATCTGCTTTTCACGAACGAATAACATTTATCCAATACCTTTGAATGGTATCGGTTATATAATACCTCAAAGTATTTCGAAGGCGGATCATTTTTAATTTTCAGGATGATTTCTTCATCCTTAAGCTGCGCTATACTTTCACCCATTTGATTAAAAATATTGCTTTTTTTCGTTACCTAATCACAAATGTCCGTCATAATTTTAAAAATAGATTTCACTTCGGGAGAAGTAACCATAATAAACCTTTAAAAACAAACCACAAAATCAAAAGAAAAAAATGAAAAGTAAATTTTTTGCAGGACTTACAATTTTAGGAATAGTAACCCTTTTATTAACAAGCTGTTCACCACTGCCTCAGGCTGAAATGGATGCAGCCAATGCCGCGATTGAACAGGCTAAAACTGCCGGAGCAGAACTTTATGTAAATGAAAATTATGTTGCCCTTCAGGATTCTATGAACAGTGTAATGGTAAATATCGAGACCCAGAAATCGAAGGTTATCAAGAATTACTCAGCGGTAAAAGAACAATTGGCCAGTGTAACCCAATTGGCCGGAGAAGTAAAGCAACAGGCTGAAACCCGGAAAGAAGAAATTAAGGTGAAGGTTGAGAACACCATTGCCGAGGTTAAATCTTTAATTGAAGCAAACCACCAGTTGATCCTTGAAGCGCCCAAAGGGAAAGAAGGAGCATCAGCGTTGGTAGCCATTAAAGGTGAACTGGAGGCCATTGAAACTGCTATCAACGAGACCACCACAATATTTCAGAATGGTGAATACCTGGCTTCCCTCGACAAGGCTTTGGTGGCAAAGGAACAAGCCGTTGCCATCAACACTGAATTGTTGGATGTCATTGCCAAGTATAAAGGAAAAGTGAAGTAAAAGGAATTAAAGACCTTAAAAAATACACATAGGGTTCACCCCGGTCCCGATCAGTCGGGACCGGGGTTTTTACAGATTCTTCCCGATAGAAAATGAAAAAAGGAATAGTACTTATCCCATTCTTGGTATTTGGTATTGCAGCAGGAATAGCCATCATCAGAGTAAAATCGAATGAACCCCCGGAGGGTGAGATGACCCTTGCCCGAAAAATGCTCGCTGAAGCTGAATTAATAAAATCGTCCAAATATGCAAAAGAGCAATACCTGAAGGCTGTAGCATATTATGATTCTGCAATGCTTGAGTGGAGCCTGGAGAATGAAAGATTTATACTTTTCCGTAACTATCAGAGAACAGCCGAATTAGCCAACAAATCTGCAGAAAGCTCAGCCCATGCAACCACCCGTTCAATTAAAAATATCTTAAAGACGGAAGAGTTACTGGAGTTTCGAATGATCACCCTGGCTGAAAGAATGAAGGTCTTTGAAGAAAAATATGGCAGTTTCCCAATGAACAGTAAGCACCAGGAAGAATTTGCAAAAAGCAAATTACAATATTCCGAGTGTGTACTGGCATTTAAAAATAAGAACTATATCCTCTGCAAATCAAAACTTGATTCAGTGGAAAATACCATGAACAGGGTATTTGAATTGGTTGAGGAGAAGTTAAATGCCTATTTAAATGAATATCCGAAATGGTCGGCGATGGTTGAGAAAACCATCGCATATTCCAAAAAACACAAGACGTATTGCATTGTGATTGACAAAGTTGCCAGGCAATGTGTGCTCTACAAAGACGGGAAGGTTCAGCACAGGTATGTGGTGGAACTGGGTATGAACTGGATCGGGGATAAAAATCAGCAGGGCGATAAAAGCACTCCAGAAGGATTGTACAAGGTCATTGATAAAAAATCCAATGGCCAAACCAGGTTTTATAAAGCATTGATGTTGGATTACCCCAATGCAGATGATCAAAATCGATTTCTGCAGAATAAAAAGAATGGTGTGATCAAACCGGATGCACACATAGGAAACCTCATTGAGATTCATGGACAGGGTGGGAAGGGAATGGATTGGACTGATGGATGTATTGCTCTGAAGGATGAAGATTTAGATGTAGTTTTCAAATTATGCCGGGTGGGAACATGGGTTACCATTGTCGGTTCAACAAAATCAATCAATGAACTTTCAGATCAATAAGAAGCTTTTAACAGCCAGGAGATTCCTGGCCGATTATATGATACTTCCGGTAATTGTGCTGATTTTGACCATCCCTTTGTTCATCAGGTTCAGTGTCTGGCAACTACACAAACCGAAGTATGATACTTCAGCTGTGAATGATGAGAAAATTAAATGGGCTCAACAAAAAATTGAGAGGGAAATTTCTGCCCTCGATAATAAACTGAATGCCAAAAAGCCAAAATCATATTACCTGGTCATTAACAGCGCTTCAAACGAATTCAGCTTATTCAAGGGTGATAAATTGATCAAAAAGGACAAATGCTCCACCGGAAGTTATACCCTTTTAAAGAATGGGGAGCAACAGCAATGGATGTTTAAAACACCGAAGGGCGAATTCAGGATACAAGGCAAGACTACCTCGCCTGTCTGGAAAAAACCCGACTGGGCATTTGTTGAGGAAGGCTTGCCGGTTCCCACAATGAATCATTATTCCCGTTTTGAATATGGTGTTTTAGGCGATTATGCATTAAATCTTGGCGATGGATACCTGATTCACGGTACACTTTATCAGCGTTTTCTGGGCTTGCCCGTAACACATGGTTGTATCAGGCTGAATGATGAAAACCTTGAACTTGTATACAGTTCACTACAGGTAGGTTCAAAGGTTTATATTTATTAAAGCGTATATAAATGCAGGAAGTTAAAAAAATAGCACTCTACTTCACCTTAACGCTGTTTTTCATCTTTTTAATCAACATTGCGTTTGCTCCTTTGCACAAAATGAGGGATTTTGAAAACCAGGTAAATGCAGATTCCCTGTTTTTAGAAAAATACGATCCCATTTATAATCACCCGGAAATGAGATTGCTGGTTAAAGAAAAGACCTATAAAGAAGCACTGCTTAAACTGGCAGGATCTGATTCCATTCAGTTGGTGATTGACCTGTCCGATAGTACGGTGAGCCTTTCCATCAAAGGGGTAGTCATACACCAGACAAAAGTAAGATCTTTAGAAAGGGACAAGATATTCAGTAATATGCCCCTGAACCAGCAGGTTAAATTATTCTCACAGCCCCTGCTCATTCAATCACAGTATGCCACTATTGTTAAAGAACCCATCGTGATACGCCAGGCCCCTAAGGATACCCTTGAAGCAGCACTTAATGCCTGGCAACCGGATACGCTGATTCAAAATCCTGCTTTTCTGATACTTTCCGCAGAGTATGGCATCCATTTAATCTTTGAACAGGAAGACAACCCCACCTACAGGGACCGTTGGAAGAGGTTCGGTTTTTATAACAGGCTCAGAATAAGGAGTTCAATTCAATCCCTGTCCAATTCTATCAGATTCAGGAAACAGGAGTATCCTCCGACCATTACCGTTAAAATGCCTGCTGATGATCTACGGGCTATTTACAGGGCCTTGCCCCAAAGTACCTTTGTGGTTGTAAACCTTTAAGAGCTGCCTGTTGCCCCTGAGCAACCGGTGTTCGATATCACAAATTACTGTTAAATCCTGATCTTAAGCTCGCTATGTCCATCCTTTAATTTAATTTCCATCCCATAATTTAGATGAATGAGGTTTATTTTATCTGTTCAACCCTAAAAATATGGCTTCGACGACGAATCCCACGGATTGGTTTTTACCCAATGTTCCCTATACCGACGGCAACCTTGTAAATCCCTTAATTGACGGGGCGGCCTATTACAAGAATCTGAAAGATACGGTCAGTGCGAATTCCGGTTTTTCCAATATCCTGATTTCAGGATGGAGGTTAAGAAAGGATACCATCATTGATAACAGTGACGGTTTAACCTTCGAAGGGTTGCTTTCGGGCCGGGTCAATGATTTTTCAAAAATAAAATCCATGCTCTGGTACGTTCCGGGATCCATCGGTGATTTCGGAGCAATACATGGTCCTGAGAATATTGCTTTCACCGAATTTATTATCGAAAACGGGGGAACGGCCATCATGGATAACCGTCTGCCCGATGGAAGATTCGCTTCGCACCACCAGAAATATATTGTGATAGATGGAGACAGCACAAAAGCTGCTTTCATCGGAGGGATAGATATTGCACCGGACAGGCTGGATACTCCGGATCACGCTAATTCGGTGCCACGGATGGAAGAATATTTCAAAGCCTGGCATGATATCCAGGTGAAACTCGAGGGGCCGGTGGTTACAGAAGCCTTCCGCTGCTTTCAGGAAAGATGGAACGACACCAGGAAACCTCATGATTATCAAACCGCCGGAGGTGAAGTCCCCCCGCCGCTCAATGATTCGGAAATTCCGGTTATTACTGATTCCGCAGGCGACCACAGCGTCCAGCTCCTGAGGACCTATGCGTGCAGGAGCAATGACGGAGAGGGGGGGCAATCATCCTATCCCTTTGCGGTCGGCGGAAAATACGACTATCAAAACGCACTGATCAAAGCTATTGAAACAGCCGAGCACTTTATTTATATAGAGGACCAGTATTTCTGGCCCGGGGATTTAACTGATGCCCTCGCCGATGCTGTTTCGCGTGGAATTGCCGTTATCCTGGTGCTTGCCAGGGACTACGATACCCCGGGCATCACTCCGTACCATAATTTCCTGAGGAACATGGCTATTGAAAAAATGGTGACGTTACAGGGAGAACAAAACCTGGTGTTTGTCTACCACCTGGAGCAATCTGCTGTAAACCCGGGAAGCCAGACCCGGGAACAAATTTATGTGCATTCCAAGACCATGATTGTGGATGACCGCTATTTCGTCATCGGATCGGGAAATCTGAACAGGAGAAGTATGAAAACCGATACTGAACTCGGTGCAGCGGTGGTGGATAAAACTTCCGTGAGTTCTTCCATCAAAGGAACTCAACAGGAGGTAGGAGAATTGGCCAGAACCTACCGGAAAAATCTTTGGTCGGAACATCTCGGACAAAATATACCAGACGACCCTTTTGACGGAGATGGACATCCGGCTGGATTTCCAAAAGATGACAGTCTGGTTGGTCATGTGAAGAGACATGAAGTTCCCCAGCCCCGGTTTTGCAATCTAAGTATTATTCCATTTGGGTTCTTAAACCCGAACACCTCCTGCTGATGAAAAAGGTAAATAAAAAAGTACAGAGTTACCCCGATTTTAAGGGATATGCTTTGAGCGGATTTTTAGATCCAAATGCGTTGACCATTGATAACGTTGCTGCCAATCCGAATTTGCTGAATGCAGTGATGAGCCATGTAATGGCCTTCCATCCGGGGGCAAATGCAACAGGGGCAAACGCAACCGGGACTAATGTGCGCCGGGATCTCAGGTCCGGGGTTACTGACCTGTCGGGCAGAGACCTGGTCGCCGATCCGGGGAAAGCCGGCAATACTTTTGAAGGCAGTCTCAAAGATTTCCTGGAAGGAATATATCTTGGAAACTTTACTTCCAGTGCACTGAACGCTCATCCCACCAGGGGAGCTCAACAATATGTATATGACATCGGATTTAATACAGACCGGCGGGTGGGATTTATTGTAGATAATCCTTTCGATACACTGATCACCTTCGAACCTGCTGAACGCAAGCGTCCGGGCAAAGTAACGGATCTCGTATCATCAAGGGTTCCGCCCCTGGTCAGCTTTAATGTCGATACAAGTGAAAAAACCATACGTTCTAAAGACGGGCACATTTCCAGGATTAGAAAAACCAGCATTACGAAAGCTGACCGGCCGAAAGGCCCTCAAAAACCGCAGAATACCTGTGATCTGAATCTTCGTATCATAGTGAACAATGGGAACCTGTTGCACTCTTTTAGTCTGTTTGGCAACCAGGTGAAGATTGGTCTGTCGAAAAACCTGGTTCAGCCAGTCTACAAGGTCAACAACGGCAAGTATGTTAAAACCGGAAGGCGGTTTCTGTTTCCACTCGGCGACAAGGTGATCACCTTCAGGAAAAACAGCCTGCCTACCTGGGGTGGACCCATCGCAGTGGACGGTTCGCTGGTTTCGATCAGGGGAAGTGAACTGGTCGGCAGATTAAGAAGGATAAATCTGGGTGGAACCGTTGAAAAGCCACTGATCATTTTTGATGATGTTGAACTAATAAAACAATAATAATGGCCCTTTTCGAAACCAAAAACGTCACACTCGCCCTTGAAAGAATGGTCATCCACGAACATTCTGACAGGTACTTTTCCAGTGTAGAACCTTATGTGATCCCTGTTTTTTTTAAAATCGACGGAGAGAGGTATGAGGCGGTTCTGAGCTTTTTCGATACTCCTCCGCCAAGAGAGGGTACCACCGAGGTAACTGAAACATCGGAAATCCATTTTGCGGTCAATTCTATCCCCACGGAAGACAACCCTTTTCTTTTCACCCCTCCCGGTAACATTACAGGTAGGGGAAGTTTTGATTCCGGGGACGAAGTGGATCTCTCCGACATCTCTTTCACCACCAATTTGCAACCCATACCGTTCCGGATCAATCTGTTTGGTCTGGTCAATCTCGGGGACATCCTGGAAAGCCTCAGGGAAATTGTGATTTTAGATGATGGAATAAGCGCCCTCAATACTACACTTGCCGGTATCAATGCAGCTTTGTCTGATCTGTTTGGATTGAATGAAAGGATCGAAACATGCCCGTCGGATGGTATCGATTCGGATGAATTCCTGAATTATATCGAGGCTCAATTCAATTGCCTGATTCCCGGAACAATAGGAGGAGCCTTTGCGGTCATGGAGCAGGATAATTTCTCCGAGAGTGAAGTTCAGACCATACAGGATACCATCCGGGAGGAAATTGGTAAGGTGATCAATGACACTGTTAATTCAATCACCAGGGTAAATCCGATCCCCGACACCTCGGCAGAGGATGCGGATCAGGATGAAATAACCAACCAGATAATCATGGCCCTGCTGCCGTCGCTTGGATTAAAGCTGGGTTTATCCATCGGTGCTGTAATACTTGCTTCGGTGGTAAATATATTTCTTGGCATGGCACTCCTGGTAGCCGGTTTGTTTTATTGGATCGGCGGCCCTGACGACAACATCGGTTTTGATCTTCAAACCTTTGATCACACCAGTCTTGAGGATACAGATTTTCAGACGATGATCGCTGGTGATGACAATGAATGGGAGCTTTTCGGATTTCTGAGAATTAACTCATAGGTCCCTGAAATATGAAATATATCAAATGAAAAATTATTCATCTCAGCAGGCAACTATTCAAAGGCCAAACCGGAGGATCCGGGGCGGGTGTAAATGCGGGGCAAGAAAGGCCAACACCGGAAGTCGGAGATGCAGGAACATTTATACGGATGATCCAGTGGAAAAGCCTGATCTGTCAATTTACAGCCAAATCGAAAAGATGGCCGGAGGGAATCCTCCCAGTTGGGACAGTCCGGACATCGTTACCAATGACTGGCGGCCGTTCAGGTTAAGAAATGAAGCTAACGTAAAGATCAGAAACCTTTCACAAACCGTTCCCGCGATTAACACGTTAATTCATTATTTTACATCACCTTTCGGCATCGGGACCAGTCAACAGCTCCGGCTCAGTAAAAGCGTGAACATCGCTCCGGGATCAGAAATCGAATTGGTTTTTCCACTCGATCAGGAGACGTTGAAAGGTGATCCGAGGGTTGGTGTGCATATTCTCATCGAGCACCCTCATGATCCTGTCGTGATCAATAATAGAGGATCCCAGGTTCACGACGGGGGATATACTTCGGAGGATGGGAGAAATTTCACGGTCCAGATTCCTGTATTTAACAAATCCAATTTTCCCAGACAGATATTTTTCAGCATCATGCCCACCGATATAGTGGCCAGTTTATCCGTAGGGTCACATTCCTTTTTACCACTTGAACAAAAAATCCTGAGCCTCGACATCCAGGTTCCTAATCAGTTGAGCGGAACAGCGGCAAACTACCTGAACCGGGCCGTCACCGTGGTAGGCCAGTTATCAAGCGGGGAGTTGATCGGAGGAGTGACGCGGTTGATCCGGATCGATAATTGATGGGCTGCATTATAAAAACAGAGAAGAATGATTACATATCTGGCTAAGTTTTTCAGTAAACTGGGAATTTGTGCAAAGGTTGGTTTTATGGCCGGGGGGTTAACCGGTATCGCGCTGACGATCATGGATTTATTCAAGCAAGGCCTGGTCCTTAGCGTACCGGAAGCTGTTTATGTCTCACTGGCAATGGCCATATTTTCCTGGCTGCTGATTGTTTTTCTCCTGGGATTGGCATTTCGATACAGTTTTAGTTCCGTTACCTTCCCCACCCTTCTGAATTGCCTGTTGACTGCTTTCGCGACCGTTTTTTTGTCCAGGTTACTGGGAGCATTCTCATTGGCCTGGTTGCTGGGAATGGTCATCGGCTTGATCATTGGAATAATCCTTTGCAGACTTAATTATTTACTGGAGAAAAAAGAATAGAAATGGCTTGTATTCCAAGAGTTCCCCGATGTGGCGAAATAGAGGTTACCGAAGAACCGATCAATGAATTTGCAGGCTGGGTTAGCTTGGTGTTTACCATCATTGGAATCATTGCCTCCTTAGTGAAGTATGAGGCAATTGCTTCTGTGGTAAGTACTGTGGTCGGTGCAATCGGAGGGATTGCAATCGGAGCCGTTATTGCCGGAATTATAGGCGCTGCCATTGTTATTACGGTTGTATTTATGTACAGAAAGGACAGGTGCTCATCAGTGGATACTCCGATCGTATGCGTGGCCGGGGTAGTCCATCAAATCGTCCAGGATTTTAGTGGTTTACTCGAGACCATCTTCCCCTTCACTGCCATGCACGACAGGGTGGATCTGATCGTAAAATCGAACTACTGGGACATAGTGGAGAACAATGCGGTGAAAGTATTTTGTACCGAAGAGCCAGAAGGAAATTTCCGGAGATCGGAGATAATGCGATGTTATTACTTTACTCCCCGTGTTTGTAATGTGGCAACCGGAGCCGTGATAGGAGCGGTTGCAGGCGGAGCGATCGGGGTGGTTGTGGGAGCCATCATCGCAGTGATTGTCATTGGCTGTTCAACTGTGGTACTCTGCCTGGTGGCGATTTTGGTTGCTGCCCTTATTGCAGCAGCAGCAGCTCTGGCAGGTGCAATTGCCGGTGGCTATATAGCAAAAGCTGCCAGTGAAGCCCAAACTCCAGGTGATGATTCAGGAACAGAAATTTCTGTTGGAGATCTGCTCACTGCAAATGGAAATCTTGCAACCAGGGAATTCGATGATGGGGCAAATGTATTATGGTGGGTAACCTCCTCCTCTCTCAGTGGCCGGGCACCCGACACTATTCCAAATAATCCGTTCAGCTATTGCGAGATCAATGATGTATTTGCAATGGATGCATGTCCCGTAATCATTGAGTAATCAGGTTCGGATCTGAGCGTGTACCCCTGCTCTACTTCCAAAACTGCAAGAGGGTACCAAACACAATAAAAATAACCAGTTGATATCCGCCCTGGATGAGAAAACGGGTCCATTTAAGTTTACCGGTGTCATTGGTCCACATCACTGCTCCCGCAAGGGTTGGAATAACAAATGCGGCCCAAATCCAGAGCGACCTCTCAATCCCTCCGGCTATTTTTGTATCAGCCACCAGGTGCGCCAGAACCAAAACCTGGAAAAGCGTTAGCAGGAACTGCGCCGCGTATAGTGGTCCGGTTGACTTCTGCATTTTTTTTATGGCCTCTTTATCGGCTGGATTGACCCCCAGAATTTCCATCCATTTCTTACCAAAAACAGGACCATACCAAATCGCCCCGATCACCATTGACAGAACAGCACCAGATGCAACAGCCCAATAATTTACCTCTGTTTCCATAATTGCAATATGATTAAATTACATCCGATAAACAACCCGCTCATTTAATTGGTTCATTTCATTATGATTTCAGCCTTGCAGGAGCTCAGCAAAACCTGAAGGTTGTAAATGGGCCATATTTTCCAGGTAACTGGTATCATTGTCATGAAGTACATCGGCTACAACTTCCGAAATATCCCTTACCACCAGCTGCCTGCCGCCCGCAAAGGTCTTTTTACATTTCGGACAGGCGGTGACCAGAAAATCGGGCTGACAGGATCTGTATTCAAGCAATGCCTGATCGCGTAAAATATTTCTCTCTTTCTGCGTAATCTTCAGATTCCCAAGGCTCCCTCCGCAACAATGTGCCTTTTCTTTTTCATTTTTGATGGAAACCACCTGTCCGATTGTGTTCAATACTTCACGGGGTATATCGTACATGCCCATCCCTCTTCCCAGCTCGCACGGATCATGGTACAAAAACCTCTTGTCTGATTGAGTCAGAAGGAGCGTTTTTCGGTTTAACAGGCGCATGATGTAATCAGCATGAAATAGAACCTCCACATTGCCCAGGGAATAATCCTCTTTAAACACTTTGTAGCAAATAGGACATGAAACGACCAGGGTCCGGGCACCCGAATCAAGGATCTGCCGGGAATTATTCTTAATCAGTTTCGACGCGGCATTATATTGACCAGCAAGCATCAACGGGCGACCACAACATGGAGCTTTTTCTTCATCCATGAACCAGACATCATCTCCAACCGTTTTAAAAATGGTTTTCATTGAAGCGATGATCCCCGGTGTGAGATGGGTCATGCAACCGGCAAAATAGATCATGTCTGCCCGATGGGCAGGTGATGTCTCAAGGTAGTCATAGGAAGAGTTATACTGCAGGGTCGACTCAATGCGCTGGGTGATACGCAAATCGATCGTATCGATTCCTACCGGACAGTCTGTCTGGCATTTGCCGCACATCAGGCAGTTGAACAACTGTTCATCACCCAGTCGTTTATTACGGATACTTTTTAACATGTAGACCGACTGGCTGTCATCAATTCCGGCAACCGACAGTTGACATCTGTCCAGGCAAATGCCGCATCGAGAACATGAATAGACCTGGACCTCGGTGAAAGTATTGTTATGCTTTTTCAACCGGATCCCGGCATTGCGCAGGAATATGAGTAATATTTCGGAAGGGATGTGCATATACCTCGAATTTGGCAAAGCCACGAAGAAAAAGCCCAGTGTGAAGGAATATGCAAACCATAAGGGCAGATTGAAAATCTCCGGTTTAAGCACTCCACCTATGGCATTCCCTGTAAAAGTTGTCATGAAACCTCCGTTTCCGTAGAGAGCTGCTGCATTGCTCTCCGCCAGTAACCTTAAAGGAAATATCAGCCACAATGAAGTAAGTGCGATGAGGTCCCCGGTTTTCAACCGGGTGGTTTTACGCAGCCCGAACAACCGTTTTCGAAACCGTTTGATGATTGCCAGGCCGAGTCCGGTCAGCACAAAAAGCAACAGCAGATCCATGACAAATGTAAACAGACCCGAAAGAAAGAAATCGTTACTCCTTTCGAAGAAGCGAAAGAACACCGGCTTATAAATGGATACAGCAAATGTCCGCCCGGCCACCATTGCTTCAATATGTCCAACAGCGATGAGCAAAAACCAACCGAAAGCAAGGCTCATGTGCATGTATCCCAGTATGGGATTTTTGAGGAAGATCTTTCGGTGGATCAGGCCTTCCATAAAAACTTCCTTCAGTGACGCCAGGGTCCTGCGGCTGGGTATGGCTTTAAAAAGTCGCAGCTTATCAAGCCTGGACAAACCATTGATCCATCTCACTCCCCTGATAACCAGGATAACCATCAGGTATGTAAAACCTGCCAGAAACGGAAAAATGATAATCTTATCCATTGCTGATCCGCTTTTTTATCAGAAGTATTACATTCCGGATATTGATATCGCGGGGACAAACCATTGTGCATTTCCCGCAGAACATGCATTTCTGAATTTCATCGGAGAGGGTTTGCGTTTCACCCCTGCGCAGGGACAAACCAATCTTTCTCACATTAAAGCTGACCAGGTTTCCAGCACTGCAGGTTGCGGTGCAACCGCCGCATGACAAACACGTAAGGAATGAAGGCTCATGCTCCAGAACATAAACCAGTAACCGATCGTCAAAATTTCCAAAATCGATCTGTCTTGACCTGGGTTTCAGAAAACTTAAATCATTCATGAGGCTTACCGGATAAATAGTTATGGACTGAAATTGCTGCCGAACGTGCATTCTCAATGGTTTCATTCACCGACATGGGACAGATACATGCTCCTGCCATAAAAACGCCCTCCTGTGTGGTGTTATTCCGGTATTCATGGATATCCACTGATCTAAAAAAGCCATTTTCGTCAAGATCAATTTGATTTCCCTCCATCAGGCTCTCCGCCAATTGACAGGGTTCCATGCCAATCAAAAGGATGACCATATCCACATTCATGCGCAGGGGCCGGCCTGAAAGGGTATCTTCCGCTTTGATCTGCAGGCTGTAATCCTGCCTTTGGGATACTTCCGAAAGACGTCCCCGGATGAACTGGATTTTGTGCTGCTTTTGTGCCGTAAGATAGAGGCTGTCAAAGGTTGAACCATAAAGACGCAGATCCATATAAAAGTTGTAAACCTCACAATCGGGCAATGCCCTGTTGATTTCAATGGCCTGCTTTATCCCTGTAATACAGCAAACCTTGGAACAATAGGTATTGCCGGTCTTTGCATCACGCGAACCGACACAATGAATGATTGCAACACGTCCAGGAGGCTTACCCTGCTTTGTTTTAAGACCTTTTCCGGCTTTATTCAGATTTTCGAAATCCACTGATGTGATCACATTTTCAAACAATCCATAGCCATATTCTTCTTTTAAAGTGGCATCAAACAAATGAAATCCGGGAGCCAGAACTACTGCATCGGCATAGAACTTCACATTTTTCCGGTCAGACAAAGTCAGCCTTTCATTGGGTTTTTTTATGGATGTGATCTCCGTGTTATAAATGATATTGATGTTGGGGTGTTCGGATTTCCACCTTAGATTGGTAATGATGTGGTCGGGATCCGAGAAATCAGGGAACAGGTGGCACCATTCATTCAGTTTCCCTCCCGGTTTGTCCTGTTTTTCAATGAGGGTGACGTTGTGATTCTGTTTTGCCAGTATAGATGCAGTTTCCAGTCCTGCGATTCCTGCGCCAATGATGGCAATATGCATTTTCTTTTCCATAACCGGATTCTATTCATGAATACAACCTGTAAACAGGGGCTGACCAATAAAATCCCCGTGTACGTCCTTGTATTTATCTTCCGGATTGTAGTCAACACCCATTTTAATCAGCAAGGGTTCCACATCCACCTGGTGCATTTGCAATCCCAATTTCCATGGGTCGTATCCCAATACAATGCCAGCCAGTTCTTCAGAGGAGAGTACCGGAATTCCGTTGGTTCCGCCACCGTAGGTTTTGCCTTCAATCTGGCCCAGCGCATATTGCCACCGGTCGAGGAACATGTTGCATCCCGGACAATTTGTCAAAATGGCATCGGGCCGGTAAGGTTCCATGCTCTCAAATTTTTTCCTGGCATTTGAAATGGAATAGCTTCGATTATTCTTTACCAGGTAATGACGAAAGCCAAAACCGCAACAGTGTCTCCGCTCGGGGTAATCGACGGTTTGTCCTCCCCAGGCTTCGATCATACCGGTTAATGCAGTCGAATATTCAGCACCTCCAACACCCTTGGTGGGGAATATTTTTGCATAATGACAACCAATGTGGTCAACAATCCTCAACGGAAGTCCCGTCCTGCCATCTAAAAGGCGGTAAGGCGCCAACTGGGCAATCTCATTTCTGAATTTGTAGATAATATCGCATGTATGTGCCAGGTTTTCCGGAAGGTCAAACTCCCGGCCGGTTGATTTTTTAAGGTTTTCACGTGCTTTTACCTCTTCTTCCGGGAATTCTTTCCATGTTTCAAGCACCTCAAGGTATCCTCCAAAGGAGGTGATACAGGATACGGCTGCATTCTTAAATCCCTTTTCGGTCATCAGTGAAAACTGCCGGGCCACCATTACCTGGAAAGTATCAAATGGGACAATATCGGAATGGTAGCCTATTCCCGTACAGGTTGTATGGTGTTTGTCGTCAAAGATGTTCTTTTCAAGCTTGTTACGAAGGATATCCAGGAACACCTTTTCGGCCCCGGGGAAAAAGTTCTGGCGGATACAGCTTCGCAGATAATAATAGTCGTTGTCGGCAATTTCCTTCATGTTTTCCATGGTCACTCTTTCTCATCGTTAAGGAGATATGCCATATAATGATCCATATCGGCTTCTCCGTTGTTATGGACCATTCCCAGTTCAATGGCCTTCTGTTTGCTGAATTCTTCTACCTTTTGATGAAGATCCAACCCTCCACTGATCCTAAAAATCCGGTCTATTTCTTTTAAATCCTGATCCTCTATTTTTCTCATGGCCCCCTCATTTTCTCCATCAAGGTTTCCCCCTGCTGTGGCGTAAACACTATTCATATTGTCATACACCCAATTCCATACAGGGCCCTGTTCAGGGTGCAATTCAGGAACCACAGTGGTTGGGTGGACACAATAACCGAATCGGAAAATATTTTCTCCCACGGTTTTCTGAATGATATATTGCTGCCGGCCCATTCTGCTTCTGGTAAAAGCGCCGCTTTCCTGTGAAATCTTCCGAAGAACGCTTATAATTAATCCAGGGCAGTTATTCCGCGGGCATCGTGGTTTACATGACATGCATTGCCCGCAATACCAGATGGTTTCACTTTCGAGCAACGATGCAATTTGCTCTTCATTTCCAGATTGTACGGTGATGGCTATCGTGCGGGGGTCATATTCAAAATACTCGGCAGCAGGACAAACTGCTGTACAGATTCCACAGTTCATGCATGCATGCAATCCTTCGGAAAGCCGAACATCATTTTTTAATCTCTGATAAAGGGTAGTTTGCAGCATGGATGGCTTTGAATGCAAAGTTTCAAAAACCTAAACTGAACGGAAACAGCGATTAAGCGTATTTTGGGATTACGTCTTTATACGTACCCGGGCTCGTAAAACCCTTCCATTAAAGGTCAACTTCGACAATGTTGTTTTTAATGGCATAAATGACAAGGCCCGCAGTGTTTTTTGAACCGGTTTTATGCAACAGGTTCTCCCGGTGCTTATCAACCGTTCGTTTGCTGATGTGGAGGGTGCCGGCTATTTCATGATTGGAATGCCCTTTACAGATCAGGAATAAAACTTCAGCTTCACGGTCTGACAATTTAAATGGATATTCCGGTTCCTTTTTACGGCTGATACTCTTGATAAAGCCCGACAAGATTTCCTGGGAAAAATAATTTTTTCCGGACAGGACATGCTCAATGGCTTCTTCAACCTCCTTGATACCCGAATTCTTCAGGATGAAACCTTTTGCACCGGCATCAATCATTTTGGTATAATAATCCTCATCGGAATACATGGACAGGGCAATGACATTCAGGTCGGGCTTTATCTTCAATACCTCGATGGTGGCTTCGATACCATTCATTCCGGGCATTTCAATATCCATAAAGACAATATCTGCCGTGCCACCTTCACGGAAAAATGCGACACAATCCTTGCCATTGCCAACCTCGTAAATTTCATCCACATAGGAAAGATTATTTAAAATGAGTTTCATCCCCTCCCTGAATAACTGATGGTCGTCCGATATGAGTATGGATATGTTTTCCATGTCAGTTTATTCTGATTCTTGATACGATTTGAACCCCTTCACCCGGCCCGGAATGAAAATCAAAAGTGCCATCCAATGAATTGATGCGGGAACGAATATTTGAATATCCCAATCCACTGAGTCCCTCTTTAACCTTTTGTTCATTAAATCCGATTCCGTCATCCATATACTTCAGGGAGATGAAATGCTCATCCTGAAGGATATCAATATAGATGTTTTTTGCACTGGCATGGTTTAACGAATTTGAAATTAACTCACAGACCACCCGGTACAAAACAACTTCTATATTGAAGGAATAGCGCCTGCCTTCAAGATTACAGTTGAAATGTACAGAAGGACCTTCAGAGACCTTGAGCTTCTGGATAAAGGATTTCAGAGCACGGTAAAGGCCAAAATTCGTAAGTACGTGGGGACTCAGTTTATTTGAGATCTCTTTAATTGTGTCAATTGATTCGTCGATCAGTTTCTCTGCATTCAACAAAATTACATGATTGATTTCCCTTTCCTGACCCACGGCTGAAATGGCCATTTTAACCGAAGATAACAGTGGCCCGAGACCATCATGAAGCTCTTTACTGAAGTGCTGTCTTTCTTTTTCCTCTGTTTTGAGAATCGCTGACAGAACCCTGCTTTCATTTTGCTTCCTCAGTTCTTCAATCCGCTTTTGAATATTGAAGATCCGTTTGATAAATACCAGGCTCAGAAGCATCATAACCGAAATTAAAACTCCGGTCCAGCTGCTTAGCAACCCGGATAACAATCTGCTGCCTGAATCGTATACCTGCAAAATTTCAAACACCCGCCTGAAAGCCATTAATAAAAATCCACCCGATATTAACCACCAGGCTATATTGGTTCGGGTTCTTTTAACCAATGACAAGGCAATGATCGCAGCAGCAAACTGAAGTATTACTGACAGTATGAGGGCAATTTTTATAGGCATATGCAAAGGATGAATGATCTGTCTAAATTACCTATTTTTGGAAATATGAAAAAATGGATAACAATCCTTCTATTCCTGACGGCAGTACTTATGCACGCACAGGATTACGGAGTCAGGATTGCCTTTATCGGCAATAGTATCACCTACGGGGCCGGGCTCCAGAATCCCACGACACAGAGTTACCCCGCCCAGGTTGGGGCTCTTTTGAAGGAGGTATTCGGCGATACCTGTGTGATCGGTAATTTTGGTATTTCTTCAAGGACGATGCTTAAAAATGGCGATTTCCCCTTCTGGATTGAACCGGAATTTGATCAGGCCCTGGCCTTCAGGCCAAATATCGTAGTTATTGCCCTGGGAACGAACGATTCGAAAGATCAGAACTGGGACATATTCGGAGGTGAATTCTATGATGATTACCTGTCGATGGTCGACACATTTAAACAAGTAAACCCTTTTGCGGAGATTTTTGTCTGTTACCCGCCTCCTGCATTCGAGATTGTTTGGAATATCAGGGATTCGGTGATCTTCAACGGGGTGATCCCGGTTGTGGACCAGATAGTGGCTGAAACCGGCGCCGGATTGATTGATTTTTATAACCCGCTGAAAGACAGCACCCACCTTTTCCCCGACCATATTCACCCGAATTTACAAGGGTCTGCTGCCATGGCCGGGATCGTGTATGATAAGTTCATGGAGACCGATATCATCCGGCAGGCTGAAAAAGGAGTGACCTTTATCATGAAAATTGAAGGAGACAGGCAGTATATCACTAGCAAAGAGAGTGTGGGATTGCTGAGCTGGAATACCATCAATGCCAGTTCCGTTTACCTGGACGGAGCGGAAGTTGAATTCAACGGCAGCCGGGAGGTGGATCATCAACAGGGTACCACACACATCCTGATTGCCGGGGGTGAAAAATATTCCGATACCGCGATCTATACATTCATGCGGTATACTCCGGTGATCGACAAGATGACACTATTGGCGACTGCAAAAACGTTTTATACCGAAGACACTGTTTCCATTACAGCCGGATACAAGGATCAATACGGATACCCTATGAATGATACTGTACCGGAACTTCAGTGGAGCATCAGCCTGGGGAAAGGAAACCTTTTCGGACCGGTGGACAACTCGGTTTTCTTCACAAGTACTGAAGCCGGTTCGACCGTTATTTCAGCAAGCCATATGGGACTGAAAGGAGGAATCACTTTGAAGATCATGGAAAGGGACCACACTTTTGCAGGGAATATTTCCGTAAATCCAATGGTGGAGGTATTTCCAAATCCGTTCGACAATCACATCTCGATCAGGAACAACCCGGTCGGGAAAGTGGACTTGAAAATTATTGATTTACAGGGCCGGACCTGCATTCATCGAAGAATTGGAATGGATGAAACCGGGATCTATACCCTGGATACAAACCATCTTCCGGAAGGAATTTACCTCTATGAAATGGTTTCAGGCCAAAGTGTGGTAACCGGGAAGCTGGTCAAGAGTGTTGTCGCTGCCGGCGTCCTGAAATAAGAACTACCTCTTTTCAGTCCGGGAGATAATCAGTACCATCTCATCTTTCGATCTCAGGTAAATTTCTTTTATCTTCAGCTGACCCTCTTCCATTGCAATGGTCCCAATATCGTTATAGATAAAAATTTCCGGTATGTAGGTTTTAACTGCATAATCAAGATTTTGATCTGTTAAATCAACCAGCTCAATATCCGTTTTAACAGCGCAGTTACTGTCATTAAGGAGGTACACGTAATAATTTTCACCGCATTTTACAGCATAGGCTTCAACCACATTCGTTCTGACTGACACCGTATCAAAAGTGCCATTCCCGGCAGCAAGCATTTGATCGTTGATATCCCGTACGCCGTTAAAGTAGGGGGTGATCCCCCTGTCATCAAAAAATTCCCACCACCATGACATCGGCAGGATGGGTGTGGGGGTAAACATTCCATACCACAGTCCGCGTTTGTAATCATATACTTTTTCAATGGCCATGGTTTCAAAATTCAGGTTCCAGTCCCACTCATAACCGAATTCGCCAATTACAAAAGGCCTTTTGTGCTTGTACGCAGCTTCAATGGTCTCAGGCCGCATGCTTGTGGTACGCTTATAGATGTGTTTCTGGTTCAGATCCATATGTTCCAGATCCCACATCCCCGGAATTTCCCTGTGGGAAACGCTTGTGGTCACAAGATGTTTATAAGGATCTATACTTTTCAGGTACGCACTCATCACATCATGCCATTCGGCAACCTTATCGAGAGGAATAAGAACACTATCCCGGGGAGAACGCGTAAAAGCTGCATTATCCACCTCGTTGAAAAATTCCCAGAATGCGATGTTTGTTGAATAACCCCATCTGGCAACAAAATACCGCAATTTGTTTTTATACTTTATCCTGGATTCTTCCAGGGTAAAAAATTCGGTTGGAGTTTTTGCCGGGCCACCATTCCTGGAATTGAATGCCTGCCTGTCCCAGCTGCTTTCTTCCATATACATGCCATGAACATCCATGGCAAGCATGATGTATATCCCGTTCTCTTTAGCCAGCTCAACAATTTCATCAAATCTGTTTACGGATCCCGGTTCGGCCGGAACTGTTTCATTTCTTCTTTCCCTGGGCAGCGTCCATTCCCCCGGAAGACTCCCCTGGTGCATCCAAACCCGCATGAAGTTTGCCCCGTTCGAGGATATTTTGGGTAGAAGGTAGTCATAGGTGTACTTCGTTTGATCACCTCTCGGATCCCAGCAAATGTTCTCCCCAATTCCACGGAATAGTTTTCCGGAATCGAACTTGAAAGTCCAGTAGTTATTCGTCCTCAGAAATCCATCACTGGAAGAATCTTCGCTTATGAAACTTTTCTCCGGCGAATTTTCCACGACCTTCCCTTGTTTGATGACCCTGAAATGATATGCATATTTTCCAGTCTCAGCCGGGGCAAACCTTGCTTTCCACAAGGAGCCTGAATGTAAATGGCTTTCAAAATAGCATGGCAAAACAAGTTCCGGCCCGGACGGAGTGATGATGATCATATCGAGTTGAATATCCCTGGAATCAAAAGGGTTTTCAAATTCAGTATGGATGACCACATCAAATTCAACTTTCTCAAACTTGAGGATGTTCTGCGTTACAATCTGATCTTCCATCCCAGGTTGGGAAAAGATGGTTGCGCACCAAAACATCACCGTAATGATAACTGCCATCGACTTATACATTTGTTTCATAAAGCACTCTATTTAAATGAAAGATTCACCCGTAATAATTTTTACTGAACAATATCACTGAATCGGAAAGTCCGAAATTACCATAAAAATTTCACCGGTCCTGCGATCCCTGCATCTTTCAGGGGCTTTCCGGGATCCAGGTACTGCCGGATGGGTGATGTGGTCCAGAGGGTTTTCAATTCACCTTCCTGGATCATCTCACCTATGATCCTGTTCCTGTAGGAATTTCCAACCTTCACTTCCAGGGTGTTCGTTCCCGGAACCGCAAGCGCAGTGGCGGTAAACCTGTAACCCGGGAAAACGGCGGATCCCAGGGAATGGCCGTTCAACGTAACTCCGTAGCCATCCGCAACACCACCCAGTGAAAGATAGAGCGGATTCATTCCTGCAACGGAATCAGGAAGATCAAATTGCACGCTGAAGGAGGCCTCTCCGGAATAATAGATAATCTCAGGATCCCCAAACTCCGGGTAGAATTTAAAGGTTGAAATGGTCACCGGGGCCCTCTCCCGGAGATCCTCAAAGGTAATGGTCCCTGAAAATTCCTCTACGGTAAAAGCGTTAACAAGTTCCGATCGGACGGGTAGTGACCTGTTTTCCGGAATGCCGAAAAGGACAAACAGTGAACCCTTCGGGGGAAAGGTGAGGCTGAACCCGGTGATCCCATCCGAGGTACTGAATTCATTCACATTATATCTGTCGCCATATTGCGGGTCCCACACCTGCGGAACGGATCCGTCGGCCAGGAAACGGCAGGTTCGGGTAACCTCCTTCTCCTCCTGGTTCACGAGGAACCAGAAGTCGGCACCACCCGATTTCTTATGAATGTAGATCAGTGGCGGATCTGCCTGTTCGGCAGTGGCAAAATCAGGTTCAAATTTTTCCGATACAATTACCTCTTCCACGGAGTACCCGCCATATACTTTGCCCTCTGCGTATTTGTTCAGGTATTTGCCTGAATCGTTGTCCGGACCCCACAGCTGATCCGCCAGTGCCCTGAGCTCCCTGTCGTTCTCACCGGCATTCTTCAGTGAAAGCGTAT
This sequence comes from Bacteroidales bacterium, assembly GCA_046485075.1. Classification (GTDB taxonomy): domain Bacteria; phylum Bacteroidota; class Bacteroidia; order Bacteroidales. The sequence goes on from JAWOHR010000091.1 coordinate 25,459, forward strand.
GAACCGGTTTTGGTCCGGAAATAATGGCCCCCTGTTTCACAAGCGCTTCAATGATTTGCAGGGTTGAAAGCTCCATTCCCGGATCATCGGGCAGAAGGATCATCCGGTAACTCATCCCATTCTCCAATACAACCGAGCCATCCTTCAGACTTGCTCGCCCGAGGACATCTGAATTGCATTTCTGAACCCTGTAACCGGGCGGGAGGTTTTGTACCCACTGCGAACTCCAGGGATCGTATAACCGGTCGCCCACAAAACAAAGCAGTTCGGCGTTGACGGTGCCCTCCTGCAGCAGGTACTGGATTCTTCGGTGATAATCAAACCATTGGGAGGCGTAAGGCCACCATGGATTATGACGGTTAAAGGACTGGCCGAAAACACCCAGAGTGATCCCCGGTTTACGTTCACCAGGCTGATGCACATAACTGTGGAGCACCATCTGGTTCACCCCGCCGCAGAAAGCCCTGTCTCCGAATAGCTTCAGATCCCAGGGTGTTTCCGAGTAATTGGCAAAACCGGTATAGGCCTCTGCAGGGACGACCTGCTTGCCATAGAGAGCTGCAGCCTGCATGGGCAGGTCAGAGTCTGCCCTTTGGACCGGACCATATTTGATCAGTCCGCTTTCGCTCTCCAGTCCTGCCCAGAATTCGAACATGGGTACATCGATATACCTGTTGGATCTGAGTACATCCAGGGGGGGATAACCGGCACCCCCGTATATCACCTCTGCATGTGACTCCACTCCCATACGGTGACAGAGGGTGTTGTAATGTTCATAGTAGTTATGCTCGATCAGTTCGGCGATGGTCATGCGGTAATCGTGCAGGAATCTTTCGGTCTCTCCGGTGTTCCCGACCACCTCCCCTGAAATCACGGGGAGCCATGGGATGATGCTGTAACCCCTCAACCGGGCAAATTCTTCTGGAAAATTCTGCGTCCAGTTCTGGTATTTGCATTCCCAGCTGTCGATAAACAGGTATTCAAAAGTGTTACCGGTAAATTCCCCAGCGGTTTCAATTAGTTTTGCAGAAAACCCGGAAAAATGGGCATTCAGTGCTGAAGTATCCATCTTATCACACTCCAGTCCCCGTCCTGCTGCGGTAGCCGGACCATTCACCACACCGGTGGTGGTATAACCGATCCTGAGGATGGTCCAGTCACCGGCCGGTGCATCCCATCGAAGGATTCCATCCTCCCCGAACAGAGAGGTGAGGTCGGTCACCTGTGCCGGATCCACTGACCATTCCCCTGAGTCACCCGTGGCAAACAGGTCACTGACCGGATCAGCCTGGGTGGTGACGGTTTTTTCAAGATGATTCGGAATTTCTGTAAAATAAGCTGGCAATTCATTCTCCGCCAGAAGTTCCAGCTCCGAAATCCCGAAATCGTAAAAGCGTTCGCTATCCCTGGTTTTGCCAATCAAAACCCTGAATTTGCCCGCAGTTGTTTCAGGGAAAGGAATCATTACGGTCTGATTGATCCCCTGGCTTTCAAATTCTGTAATGGTCCTGAACCCGGAGTTGGCATCAGCTTTCTGCAAGGTGATCATGAAGCGAATATCCCGCATGGAGCCCCACTCAAAATCCTTGCGCGGATGGATGGCAAGTGTTGATACCGTTACCGGTGAAGGGAATGTAATATCGACAGAGGCTGGTCCTGTAAGGGATATCATACTGAAAGGATTCCCGTCAAAAAGAATATCCCCCGACGGGACACCATTCACACTGATCCCTGCAGAGGAAGTGGGAACAGGATGATCGCTTTGCCGGGAGGGAAATGCAAGTACAGCAATATCCCTGTAGAAATCATGGTTTGACGCAGGTTCAGGCAGCTTTACCGAAACTTTTTCTGGCCCGCTGACCATATGCTTGCTCCACACGCAAATTTTCATTGATTGTTCGGGAGTAATCCAGGGACCGCCGCTGGTGCTCCACCCGTCGCAGTTGTGTGCGCCGATGGTTATCCCGAGCCTGTCGGCCTCCTCCAGTGCCCACCTGAACATCCCGTACCATTCGGGTGTGTCAAACAGTACCGGTTCAACACCAAGGTCCCTTTCTTCGTGGAGGCTTACATTCAGTATGGTGGCAGTCGATATCCCCGCAAGTTTCATCGCCTCGAGATCGGCCGTGATCCCTTCCCTGGTAATTGCATTATCGAGCCAGTGCCACCAGGTGTGGACACCATGAACGGCAGGAGGATCAAGGAATCCGTCCGGATCGGGCGATTGCATATTTCCGGGACTGCACCCCGGGATGACCCCAAAAAAGATCATGGTCGTGAAAGCAAAGGGAAGGAGTGAACATTTTCTCATATTAATCGGTGTATGGATTGGTTTATGAAAGTTCCGAAAATTTTATAACATTTACCCTAACATTGAACTGACCTATAAAAATGAATCCATCTAATTATTGCTACTTCAACGGTGACCTGGTCACGTATCAAAATGTGAATCTTCATATTTCAGACCTTTTGTTCCAGAGGGGATTCGGGGTATTTGACTTTTTTCGCTGCAGGAACGGAAACATTCCCTGGCTGAAGGATTACCAGGAAAGACTCTTTAACTCTCTGGATCTGTCGGGTATAAAGGTCGATCTGGACAGGGGACAATTCGAATCCATCATCCATGGTTTACTTCAAAAGAACGGTCTGGTCAACGGCGCCTTTAAGGTCATCGTAACCGGGGGGTATTCAGAAAACCTGGAATCGGTAACCGGAACTGCAAACGTGGTCATCCTTAACCTCAACTGGAATAAACCTCCGGAAGAGAGTTTTGAAAAGGGCGTACACCTGGTCAGCGACAGATTTGTAAGGCCCAACCCGGAGGTCAAAACGCTCTATTACTTCAATACACTGAGGTTACAGAAGAAACTCAGGGAGTACGGTGCTGTGGATGTCATGTTTCACACCAACATGATCTCCGAAACCTCCCGTGCCAACCTCTTTTTCGTCAAAGGAGGGCATGTTTATACCCCCGCCAGCGATATCCTGAAAGGAATCACCCGCAAGCAGGTACTCTCCATGTTCGGTGAAATCAGCGTGGAGGATATCGAGGCCGGCCGCCTCTATGATTTCGATGAAATATTCCTTACCTCCACCTCCAGGGATGTGACCCCGGTGGTATCCGTGGAAGGCAAAAGGATCGGTAACGGCACCCCCGGGCCTGTGACCCGGGAGATCCTGGCGGCTTTCAGGGCAAATGGGTGGTAGCCGGGTCGTTACTAAATACGTATATACCGTCTTTATCATATAATGTACCATACCGTGTGACCGGAACCTGTAGTTCCAAACCAACTTTTATAATGCAACGCTATTGAAAGGAAACTAAAACTCTGCGAATATGCTGGCAATAAAAAAGACAGGCGAAGGCTATTACCTGGCCACCCTGACAGGAGAAAAAGAGGAACTGGGAAGAAATGAGTGTCATTTGATGAAGAAGGAACTCATGACCATTCTGAAAGCCCATCACGAAATCACCGTCAATGTGAAGGGAATTAAATCAATCGCCAGTGGGGGAATTCATATTTTACATGAATTGAAAAACATAGCCGATGCCCGCCGGTGTAAAATTCGTTTTATCAATGCCGAACCTTCGGTTGCAACTATACTGGCAGAACTCACTCAAAAAAAGACCCGGCAACATAATATACTCGAGTTTGACTGATCCATAAATCAGGAAGATCTCTTCTTGTACGTACAAGTAAAAAAACTATATTTGTACAACCAGGGAGGATGAAAAAAACACGTTATCAGGAGCTTGAATGGATGCTGAAGGAGAATATTCAGTATGGAGTTTTCCAGGTGGGTGATTATCTGCCTTCTGAAAATGAGTTGTGTACCCGCCATTCAATTACCCGAACCACGGTACGTAAAGCCCTGGATAACCTTTTAAAAGAGGGATTTATCGAGAAACAACACGGAAAAGGCAGCCGGGTGAGAGAACGCCGCCAATCACTTGGTCTGCTGAATGTGAAAGGATTTTCCGAGGCTGTGGGCCAGAATGTAAATACAATCTTCTTACAGGAACCGGCCATCCGCACCTGGAATACAGCGATTGTATTTCAACCGGGGGAAGATGAACTTCAGACCGGTTGCCTGCATTTTGAACGACTTCGTTGTGTGGGCGATCATCCTGTAATGCTTGAAAACAACTGGTTTGCCGACCGGGCGTTGAAAAATTTCACCGATCAGGAATTTGTTGCCGGTTCGTTCTTTAAAACATTGAGCCAGGTATACCGGATCGAGATTACAGGATCTGAACAGGAACTCCGGTCCGAACATGCCGGTGAACGAACGGCCGGTCTCCTGAAAATTGAAACAGGTTCGCCCATTCTTCACATTTCAATTAAATTTCATACCAGCCATCCCGGTCTGCATATTTACAGCGAACTCTATTGTAATACGATGAAATACCCTATCGGAAACAGCTATCATATTTAAAAACCAAAAACATAATTCCATGAATGAAACCGTTTACAAACTGGCAAAGATGATCGATCATTCGATTCTGCACCCTACGCTTACCGATGAAGACCTGAAAAGAGAATGCGAAGTGGCAAAAAAATATGATGTGGCTTCGGTATGTGTAAAACCCTATATGGTCAGACCGGCCATTGAATATTTGAAAGGTACCGATGTTCTGACCGGCTGTGTCATTGGCTTTCCCGCTGGAAATTCTGCCATTTCCGTCAAAGTTTTTGAAGCCGAAAATGCCTGCAGGGAAGGGGCGGTTGAAATCGATATGGTCATCAACATTGGCAAAGCATTACAGGGCGACTGGGATTACATTTCCAGGGAGATAAAAGCAGTGACCGATACTTGCCATGCGCACGGAGCCATTGTGAAGGTGATTTTCGAAACCGACTTTATTACCCGGGAGGCGGACATTGTTAAACTTTGCGAGATTTGTACCGGGATGGGAGCCGATTTTGTAAAAACCTCTTCAGGATTCGGTTTCGTAAAACAGGCCAACGGTGACTACAACTATACCGGGGCAACGATCCCGGTATTGAAACTCATGAAAAAAAGTGTAGGCCCGAATGTGAAGGTAAAAGCTGCAGGAGGTGTCCGCACACTCGATCAGCTGATTGCCGTTCAGGCAGCCGGATGCACCCGGAGCGGGGCAACTGCAACCGCTGTAATGTTGGAAGAGGCCATCAAACGGTTCGGGAAATAAGAACGCTTATAACGTGTTCATCACAGGAGCTACCTTACGACCAGGGTGGTGCGTAAAACAGCCGGGATTTCCCCGATATAGGGTCCGCCCCAATCCGTTTCATCCCCGTTGAGTATTCGAAGAAGCTTAAAGGCACCGTTTTCATACTTGCCTTCTTCAACTTTCAGGTACTGCCAGGCCCTACCGGCATTGTCACCAAGAGGCCGGAACGTAAAACGGCAGTGCGTGCCCACAAGGAGAAACTCGTTCTCCCCCAGTTGAACCACCATCGCTTTACCGATCGGCTGGGCATTCGCCTGTTCCGTACGTCCACCCGTGGCACTGAATTTAATAATGGCCTGCCAGCCACCCAGATCGATCGTTTGCTCCGCATGATCTTCACGTTCCACCACTGCTTTTATTCTTCCTTCAAAACCCCACCTGGCCAGCTCCCTCATCATGGGAGCGGCCATGGTGTATTCCCCTGAAAGCGTCCCAAGGCGTGCAGCAGTTTCCTCCATGGTCTCGTCACGTCCATTGTCATCGATTCCAAAGGGCGAATATCCAATTCCACCGCGGGCGATTAATGCATACAGGTATTTCGCATTTTCCGCGCTGGGGTGGATCTCGGGGACAAACAGCGCGTTGTCGGAGCGATCATATAACTCTAACACCTTTAAGCAACGCTCACTTCCTGACAGGTATATATCCGGAGCCAACAAGTCGATTGAGGGTGCTGCCACCTTCCAGATAGGGATCACATTGTCTGTGGGGCCCCCGCTTTCATAAGTCGATGCACTCGGATTTGAAAGAGGATCGCGCAAAGCTGCATTGACATACAAGGGGAGTGAATTTACTGACTTACCTGCCGCAGCAACATATTCAATATAACTGGCCACCGACCAGGCGTGGAAATACTCATCCGCATCATCCCCAAAAACCTCCTGCCATGTCCCCCTCTTGACCAAAGGTTTGTTTAAGGCAAGCAGTACCCCGGGTTCGAGAAGCCCGGCAGGAACCTGCCCCTCAAACAGTTTTTGGGCAACCGGTGAATAATCCCGCACACTTCCCCAGGACCCGGGTTCGTTTTGCACCTGAACCATCAGTACGGTATGTTGAGGATCGGTCTCCCTCAAATACTTCATTACCGCTTTGAAAGCCCTTGCATCGGCTTCCATCGCTGCCTTTGTATGTGGCGAAGGCGAATCGACCGGCTGATCGTCTTTTCCTGTCAGGTTAGGATACTTTACGGCATCATTTTTCATCCATCCGGGCATATAATGGTTACTGCCATTTTTCCAGGTGGCAAACCACAGCAACACAAGATATTTGTCCCGCTCCCTGGCCTGATTGAGTAACGTATCGATCAGGGAAAAATCATACTTCCCCGGCTGCGGTTCAATTTGCTCCCAGTAAAGCGGGACTTCGAGGGTGTTGGCGTTCAGTGTCTCGATGGCAGACCACACCCGGGGCAACATACCGGGCCAGGCGCTGGAGTTGTGGGCCTGACCGCCCAGGATTAAAAATGGCTCTCCATCCACCAGCAGGGCGTGACGACCATCCTTTTCAACAATCTCTGGCATGGTGCTTTTAGAGGTTTGGCTCCAGGCAACTCCCGATGTAAAAAAAGCCATTACAAAAAATGCACTCAGAAAAACAGGTTTGTTCAATTGCATCATTCCGGATTTTTATTGATCATATTTATGTCTTCTCTATTCAGGTATCTGCTGGCTCAAACAGTGCAAAGTTCCAAAACCCCAGATCAGGTCAATGGCACTTATGCCCGTTACCTCCCTGCCGGGGAAGCAACTGGCCAGGATATTTAAGGCAATCCTGTCGTTGGGATCATTGAAAGTCGGAACCAGCACAACGTGGTTTAAAATCAAAAAATTGGCGTAACTGGCAGGAATCCGGATTCCCTCGAAAAGGAGTTTTTCGGGCATGGGGATCTCCACTACATCTGGTGATTTCCCATTTTCCAGGGATGCTTTTTTTAACCTTGAAAGGTTGTCCTGCAATGGTCTGTAATTTTCGTCCCTGTGGTCGGGTTCAACGACCGAGAGAATAGTGTTTTCATTCACGAACCTGCACAGATCATCGATGTGTCCGTGCGTATCGTCTCCCCTGATTCCCTCCGCGATCCAGATGGTATGGGTTATACCCAGGTATTCGGCAAAAACTGCCTCATAATCCGTTTTAGTGAACCCCGGATTTCTGACCTGGATTTCCGGATCCAACAGGCACTCTTCGGAGGTGATCAGGGTGCCTTTGCCATTGGTATCAATGGCTCCGCCTTCAAGAACCACAGGTTTCCCCTGATACACAGCATTTGTCAGAGGAACATTCAAATAAGAGGCTACTTTCCGGGGGACAGTCCGGTCCAGGTAAAAGTTTTTATATTTCGCCCACCCGTTAAAGTGGAAATTCAGTGCTTCCCGTGATTCCGCACCATTTTTAACTATGATGGGGCCCGAATCCCTCATCCAGCTCCGGTTGGTTTTGTGTATGATAAAATCAACGTTCGGAAGATGGACATGGGCCCGCATGAGCATTTCGGTTACCCTCCATTGAAGCGTTTCATCTGCCACCAGGATGATCACCTGTTCGATGGCTGCAATTTTCTTTATGAAATCAACAAGTGCCCATTGGATCGCCTGGTATTTACCTGGCCAATCCTTTCCATCATGGGGAAAACAGAGCAGAATGCCCTGTTGCTTTTCCCATTCAGCCGGAAACCTTCTGTTTTTTGCGCTCATCGGTTATCAATGGCTCTTTGGGTTATTTCTCCATAGGCATCAATTCTCCGGTCTCTGAAGAAAGGCCAGTTCTGCCGAACATTCTCCAGCAAATCAAGATCCACCTCTGCAATCAAAATTTCCTCCTGATCATTTGAGGCCTGCGCCAGTATTTCGCCCTGCGGACCGGCAATAAAGGAAGCCCCCCAGAAAATAATACCATCCGTACCGGGTACATATTTTTCCAGCCCGATCCGGTTGGCAGCGGCCACATATATGCCATTGGCCACGGCATGTCCCTTCATTACATTCATCCATGCACCCAGTTGCCTTTCACCGAATTCCTCTACCTCCTTCGGAGCCCAGCCAATGGCCGTAGGGTAAAACAGGATTTCAGCCCCCTTTAGTGCTGTGATCCTTGCAGCTTCAGGATACCACTGGTCCCAGCATATCAATGTGCCCACTTTGCCTTTTTGAGTAGATATGGTTTTGAATCCCAGATCACCCGGGGTGAAGTAAAACTTTTCATAAAAATGCGGATCATCCGGAATGTGCATTTTCCTGTACAATCCAGCTTCCGATCCGTCGCTATCGATGATATACGCACTGTTGTGGTAAATTCCCGACATCCTTTTTTCAAAGAAGGGAACAATGATCACCACACCCAGTTCCTTTGCCAGGGCACTGAATGCATGGAAGGATGTACTGTAGAGTGGTTCCGCAAGATTAAAATTATTAACCTCTTCACTCTGGCAGAAATAATGGCTGCTGTAAAGTTCCGGCAACGAAATCACCTCCGCACCCTTTTTAGCAGCCTCTCTCACTCGGCTCAAACATTTTTTAAGGTTGTTTTCGGGAGTGTTATTCAGGTTTAGTTGTAGGACCGAGACCCTGTATTTTCGATTCATCGTCTACAATGGTTTGATATCAATATTGTCTGAATTAGCTTTCAAAATTACGTAATATAAAACTACTACTTTTCCGGTTTTGCAAAATGCTCATAAAAATAAGGGTTTAATACAAAAAATTCCTTAAACTAGCGTACGCAATGGGGTGAACTCCTCATTGAATAAGTTACTTACCCACAAAAAATATCTGCCATGGCATCAAACTCAAGAAGGAACTTCATAAAAAAAACAACCGTAGCTTCAGCAGCGCTCTCCTTTGGAGGAATTCTTCCAGCTTTCAGCGCAAAAAGCTATGGCCGCATCATGGGTTCCAATGAAAGGATCATGGTATCCGTGATGGGTGTAAATTCAAGAGGAAAAGCGCTGGCCTCAAATTTTGCAAGGCAGACCGATTGTGATGTAGTCCACATATGCGACGTGGATAGTAATGCGTTGTCAGCCTGTCAAAAAGAATTGGAAACATCACAGGAGATTAAAACCAGGGGATTCCGTGATTTCAGGGAATCGTTGCAGGATAAAGAAATCGATGCAATGGTCATTGCCACTCCCGATCACTGGCATGCTCCTGCAGCACTGTTAGCTATGCAGGCCGGTAAACATGTCTATCTTGAGAAACCCAGCAGTCATAATCCCCACGAAGGAGAAATGCTTATTAAGGCTGCCGCAATGTATGGTAAGGCTGTTCAACTGGGCAACCAACGCAGGTCGTTCCCAATGATCATTCAAGGTATCCAGGAATTGAAGGATGGAGTAATTGGCCGCCCCTATTTTGGAAAAGGCTGGTACGCAAATAACCGCGGGCCCATTGGAACCGGAAAAGAAACCGCTGTACCCGAATGGCTCGATTGGGATCTCTGGCAGGGTCCTGCTCCCCGAAAGGCATACAAAGACAACGTGGTTCATTATAACTGGCATTGGTTCTGGCATTGGGGGACAGGCGAAGCACTGAATAACGGGACGCATATGATTGATATGTTACGATGGGGATTAAACGTGGATTATCCGGTCAGGGTGAGTTCAAACGGGGGAAGGTACCGTTACCAGGATGATTGGGAGACACCCGACACCCAGGTAATCAACCTGGATTTTAAAGAGGGCGTTACCATGACCTGGGAAGGAAGAAGTTGCAACGGAAAGCTCATTGAAGGCAGTGGTGCCGGTGTGATCTTTTATGGAGAAGAAGGTAGTATGGTATTCCCCGGAGGCAACAATTATACGATCTTTGATCTTGATGATCATGTTGTGAAAGAAGCAAAAATGGAACCAAACAGGGGAACCGGAGACCTGGTTAGTCCCTATGACAATCTGGATGCCCTTCATATTCAAAATTTCTTTGACGGAATACGTAACGGCAGCAGCAAGCTCAGGGCCGATATAGAATCCGGACATAAAAGCACCCTGCTCGTACAGCTGGGCAACATTGCTCAGCAGGTGGGTCATTCTCTTGAAATTGATCCTGAAAACGGCCATATTTTAAATGATAAAAAAGCACTGAAGTACTGGTCGCGCAGCTATGAAAACGGATGGGAAATGAAACTTTAATCTAACCGCAAAAGATCTCACTTTATGAAATCCAGAAGATCATTTATTAAAACCGTGGGTAAAGGGGCAGCCCTGTCCACAATAGCTTTCCCTTCAGGCAATGCCCTGGCATCCCAGTTGTTGACCGGGCCTGACCAGGATTTAAAAAATTTGCGGATCGGAATCATCGGCGCTGAAAATTCACATACGATTGGATTTGGTAAAATGTTCAACGTAGAGAAAAAATTTCCCGGAGTGGAAGTGAAATATGTCTGGGGTGAAACCGACGCGTTTGCAAGGAAAGCTGCGGCAGAAGGGAATATCCCAAATATTGTAAAGGATCCCGGAGAGATGCTGGGCGAAATTGATGCGCTGATCGTTGATCACCGCCATCCGAAATATCACCTCGAGGCTGCAATCCCCTTTATTAAAGAGGGTGTTCCGACATTTATCGACAAGCCATTCTGCTACAGGGCTGCAGAGGGGAAAGCGTTTCTGGAGCTTGCCCGTAAGCATCGAGCACCGGTAACCTCCTACAGCTCCGTCGCCCAAAGCAATTCTACCTTTGATATAAAAGAGCAGGTCGAATCGATGGGAATGATCAACCAGGTAGTCAGATACGGACCTGTGGATATGGATTCGCAATATGGCGGAGTGTTTTTTTATGGGGTACACATCCTACAGCCCCTGATGTTTATGTTTGGTGAAGATATCAGCAGGGTGAGGGTAACAAGAAACGGGCAAAATGGCATCGCAACCCTGGTATATAAAAATGGTCTGTTTGCTACCCTGATTTTCAAGAATATTGCCTCTGACTGGGAAACCTTTGTGGAGACAAAAGAGGGATTAACTGAACTCAAATCCCGGGTGGCAGAGAGTGACCCGGCAAAAAATTATATGGATATGGTGGAAATGTTCCGGACAGGTAAGGAACCCCGCTCCCACCAAAGCATATTGAATTGTGTCTCCGTACTTGAAGCCCTGGAGAAATCCGTTGCCAGTCAGAACTGGGAAGAGGTACTGATGCTTTCCTAGGATCGGACTTACTTCATAAGCAGCATCTGTTTCTGGTAGATATGCTCACCTGATTCCAGGCGATAAATGTAAACCCCGGGGGACAATTCTTCTGCATCGAAGGGTATCTGGTGGAAGCCGGCATTCTGCTCCCGGTCGACCAGATTTTTAACCTGCTTGCCCATAAGGTCAAATATATTCAGTTTCACTTCACAGTTTTCTGATAACTGGTAACTGAAGGTTGTTGAAAGAGTGAATGGATTTGGATAGTTCTGGTGAAGTTTAAATACCCCGGAACCATCTGCCTGCTCATCATCAATACCAACAACAGACTCGGTAAATCTGATCCAGTTGACATTCTGATAGCCCTTCACACAATGCATGGTTAAAATGTGTTCCCCTTCGGTCAGGGATTTTCCTTTCAGAAAAATCGATACAAAGCTGTCCCAGTTATTGGTATTGGGAGTGGGTACCGTTCCGGTAAAAGGGTCGCCGTCAACCGACAACGAAAGACTCGATCCGTTCATGGCTGTTCCATACCTGAATTCAATATCATACAGACCGGTTGCAGCAACATTTACAGTATAATTTACCCATTCACCATCCTGGAAATCACCAATATTAAATCCGCCGCCCTCATCACCACACGGTCCGACATCCACCGGATCATCACCATGATAGGTTACAAGGAATTTATTTCCCGGTGTTAATTCGTGAAAGGAAACTCCCTCGCCGCCAAAATCATAATCCTCACATTCAATTTTTCCCGGAATGGCGTACGGAGTGCCAAGGAATGGACCCTGTGGTTTGCGGACGGAGATTTTTACGGTATCTGTTACAAAACCAAGACCATCATTATCGGTAACCACAGCCGCAATGGAATACTGGCCGACAGGAACTTTTTCCCAGATAAATTCAAATGGTTCAGAAGTAACTTCCCCTAATTTGGCCGACCCGTTAAAAAACTCCACCAAAGTGATTTCGCCATCCGGATCACCCGCTTCCACTGAAATGGTTACATCAGAGGAATCTACATACACGGCGTTATCCTCCGGAGCAGTGATGGTTGCATGGGGAGATTTGTTCCCCATGATGAATTTCATATAATCAATACTGAACCCGTCCGTATCCATCCACAGGCGAAGTGTTTCAGGCCCGCTTGTCAGGAGATCAATAGGAATACGCAGGGTATCCCACACTTGCATCCCACCTGTATTAGGAACATCAACCGAACCGGTGATATTGGTTCCGTTCATTTCAATATGGAATTTTTTATCATCCATATCCGAAGCAACGGCCACCTCGAGCGTATAGGTACCTGTGGTATCAATATGAACCGGATATTCAGTCCATTCTCCACCTACGACATCAGAAATACAATACCCCCCCGCATTCGTCGTATCAATATCAACCCCGGTATCCTTCCTGTAATAGCCCGGTACATTCAATGTGTCAGAATCTGAGTAAGAGATACCCTCGCCGCAAATACCAAAATGCTCAGCCTCAATCCTGCCCGGTACCGAAGAAACCATTCCGTCATAAGCACAAAACGACTGCCAGCCGGGCATTTCATCAAGGGTGATCACTTTGGGATTATTATATGTATCCATTATTTGTTGAACCGTATTTGTCGTTCCGCCACTTTCATTTTCATAAAGACCATAGGCCCAGATCATAAAGAATGACATTTTCGGCTGGTTATTGATGACTGTTGCAGTGGGGACTTTAAAACACTCTCCAATGCCCAGCGGTTTTCCGCCTGCCTGTGCTACCAATGCATTATAGTAGCTTAAATCGGTAAATCCGCCACTGTATATATCAAGAGCAGCCATGTCAAAATATTCATCACCCGGATTATACTGCTGGTAACTCGAATGGATGTCCTGAACATTCCAGGTCCAGATGAGGTTGGTCAGCCCCAGTTCATTCATCATATAGTCGTAGGTTAACTTCCATAGCGCTTTGGTATTTTCTGCACCACCGGAATTCCACCAGAATACCGTTTGATTCTGCTCGTGGAAGGGCCTCCACAATACTTCAACCCTTTTATCTTCAAGATATTGAAGATATGGAGCTGCAATTAAATCAATCCTGTTTTTCCATACAATATTTAAAGCTCCCCCATCGGTAAGCAGGTCGGTCCACTGGGAGGCGGTTAATGAACTTTTTACACCTCCGTCCCAGTTACAGGGTTCCGATTGTGTCGGAGGGCATGCGTGCCACATAAAATTCACCACGGCTCCCTTGTTCCATTGCTTTTCGGCTTCGTATGTGACAGCCCAACGTAGTGAAGCCTCCCCATGAAACCCAAAATCAACGCCAAACAGAGCCGGGTATTTTCCTGTCACCTTATAAACTTCATCTGTCCAGTAACTTGGTCCGGTCGGATTTCCATGAAAGGCTTTTAAGTCGTTATGCTGACCGGAAAGGATCTTTGTTCCTGAAATACCATACAGGTAGTTCAGTGTTTTAAACCGGGTTTGTGCCATCACCAGGGTTGAGAGAGATAGCACCAGGATTAATGTTAACGTTGATTTTGTATATTTTTTCATAGGGTATATTTTTTACGGGTTTTCAATGCTGATGAAGATACCAAATTTAATTAAAATACGCTTTGAAGGGCACCAGATGTTAACCCTGAGTTAAAAGGATTGTTTGCAATACAATATCGCCAACCATACCAATCCGATAACTGTTTTACAGGATAACAATCTACCCGGGATCGATGCTTTTTCTCTCCGTTTTATTCGTTACTGTCTTTCATACTTCAAATATTGAGGAGCCCGGTTCAAGGATCGTCTGGCACTGGGAGGATGAATTCAATGCCGGGGAGCAACTGAAAGTAAAGGAGTGGTTAACCCGTGTGACCCTTGCTGCCGAGGCAACCATCGGCGTCTATCCTTTCGATCTGCATTTCCATATTCACCGGCGTAACAGCTCCCCGGAGCCGGTTCCCTGGGCCAGTACCCGCCGCCATCCTTTACAGGGAGTTGATTTTCATATTGATCCCTCCTATCCGCTGAAATCATTCATGGATGACTGGACCGCTCCCCACGAAATCAGCCACCTGTCCATCCCATTCCTTGGAAGCGAATATGCGTGGTTTGCAGAAGGATATGCGAGCTATATGCAATACCAGATCATGCAAACGCTGGGTATCTGTTCGCCGGACGAGGTAACGGCAATTTATGCGCAAAAGATTGAGAGGGTGAAACCCTCCTATGACCGGGAAGAGGATTTTGTTACCGTGGCCGGCGAACTTAAAAGCAGAAACCGGTACGCCGATATGTACTGGGGAGGTGCAAGCTATTTCATGCAAATAGACAACCAACTTAATAATGAGTACGGACAGGAAATAACCGGGTTCATTAAAGAATACATGCAATGCTGCCGGCTGGAGGATGAGCCTTTTGCGGAGCTTATCGAATCGTGGGATCATCTTTTGGGCGATCCCATCTTCAGTGATTTGCTGCACATCTATCAGACCGCTCCCGCCTCCGGGATACTGAAATAGGATATTTATATTTCCCAGCAACCGGCAGACTTTGTTTGATATTCAGAATGACGCGCTCAGACCCAATAATATCAGTGAACTGAACTTCCTGTTCCCAGTATGATGCAAATGTACTCCTCTTCTCCAATCAATCCTTTTCCTGCCAGAATAAGTTGACCATCAACAAAATCATATCTCCCTGAAAATGAGTTATCCTTTTCTGGCATTTCCCAGAACAGGCTATTCTCTTCTTCACCTATTGCCCAGCTGCCTATGGAAAAGAAGGCTCCTGGTTCCTCTATTTTTACGGTATCATTTGAGTTGAAACTGAAGATAAATATTCTGTCACCCAACAGATTCACATCGTGGACATACCATTCAACAGCTTGCCAAGCACCAATTATTTTGGAGGAAAACTCGCTACTACTATACTCCCTTATTTCAACATTACACTGTGAATATGAGTGAACCGAAAACGCGAATAAAATAATGCAGGCTGTCAGTTTCATGATTTAAAATTTTAAGTTTAAATATTATTTCCATTTCAGAAGAGGGTTAATGGTGGTATCAGCTGAGCTATGAATAAGACGTATAAGCCAGTAATTTTGTTGACTTTAGAAAGTTTTAAAAAAAAACTCCTGGCAATCACCAGGAGCCTGAACTGTGAAGCTTGATATTTTTGTTATTTTGAAAAAACATCAGAAGACGGATTCTTCCTTTTCAATCTTAAGTGATAAGTACAATCATTATCTGCGGATAAAACAAAAAGCTCCAAACCCAAATCAATTTAAAAATACTGATGTCGCAAAGCAGCAGCTTATTATGGTTTTTGCTGAAGAAATAGACAAGGACGAATATCGGTATGACAGTAAAGGGAACCTGCTGGAGGATCTATATTATGAATGGAATACCGACCATTGGGAAAACTCAATGAAATATGAATTCACCTATGATACTGATGGAAACAAAACATTGAATGTCAGTTATCTGTGGAATGGGAGCGGGTGGGAAAACACCGCCGAAAAAGATGAATACACCTATGATAATCATGGAGATCAAATCCAGCACATTAACTCCTTGTGGGTCGGCAACCAGTACGAGAGTTTCATAAAGAATATGTTCACCTATGATATCAACAGAAATAATACGCAGGTTGTACAGTATCTTTGGGACGGCAGCGAGTGGGCAAACTGGTCGAAGGATGAATTCATTTATGATAACAAAAATATGCTGACCATGAGTGTAATTTATGATTGGGATGGAAGCCAGTGGATAAACACCAATAAATACGATTTTATTTATGATTCCAATGATCAGATGACTGAAATCATTTCCGCGGAATGGGATGGCGACAATTGGATGAAAACAGGAAAATACACGGACATTTATGATTCCAACGGAAAGATTACAGAATCCTATTTTTCGAAGTGGGAAGCTGAACAGTGGGTCATATTTGGAATTATAAACTATACTTATGATTCCAGCGGAAACCTGGTATTATATGTTGTTAATTTAGAGGACTCCATCATATATCGGGAAGAATCGGTTTACGATGAATTAGGAAACAGAACGGAGAATGCAATTTTTGAATTGAATATGGATTCCGGTCTGCTGGAAAAAGCCTTGAAAAATGAATATACCTATGACAATAGTTTTTCGTATGAGGATCTGATTTTACCAATCGCCTTCATTGAGGTAGAAGGTGGGTTTGACGAGGAACTGATATTTAAGCACAAGCTGATGCACTTGATCAATTACGAGGGTGATGGTGAAAGCTGGGTTTTCGATAGTGATTATTTCTTAGAGTATTCTGAACAGGAAATAACCGGCATTAGGGAATCAAAGTCCGAAAACCAGTTAAGCCTCTATCCGAACCCTGCTAACGGCCAGGTAACATTCACCCTTGATTCAGCCGTTGACCGGTTTAGGGTAGAGATATTCGATATCCAGGGAAAAATGGTAATCAGTCAGACCGTTGAAAACAACAAACCTGTTTCAATTGAGTCTCTCCATGAGGAAATTTATTTCTACCGCCTGAATGCGCAGGGTCAACCCTATTCCGGGAAATTAATGGTGAAGAAACACCAAAAATAAATCGACAGCCGATTGGCACTTCAAACCGAGGCTGGAAAACTAAATTTTTTGACTCCTATTTGCACTGGATAACTAAATCTAATTCTGTATATTTGGATTGGAATACTAAACAATTATGGATAGATATATTTATTCTGACCTGAAAAACTGGAAAAGTCAGGAAAGGAGAAAGCCATTGTTATTAAGAGGTGCCAGACAAGTCGGCAAAACCTGGCTGGTGGAGAAACTGGGGAAGGAGGCGTTTGAATTCTTCCTGAAAATCGACTTTGAAGAAGATCCCGGATGGGTTTCTTTATTTGAAGGAGATTTGAATCCCCAAAAAATATGCTCGGAGCTTGAATTGAGAACGGGCATCGATATGATTGCCGGAAAGACTCTGCTTTTTATTGATGAAATTCAAATATGTCCGAGAGCAATCATGGCACTCAGGTATTTTTATGAGAAGATGCCTGACCTTCATGTAATAGCAGCTGGCTCACTTTTGGAATTTATATTGGGCGACATTTCGTTTCCAGTGGGACGTATTCAATCTATGGAACTTCATCCAATGAATTTTTCAGAATTTCTTTTGGCTTCCAATTTTAAGAAAGCAGCAGAAATTTGTAACGGACCAATTTCTGAAGTTTCTTTAGCTACCCATGAATTCCTGATCGAACAGCTTCGGATTTATTGGTTAGTCGGGGGAATGCCCGAATGCATAAAAGAATATGTAAAAACAAAATCAATTAAAAAAGCAACAGGTGTTCAGGATGAGATTAGGGACACCTACCTGATGGATTTTGGAAAATACAAACCAAGAACGGATGTAAATTGCTTAACAACAGTTTTTTCAGGGATTGCCGCCAGTGTGGGAAAACAGATCAAATATACCGGCCTTTCGAAAGATGCTTCCATTCCCACAATAAAAAAGGCATATGAAAGCCTGATAATGGCCCGAATAGCCAGGAAGGTAAAATCGGTAAGTTCACCCGGAATTCCATTGGAGGTAAATGCTTCTGACAGAAAATTCAAAAATGTATTTCTTGATATCGGATTGATGAATCGGATTATGGGAATCGATTATAATGAAACTTTAGATCATCATAACTTGCTGGTTATCTATCGTGGTCAGCTGGCAGAGCAATTTGTCGGACAGGAATTTGTTGTTGCATTAAATAACCAGCTTTATTATTGGTCGAGGGATGCAAAGAATAGCAGTGCTGAAGTTGATTTCTTAATTCAAAAGGAAGGTAGCTTTATTCCTGTGGAGGTGAAAGATGGTCCATCAGGTAAGTTAAGAAGCCTGCATCTTTACAGGAATGCCTATATTCCACCTTACTCCGTTGTGTTTCATTCCGGACCAACCGGTAATCTGCCTGAGGAAAACATCATCTTCTTACCCCTCTATTTTGCCGGTTCTTTTGCCCGTCACGGGTTTAATAATTGATCTGGAGCTAATTCCATCTGCCTAATTCACGATTAATTTATGAGTTATGGGCCTTTGGTCTTGGCTCAGGATGGTGATAAGGTATAGTCCGCTTTTAAAATCACCCACATCCATACACAATTCATGATGGTTTCTGATGACCGGTCCGGTCCGGATGATCTGTCCTGAAGTACTGGTGATGATTACCTCCGGTTGTCCGGAATAATCATGCCTGATATGAAGGAAATCTGAGGCAGGATTCGGATATAAGTTTGCTTGATCGCGGATACCGGATTCGGAGATGGCTAATGAAACATCATTGCCGCACAAACCGGTTGTGAAAATATTCAGATCCGTATATTTGCCATGAATGGTTTTGAGGAGGGAATAATCATCAAAGGAGTCCTGACCGATTTCCCAGATCATGATTCCGCCCACTTCATTACCGGCGAGTTCTACCTTCGCTTCGATGGTAGGTCGCCCGTTATAATATGCAGTTCCCACCTGGTCCAACTCCGCATAACTCACGTCCAGGGCAACCATGCTGGCATAGGTCACAGCATTCACGGTGGATGGGTCGATGAAATCATATCCATAAAAGGGAACGCCAAGATTAAGTTTATCTCCGGGGATACCGACATTATTTTTCCAAAAGTTAATTCCCTTGGTGGAATAGTTGTATGAACTATGCTGACCTGGAGATGCAGGGCTCCATGGTCCGGTGGCATCATAGGACATGATATTGATAAAGTCAAATGCTTCCAATGCGGTTTTGGAAACATTGCCGAACAATGTTTGATTCGGAAATGCTGCTGAAAGTATTTTGTCATGAGGGTCTAAAGCGGTTGCCAATTCTGTGACAAAACCACTGTAGCCCGATGTAACAAGGTCCCATTCCAGGTCTATATCCACGCCATCCAGATGATTAGCAAGCACATAGTCTACAATTTTAGCTATGAATGCAGGCCTGTTGGCGGGGATGTCGATTAATTCGGACCAATCACTTACCTGTTGTGCGGTTAGTCCGGCCCCGGCAAATGAGATGCAGATCATGATATTTGGATTATCACTCAATGCATCTGCCATCACTGCATCAATGGCTGGCATCACAATGTTTCCGGCACTGTCGGGATTTGCAAAGCACAGGTTTAAATGAGTCAGTTTGCAATATTCGATCTGACTGCCTGAAGAGAACCGGTATGCCGGCAGGTATCCGACCACCCGGGCAGTCTGACCAAACGATATGACTCCGGTCATACAAAGGGCAACTGCAATCAGGAATTTTCTCATAGGCAAAATTGGTTCAATCAAAGAAAATCATTTGATCTCGTTAATCCACCATAAACTCTCTGGTGCTTCTGATCTTTTCTCCCCGATATTCAATGGAGGCCTCAAGAATGTTCAGGCCTGCCTGTGCGGGAATTACCAGATCGGCCTGGAACACTTTCCTTTGAAGTGCTTCCAGTTTGTAATCGTATGTGGAAACCAGGGTGGTGTTTCCCTCATGGGTCAGGGTCAGCTCGACCTGGCCCTCCACCGGTTCATAGGTATCGTTGAGTACATGAATGGGGAATGAGATCCCTTCTTTGGCTTTCAGTTTCAGATCCCACAGTTCAAGGGTTACCCCTACCGGGCTGAATGACTGCCTGGTGTACTTTTCAAAATAGGGAGCGAAAGTGAGGTTTTCCACATCTATGAAATTGTCGCTTGTGAATCCCAGTGGTCCCTCCGTACGGGAGTAACCAAGTCCGCAGAAGTGAAGTACTCCCGCACAAGTACCATTGGCCCGCCAGAATTCAGTCTGCTTGGCCAGCTCTTTGGCGTAAACCTCATACCGCTTGTCGGGAGTATCGGCTCCCGGAAAGAGATCTGCATACAGCCTCTGGGTCAGACGGGTGGGAGATCCGTCCCTGTTTAGCCACAACCAGCAATATTCATTGATAATGGTTGCATTTCCATACTTCTTCCCCTCTGGCAGCGGATCACGTTCATTGGGACCATTCCCTGAAAGCATTCCGGGCTTCAGGGTATCTCTGAGAAGCCCCCGCTCGGAGGGGTATCCCGTCCAGGCGTAGTCCACATAGAGATAAGGGTGTGTTTCGATCACATCGGTGACCCGCACGGGAGCGGCCCATCCGTTATCCCACGGACGGTTCGACAGATCCATCTTCCGCACCATCTCCAGGGCTTTCCCGGTGGTGTCATTGACCGATTCGTTGTTGGAATCCCAGATCACAACACAGGGATGATTCCACCTTTCGCGCATCCATGCTATATATTCACCGGCAAGGCGGGAGGAGGTGACCCCTTTCAGCTGCATTTCATACCCTCCTTCGGTCCCGGTCCATATGGGATACTCATCCTGGATCAGGAAACCGAGACTGTCCGCAATCTCGTACCACCGCTCGGGCGGGAACCCAATGCAATACCTGATGCTGTTCCAGTTCATCTGCTTGAACTTGTTGTGGAGGGCAGTAGACCAGGTCTCATTCCAGGGCAAACCGTTTCGCTCGGGGTCTTCAAAAAACCGGAAGATGCACACGTTGGTCCCCCGCATGTAATAAGGCTGGCCATTGAGAATTACCAGTCCACGCTCCGGGTCCGTGGCGAATGATCTCATACCAAAACGGGTCCCGGCATTGTCCCCTGCCGTGGAGAGATCCACCCGGTATAAAAAAGGATCCTCAGGCGACCAGAGCCGGGCATCGGGAATGTCAGCTTTAAAATCGATCTTCACCATTCCACCCTGCTTCTTCTTTACCTTTCCCCTTGCCACCAGCTTTCCTGAAGCCAGCTCGGTGATGGCATAGGACATTCCCTTCCACCGGGTATCCACACCGGTCAACACTTCGGCAACCACCCGCAGCTCGCCGCTTTCAATCAGAGGGACAGCCTGGATGTTGGAGATAAAGGGATTACCCGTGAGGATCAGCGATACGTCATCGTAAATCCCGGGGATATACTTGATCTTTTCAAAATCCTCTCCATGGGTCACCGTATCGGGAAGGTTGTTTTTGCATCCTACGGCGATAATCAGTTCATTCTCTTCACCCCCGAATTTCAGGAACGGTTTCACCTCCAGCCAGGAGGGAGTAAAATTGCAGGTATTCTCTCCCACAAAGTTCCCATTCAGGTAGACCCGGGTATGGTACCTGGCCTTGTTGATTTTGATCAGTGCCACCGGTGTGGCCTTCTGGTTCACAGAAAAGGTTCTCCTGTACCAGTAAACAGAATTTTCATAGGTGGTATCCTGTTCATCCAGGACTGGCATTGACATATCCACCAGTCCTGGCACCTGCACCCTGCCCGGGAACTCCGACGGTATTTCCATAGAAACACCGCTTTTTGCCAGCTCCCAGGAGCCGTTAAGAGTGATTACCTGACGTTTGTCCTCCCGGCCGGTACAACCCAAAAGGAACAGGAAAAGCAGTAAGGGGGTTAGTTTCATCTTTTATATCTTTGAATCATCCGTTGAACCTGATGCGATGCAAAGCAGGGACCTGGCTCACCAAGATAACAAATGTCTGGTAATTGCCATTTATTGACTTTACAGCTTGAAGGTTGTAAATTTATCCTGGAATACCAGCATAACCAGTATTTCCGGAATATGAAGTCGCTTTATACACTGATTCTTACTTTCATTTTTATCTCAGGGGCTGGACAGCATCCGGCTTTTGAGGAGCGGACGGATGAACGGCTTCTCATGGTTAGAAAATATATTGAGAAAGACCCCCACATGCCCATGGAAAATGGAGCTGTACTGGAGGCATTGCGCCGGGTTCCCAGGCATGTTTTTGTTCCCGAGGAACTCCGGGAGTTTGCATATGAGAACCGTCCGCTTCCCATCGGTTATAATCAAACGATTTCCCAACCCGCTATTGTTGCACACATGACCGAATTGCTGGAGATTGAGGCGGCACATAAGGTACTGGAGATTGGAACCGGCAGCGGATACCAGACAGCCGTGCTCGCCGAACTAAGCAACTCGGTATACACCATTGAGATCATCCCCGCGCTGGGTGAAAGGGCAGCAATGGTGCTCAGGGAACTGGGATATGATCAAATCCGGATCCGGATCGGGAACGGTTATGAGGGATGGCCGGAGCAGGCTCCTTTCGACCGCATGATCGTAACCTGTGCTCCCGATGATGTTCCTGAAACCCTTTTAGAGCAGCTGGCTCCTGAAGGGCGTATTGTCATCCCCGTTGGAAATCCCTACGAGACCCAGTACCTGGTTGTTGTTAAAAAAAACAGTAAGGGCAGGATTATCACCGAGAAGCTGTATCCGGTCAGGTTCGTTCCCATGCTTGGGAAGACTTTGCAACCAGGAGAGCATTAAGATAGGAGATAATTCAAAGCCGATGGCTTGACTTTCTTGCCGGATTGACTTAATTTTCATAGATCATAAATGCCTACGATGCAAACAAAGTTCATCCTGGCTTCCTTACTATTGATTTGCCTGGTTCCCGGGTTGAGCGGATCTGGCAACCCCGATACAGTCAAAAATCTCAATTTTGGGTCCGTAGGTGTGGGTTACGGCACCGGGTTCTTCTGCTCAGGCGGGTTCACCCATATGGTTCACGTGGTCGGAATGAGCATCTCCATGAGTGCGCTCTGGGACCGGGCAAATGAGCTTCCCGAAGATTACACCGGTTTTTTCAGGCATGACAACGTGTATACGATCTCCTTCAGGGGAGCCTTCGGGGGAAACCCTGATGAAAACGGGAATACATGGGTGGGCATTGAAATTGGCCCTTCCTATGTAAATTTCAGAAAGGAGGTGGAGACCCCGAATCCCGATTATGGATGGTTATATTTGGATAAATATCTCAGGGACAATCTCGTCTTTCATACGATCGGACTCTCGGGACGGTTGAAAGCTGATTTCATGTTTTCCCGAAATTTAGGGATGGAGATTGCCATCGGATTTAACCTGAACAAGTATAAATCCACGGTTGGAATCGAAAGCAGTTTTCTCTTCGGCAAGTTAAAATAGTCCCGGGGCAGGCCTTCAGGCGCGGCTTCATGAGGCCCAACAAATCCATCGGAATGACTCCTTAGGGTTTGGTTTCAGGAATATTAACCCGGCTTTAAAACCCTTACGGGGCAGATCATTGCATTTTAAGACGATCTTCACTACGTTTACCAGGTACGGCAATGAAACAATAACAAGAAATCATGCAACAGGCGTATACCTTTCAGAAGATCCCCCGTTCCAGGATTGCAACATTTGATACCTTTTCCATTGGATTGTCTAAACATCATGTAAGCGCAATCCTGGAATTTGATGTAACTGAAAGCAGAAGAAAATTACAGATACAGAGAAGAAATGGTGTGGATATTTCTTTCAATGCCTGGTTGATTAAAATGATAAGCATGGTTGTGGTGCAGCATAAGGAAGCCGCAGCCTACCTTTATAACAGGAAAAAGCTGATGATATTCGACGATGTGAATATCTCAATCCTAATTGAAAAGAAGCTGGATGGCCAGAAAGTCCCGATTCCCCTGGTTATTGAAAAAACAAACGAAAAAAGCGCTCTTGAAATAAACTCGGAAATAGAAAGAGCAAAAAATCAATTGCTAAGTTCAAAAGATATCGTTTTAAAAAAGAAGACGAACCGATCTGAAAATATCTATTATTATTTGCCTGGGTTTCTCAGGAGAGCTATTTGGAGATTGATGCTGAATAATCCCGGATTCGCTTTTCAGAAAATGGGGAATGTGGTTATAACCTCTGTAGGAATGATGGGTAAAATCAATGGTTGGTTCATCCATAAATCGATACATCCGCTCTCCTTTGGGATTGGTTCAATATTAAAGAAGCCGGTGGTAATAGATAAGCAGATCAAAGTCAGGGATATATTGAATATGACAATATTATGTGACCATGATGTGATGGATGGTGCACCCATGGTTAAATTCTTAAATGATTTGACACAGTATATTGAACGTGGTGAAGGAATACTATGAAAGCTGTCTTTATTGTCCGATAAGGAAATGTTCTGTATCTTACTGGCTAATGATTAAAATCACGGGAATATTGATGAAAGGGATATTATTCACCTGTGCTCTGTTTGGAATAATCAGCACGGGAAGCGCACAAAACGAAAGCCTGTTAAAACTCTGGTACAATCAACCCGCCGGACAGTGGGTTGAAGCACTGCCTGTCGGAAACGGAAGATTGGGCGCCATGGTTTATGGCAATCCCTTTAAAGAAATCATTCAACTGAATGAAACCACGGTTTGGGCCGGACAGCCAAACCGAAACGATAATCCTGATGCAAAAGATGCTTTGCCTGAGGTCAGGAAACTGATTTTTGAAGGCAAATACAATGAAGCCCAGGATCTGGTCAATCAGAAATTCATCAGTAAAACCTCACATGGGATGCCCTATCAGATGGTTGGGAATCTTAAGCTGCTGTTCCCGGGGCATGAAAATTATTCCAACTACTATCGTGAACTCGATATTGAAAATGCAACCGTCTCGACCCAATATCGCTCGAACGGGGTAAATTACAACACCAGGGTATTTTCATCCTTTCCCGACCAGGTCATCATTGTACATATTTCGGCTGACAGGCCGGGTTCCATAACTTTTTCCGCTACCATGGACAGACCCTCAGAGGTCAACGTCACCACCAATGGAAAAGATGAACTTTTTCTTTCGGGCGTACCAGGCGATTTTGAATCGGTACCGGGTAAAATTCAGTTTGAGGCTATCGTGAAGATAGTTAATACGGGTGGAGCGATATCTGCAAATGATACAGCGCTTAATGTCTCTGATGCCGATGGTGCGACCATCTACATCTCCGTCGCAACCAATTTTAAGAATTACCGGGATCTGAGCGCCGATGCAAATGAAAAGGCAAATGCATACCTTCTGAATGCCCTGAAAAAGAGTTACGACCAGGCATTAAAGGACCATATTGCTGATTATCAAACCTATTTCAAGCGGGTAAGTATTGATCTGGGAGTAACCGGTTCGGTGATGAATCCTACCGACAAACGTCTTGAGCAATTTGCCGGTGGAAATGATCCGCAACTGGTTTCACTTTATTTTCAGTTTGGGCGTTACCTGTTAATTTCTTCCTCACGGCCCGGTGGCCAGCCTGCAAACCTGCAGGGAATATGGAACGATCAGCTCGCGCCACCCTGGGATAGCAAATATACCGTGAACATAAACACGGAGATGAATTACTGGCCCTCCGAAATCACCAACCTTACCGAAATGAATGAGCCGCTGATCCAGATGGTCCGTGAACTTGCTCAAACCGGTAAACAAACGGCTAAAGATATGTACGGGGCGCAGGGATGGGTGTTGCACCATAACACTGACCTCTGGAGGATCAACGGTCCCGTTGACGGGGCATTCTGGGGAATGTGGCCCATGGGTGGGGCATGGCTTTCCCAACATTTATTTGAGAAATACCAATTTAACGGCGACAAGGAATATCTGAAGTCGGTATACCCGGTCCTGAAAGAAGCCTCCTTGTTTTACCTTGATTTCCTTGTGGAAGAACCGGAACATCAGTGGCTGGTGGTCTGCCCATCTGTTTCACCTGAAAACGCACCCTCCGATCACCCCGGATCTTCCATTTCGGCAGGTACCACCATGGACAACCAGCTGGTATTTGATCTGTTTTCAATTACTGCAAAGGCAGCAGAAATTCTAAGCTTGGATGAGGATCTGGTTATAAAAATTCAGGAAACCATAAAACGGTTGCCTCCCATGCAGGTTGGGAAATGGGGGCAATTGCAGGAATGGATGTCCGACTGGGACAGTCCGGACGACCGCCATCGCCATGTTTCCCATTTATATGGACTTTACCCGTCCAATCAGATTTCTCCCTATCATACGCCCGGATTATTTTCTGCCGCAAGGATATCCCTGAACGCTCGTGGTGATGAATCCACAGGATGGTCGATGGGATGGAAAGTTAACTTATGGGCCCGGCTGCTCGATGGAAATCATGCTTTTAAACTCATTACGGACCAGTTAAAACCGGCTCCACAGGGCATGTGGAACGGAAGCGGGGGTACCTATCCAAACCTTTTCGATGCCCATCCACCCTTCCAGATTGACGGTAATTTCGGCTGCACCTCCGGCATTGCCGAAATGCTGTTGCAAAGCCATGACGGAGCCCTTCAACTATTGCCGGCGCTGCCCGATGCATGGAAGACGGGCAGTATAAAAGGACTGAAAGCCAGGGGAGGTTTTGAAGTGGATATGCAATGGGAAAACAGCGAATTAACCGGGGCAATCATACAATCAACCATTGGTGGAAATTGCCGGATACGTTCCTACATTCCTTTGAAAGGCAAAGGCCTGAAAGAAGTGAAAGACATTAAAACTCCCTTACAACTGAAGAGAGTGTTTGAATATAACCTGGCCACAAATCCGGGAGAAGTAACTGAACTCACAGCAATCAGCCCCGGTGTTCATTCACAAAATATGGTCAAACAGGCTCCACAGGGGTATGATATTGTACGAACGGGTATACCACGAGGTATCATCGATTCAGTGACCTATGAATCAAAAACTGTCGGGACCAGCCGGAAGGCAATGATTTATACCCCGCCTGGTTATTCAAAGGACAAAAATTACCCCGTACTCTATTTATTGCACGGGATAGGTGGAGATGAAAAAGAATGGCTGAATGGGGGTCATCCGGAAGTGATACTGGATAACCTGTATGCCGAAAACAAGATTGTACCCATGATCGTCGTGATGCCCAATGGCCGTGCCATGAAAGACGACCGGGCAACCGGCAATGTTTTTGATGCTGAAAAAGTACAGGCCTTTGCAACATTCGAAAAAGATCTGCTTACTGACCTTATCCCCTTTGTGGAGAAGACCTACCCGGTTTTTACAGACCCTGAACACCGCGCCATTGCAGGTTTGTCCATGGGAGGCGGACAATCGCTCAACTTCGGTATGGGAAATCCCGACAAGTTTGCCTGGGTGGGTGGATTTTCTTCGGCCCCCAATACCAAAATGCCCCGGGAATTGATACCCGATCCGGAAAAAACTACGCAGCAGCTAAAACTACTCTGGATTTCCTGCGGCGATCAGGATGGGCTGATCAATTTCAGCAAGCGTACCCACGACTATCTGGTCGCCAATGAAGTTCCTCACATTTATCATGTAATCCCGGGCGGAGCTCATGATTTCCAGGTTTGGAAAGAGAGCCTCTACCTGTTTGTAAATCTGATTTTCAAACCGGTGGATCCATCTGTTTATAATGAATTCTAAATCACTCATATGAAATCACCCTTACTCCTTTTAATGGGCCTGTCCGGTTTCAGCATGTCTGCCCAGGTTCACGACAATCCCTTTGCTGTCAATCCGGATCCTGATGAACGGGTGACTTACAGAAATCCGGTCCTGACCGGTTTTTACAGCGATCCAAGCGTCTGCAGGGTTGGAGAAGATTATTACCTTGTCACAAGTACATTCGAGTATTTTCCGGGGGTTCCGGTATTTCACAGCAAAGACCTGGTCAACTGGGAACAAATCGGTCACTGTATAGATCGTGAAGATCAGCTACCGGAGGGCATGAATATTTTCGCATCTACAATCAGGTACCATGAGGGAACCTTTTATATGATCACAACCAATGTGGGCCGGGGAGGGAATTTTTACATGACGGCCACTGATCCTGCAGGTCCCTGGTCCGACCCGGTTTGGATCGATGTTCCGGGCATAGATCCGGATCTTTTCTTTGATGATAACGGAAAAACATATGTGATATCGTCACCTTTTATGCTGTATGAAATTGATCTCAGGAGCGGAGAACTGCTTACCCAGGGGAAGAAAGTATGGTTTGGAACCGGAGGACGATATGCCGAGGGACCTCATATCTATAAGAAAGACGGGTACTATTACCTGATGGCTGCAGAAGGGGGCACGGAGGAAGCCCATTCTGAAACCATCGCAAGAAGCAATACCATCTGGGGGCCCTATTCTGAAAATCCGGCCAACCCGATCCTGGCGCATGCCAATGCAGCCGGGCAGAACAGCCCGATCCAGGGAGTGGGACACGCAGATATTATACAGGCTCATGATGGTTCGTGGTGGATGGTATTTCATGGCTATCGAAAATCCACACCATACCCGGTTCATCATATACTGGGAAGGGAAACCTGCCTGGCACCGGTTTCCTGGCCCCGGAACGGATGGCCCGTTGTGAATGGAAATGGCACCGCCACGATAGATATGACCTGCCAGACCCTGCCCCTGTTGCCTTCTCCGAAGAAACCGGAAAAGGACGAATTCGAAAGTACAGATCCGGGATTTGAGTGGAATTACCTCCAGGTACCGGAAAACAAAGAGCTGTTTTATAAGTTTAAGGAGGGTGCGCTGGGTTTATTGGGATCGGCAAAACGAATCGGGGAGGAAGGATCCCCCACCTTTATGGGCAGAAGGCTTCAGAATTTGGATTTTGAGGCCAGCACACGTGTTGAATTTGATCCACAGGGCGAAAATGAAGAAGCGGGAATCATCCTGCTCAACAACCTTCAGCATTTTGATATCCTGGTCAGCCGCAAAGGTGAGCAGAGGGTGGTATATGTGAAACTGCAGTTTGGCAACATCATCCATACTTCCAAAGAAATTTCACTTAAGGACGGTCCTGTAAACCTGAGGATCAAAGGCCAGGGATCTTCATTTATCTTCTCCTGTTCCCAGGGTGGTGCCTATGTGGATCTTGAAACCGTCGATTCGAGGTTCCTGAGCACGGAAACAGTCGGCTGGTTTACCGGAGTATATGTAGGGATGTATGCAACGGGAAATGGAAAACAGTGTGCAGAACCTGCATTCTTTGACTATTTTGAATATGAAGGCTTTTAATCACCAAATCATGCTTTCTCACTATGAAACAGTTCCTGGTCCTTACCGCAATCACTGCCCTTTTATCCCTTACAATTTCCGCCTGCAGTTCCAAAGAAATGGATCAGGTGTCCATTGATATCGCAGATACAGGCCCTCCCATTGAGAAGTATATCTACGGTCAATTCATTGAACACCTGGGGAAATGCATATATGGGGGTATCTGGGCAGAAATGGTTGAGGACCGTAAGTTTTATTATCCCGTAACAGCGCATTTTAACCCGTATGATACCGCTTCAGACAAGTTCTGGGGGACCGGTCCTTACGAGTTCCTGAATGCATCTCCATGGGAGATCATAGGAAAGGGGGAGAATGTGCGCATGGAAACACGAAAGCCCTATACAGGGGAATATGCTGTAAGCGTTCAGGTTCCCGGTGATGGCAGCGCTGCGGGGATACGTCAGTATGGACTGGGATTGGTAGAGGGCCAGACCTATACGGGAAGGATTATCCTTTCCGGGGAGCCTTCGTCCCTGCCCCTTGTGATCCGTCTCAGGGCGGAAGAAAATAGAATCGATGTAACCGTGAAGGATATTCATCCTGACCTTCAAACCTCGACATTTGAATTCAACTCCCCCTTTTCTTCTGACAGTGCAATACTTGAAATTTTCAGTCAGGGCGAGGGTTCTTTCACCATTGGTACCCTCTCGGTTATGCCGGCCGATAATATCAGGGGCTGGAGAAAAGATGTGATCGCATTGATGAAAGAACTTGATAGCCCGGTTTACAGGTGGCCGGGAGGAAATTTTGTGAGCGGATACAACTGGCTGGACGGCATTGGAGAACGTGATCAGAGACCTCCCAGGAAAAATCCTGCCTGGAAAGGGGTTGAATCCAATGATGTGGGCATCCATGAGTATATGGAACTCATGGAAATACTTGATGCGGAGGCTTTCATCGCGGTGAATACGGGCCTCGGCACCCTTGAAGAAGTCGTCCAGGAAATCGAATATGTAAATGGCACTGCAGATACAAAGTGGGGTAAGGTCCGCGGAGAAAACGGGCATCCTGAACCCTATGGGGTGAAATGGTGGGCAGTTGGGAATGAGATGTTCGGTTCCTGGCAGCTGGGACATATGCCGCTGAGCGATTACGTCAAAAAGCATAACAGCATTGCAGAAGCCATTTGGGAGGTGGATCCTGAAGCCCGGCTCATTGGTGTGGGGGCTGCCGGAGAATGGAGCCGGACCATGCTTACCGAATCGGCCGATAAAATGAACCTGATCAGCGAGCATATTTATTGCCGTGAACTGGATTCTGTCAGTGCACATATTGACCAGATCGCAAATTCCGTGAAACAAGTGGCCGATGCACACAGAAAGTATCGTTCCGAGATCGAAGGACTGGCGGAAAAGGATATCCGGATTGCCATGGATGAATGGAATTACTGGTATGGGGATTATATCTATGGTGAATTGGGAGTCAGGTACCATCACAAAGACGCGCTTGGCATCGCAAAGGGATTACATGAGTACTTCAGGAATTCAGATCTTTTTTTCATGGCAAATTATGCCCAGACTGTAAATGTAATCGGGTGTATTAAAACCACGGCAACCTCTGCAGGATTTGCCACAACTGCCATGCCCCTGATCCTGTATCGCAAGCATTTTGAATCCATTCCTGTTCAGGTAAACCATTCCATTCCAATGCTGGATGTGGCAGCCGCCATTTCCGAAGACAAACATACGCTCACCGTTTCCATGGTAAATTCGGATGATCAGCCGAAGGTCTTTAAGCTGGATACAGGTGGAGATAACATGCCTGGTAAGGTTCAGGCCTGGACCATCCATCATGAAGACCCGGAAGCTTACAATATACCCGGGGAAGATCCTGAAGTAAGCATCAGGGAATCCGCCTACACGATGAAAAAGAACACCATTGAGGTGCCTTCTTATTCCATCATGTTACTCAAATTTGATTTCTGAATCCATAAATATCATTTGCAATGAAAAAAGCGAACTCCATATTCATACTTCGAAAGAGCAAATCCAAGGTATTCCTGACTGTTTTGATCCTGCAGTTTACATGGGCCGGACTCAGCGGCCAGGAAAGGAAGGTTACGAATTCACCGGTCTTTTCCAATTTTGTTTACCAGGGCGATGACCAGGTATATAAGGATCATCCCCTGGAACCAGGTGAATTTTATAATCCCATCCTTCAGGGCTGCTATCCCGACCCCAGCATTACCAGGAAGGGCGACGATTATTACCTGGTGTGTTCCTCCTTTGCAATGTTCCCCGGGGTTCCCATTTTTCATTCAAAAGACCTGGTAAACTGGACACAGATTGGTCATGTGCTGGACCGGACTTCCCAGTTGAAAGTGCACGATACCGGCATTAGTGCGGGTGTATATGCACCTCAGATCATCTATAACCCTAATAACAATACCTTCTACATGATCACCACGGAATTTGCCGGGGGGTTTGGTAATATCGTCGTGAAAACGAAAGATCCGCTGGAAGGCTGGAGCGACCCTGTTAAGCTTGAGTTTAACGGGATTGACCCTTCTCTTTTCTTTGACGATGATGGAAAAGCTTATGTGGTACACAACGATGCACCCGAAAGAGGGAAAGAGCTTTATAGCGGACACCGTGTGATCAAAATATGGGAATATGATATGACCAACGACAAAATTATCCCGGGAACCGATCTGGTCATTGTGGATGGCGGTGTTGACCTGTCGAAAAAACCAATCTGGATTGAGGCTCCCCATATCTACAAAAAGGACAATCGCTATTTTTTAATGTGTGCCGAGGGAGGTACGGGAGGATGGCACAGCGAAGTTATTTTTGTGAGCGACAACCCCAAAGGACCCTACAGGCCGGCACCAGGCAATCCCATACTTACCCAAAGATATTTTTCAAAGGAAAGGACCAATAAAGTTGACTGGGCCGGTCATGCCGATCTGGTCAGGGGACCCGGTGAAAAATATTACGGGGTGTTCCTTGCAGTGCGTCCAAACGAAAAAGACAGGGTAAATACCGGGCGTGAAACTTTTATTCTGCCCGTAGATTGGTCAGGTGAATTCCCGGTCTTTGAAAACGGACTCATCCCTTTGGAGCCTAAACTGAAGATGCCTGGCGGGGTAAAAGAAAATAAAACCGGAAAGGAGGGTTTTTTACCTAACGGCAACTTCACCTTCACCGATGATTTTTCTTCAGCAACGCCTGATTATCGCTGGATTGGTTTAAGAGGCCCCCGCGAAGATTTTATTTCTGTCACGAAAGAGGGTTTGCAGATTCATCCTTTCGGGACGAACATCAAGGAGATTAAGCCAACCTCCACCCTATTCTACCGTCAACAGCACAATAGTTTTTCGTTTACGGCGACCATGGACTACAAACCCGGATCAGAAAAAGACCTGGCAGGAATTGTGGCCCTGCAAAGCGAAAATTCCAATTATGTATTCGGGATTACAAAGAAAGGGGATGCGTATTACCTTTTGTTGCAAAGAAATCAGAAAACCAGAAGAATGGAGGGTATGGATTCCAAAATTATTGCAAATACTAAAATAGATATTACAGGAGCTGTCCGGCTTCAGGTGAAAGCAAAAGGGGATGACTACGAATTCAGTTATTCGACGGGGGGCACCGACTTTGTGAACCTGGGCGGAACGGTTTCCGGTGATATACTTTCAACGGATGTGGCAGGAGGATTCACAGGTTGTTTACTGGGATTATACGCAACTTTAGCAAACGATGCCCAACCCGAATAAGCCTATGTATAACCTTCCCCACAGCTTTATTACCCGCCCGCGAAAAGGAGCCATCTTTCTTTTTATGATCCTGTTTTGCAATGTGGCGTTTTCACAGGGAAATGGTGCCGTGAATCCTGTAATCTTTGCCGATGTTCCCGACATGTCGATGGTTCGTGCAGGCGATGCCTACTATATGAGCAGCACCACCATGCACATGAGTCCCGGTGTACCCATTATGAAATCTGTTGATCTTGTAAACTGGCAGATCGTAAATTATGCTTACGATATTTCTGAAGATGTGGATGAATTGAATCTTAATAACGGGAAGAGTGCCTATGGGAAAGGTTCCTGGGCCAGCAGTCTGCGTTACCACAAGGGAATCTGGTATGTTTCCACCTTTGCCTCAACAACGGGGAAGAGCTATATTTTTTCAACTAAGGATATAGAAAAAGGGCCCTGGAAAATGTCGGCTTTCACACCTGCCTATCATGACAATACCTTGTTTTTTGACGATGACGGACCTGTTTACATGATTTATGGCGCCGGAAAACTAAGGATCGTTGAACTTAAAGAAGACCTCTCCGGTATAAAGGAAGGAAGCGACCAGGTACTCATCGAAAATGCAAGTGAACCTGCCGGGGCCCGTGCCGGTCTCCCTTCCGAAGGCTCTCAGCTCTTCAAAATCAATGGTAAATATTATCTCTTCAATATTACCTGGCCCAGAGGTGGGATGCGTACCGTGATCATTCACAGGGCCGATCACATTACCGGTCCTTACGAAGGACGTGTTGCCCTGATGGATAAAGGCGTTGCGCAGGGCGGGTTGATCGATACCCCTGATGGCCGCTGGTATGCTTATCTGTTCCGCGATTTTGGATCGGTGGGCCGCATCCCCTACCTGGTTCCTGTAAAATGGGAGGATGGCTGGCCTGTACTGGGTGTCGGCGGCAAAGTACCCGATTCCCTGGACCTGCCGGCCAGCACAGGTTTAATCCCCGGTATTGTGGCCTGTGATGAATTCAGCCGTCAAAAAAATGAACCTGAACTGCCTTTGGTTTGGCAGTGGAATCATCATCCTGACCATACGCTTTGGTCGGTTACCCGGCGGGAAGGTTATCTTCGTCTTGCTACAGGCCGGATTGATACCTCCTTCGTGATGGCAAAAAACACATTGACACAGCGCACATTCGGGCCTGTATGTTCCGGGTCAACCTGTCTGGATGTATCAAATATGAAGGAGGGTGATTTTGCCGGACTTGCCCTTTTGCAGAGAAAATTCGGACAGGTCGGGGTCAAAGTTGAAAACGGGATCAGCTCGGTTGTTATGGTCAGCGGTGAATCAACCGAACCTGTTGAAATTGAAAGCGTTACCTTAACCCATAAGAGGGTCTATCTGAAGGCTGAATGCGATTTCAGGGACCGCGCCGACATTGCCTATTTCTTCTACAGCATCGATGGGACCACATGGTCTCCGATTGGGAAACAGATCAGGATGGAGTATACCCTGCCCCATTTTATGGGTTATCGCTTCGGTTTGTTCAATTATGCAACCAAAAATCCAGGCGGGTTCGCCGATTTTGATTTTTTCCGGATCAGCGAACAGGTTTCCTTTAGAAATTAAAACAACTATTTAATCATTTAAAAAGAGGTTCAATGAACAGGATATTATCGCTTGCCGTTCTCCTTTCAATCGTAAGTTTCATCCCCATAACCGGGGAGGCTTTTGGTCAGAAGTTACAGTTGAATGACCTTGAGTATTTTGAGACTCCCGGTGCTAATGTATTGGTTTTCAGCAGTCAGTACAATGGTATGTTTTTCGACGAGAAAACAGCCGGTATTGAAATCATACAACATGGAGTCAGAACCTCCACAGGCGGTGCAGTCAGATTACAAAACACCCCCGAACAATGGGATCAGATCCCGGTTCTGGCTGACCGGAAGGTTACCAGGGAGACCCATCGCATCGAAGTGCTGTTACGTTACAAGGAGTTTGATTTTGATTCGAGGGTAACTGTGATTGCCAAGGATAAGGGCGTTGAAATAAGCGTTTATCTTGATCAGCCGCTTCCTGAAAAACTTGAAGGGCGGGCAGGTTTTAATCTGGAATTCATTCCTTCAGCCTATATCGAAAGAACGTATCTGATGGACGGAAAACCGGGCATTTTTCCCCTCTACCCCTCAGGCAACACAACCATTGAACCCATATCGACGAAGATCCCTCAATTTGAAGGCTATACCACTTTCGATGACCGGGGAAAAGGCGAATATATCAATCCGGAACCTCTGGCCTCAGGAAAAACAATTGCCATGGCTCCCGAGGATCCTCAGCATTTTGTAACCATCCGGTCGGAAGATGGGGAGATCATGCTGTTTGACGGGCGCAACCTGGCACAAAACGGATGGTTTATCGTGCGCGGCCTGCTTCCTGCCAAAAAGACCGGACAAGTATTAACCTGGTACCTGGAGCCAAATGCCATTCCGGATTGGGAAAGGTTGCCCGTGATCGGGTTTTCACAGGTTGGTTACCAGCCCGGCCAGGAAAAAGTTTCCGTGATTGAACTGGATAAAAATGATACTCCCTTAAAAACAGCCTCCCTGTTCCAGGTAACCCCGGAGGGAAAATATGTGGAAAAGCTGAAAGGCGACCTCAGCCCCTGGGGAACCTATATGCGTTATAATTATGTGAAGTTCGATTTCAGCGCTGTAAACGAGCCCGGATTGTACTTCATTCAATACGGTGATCAAAAAACAGAGGCGTTTCCCATTTCACCGGATGTGTACAGGGATATATGGCATCCGACCCTGGATGTATGGTTTCCGGTGCAGATGGATCACATGGAGGTAAATGAAGCCTACCGCCTATGGCATGGGGTACCCTTTTTGGATGACGCCCTGCAGGCGCCCCTCAATTTTCAACACTTTGACGGCTACAACATGGGTGACACGACAGACACAAAATATAAACCATTGGAAAAAATTCCCGGTTTGACTGTTGGAGGTTGGTTTGATGCCGGCGACTTTGATATTCAAACCGGATCGCATTGCAATGCCATTCTCAGTCTTGTGGATACATGGGAAAATTTCAGGATTGATCGCGATGTAACTTTTGTGGATCAGGCCACCCGTTATGTGGACATTCACCGTCCCGATGGCCAGCCCGATATCCTGCAGCAAATAGAGCATGGTGTCCTGAACGTAGTTGCACAGGTAAAAAACATCGGACATCCGGTCAGGGGCATCGTGGTTTCAAATCTTCACCAATACCATCACCTTGGCGACGCTTCCACGGAAACAGATAATCTTCCCTATAATCCGGATCTGAAACCCTATCAATCGGATGGAAAATCAAGCGGGACCCTGGATGACAGGTGGGCTTTTACCACCCGGAGTGCTTTCCTGGATCATCACACCTCCGCAGCGCTGGCAGCAGCCCACCGGGCATTAAAAGGGTATAATGATACCCTGGCGGACCAGTGCTTATTTTACGCCCGGCAACTGTGGGATGAAAATGATCGTCCCATGGAAAATGATACCTCCCGGTTCGCCTCCGCTTTCAGAAGGAGCATGACGTTGTCCTCAGCACTGCAGTTATACATCACGACCAAAGAGGAAAAGTATGCCCGTCGGTTCACGGAGGCAATCTGGCCCACACTTGACCGGTCAGCAATGCACGGTATGAAAACGGCGCTACAGGCCTATCCGTATATGGATCAGGAATACCAGGAAAAAATGAAAGATTATGTGGTCAGATACAAAAAGTCCCTGGATGATGTAGCCGGACAGAACCCTTATGGTGTACCGATCGCTGCAGGCGGCTGGGGAGGAAGTGGCGGTGTTGTAAACTGGGCGATTACGAACTATTATGCCCATCAGTACTACCCCGAAATGGTTGGTCCCGAATATGTTTATAAAGGGCTGAACTACATTTTTGGCTGCCATCCTTATTCAAATATCTCATTCGTTTCATCTGTGGGAACACGCTCGAAAAAAATTACCTATGGCAATAACAGGGCCGATTTTAGCTTTATTGCCGGTGGCATTGTTCCCGGGATTTTACTGATAAAACCAGACTTTCCTGAAAACAAGGAGGACTGGCCTTTCCTGTGGGGCGAAAATGAAGTTACGGTAGGGGGTTGTGCCGACTACATCATGCTTTCAACTGCAGTAAATCAATTATCAAAATGAATAAAAGAGAGTTGTCACCAGAACAACAGGAAGAGGTGATCAGAGTAGTAAAAGCCCGTTTTGAGAAGAACATGAACCGGCATAAAACACTTGAATGGGATCAGGTTCAGGCAAAACTGGAGGCTTATCCTGAAAAAATGTGGTCGCTCCATGAAATGGAAAGAACCGGTGGTGAACCGGATGTTGTGGGTCTTGATCAGAAGACAGGCGAATACATTTTTTATGATTGTTCAGCAGAGAGTCCCAAAGGCCGAAGAAGTGTTTGTTACGACCGTGAGGGACAGGAATCTAGGAAAGAATTCAAACTGGAAAACAACGCGGTTGATATGGCTGCTGACATAGGCATTGAACTTTTAACCAAAGCGCAATACCGGGCGTTGCAGGAACTTGGGAATTTCGATTCGAAAACATCGAGCTGGGTGAAAACACCTTCCGAGATAAGAAAACTTGGTGGGGCCCTCTTTGCCGATTTCCGCTACGGCCATGTCTTCGTGTATCACAACGGTGCACCCTCTTACTATGCTGCAAGGGCATTCCGTGGCTCGCTAAGGGTTTAAATATTCCACATTCAGAAAGGAAAAAGATGACGAAATATATGGTATGGCTGGTTTTTCTTTTTTGTGCCGGTGTGCATTCAGCGGCTCAAACTGATCATTATCTGCAGGAGTTGCAAAACCTTGCCGACATTTCGAGACTGCCCTTATACCCTTCCGGTGAAATAGAACAGATTTCAAGTTATGACAGAACCGGTGGGAATGATGATGGATTTTCCGGTAAATATTCATTCATAAGAGAGGAAGCAGGAGGATTGGTTATTGCCGAACTGAAGGGACCGGGTGTGATCAATCGCATCTGGACGCCTACTCCGTCAGCGGACCACATCGAATTCTATTTCGATGGTGAAAAAACTCCGAGGATCAGCATTCCGTTCATAGACCTGTTCACAGGGAATAGCCATCCGTTTGTTTCTCCCCTGTGCGGCAATGAGGTCGGAGGGTATTATTGTTACCTTCCCCTGCCCTACGAAAAGTCATTGAAAATTGTGTTTAAGGGTAAAACCATCCGGTTTTTTCAAATCCAGTACCGAAGCCTTTCAGACACGGAGAAACTGAGATCATTCTCCCTCACCATGCCCGACAACTACAAGGAGATATTCAAAAAAATCGGGGATCTCTGGAATAAACAAATCTCCCCGCTCGATTCATACGGAACCGTTCTGAAAGCAAAAAAGATCAACCTCAAATTACAAACCGGGATCGAAACACCCATTTTTGAACTTAAAAATGGCGGGCGCATCGTTGGAATTGAGATGGGTGCCGGTAGCGACCTTTTGCAGGCATATCGGAAAGTAATGCTTTCTGCCCGATGGGATGATGAGGCTGAAAATGCCCTGGATCTTCCGCTGCATGACTTTTTTGGTTTTGCCTTTGGAAAACCTGCCATGCAATCGCTGATGCTGGGGTCCAACCAGACAAAACTCTATTCATATCTGCCTATGCCCTTTGATCGCTCAGCTGAAGTACAATTGAAATACGACAGGCTGAGTACAAATGACCCTGACGAATTATTGATTTCGGGAACAATATATTATACGGAAAACCCACGGGATAAAAATACCGAAGGCAAATTATATGCCCAGTCCCAAAGGGTCTATAACGGAGAAAATGGTATTCCGCATCCCATTGCCGATGTAACCGGGAAAGGCCATTTTATAGGTACAATTCTGACCGCTCAGGGACTGGAAGATGGCCATACCCGCTTTTTTGAAGGTGATGATATCGCTACCATTGACGGGGAGATGAAATTGCATGGTACCGGTTCGGAAGACTATTTCAACGGAGGTTACTATGCAGTACTCGATAAATGGGACGCAGGATTTAGTTTGCCAATACACGGGTCGCTTCTATACGATCAAATGACCTCCCGCACAGGAGGATATCGATTTTACCTTTCGGATAAACTGAATTTTGATAAATCGTTCAAACTGACCATTGAGCATCAGCCCGAAGAGGCAGAGAAGGTGAAAACAGACTATACATCCATTGGATTGTTTTATGCGGAAAAACCACAATTTGAAAATACAGAAATACGGATTGATGACAGGGTAACCAAAATTTCTCACCTGGACAAATTAACCCCGCAGGGAATGTCATTTACACTCTACTGGAAGGCAACTGCCGAATACCAGGACCCTGCAATCGTTTTTGGCCTGAACAAATCGGATGAATGGTATGCAGCCGTTGACATGGAAGCTATTCCCATCGTGCAGGTCTCACTCACAGGATTGGACCATGGCCGGTACAAGCTATATATTGAATACGGCGAAACCGACCATGGCAAACCTTTTAGCATATGGCAGCGTTCGAAACAAATATCAGAATGGATCCCCACAAAAGCAGAAATACCCTCCAATGCAAGTACAACCATATATGCAGGCGAAATTGAAATTACCGAAGAACTGAAAACGATTACCCTGCGCAAAAAACTGGAAGACGATGCATCACTGCGTATCTATAAATTCCTTTTTGAAAAAACAGAGTAATTCTTTTGTGAAATGCCCAACACCTGGTTTCAATTCAAACAGTTCACGATACAGCAGGAGAAAACCGCCATGAAAGTGGGGACCGATGGTGTTCTCCTGGGCGCATGGGCATCGGTTCCCGGACCCGGAAGCAGGGTCCTGGATGTCGGAACCGGTACCGGACTGATCGCTCTTATGATTGCCCAACGAACAAGGGAAGTAATGGTGGATGCCTTAGAAATAGAGCCTTCATCTGCCAGGCAGGCAAAAGAAAATTTTCAGAATTCGCCGTGGAAAGAAAGACTAAACGCCATTCATTCTTCTTTCCAGGATTATTCTTCCCGCTGCCAATACCGGTATGACCTGATTATCTGCAATCCGCCTTTTTTCTCAGGATCTCAGAAAACACCCTCGAAAGAGAAAAATCTCGCCAGGCACGACGACAGCCTGAGCCTAGGGGATTTTTTAAAAAGCTCCGTTTCAATTATGAAAGAAACGGCTGTAATCAGCCTGATCCTGCCGGTTCAAAAAGAGACACAATTGCTTGATCTGATCCTGGAACATCAGATGTACTGTAACCGTAAAACCCTGGTTGTCCCGTCACCTGGTAAGCCGGCGAACAGGGTATTACTTGAATTTTCCTTCCATCCGGGGAAAAACCAGGAAGATGATCTGACCATCGAAACCGGAGGGAGACATATCTATTCCGATCGATATAAAAATCTGACGGATGAGTTTTATTTATTTAATCATCCTTTACCGACTAAATTCACAACCTGATAAATACTCGATAGGTAGTGGAAAATGAAAGCTTAAAAGAAACACAATCGTATATTTAAAGAAAAAATGATAACACTAGTTTTATATTTATTCCTTGCTTTATTTGTTTCATTCCTTTGTTCTATAATGGAATCTGTACTTCTTTCAACTCCACTGACTTTTTTGATTGTAAAGAAAAATAAAGGACACCACTGGGCAAAGTCTTTTATCGATTTGAAATTACATATAGATAAACCTTTATCGGCAATATTATCTTTAAACACTGTTGCTCATACCATTGGAGCCGCTGGTGTTGGAGCGCAAGCTGTAAAGGTATTTGGCGAAGCATATTTCGGGATCGTATCTGCCATTCTAACCATTCTAATTTTAATATTTACAGAAATTATTCCAAAAACGATTGGGGCCAGATATTGGAAGGATTTAACAAGGGTTGCGTATTATACAATTAAATCAATGATTTTTATTACATATCCTTTAGTTTTATTGTCATCTGTAATAACCAAAGTTTTTTCAAAACAAAATAATGAACAAACTACCAGTAGAGAGGAAATTGCAGCT
The DNA here is from genome assembly GCA_046485075.1 of Bacteroidales bacterium. GTDB lineage: Bacteria > Bacteroidota > Bacteroidia > Bacteroidales. The sequence continues at coordinate 66,410 of JAWOHR010000091.1, forward strand.
TTGGCGAGCATAGGTATGGATGAAGGTTTGTTTTCGGACAAGGAGAATAAAATAATTCAAAATATACTTAAACTGAAAAATGTTAAAGTAACCGAGATTATGACTCCAAGAGTTGTGGTGGCCGTAGCTGATGAGAATTTGACTTTAAATGACTTTCTAAAAAACAAGGATTTCTTGAAATTTTCAAGAATTCCAATTTACTCGGGGAACGATGAAAACATTACCGGGTATGTGTTCAGACAGAAAATATTCGAAAATTTAGCTGAAAACAACAATCATCTGAAACTAAAAGAAATAAAACGGGAGATTGTAATTGTTCCGGACACAATGGTGTTGTTCTCGTTATGGGAAAAACTATTAGAAAAAAAGGAGCATATAGCACTGATAGTTGACGAATATGGTGGATTAGACGGGATTGTAACAATGGAAGATATCATTGAGACTCTTCTTGGATTGGAAATAGTTGACGAGAAAGATACAATAACCGATATGCAGAAATTTGCCCGAGAAAGATGGGAGACACGACAGGTAAAATATAATCTGATTGATAAATTGGATATGAATGACAAATAATTGTCGCTAAATTATTTTGGATTCTGAAATACTATTTTCTTCGGAGACGGAATTTACACCACCCCCAGGCGATCAGTTTTCATTTCACTGGCAAATCGGAATTTCTGAGCAAACGTCAGGCTAATATGAAAAGAAGAAGATTTCTACCAAGAAGATGATTAGTACTAATAAAGTACGTATATTTGTACTTAATAAAATACTTAAATATTATGATTGCTGCGAATTATACCGAATTTAGGATAAAGCTAAAAAAGTATCTTGATAACGTTGAGGAGAATAATGAGACCTTGATTATCAAAAGGGGTAAAGGAAAAGGGACAGTTTTGATTTCTTTGGATGAATATAATTCTATCATGGAAACAGTTCATCTGTTAAGCTCTAAAGCGAATGCAGATAGGCTTTATGAATCAATCAAGCAAATGAAAGAAGGAAAAGTATTTCAGAAGGATCTTATAGAGGAGAAATGAGAATAATATTTTCAAAAAACTCATGGGAGGATTATACGTCATGGCTTGCGGAAGATAAGAGCATGTTGAAAAAAATAAATGAGCTGATCAAAGATATTCAAAGAACCCCATTTGAAGGAAAAGGTAAACCTGAGCCGTTAAAATATGATTTGGCAGGGTTTTGGTCACGGAGAATTAATAGAGAACATAGATTGGTTTATCAGGTTATAGATAACGAAATCTTAATCTATAGCTGCAAATACCATTATGATAAGTAAGAACATACTAAGCCTGACAGCTAGACCAAATTGCTTAACTTACAGCTAAAAGTAATTTTTGGTCCCACCCTTACGGGCTTCACAGTCTGCTCGGGCAAGCACGGCAGTCTCCGCTCACTTCTCATGCCCTTCTTTCCACTAACTACCAGCTTGCGTTTTGAAGTACATTCCCTGAACTCAGGTCTTCAAACTCATTCACTGACTCGAAATCGCTATTAATGCTCCCCAGGTTTGCACCAATGGCTATGCCGTAACCTGCACCATGCGCTATTCTTGAGCGGGTGACATTGAGTTTCGATACGACGTTTTCACCTACATATAAGTTTGCAGTCGGAACGCATGACTGGTCAATTTTTCCCGCATATTCAATGACGGTATTATCAAGGATATTATGATCGCTGTTGGACTGAAAATGAATTCCATTCCAGTAACCTTTTGTTTCGGAAAGTCCCGTAAAAACAATTTTCAACTCATCTGTTCCCTGGGCATTCAGATAGCCGTTACCGTTGATTTTGATTCCTTTCCCGTCGGCAAATTTCAATACCGCCCCTGGCAACAGCTTTAATCCGGATTGTATGCCCAGGTTTTCACTTACCAGGTATGTTGCCCCAAAATTCAATTTAGGCCAGACCGATTCCTCGTGGTTGGTTCGTAATAAAACCGAAGCAATTATTTCAATTCCATTGTGCCCGTTGCCAATGAATTCCATGGCAACCATATCGTTGGCTTTCCATACTTCATTAGCAGGTAATGCCATTGCCGCTTTGGTATTGTAACCAAACTTATTGAACGAACAGGCTGTTAAACCGGCCTTATTTTCAACATATAGCCCATATCCTCCGCTCCTTCCGATCTTTGAATTGTTAATGCTGAGTTTTGCCTTACGCTCACCATCCAGTATGATCGCAGCATTTTGTTCAAAGCCATCTATGGGTTGACTACCGGCACCATATATCTCAACATACTTCAATTCATTATTTTCATTAGCGGACTGAATGCTAATACCTTTCCAGTATCCGGTTTCATTTGGTTCAGCTCCGTGGAACTTTATGGGATCAGCTCCGGTACCCTGGGCGATGATATAACCATTGTACCCGACAACAAATTCTGCTCCGGCATCAAATAAAAAATGAGTCCCGTGCAGAATCCTCAACCCACTTGATACATGCACTTTGCCCATAATACGGTACGGCACTGTTTGAGCGGGAGTGTGATTGTCAATGGCCCGCGACCAAAATATTTCTTCCAGCCCGTATACATTGTCCCCCAGTACATCAATCATATTTACTTCATTATCGAAAATGTAGCCATTCATGGTATTGATTTGTGATGCGGGAATCAGGGCCGGACGGTGGTTGTTTATCAGGAAAACATCAGAGGTACTAACATTTAAACTGGTGGCTGATTCAACTACAAGACCATAAGCCTTACTATACTGAAGGGTTGATGTCGAAAGCGTCAGCTTTGCATGTGATTCACTATCGAGCGCAAGATTGGCTGCGTAATCGATTCCGATAGCAGTATTACTTCCCCCGTATTCGATGATCACATATTTAAGGAGATTCAGTTCGCTGGGCGAATTAATGATCAACCCCTTCCAGTACCCGGGTGTTTTTTCCTTACCGGTGAAAATCACTTCCTGTTCAACCCAACCTTCGGCACGAATGATTCCCTGAGATTCAAGATACATGGCTTTATCGGCTTCAAAGGCGATGGTCACCGAGGGTCCTATCGTAAGTAATCCTGTCACATGGACATCTTCAGTGATCATATAATCAGGAATTGTGGGATCATCAATCAGGTTTGTAAGGATCCTGTCTTCCTGAATATCCTGGCTGATAATGACCGTTTCATTATCCGGAGCATTCGTTTCCCCGTTTACCTTAATGTTGATATCATCGGTATCAGAAAAAAAATTGTTTTGTATTTTCAACTCAACTACATAAATTCCTGCTCTATCTGCAGTGAACGTTGGCGAAACAGTGGTTGCATCTGTCAAAGTAGCAGTACTGTTCTCTGGTTTACTTTTGATGTTCCAGAGATACTGTAATGCCTTATCATTCTCATCTTTGGAGTTGGACCCATCGAGAACAAGCACTTGATTTATTATTACTTGCTGGTCATTTCCTGCGTTGGCTTCCAATGTGTTAATTGGAGGATTTTCTATTACTTCCTCTTCACATGAAGTGAATAGTAATGAAACTGCGAACAATACGATTAATGCTTTTTTCATGTCTTTTGTATGATTATATTTTATGATACAAAATTGACACGAATCAGTAGGATGTGAAATACCTGATCGACAGGAATTCAACTACCAAGTAGACGGTATTTTTTGACTGGAAACTAATTAATCAGTTTATGCTTTAGTGCAAACTTGTAGATACCAAGTGAATTTCTCACGCCTATTTTCTTCATTAAATTTTTACGGTGGGTTTCTACCGTTTTAATACTAATGAATAATTTTTCGGCAATTTCAACATTTGAATTTTCTAAAGCGACCATCTTTAAAATTTCAGTTTCTCTTTCTGTGAGGATATCCAATTCGCTTATTTCTTCTTTGACTTTCTTTTTCTTTAGAAATAGACTTTGTGCCAACTGGGTGCTTATTGACTGGCTCAAATAATTCTCTCCCTTCATTACCTGAAGTATGGCTAATTCGAGTTCTGCTTTACCGGTATTTTTCAGGATATAACCGGAAGCTCCTGCCTCCAGCATCGCCTGAATCGACTCCAATTCATTGTCCATGGTCAGTCCAAGTACTTTTACCGAAGGATAAAGTTCCCGGATCATTCTGGTGGCTTCCAGTCCATCTATATCGGGCATGTGAAGATCTACAATCACAAGATCTCCTTTTATTGTTTTCAGTTTTTCCAATAGCTGCGCTCCATTATTCACGGAAGCAACTATTTCTACATAAGCGATCTGCGAAAGCAAAGCGTGCAATCCGTCCAAAAACATCTGGTGATCATCGGCCAATAAGATTTTAATTTTGTCCATCCGTCAGGCATTTAAAGGAATAGTAACGTTATAAATGGTTCCCCGGTTCAAAGATGAATCAACATCAAAATAACCATTTAGAAGTTTCACCCTTGAGTGGATATTTTTTAATCCCAAACCCGAATTTACCACGCTTGTATTAAATCCGACTCCATCATCTTCAACCATTAAGTTAATACCATCGTCGGTTTGGGTAATACTCATGTCAATTTGTTTTGCTGAAGCATGTTTGATGATATTATGAATGATTTCCTGAATAATACGGTACAATGTAAATTTAATGGCTTCTGATAAATTGTCAGCTAAGCCATAAGTCTGAAAATGATACTTTAATCCGTTTCTCTTTAACAAATTTTCAGCAATTTCAGTTAGACTTTTGCTTTTAAGATCCGGAGGCATAAGGTTGTGTGAAATTGTCCTGATTTCATCAATACTTTCATCAAGCAACTGTAAAGGTTTTTGTATGAGTTGATCAGTTGACTCAATCCCAGATAAATTTAATTTGACTAAAGCCAGCATTTGCCCCACACTGTCATGCAATTCCTCGGCAATCCGTTTCCTTTCTTTCTCCTGAGATTCGATTACCGCCTCCATTTTTTTCTGTTCCTGAATTTGTAATTCCTGATTCAGCCGGTTCAAATTTTCATTATAAATGGCATTTGCCAAAGCAATGGAAGTGTACTCGATCAATAATGAAAACAAATCATTTTTTTCAGTATTCTCTGAATTCATGTCTTCAAGATAAATCAGACCTACTGTTTCCAAACCAGATAAAATGGGGTAACAAAATACATTGGCAGGATTGGATTGAATAAAATATGGATCATCGGCAAAATGGACTATCTTTCTCACATCTTCCAGCATGACCTTCTCGGCCTTATTGATTGCGAAATTTAAAACTTTGCAGGGCAGTTGGGTTTCAATCTCACTTAGGGGTATATTCTCCAAACCAGACCATTCAGGCCTGTTCGTTAAAAGCACTTGCCAGATGTTGTTCTGCTGGATCAATATAACACCAACCCGGGCTTTGCTTTGTTCCACCAGGTTTGATAATAAAAATTCGCCAAGTTTTGCCAAATTCATTTTCTGACTTAGGGCTGTTTTATTAATGATGCTTCTAACCCATTGATAATCTGGATATAATGATGGTCTGACAGAAAGACTACTTATAATTATAAATGGATATTTTTGTTTCATCCACTCAACCTTGGCATCGGCTCCCCATTTTGAATACGATTTGAAGGCATCTTTCAGATAAATGCCGGCCAAATGATGCCTGCTTTTGCTGAGATAATATTCTCCGGCCAATTCGGCGGCGATGGCAGCGTGGTGAATAAATTTCTGTGCCTTCGCTTCCTGAATAGCCTGATCGAATAACATTGTGGCGATTTCAAATTCGCCTTTGCATTTGGCTATTTCAGCTTCAATTAATAATGCTTTGTGAAAATAGTTGCCCGATCCAAAGTCCGAGAGCCTCCGGAATTCTTCCAGCTTTGGAGTAACCTTGTCCAAAACCTCTTTCAATAACAGAGGGTTCCTGTAAGCCGATTGTAACAGGCTTAAGCTAAAAAATAAATAGTGCTCAAGTTTAATCTGGAAACCACGATAAACGTTTTCAAGGTTCTCGCAGGCATACCCGGCATCCAAAGCCCTGGAATAATTACCTGATAAGTAATTAAGCTTTTGTAAGGCAAGTTTTAAATGATACCTGCCACTGAGGTTATACTCTGCCTCTTTGATTAAATCTTCTGAGAAATCAAATTTGCTTTCCTGAAAACCCGGTTTAATCCCGGCAAGGTAAGCGCTCAGGTCGGAATCACTGCTGCTGATAAAGAAAATATGTTGATTTTGGCTTTCTAACCTTTTGGAATATGAAATATGCTCCTTGAGATTTTTCCCTCGGTAAATATTTAATAACCTGATATTTGTGGCGCAAAATGAGGCGTAATGATGATCTCCTGCTTCTCTCGCCAACTGAACCGATTCCTTCAACTTTTTCACACATACTTTATAGTGGTTTTCCCAGGCAAAAAAGTTTAGAGTTGCAATATAATAGACGATATGTGCATAACTGTTAAATGGAGGTTGCCCGATCATCCGGAGTGAAATTTTCCCCAATAGAAATGCCATTGATACATATGATCTGCTAACAGATGCAGATAAGAAACTAACTGAAAATAAAACCGGAGTCATGGGTGTGAGTCCATTTGTAAAACTCATCAATAAAAATTTAATTCCCATGAAAAGATTTTTCCTTACATCCATGTAATAGACAAAAGTCATGGAATTCATTACCAGCTTCATCAAATCCTGATATTCCTGGTCGGGATTTATCAAAAGATTAAAATTGGTATCTTCAGTTATACCGGCAGTAAACTGGTTGATTTCGTATGAATCGGCTGCGGCTTGCCGCAATATCTCATCCGGCCGATCAGGAAAGACAATACCAAAATCATTCAACACCGATTCCAGGCTATTGAGCCCATCCACTAAGATTTCCTGTACATCATTTTTGTAAATCAATGCTGAACAAACTCTTATCTTGATCAGGGTTGCTAAAATTTTCTGATGCCTGTTTATTTTTAATTTCAAAACTTCGTTCGAGTAAAATAATGCCTGATCGAATTTTTGCATCAGGAACATGGTTTCGGCATATCCAAACTGAATGAAAAATTCCAGATCATCATTGCTTATTTCCCTATTTTCAAACAAATCCATCAGTTTTTGATCGCTGACAACTATTCCAGCAGGCGGATGGTATTTTACCAATTGATCAGCAAACGAATAATACTTCCAGGCCCTTTCAAATGCAGATTTTTTAATGGCTAACCGTGCTGCCTGAATATTTAAAAGAATATGTTTGGGAGCAAATCCACATTTTGTTTTTTCCGTTTCCCAGCCGGCATTGAGATGATTGATAGCCTGAAAAAAACCATTTTGATCGTAATTATCCAACCCTGACAAGATGATACGACCGATTTTCTGATGAAGAACGAATTTCTGATGATCGGTTATTAATTCATTGGCAGCTGTAAATATATTGTCGTGTGCAAAAATATAATTGGAGTCTTCTTTTATCAGTAACCCATCATTTGTCATTTTCAAAAGAATCAGGTCAATTTCTTCTGAAGACAACCTAATGATTTGTTTTAACAAATCTGCTTCAAAATAGAACCCAATACAGGAAGCCGCAGAAAATAGATGCATTTGATGAGGAGGCAACATTTTAAGTTGTTGCTGGACGAAATTGACCGAACTTTTTGCCCGATTGAACCTTGGAAGTTTTTCCCAGAAGAAGGAATCGTGGTTGGTTTCATTTTTAATTAAGTGCTCATTTTCAATAACTTTAATTATTTCTTTGACTTTAAACGGATTGCCTTCACTTTCATATTCCATATATTTATTAAATGCATCTGACTCTTGTTGGTTGAACTTCCATTGGGTAGGAATAAGTAATTTAATATATTGTGGTTCCAGTGGATTTAGGGAATAGGTAAGCGTTCTACCCGGGTTTTGTTTTTTTAAATTGTCGATTTTTAATTGTAAATCGGGTTTGTCTTCAAGAGGACGGTAAGCACCGATAATGATTAAATCAGTTACTGCATTACGGTTTATAAGTTCCTCAATTAAAGTCCATGAAGCATTGTCTGCCCATTGCAAATCATCCAGAAAAAGTATGATTTGATATCCGGTGCGGGTGATTGATTTTAGAAATTTATTTAAAAAATAGTAGAATTTTGACTTAATCTGATGTGCCTCTGTTTTATCAGGTGGCTGAATATTGAACTGATTTCTGCCAAAGAAAGGTTGCAGTTCTTCAAAAACAGAAGTTACGGTACCAATATTATTTTGCAGAGTTGAGACAGCATTTTCTTTTAGTTTGTTAAGTTCTTCTTCCGATAAAACAAGAATCTGATTCATCCATCCCTTCATCGCCTCTTTCATCGCCTGGTATGGAATCTTCCCAGGCTGATTGCTGTATTTCCCATATATTTTGAAGCACTTCAGCTTTTTATAATCGAATAAAACCTTCTGGATTAAGGTTGTTTTACCAATACCTGCTTGTCCCTCAATAAGTAGCAAAGAGGTATCTGAATTTTTAAATTCAGCCATCGAATTTAAAAGAAACACCAATTCCTCTTCACGTCCAATGAAATAATGATCCATAAAGGGCTTTTCCGTAAGAGTTGTCATTCTCTTGTTAAAGAATTGAAGATAACTAAGATAACGCTATATATTTTCCTTTGTTCAATAATATTTTCTTTCCCTGAAATGAAAGACAAGAGTAATTAACACCAGATATACAATTATTGATCAACCTGGTATAATTTCGTTTAGCGAGGCATTGGCTACAATACCAGAAGGAAATTATGCAATTAGATAATAATTGCGTAATGGAAAGGAAAAATCGTAAATTTGGAAAAATGAAGAAAATATGTTAACCAAGGATAAGATAAAGAAGTCGATAGATTCTTTGCCTGATAATTTAACTGTTGATCAGGTTATAGATAGAATTATCATGCTGGATAAGATTGAACAGGGGCTAAAGGATGTAGAGTCTGGCAATGTATTTACTACTGAAGAAGCTAAAGCCAAGTTAATTAAATGGTTAAAGTAATTTGGACAGCCAGATCTTTAAAAGACCTTGAAGAAATTGGAGAATATATCTCAAAGGATTCTCCAAAATATGCAAAACTTACCCTTGAGAAGCTTATTGAAAATACAAAGTTAATAGAGCATAATCTGTTAATTGGTCGAATTGTCCCAGAGGTAAAGCAAAGAGATTTTCGTGAGATTTTAACTGGAAATTATAGAATCATTTATCAGACAATGAAAGGGGAGTATGCCTACATATTAACCATTCATCATACTTCAAGATTGCTATCGAACAATCCAACTTTTAAGAGAAAATAGAGCAACAGTAGTCAACATCGTTTGTAAGCCATTGCTGGTATCGGTTTACGGTAGCTATCACTCTTGGTTACCTTGTGGAAGCTTAACCACCCATTCAGTCGACTAAAATCTCTTCGTGCTCCGCATTCCCGGTATTTTAGGAATGTGACTGAATGACTCGCTAAACAAAATTGTGTAACTTACATATCGTACCCCGACTGATGGTCGGCATTGAGCAAAACGCAACTGAACAAAATGCTAAACGTAATTTGGTCGCGCCCTTGCGGGCTTTACAGTCTGCCCGAGCAAGCTCAGCAGCCTCCGCCCTAAGTACGGAACTTCGTTTAGCAAGGCATTATTTTCAATTGTAAAAGAAATCAGACACACCTAAACATGAATAAAAAAAGACAGGAAAGTGAACCCCCATTGGCGACATCAGAATGGGGCTGGAGATATCATCATCTAGGAATACCCACAGATAAGGCTATTGATGGAGAGAAATATATTCCACAATTTAAGTTTTATGTTTCCGGTTTTAATACAAGTCCATACGGAATTGAATGGATGCGGTTTGACAAGGATAGTCCCATTCATGATCTTATTAAAATGGTTCCTCATATAGCCTTTGAAGTCGATGATCTGGATTTGGAACTTGCCAGATTTAACTTCAATATTCTAACTCCACCTAATTCTCCTGGCGAGGGGATAATGGTTGCAATGATTGAGCATAACGGAGCCCCGATTGAATTAATTGAATTTGAGAAAAATTGAAATAACAACTGAACACAGCAGCTAAACTAAATTGCTTAACTTACATATCGTAACCCGACCGATGGTCGGCATTGAGCATAACGCATTAAAACCAAAAATGAAACCATTATTACCTATACTACCTATAATTCTCTTCTTCATTGGATGCGGCCATTCAAAAAGCAAGGAAGAAATTAAGAATGAAATATTCCAGACTGAGAAGGCTTTTGAGAAGATGACATTAGAAAAGGGCATCACAGAAGCCTTTTACTATTTTGCAGATGAAAATGCAGTCATAAAAAGGGAGAATGATACACTTATTTCAGGTAAAGAGAATATCAGAATCTATTATGAGAAAAAAGACATAATAGATGCAACAGTTAATTGGACACCAGACTTTATCGATGTTTCTAAATCTGGTGATCTTGGATATACTTATGGTAAATATATTTGGAAGATCAAAGGTATTGATGGTATTATCGTGGAATATAAGGGTGTCTTTCACACTGTGTGGAAAAGGCAGGAGGATAATGGTTGGAAGTATGTTTGGGATTAATAACTATTTATCTGCCGTTAACAAACTAAATTGCTTAACATTCAGGCTTTAAGTCTGCCTGAGCAAGCTCGGCAGCCTCCGCCCTCAGTCCAGAACTTCGCTTAGCGAGGCATTAGAGGTAAGCAAAAAAATCAATAACAATGAAAACTTTTAAATTCAGACTACTATTTGTCAGCATTTTATTTTCCTCAAAAATATTATACAGTCAAACTGATAATAAATTATTTTTGGGAGAAAAGAACTTGATCCATTCCGAAATACTTGTTCTGCATATATGCATACTTAAATCGTAGTGAACTGTTTAAAGGATTTATTTCTATGGATCCTGCATTAAACTGGGATAATTATATATGCGAACAAATGCTAAGATCATTACCCATTAATGCACAGAATTTTAACAACAGGTTGTATATTTCATCGGCTCACAACGCACCTGAGGGGAAACGCGATAAAGGACTACTTAGAATGTCCCAACTGTCATTTACAAAAGAACTAAAAAAGAAAGGTGTAAATAACAACAAATTTGAGCTGTTTGAAAAAGAAATACACTTGACTGTTGCTTATCAAAGTTTACATTCTGGATTAATGTTTATTTTTCCCGATTATTATATTTTTAAAAATCCTCAGTTTACGCCAGAAATTCCATTTATCGAAGAGTTTTATAGAAATGTTTCGGATTCGTATGGAATGAATTTTGCTCCACCTGAATATTTAATTGAGATGATAGGAAAGTACTATCTTTTTGAGAATTATTTAAGTTAAATACTGTCAATTATCCTAATTCATACAAAGCTTTTGAATTTTTGGCTAAAGCCTACATAGCATCTGGTGATCTTGATAATGCAATTTTGAATTATCAAGAATCTTTGAATTTAAATTCAAGTAATAATAATATTAAAAAAGTTTTATCTGAACTTGAATTAAAATAATCCTTTGAATGAGAGTACCAGAATGCCCTTAAAGTGTTCCTCATGCACCTTTTGTTGCAGGGAGCTTAGCTGATTCATGGCAAGTTTTCAAATTCTGACTGTATTCTTGATGTTGATTCAGCTTATGTAAATGCTCAAACCAGTTCGCCACACATATGGCATGCCAGTGAGTTTTTTTGTATTTATTGGAAATGAAAAAATAACTACGCACGTGAACACTTAATCCTTTTTCTGGTTTTCGATGGCTTTGCGAAGTGCAATTACTTCTGATTTCAGTTCTTCAATTTCCTTGGAGCCGGCAATCGGGGCGTCTTTATCTTCGGCGTCACGACCGATGAAATAAGTGGCAAAAGTCGCAGTGACGTAGCCGAAAATGCTATATCCGAAAACAGCAATTAGAAAACCTAACACGCGACCTTCAGGTGTCATCGGATTAAATTCGTTACTTGCCGTGATCACCCGCATTGCTGTCCACCAAAGCGCAAGCCCGTAACTGGTAAAGCCGGGGTTCGGGTTTTCCAGAGCATACATTCCGGCAGCTCCTGCAAAGGTTACAATCAGAGTAATGCCCATCACATAGCCAAAGGCACGGCGCTGCATGGTTTTGCCTAAGCTTCGCATGCCTCTGTTGAGTGATGATATAATCCGCACAAGCCTGATACTCCGAAGGCCGCGTAAAAGCCTAACAAACCGGAAAACCTGAAATATACGTAATGCTGGAATAAACAATGAAATGGCGGTAAGCCAATTTTTTTTCAGGAAAGGCAGTTTTTCTGGGGCGAGTGCAAACTTGATCAGGAAATCAATAATAAATATTCCCCAAATTCCAATGGTAACAAATTCGAGGGTCTTGTTGATTCCCCAGATTAGCTCAGCTACGAGCAGGACAAGCCATACGAATCCCAGGAAGATCATAGGTCCTTCAAGAATTTGCTCTACCTTTCTGAGCAGCCTTTTTCGTTCACTTTTAATGTCGCGTTTCATACTTTGGGATCTCCGAATATAAGAAAAACTCCTGCAAATTTTGAACACCGGCAATTGATTTCAAATGAATGTCCAAGCAAAGTAATCTGCTGTTCCAGCTTACGGACAACACCTAAAAAAAGCCGGTGTAAACTGATAGGAACTTCATTTAGCGAGGTATTAGCGGCAAGCACATTCAAACCTACAAAAGGATTTTCATACTGAATTCCAAGCTTTTATCGTAAATTAACGCTATTAAATATACTTTAAATGCATCAAGTATGAAAGTACTTATCATCTACGCGCATCCAAATCCTATGTCATTTACAAAAGCTGTCCTTGACAATTTTGTAAAAGGTCTTCAGGAAGTGGGACATCAATATGAAGTAGTCGATTTGTATAAAATTAAGTTCAACCCTGTATTGCAGGATAAGGATTCTGCTTTTTTTGTGGATAAAGATATGCCTGAATGGCTTTTCAAGCAAATGGACATGAGGAAGATGATAATCGAGCTTGCGGGTGGGCCTGTAAGAAGGTTGATTGCAAAATTGTACATTAAGAACAAGAGTGATGATGATCTGCGTGAGCTTATTAGTTCTCAGAAGCCCAGGGATGTGTTAACACAGCAAAAGAAAGTAGCAGAAGCGGATGTGCTCGTATTCATAACACAGGTGATCTGGATGCACTTTCCCGCGATAATGAAGGGGTGGATAGAACGAGTTTTTTCTTATGGATTTGCATACAGATTGAATGAAAGCGGATGGAATGGTGATCCGGATGGCAGAATTCCTTTATTGAAAATTAAGAAAGCTATAATAATGCATCCTACTTTCTTCAACGAAATAGTTTACAGGGAAAAGGGATTCAGAGAGTCCATGGAAAAAATTATTGATAACTGGAGCCTGAAATACCCCGGAATTCAAACTGTCGACCATATCTACTTCCATTCTATATTGGCAGTGGATAATGACACACGTAAAAAGTATCTTGAAATAGCATATTTAAAAGGTAAAAACTTATAAGATTATGAATACTCTTAATTTTACAGACATTAACTTTTATGCAGTATTTGTTGCATGGATAATTCACATTGTTATAGGATTGTTATGGTTTCGGCCTAAGCTGTTTGGAAATGAATGGTCAAAGCTGACAGCAAAAGAACTTAACCCCGAAAAAAAATGGATTATTCCAGGTTTTGCAGGTCATCTGCCAATGTTTCCCCTCCTAGCCTTTGAATACGATTTAGGAGAGCTGATGTTAAAAGTATTAAAGATGTAAGCGTAATTATTGTAGCATAAAAATGAATATCATGATGCACCATTATTGGGAATTGCTAATCAAAATTGCTTAACTTACCTATCGAGTCGGTTCTTTAAAAGGGAAATCATGAAAAATTTAAAACTTATCCCAATTGTAGTTATCAGTCTAATGATTTTCTCCTGTGAGAAAGAAAAGGACAATGAACCTGACTTGAATTTTGAAAAAGTCAATGGCTTTGTACAAAAAGGACCTTACCTGAATGGAACTGAGATAACAATTTCTGAGTTGACCAGTGATTTAGTTCCAACCGGAAAGAATTTCACGTCGCAGATTCTTGATAACAAAGGAACTTTTGAGATAGCGAATGTAGAATTGACATCTCAGTATGTCGAATTAAAAGCCGATGGATTTTATTTTAATGAAGTGAAAAACTCAAATTCATCTGCCCAACTGACATTATTTGCATTATCAGATTTATCAAATAAAAGCAACTTAAATGTTAATATACTTTCAAATTTGGAGAGAAATCGTGTTAAAACTCTCATTTCTCAAGGTGAAAGTTTTTCTGATGCAAAAAAAATGGCACAGAGGGAAATTTTATCAATTTTTGAGATTGAAAGAGAAGAAATTTCAGAATCAGAGCAATTGGATATTACAAAATCAGGAGATGATAACGCCATATTGCTGGCAGTTTCAGTAATACTTCAAGGTTACCTTTCTGTTTCGGATTTATCAGAATTGTCAGCGAATATCAGTACTGATATACGAGAAGATGGACAATTAAACAGTCAATCATTAGGCTCGACTTTGATAAACAATGCTAAAACAATTAAATTAGAAACAATTAGGAATAACCTCGAAAGCAGATATGAGGAGCTTGGATTAAATATTACTATTCCTGATTTTGAAAAATTTGTAATTCAATTTATTAACAGTACAGATTTTGAATTTACAGGTTTTATTGAATATCCTGAAACAGGTAAACATGGAACAAATATACTTGATAAAGAAAAAACGATTTACACTGCGGGAACATATTCAATGAAAGCCATACTACCCGAAGGGACAAGCCTAAAAGTTAAGATAAGTGGACAAAATTGGTTTTATCCAGCATTCCAGGATAATACAGGTTGGGAGCATTCGGATTGGAATGATAAGGACAATTCCCGGATATTTACAGCCACAAGGACTGGTGAAATAGATTTTGAGATATTCTTTGAAAGCTATCAAGACAGCACTATGTCAAACAAAACCAATCTCTTTGTTTACGAAAATGATGATATAGAACCAACATGGACAAAGGAGATTACGGTGAATTAAAAATACGAAAGTAGCAGAGTGGAAAATGAAAATCATTTTGTAAAAAGAAGCGGATGGCTGAGAGCTTCCGTACTAGGAGCCAATGATGGTATTCTTTCTACCACCAGCCTGGCCATTGGTGTTGCAGCCGCAAGTGTGGCACGAGAACCAATTATAATGGCAACATTGGCAGGAGTGGTTGCGGGAGCATTGTCCATGGCTGCAGGTGAATATGTTTCAGTAAGTTCGCAGTTAGACGTTGAAACCGCCGATTTGAAAAGGGAATATAATGAACTTGCCAGTACACCGGATATTGAATTAAATGAACTTTCTAAAATATACGAAAATAGAGGGCTTACAAGCGAATTGGCAATAGAAGTTGCAAAACAACTCACTGCTCACAATGCCTTGGAAGCACACGCAAGAGATGAACTGGGTATTACTGAAATTTCCCAGGCAAAACCCTTACAAGCTGCTGTTGCATCTGCAGCTTCGTTTATAGCTGGCGGAATATTTCCACTATTATTAGCTGTTTTTGCACCCTTAAAGCAGATGATATTCTTCCAATATGGGTTCTCCATACTTTTTCTTGCTTTATCAGGAACCCTTGCAGCAAAAGTCGGAGGATCTAAAATCGGCAAATCTGTATTGAGAATATGTATCTGGGGTACGATTGCGATGGTAATGTCAGCGTTAATAGGGTATTTATTTGGAGTGAGCATGCAATAGGTTTTAATATATAAGACAATGGCTTTCATCGATTATTACAAAATATTAGGAGTAGAAAAAAAGGCTACCGCAGGCAACATAAAGAGTGCCTACCGAAAACTAGCCAGAAAATATCACCCTGATTTGAATCCTAACGATGCAGAGGCGAATAAGAACTTTCAGCAAATCAATGAAGCGAATGAAGTACTTAGTGACCCTGAAAAACGAAAAAAATACGATAAATACGGGAAAGACTGGCAACATGCTGAACAGTTTGATAATGCAAACCAATCTCAGAAACAATCATCAGATTTTCGTAGGCAAAAGTACTCCCGGGCACAATCCGACGGGGACTTTTCGGATTTCTTCGAAACCATGTTTGGTGGTTCAGCAAATGCCGGCAGAAGCAGGCAGTCAAAATTTAGAGGCGAGGATTATAACGCACAATTACAACTTGACCTTACAGATGCTTATATAACCCACAAACAAACGCTTACTGTAAATGGAAGGAATATAAGAATTACCATTCCTGCCGGAATTGAAAACGGACAAACCATTAAAATAGCAGGACATGGGGGGCCGGGAATAAATGGCGGACCGAACGGTGATTTGTACATTTCATTTTCAATAGCTAATCATCCTAAAATCAAAAGACTGGGTAATGATTTATATATGCAGGTTGAATTAGAATTATACACAGCAGTATTGGGAGGTGAAATTACCATCGATACCCTGAGTGGAAAAGTGAAGCTTAAAGTAAAGCCCGAAACGCAAAATGGAAGTAAGGTAAAACTCAAGGGGAAAGGATTTCCTGTTTATAAAAGCGATGGGCAGTTCGGAGACCTATACATAACTTATACAGTTAAGATCCCATCCAATTTAACCGAAAGGCAAAAAAGCTTATTTACTGAATTATCAAAATCATAATATTTAGTATTATGGAAACAAAGAGAATAGATGATTTAATAGCCGTAAATGAATTCTGTGTCAATCACAATATTGAGATTTCATTTGTAAACCTGTTGCAACAAACTGGATTAATTGAAATCAGCACCATAGAGTCAAAGTATTTTGTTAAAAAAGAGCAGCTTCCTCAACTTGAAAAATTTGTCCGTTTCTATTATGATCTGGATATTAACCTGGAAGGGATTGAGACTATATCCTATTTGTTGCAACGAATTGAAAATCTGCAGAATGAGATTATTAAACTCAAAAACAAGCTTCGCTTTTATGATGCACAAGGATATGACTAAAAAAAGACATTCATTTTGTTAAAACAAACAGCTCTTTTACAAATCCCACGAACTGCAATTCATGGTTGCAAAAGAGCTGTTTTTACCCCATACACAAACACTGTGACACTACACTGCACCCTATTGATTATTCCCAAAAATTCTCAGTTGTTAAAACAATCACTTCGCCTGGCACCTGTGTGCTTTCATTCTCTTCGGCAGTAATAAAGATTTTAATTGGTTGAAATGAAGATACTGCCTCAAAAGAGACCTTTAAACTATTTGAACTACTTATTCGCCCTATATTAATAGTTGTTTCTCTGTCTGTAACCATCCACACGACATAGGTTTTCATAGCCGGATTCAATCTTTCGATTTCAGCCAGATTCTTAATGGAAATTTTTATGATATTATTGTTATTACCGTCCGTATTTATTTTTACATAACCCTCTGCTGCTGGAGCAACGAATGATGGTACGAAAGGTATTTTTTTGGCCTGGCAGGAGAAGGGTAGCATGATCATCAATGCTATAAAACCCAGCCAGATTTTTCTTGTTTTGGAACCAGATCTGATTGTTTTCATTTCTTCCATTTAAATAGTTATTTGTTGTGACAATACAGTGGTGAATACAATTTCACATTACAAATATTAGGCTATAAATTAAATAAATCGTTACATTTTTCTGTTTGATTGTTACATCATTCACACTTTTTCAAAATTTTTAGTGATGAATAATTTCGAACTACAGGACAAATGACCCAAATTTTTATTGCCTGCGACTGAAGGAAAACGAAGATTCAATCAGCAACTATAAACCACCGTTCCGAAAAGACTTTTATTTTATTGCACTTGTTTCGAATGCAGGAAAAACCAAAATAACCTACGACAATACCAATGTTACAAAACTCAATTCTTTTTTAGTATTTCAATCGCCAGGACTGATATATAGTTTTTACCACGACAATACTGCCAAGTGAGAAAAAGTTAAACATTTTAAAAATCATTAATTATGAAAATCGCAATTTTCTGTACAGGAACAGTCGGGCAGACCTTCCCTTCCAAACTCATCATACTTGGACATGACGTGATGATGGGTACACTTAATATATCGGAAAAACTAATAAGCACTGCAAGAGATGTTTTTGGAAATCCACCTTTTAACGAATGGCATATAAAGAACATGGGAGTTAAGCTTGGCACATTTGCTGAGGCAGCTGCTTTCGGTGAAATTATTTTTGAACGTAACCCAGGGTGCCAACATTATCAACGCATTAAAGCTGGCAGATGCAAAAGACTTAAGCGGGAAAAATCTGGTTGACATTTCCAATCCGCTTGACTTAAGCCTGGGCATGCCTCCATGTTTAATTCCTGAATTATCCAATATGCTGTTAAATTTTCAATGGGTTCACAAGGCCAACAAAAATCACAATCCTCGGGAATGAATTTGCCGGAGAAATTGAAGCCGTGGGCACACCCCAAAGCCGAACATGCTGTTCATAAACTAAAGCTCGCCAATAATCTGCATTTTTCAAATACCCTTTTAGTACTTTTATAGTCTAAATTTTTAACTATGAGAAATATATTCAGAAAAATAATACCGATACTTCTTCTCTCTTATAGCATTGCATCTTATGGACAAACTGATAGTTTGGTTCAAAAAAACGATTTAATAAACTTAATTGCCTTAAAGGAATATAATCAAAAACTTGCGGAAGTTGAGCAGCAAAGAATTGCAGATTCGATTAAAAAGGCAGAATTAGAATCTCAGTTATTACTACTCAAAACAACTGATAATCTTCAAAAAGAAGAATTATTTCAACAGCTCAAAACAATTGAGGAAAACGATAAAAAGAGAATTGCAGACAAGAAAGCTCATATTGATTCTTTGCGAATTACCGCTAAAGGTTACCCTGTGATAGGTGTAATGAGAGACACTCTTTTCTTAATCTATTCAAAAATTGGTGCTTCTACTCCGAAAGAAAGGGCAATAAACATAAGCCGGAAAATTGAAAATCTATACGAAGACGATTTTCTAAAAACTGATTCCATTTTAGTTTTGAAATCAGAAAATACCTATGACATTGTATATGGAGAAATAATTATTATGAGCATATCGGAATATGATGCATTATGGTATGGGAAAAGTATGTCCGAGTTAACTTCATCATTTAAAGAAACCATAAAAACCTCTATTATTGAAGCAAAAAATGAGAATAGCCGGTTAAAACTAATAACCAGGATTGGTTTGGTATTCCTTGTTATTGTGATGGCATGGTTAATAATTCGGTTAATTGGCAGAGGCTATTCGAAACTTTTGTTGTTCATCAACTCTAAAAAAGACAAATGGTTAAAGAATTTATCCTACAAGGATTATACATTTCTGACGACAGAACAAGAAATGAAGGCTATTCTTTTTTTAGCTAAGATATTCCGCTGGTTTTTCTATGCAATTCTGCTGTATATTACTTTACCCACTATTTTCAGTGTTTTCCCTTTTTCTCGAGATTGGGCTGATGCATTATTCAATTTAATTTGGTCACCTTTTAAAGGAGTTATTATTTCCGTCTGGGAATATCTTCCGAACCTTTTCAGCATTTTGGTTATTTACTTTGTAATGAAGTATGTAATTCGGTTTGTAAGATATATTTTTCACGAAATAGAAAGCGAAAAACTTAAAATATCAGGCTTTCACTCCGATTGGGCAATTCCAACATTCAGTATTGTAAAATTCCTTTTGTTTGCCTTTATGTTTGTTTTAATATTTCCCTATTTGCCAGGTTCTGATTCAAATGTTTTCAAGGGAGTTTCTGTATTTATTGGCATTTTATTCTCTCTCGGTTCGTCTTCGGCTATTGCAAATATGATAGCCGGATTGGTTATAACCTATATGAGACCGTTTAGAATTGGTGACCGTATTAAAATTGGTGATGTAACAGGCGATGTAGTAGAAAAAAATCTTTTAGCAACAAGGGTTAAGACAATTAAAAATGAAGTTATTACAATCCCAAATTCA
This sequence comes from Bacteroidales bacterium, assembly GCA_046485075.1. Classification (GTDB taxonomy): domain Bacteria; phylum Bacteroidota; class Bacteroidia; order Bacteroidales. The sequence goes on from JAWOHR010000091.1 coordinate 86,311, forward strand.
TCAGTTCTTAACGGCAATACAACGAATTACAGCAGCGAAGCAAAGGAAAATGGATTAATCATTCACACTACTGTAACGATTGGATATGATGTACCTTGGAAAAATATGCATCAGGCATTAATTGATTCAGCATTAAGAACAGATTTAATACTCAATGAACCAAAACCATTTGTTTTACAAACGAGCCTTGATGATTTTTATGTATCATATCAGATTAACGTATTTACACGAGAGGCAAGTAAACAAGCCTTAATTAATTCAAATCTGCATCAGAATATTCTGGATGTCTGTAACGAGAGGGGCATTGAAATTCTTTCGCCACATTACCGATCAGCAAGGGACGGTAATATGACTTCAATACCTGCTGAATATTTAAGTAATGAATATAAAGCTCCAAGTTTCAATGTAAAAATTGATAACTCAAATGATAAATAATCACTTGAGTGGTAATTTTGAAGCAGAACTTCATATATGCGAAAAAGATTTTGAAAAGGTTGACCTAAAGAATACTTAGCCTTGAGATTTTAGGAATGTGTGAATAATACAACTTATACCCGGAATAGTGTAATGCTTTCAGGAATGAACAGACTTACATTTGTCATATAAATCGTTGAGTATTTTGTTTTGTTATTCTTAAACCATATAATTTATTATTTATGAAAAAAGTATTATTCGTTCTAGCATTATTTATGGCTGTGATGGTTGTTAATGCACAGACCCAAGCCACGTCTACCCAGGTAACTCCCACTAAAACGGTTGTTAAGATAGCAGATCTTCCAAAAGCTATTACAGACAACGTTGCTAAAGACTTTGCAGATTTCACTGTTAAGGATGCATCGTCCACTAAAGTAGATAACGTACTTACCTATGAAGTTGTTATTGTTAATGGTACCGAAACCGAGACCCTTGTTTATGACGAAGATGGAAAACTTGTTAAAAAGTTACCATCACCTCCAGAAGTAAAAAAACCGATATAGTAGTTATTGGGCTTGCTCTATTAGTCATCCCTTCATCCAAAACAATTGGATGAAGGGATTTTTCATTTTGACAATTTCGGTACAGCTAACGAAAGGCGTAATCTAAAAAACCCATGATATTATGTAACCTAAGTGATACCAAGATCGTCAAAGACACAGAAACTGACTAAGTAAAATAAAAAAGTATGAAACCATTATCAAAATCTATAATCCTCTTTTCAATGATTATTGGATTAATAATTGAATCCAATATAGTTTATTCGGGCTCTACTGAGTATATATTCCAGGATACGATAACAGGTTCGTGGTTGGGTGAACTTGAAATACCCAACACTGCTAAACTGAGAATGGGGATAACCATTTCGAAAACCATAAATAATGAGCGAATTTAGACAACGTGGTGGAATATTTCCGATTCTTTTCAATCGCGTCGACAAACTACCTGTATTATCAAGACCCCAGGAACCAACAGGACCTTTTCCGTATGCTGAAGAAAATGTTGTCTATGAATCCTCTGAAGTTGCGTTTATCGAGTCCATGGCAGGAGCTTTTACCAATTTTGAAGATGTTGTGATTGATCAAATCGTGAATCAATTGAAACTACAAGGTATAGAAAATGAAGATATTGAATTGGAGTGTAATTGGCGCAAACAAATATATGGTCTGGCTAAGGAAAATACAGATTCTGCCACTGCAGCAAAAAACCTTTGGGATATTTATAATAAGTTGCCTGAAGAGGAAGTGGCAAGACTCAATTGGCCCAAAGGAAGACAGGCTGCTCAAATTGAACAAGTGTTAAATCCTTGGTGGCGTTATATTTTAAGCGTGGATAACAGAACAAGTCTTATGAATGTAAAGTGTCCTGTTCTGGCTATCTATGGTGAATTAGATCAACAGGTAATTCCTGATAAAAACATCCCGATTATTGAAGAAGCACTGAAAGAAGGAGGTAATAAAGATTTCATGGTGAAAAAACTTCCTGGACTTAACCATCTTTTTCAAACTGCCGAAACAGGCTCAGAATATGAATATATCCGGATTGAGGAAACTATATCACCTTTGGCACTCAATATGATTTCTGACTGGATACTTAAACAGGTAAAAATGTAGATTTAGACATATGGAGCTAAATATTAATATAAACGATATTTCGGAAACAGCATTTTTGACACTTCAATGCCATGCAATAGATGCTGAATCAGCATCCCCGATTCTAAATGACAATAGTTCAGTGAAAACTTTAGATGTTCTTAAAGACCATTTTTTTAAATCACACAGTGCATTGCACAAAAAGTTATTTCAAAATAAGGTTAAGAATAATTTAGTCACCCATATTGTTCTTAGAGCTAAGAAATATGATGATTATATTAAAGGATTTATCAATAAATACCCTTATTCAACAGTCGTTAATATTGGTTGCGGGTTGGATAACAGATTTGAGCGAATTAATAATGGCAGTATACGTTTTTTTGACCTGGACTTGCCAGATATTATGAATATAAAAAAGCAATTGTTCCCCGAGGAAGCAAATTATTTTCAAATTTCACAATCCGTTTTTGAGTTCGACTGGATTGACAGAATGGAATCAGAACCTGTAATCTTGGTAGCAGAGGGAGTATTTATGTATTGTGATGAGCATGATGTAAAAAACTTATTCCGGACTCTTCAGGAGAAATTGAACAATCCTGAAATTGTTTTCGAAGTATTTAATTCAAAATGGCTTACAGGCTGGCGTAAAAAATTGATGGTTCTTAAACTAAAAAAAGAATTAAAATTAGGAGCAGGAACTACTTTTAAATTTGGTATTCCGGATAGTGATGAGATTGAAAGTTGGAATCAGGGCTTTAGATTAATAGATGATTGGTCTTACATTGATAGTGACGAACTTAATTCCAGCTTGTTGAGACTTTTTAGAAATAGTAATTCTCTGAGAAAAATTCAATGGACTGTACATTATGAACTCAAAAATTAAACATTTAAAACCCTGCTTTTAACACAAGGAGAGACTTTCGATTCTTATAATGCAAACTATAATGCGGAAATTAAAAAGTCTATCTTTGTACAAATGATAATTAATAGATGAATTTCAAAATTCTGACAGGTGAATTACTTGATGATTACATAAAAATTGTAGAAGAGTCACCTATTGATAAAATTGATAAAATAAAAAAAGGTGATATATCGGTAGACTATTTTCAATTTTACAAATCTGTTTCATCTGTTTATTCATCAAAAATTGAAGGAGAGGATATTGATTTTGATAGTTATTTCAAACACAAATTCCTAAAGGTCAAATTCAAACCTGATTATACCAAAAGAGTTGATGATTTGTTTTCAGCATACGATTTCATTGATAACAATAGTCTGACACTAAAAAATGTCCAAAAGGTTCATGGTATATTGAGCAAAAATCTTTTGCCTAAAAGTCAACAGGGGTATATTCGCAATAATCCAATGTTTGTAATAAATAGTGCTGATAAAATTGAGTATGTTGCAACAAGCCCCGAGTTGGTTAAAACCGAACTTGTCAAATTATTTGCTGACATAGATTTACTGTTAAAGAAAGAATTAAATCCCTTTGAGATTTTTTACTATGCATCATTATTGCATTTGGTTTTTGTAAAAATTCATCCTTTCCAGGATGGCAATGGCCGTACAGCCCGATTGATTGAAAAATGGTTCCTGATTGAAAAAATTGGTCAAAAGGCTAATTCTGTTCAAATCGAAAAGAACTACTATATAAGGATCATAGATTATTATGCAAATATCAAAAAAATTGGACTTGAGTACGATGATTTGGACTACTCAAAATCCCTCGATTTCTTATTGATGACAGTTTTGGGAATTGATAACCAGGATTAAAATCAATGCATCGTATGAAAGGGATACACTACCTAAACAACTTAAAAGTGGCCCTCTTTGTATTTACAGCCATAATCTCATCTACAGGCTGCGAACCAAAAGAGGAAGAAAGACTTGTCTACAAGCCCAATATATATATCCATCCCGAAAACAATATGAATCTTCAGGTTTCCCTAAATTTTCCGCAAGGTGGACGAGTAGTCTCAACAATCCCTGAATATGGAGATTACTGGGATATCTTTGTTGACACATCAGGATTGATTAATAACACATATCACTATCTCTTCTATGAGAGCAGCCAACCAGATAGATGGCAGCGAAAATATGGATGGATAATTGAACAAGAAAACCTAAGGTCTTTTTTCAAAGAGAATCTGGCCAAATACTATTTTAATGAACCTGAAATAGACGATTTCATAAACTATTGGATTCCAAGACTCAAGAATCAAAAATATTATGTGATTTACCCGCAAACCAACGATGAAATCGACCCCTTAATTGAACTGTTTTTTTCATTGAAGCCTGATCATGTTCAGAGGCTTTTCTATTTCATTGCCGGATCCGATGTAAATCCCATTAATCCTATCCTCGAGCCATCCATCAATAGCGATTTCATAAGGGAGGGATTCTTTGTAGTTGAATGGGGAGTAATATTGTAATAAAACAAACGGTCACTGATATGAATAAAAAAGTATTACTATTTCTTGCTCAAGGATTTGAAGAATTTGAAGCCAGCGTATTCACCGATGTGATAGGTTGGAGTAAAATTTATGGTACAGAACCTGTTGAATTAATTACGACTGGATTGAGACCAGAAATAAAATGTACGTGGAATCTTGTAGTACGACCTGAAATAGATTTTGATAAAATTAAAATTAATGATTTTAATGCATTAGCAATACCAGGTGGATTTGAGAAAGCCGGATTTTATGAAGATGCCTACGATGAAAGGTTCTTAGACATCATTCGCAAGTTTGATAATGAACAGAAAATTATAGCTTCGGTTTGCGTTGGAGCTATGCCTATAGGGAAATCCGGAGTATTAAAAAACAGGAATGCAACCACATACGACTTACTGGATGGTATAAGGAGGAAACAGCTTGAGGATTTTGGCGCAAAAGTTCAGGATGAAAGGATCGTCATAGATAATAACATAATTACGTCAACCGGGCCTGCCACCGGAATAGATGTCGCATTTAAATTACTTGAAATGCTTACAGATATTGAGAATGTAAATTCAGTGAAAAAATATATGCGATTTATCCCTTAAGAGTGGCATAGATTAAAAGAACCCTTAAAATGAAAAAATCCATTCTGTTCCTGTTCATCATTTTCGGCATTCTGATAAACTGTAAAACCCAGATTTTAAGTGAAAACCAAAGAGTTATTCACAATATTGATAGTATCAGAAAAGCATTTCATATACCAGGACTTACATTTGGAGTTGCTAATTGTGATAGTATAATAATCGCAGGTGGTTTAGGAATTAGGGAGATCAATACGACTGATTCTGTAACCATATTCGATTATTTTCATATTGCCTCATTAGGAAAAGGATTGACTTCATTTATGATTGGAAAACTTGTGGATGAAGGTAAAATAACGTGGAATACCCGGTTTTTTGATTTGTTTCCAGAATTGAAAGAAAAATCAAGAAATGAATATCACGACTTAAAATTGAAGGATTTGTTATCCATGAGGACAACGCTGAGAAGTTTAAATGACTGGAGTGTAAAGCAAACCATTGACGGTTATAATGAAAAATACAAGAATGACAGATTTTCATATTACAATTTTGCTGAATATGTTTTAACACTAGAACCAGTAAAATATGATTCAGGACAATTTTATAATTATACGAGTATGGGATATGTTCTGGCCAATCTGATGATACAAAAAGCGACCAGACTAACTTATTCTGAATTGTTGGAAAAAACGAATAAAGATTTAGGGATTACCTTCATCATTGGTTGGCCTCAGGATTTTAATAATAATCAACCTAGTGGACACTTAATTCCCTCTGAATCAGGATGGGGTGATAGTGACAAACTTGAAGTTATGAATGGAGACAGGTTTACTGATTGGGGTGAGGATTTTCTATTTTACAATATACCTTCAGGACATCATAGTATCTCAATCATTGACTTTTTAAAATATCTTCAAATAAATTTAAATGGATTGGTTGGTCAAAGCAATTATATAAAAGCATCAACTTATGATTTTATTTTTAATGGAGCGAAAGAATATTCAATGGGTTGGGGTAATGATATTGTAAAAGGTAATCACTACTATAGCCATAGTGGAGGTGCTGGAAATTTTATGGCAAGAGCAATCATTATTAAGGAGCCAAAAATTGTGATTTCATTAATGCTTAATGCCGGAAATGGAGAATCAATAGGTGGGATGCACGAGATTATTAAATATCTTGAAAATAAATACGCCAAATCACTCTTATAATGCACTAATGGAGCACACACCATGCAACAAAGAGACTAATCCGATAAATTTATTGTGTGAAGATTTCAAATGCTAAGTTAACCTGTTCAGGATTACCCAATACATAAACAATATCATTCGATTCGAAGAATGTTTCAGGAGTTGGATGTTCAATGATGTCAGAGCCTCTTTTTATTGCGAGCAGCGTAACGCCTGATTTTGTTCTTAACTGGATTTCCGATAATGAATGACCTTCAGCTTTTGACTTTGGTTCTACTTTAATTGCAGATATATTCATATTCCGAATTTCATCAAATATGTTTGGTTGATTTATAGTATCCTTTTCAGAGAATTCACCTAAATTCAAATTTCTGAGATGAGTTAATATGCGATTAATCTCTTTTTGAGGATACAATTTCTGAACCAATACCCGATTAAATAAATCTATGGCTATTTCAAGTTTCTCAGGTAAAACCTGGTCAGCTCCAAGCTTATATAATTGTTCTACATCTGAGATATGTTTTGCTCTTGCTATGATATATGCTTTTTTATTCAGGTGACGGACTTTCTCAATTATTGCCATAGAAGGTATTAGGCTTCCAACAGATATTAAAACAATATCAGCAGTATCAACATGGGCTTTTAACAATACCGGTTCATTCACAGCGTCACCATAAACCACTAATTCATTGTTATCAATCTTTTCCTTTGCGATTAATGGGTCGAATATAACAGAGATATGATGGATACTGTTTAATGAAGCCATCTTTGATAATTTCAGTGCACTGGTGTCCTTTCCAATGATTACAAGATGGTTTTTAAAATCTGGCAATTCTATTTCTTTTAATGGGAATAATCCATTTATTAAAAATTCCGGAAGTGGTAATTTTAAAAATGTATTCGCTAAGGGTAAAGAAATTTTCATTAAAAAAGGCGATAATGCCATGGTAATGACAGCAACTGCCAAAAATAACTGATAATAATAATTATCTAAGATAGAGTTATTAAGACCGATTTTTGCTAAAATAAAAGAGAATTCTCCTACCTGGCTTAATGCAAGCCCGACTAATACAGTTCCCTTGAAAGTATGCCCCAGGACAAAACCTGTACCTCCGGCAATTATGGCTTTCAGGGAAATAACCAATACGATGCTTAAAATTACAAGCTTATAGTTGCTGATAACAAAATTCATATCCAGCAGCATACCAATTGAGACAAAAAAGAAACTGGCAAAAGTATCTTTAACTGGAATAAGGTTTGAAAAAGCATTATGACTATATTGTGATTCGGAAATCATTAAACCAGCCAAAAATGCGCCAAATGCCAATGACATTCCTAATTTTGATGTCAATAGCGCTATTGCCAAACAAATCAGGAAAATACTCATCATAAATAACTCCTGGTTTTTGGTCAGGGCTATCAAATGTAAAAGTTTAGGCAACAGCCATTTGTTACCGGCATATACAAAACCAATAATTAGAAAAGCTTTTAATACGAGAAGAATAACTTCTCTGGCTATGTCAACATCACTATTTCCAAGTAGATTTGAAAATAATATTAACGGAACCAGTAGTAAGTCCTGGAAAATTAAAATCCCTAAAATTGTCCTGCCATAATTTGAAGTAAGCTCAGATCGTTCCTGTAAAAGTTTTAATACAAGTGCAGAACTGCTTAATGCAGTAAGAAAACCAATAAAAATAGCGGTTTGCCTGTCGAGACCATAGAATTTTGAAACAAAATAAAATACGCCAGCCGTAATTGTAACTTGTAACATCCCTCCAAAAAAAACAATTCTTCTAATCTTGAGAAGATGTTTTAAGGAGAATTCCATTCCTATTGTAAAAAGCAATAAAATAACACCTATTTCTGCCAGGGTCTCAATTTGATGTTCACCGTGCACTATCGAAAATAAATGAGGACCAGCAAGAATTCCCGTTAAAAGATAACCTACAGCAGTTGGAATCTTTATTCTTGTAAAAACCAGATTAACCAGTGTTGAAAGGGCAAATATGATTACAATGTCCTTAAGTATTGCAAATTCCATATGGGTATAGCATTAACCAGTATTCTATTGCTTCTTTTTCAACAATTACTGTCCGTAAGGCAAAATAACGAAAATTGTGGGGTAAGAGCCCCAAAGGGGACCTCCACCCTCCCGGATTTTATTAACATCGATACTGATTTATCTTCTGAAATTTGTATTTTTCAAATTTAATCCGAGCTTTTATGATAAAAGAAATTTATAATGTATAAAAATATCTTTGGACCTGTCCCGTCAAGAAGACTTGGAATGTCGCTGGGCATTGATTTGGTTCCCGGGAAGGTTTGTTCACTCGATTGTGTCTATTGTGAAGTTGGCAAAACGACAAAACTAACCCTTGAGCGAAAGGAATACATCAAAGCACATAAAATTAAAGAGGAGCTCACTCATTATTTTAGAAATAATCCCGACCCCGACTATATTACATTTTCCGGATCAGGCGAACCCACTTTAAATATTTGCATCGGCGATATTCTGCAATTTGTGAAACAAAACAAGCCCCATGTTCCAATTGCCGTTTTGACCAACGGAACTTTATTGTGGGATAAAAATGTAAGAGATGCCATCAAAGATGCCGATGTTGTTCTACCGTCACTGGATGCTGCAACTGAAAAGAGTTTTAATAAAATAAACCGTCCCGCGTCAGATTTAAAATTCGAAAAATATATTCAGGGATTAATTGATTTCAGAAATGAATTTAAAGGACAAATCTGGCTCGAGATATTCATTCTTCCAAATTATAACGACAGCATGGAAGAACTTAACGAACTTAAGAAAACCATATTAAAAATCAATCCGGATTCTGTTCAGTTAAACACACTTGATCGCCCAGGTACCGTACCTGATTTAAGAGCTGCCACAAGAAGGGAATTACAGAAGATAAAAGATGACTGGAACCTTGACAAGGTTGAAATAATTGCAGCTGCACCCGAACGGGAAAACATAAAATCATACCGAAAAGATATTGAAAATGCAATTATAGAAACGATTGCAAGGCGTCCCTGTACACTTGTTGATCTTACCAAAATATTAGGATTACATGTTAACGAGGTGAATAAATATCTTGATGTTTTAGATGCAGAAAATAAAATTGAGACCATACAACAAAACAGAGGCGTATTTTACCAAATAAAGGGCGATACTGACAATTAACCCGGATTAAAATGTACTTCTCACCAACCAATAGCTTACATCAATGGAATCAAATTTTTTGACCGAAGTTTTTCTTCCCATTTCCTTGGGCATCATCATGCTGGGCATGGGTCTGGCACTTACGCCAAACGATTTCAGGCGAGTAGCGCTCTATCCAAAGGCTGCTGCGATAGGGATTCTGAATCAGATTGTTGTCCTGCCCATCATTGGTTTTCTTCTCCTGCTTGTCTTTCCAATGAGTACCCCCGAACTCGCAATCGGCATCATGGTTCTTGCCGCCTGTCCCGGTGGACCGACATCAAACCTGATCTCTCACATCTCCAAGGGAGACACTGCATTATCGATTTCCCTCACCGCCATATCGAGCATTATTGTTGTTTTCACTATCCCGCTGATTGTCAATTTATCACTTCGCTATTTCATGCAACAGGGAGAATATGTCCCGCTCCCCGTTTTCAACACAATGCTTTCCGTGATCATCATCACCCTGGTTCCCGTTGCCATCGGCATGCTCATCCATGCGAAGGCACCCAGGTTCGCAGCGTTGATGAACAAACCGGTGAAGATCCTGTCCGGCATCCTGCTCGTTGTGGTCATCCTTGCAGCTGTCCTCAACGACAAGGAGATCCTGGTCAGTTCGTTCAAAGAGGCCGGTCCGGTTGCCCTGGCACTTAACCTGACCATGATGCTCATCGGGTACTTTTCTGCCCGGTTGTCTCGGTTAAACCTGGCTCAGCGAATCACTATATCCATCGAATCGGGCATACAAAACGGCACCCTGGGCATAGCCATTTGCGCGACTTTGCTGCACAATCCGACCA
>JAWOHR010000155.1:0-7085 GCA_046485075.1 Bacteroidales bacterium
GTCTAAATAAAAAGGAGCTCCTTCTTTGGTTGGGATCACGGTAAGGACTTCCCTGTCGGGGTTTGCCCCTTCCATGGCTTCCAATTTCTTCCTGATATGTGAAACGGATAGAGGTGCTGATCGAGCCGGCCGGGATTAAACGAGTCCCACGGGTTCAGTTCTGTGATGACTCCCAGGTGCACAAACCAGTAGTACTGAAGCGCTTCGTGTAACGTTGCCGGGGCTTCGGCAGGCACCCTCCGGCATACGGCAGCCATCGCCTCCAGTTCTGATCTCCTCTGTAATTCTACCTCCGCGGCTGCCAGCTCATCAAGTTTTTCCGCATGCCTCTCGGCAAACATGATCAATGCATGGGCCGTGATCTCCATGGCGTAAAGCTCCTCCCGCTTATCGTACGCCCGGGGATCGTTCAAAAAATCGAGACCCTCAAGGGCCACCTGAATATCCCCGATGATATCCCTCATCCCCTTGCTATAGATCTTTTTCCCCAGTACCGTATGACCCGGGGCTCTCTGCTCCTGGAATTCGGTGAAAATACCGGCCTCGTAGGCTGATTTCCACGCCTCTCCCACATGATTAAAAACCCTCTCCCTGTTGGTTCTTCCGCTCCAGTAAGGGATGATCACCTCTTCAAAAGCTTTCCGGGTCCGGGCATCCACCTTAAAGGAAACCTTCTCCCTGCTGTTCAGAATATCCAGGTCCTTTAAAGAGTGCAGGTTGATCTCGGGATAGGTGGGTGTAGCCTTGGGAGCCGGTCCGCGTTCACCCACAATCAGTTCACCCTCGTTGATACAAATGGATTTGTGCCTCAGGATATACTCAAATGACCTGGCGCGCTGAACGGGTATGGAATACTGGGCCGGGGAAAGCTCCTTATAAAATCGGGTGATTAAAAGTCCGCGTTCAGCTGAAAGGCGGTTCACCGCTTTCAGGCTGGCTTCTCTTAATCGCTCTATTCTTTCTGTCATGATGTCTGTTTTTAGCTGTTCAACCTCCGATGGAGACTTTCAGTCCGGTTGTTTCAAATCTCTTCCGGAGACCCTCCATCAAGCTCGCGTCCGGCTCTTCTGTATGGCCAAGCCGGTTTTTCATCTTCAACCGGGTATATTTATTCTCTGCAATCCGGTGATAAGGGAGCAGGTGAACCTCCTCCAGGAACGCTTTTCGCTGCTTTACAAAAGTAAAAAACTGCTGCATCTCATCATCCCCGGTATTGATTCCGGGGATGACAGGGATCCGGAAGATCACCCGGGCTCCGTGCCCCAAAAGGAAATCGGCATTGGAGAGGATCAACTGGTTGTCCACCCCTGTGTACTTCAAGTGCAGATCCGGATCAATGTTCTTCAGGTCATAGAGGAAGAGATCAGTGTACTCAAGGATTCGCTCAAAATGATTCTGACTGGCAAAACCACAGGTATCCAAAGCGGTGTGCAACCCGTTGTCCCTGCACCTTTTAAGGAGTGATACCAGCGCTTCGGCCTGCATCAGGGGCTCCCCACCCGAAAAGGTGACCCCTCCGCCCGACTCCTCGTAAAAGTGCCGGTCCCTCAGTACCGTCTCCATCACATCATCCAGGTCAACCCGCTCTCCATAAGTTTTGCTGGACATAATGCCCTTCCCGTTCAGTTTTCGCTCCACCTGAATGGTAACAGGTTCCGGGGAGTGACTTTCAGGATTGTGGCACCACCAGCATCTTAAGGGACATCCTTTCATGAAGACCGTGGTGCGGATGCCCGGACCATCGTGAACAGCAAAACGCTTGATATCGAAGATCTCTGCAGAGGACATGCATAAATGAATAAACGGTAAACTTTAAAATGTAAACGGGAAATGGGAAAGATGGTACGCCCGGTTTAATACCGGGAACCCGGAGCTGGTTCATAGAACATCAGGCACTCAAAAAGGCCGATGTCGACTGAATGGCACAATTGAATCTGGATGGAACATGGATGCATCACAGGCGCAAGTTAAACTATTCTCATCATAGGTACAAATATCCGTGGCTTTGCTGTGAACCGGGGGATCTTTTACTCCCTTGAATAAACGACCTCACCAGCCACGATGGTTTTCTGAATGACCAGTGAACCATTTTCGATTGTAAACAGGATCAGGTCGGCACGCTTTCCTTCGGTGACTTCACCCAGCTCACTGAGTCCCAGCAGGCGGGCCGGATTTGTACTTGCCATCTGAATGGCTTCAGAAAGCGTGCACCCGGTAAATTTCATCATGTTACCCACACAGAAACTGATGGGTGAAGCAGCTCCGGCCAATACATTTTCGGCCGGGAATTTCACAACATTTGGTGTCAGAACTACCGTTCTTTCCCCCCTGGTATATTCACCGGGTTCAAGTCCGGCCAGATCCAGTGCATCGGAAACCAGAATGGTACGATCGTTCCCTTTAACCTTATAAAAACTGACCACCTCTTCCTGATTCAGATGAAACCCGTCCACGATAAGAGTGACAGATAAACGGTCATCCGCAAGTTGGGGCCACAGGGGGTTATTGTGACGGTCGATCATATTCGCGCAACCATTTCCAAGATGTGTGGAGAGGGAGGCTCCGGCATCTGTTGCCGCTTTAATCTCCATTGCATTGCCATTGTGATGGCCCAATGAAACAATAATACCCTCCTGGCTGCATTTCTGAATAAAGGAGACTGCCCCTTCCATTTCAGGTGCTACCGTAATCAGCTTGATCCCGTTTTTCGAAGCATGCTGATATTTCATAAACTCATTCCAGTCAGGCTCCCTGATATACTTTTCAAGATGGGCACCCCGGAATCCCTGAACAGGTGAGATATAGGGGCCTTCCAGGTGGAATCCGGGGATAGATTTCCCAATCTCTTTATCATCCAGCGCCCCGGAAAGAATTGAAAAGCTGTTCACCAGGGAGTCATGATCTGCCGTAATCAGGGTGGGCAAATAGGAGGTAACACCCTTTTCCCACAAAGCCCTGGTGGCTTCACGGATCATTTCAATGGTCAAATCCTGATCTGCAAAATCAATACCCATATATCCATTAATCTGAAGGTCAATCAAACCGGGAGCGACATAGAACCCTGACTGCTCAGATGCTGAAGAAAGGGGCTGAATCCTGGCGATTTTCCCGTCTGCAATCTCAATGCTTACCGGTTTTTGATCCAGGTAATGGACTCCTTCCACAACATAGGTATCCATGGCTTTCCCCGCTCCGGGATCGGCATGCTTAACTTGGGTACAGGCGGCCATTGAAAATAAAATAAAGAGTAACGTATAGCAGGTTCCTGGTTTCATCTGATTGGTCTTTTGCCTTAAAGATAATATACCATTTTAAATTTCATCATTATACCTCCTTTAGTTTCCACTTGCCCCTGCGAAAGATGACCATCGAAATAAGAGTCATGGCAGCCTCACCAATCAGTATGGCATAACATACCCCGTTGATCTGGAGATTCAGTGTATGGGTGAAGATGTAGGCAAGGGGAATCTCAAGGAGCCAGAAAGCAATAAAATTGATCCAGACCGGAGTCGCAGTGTCACCGGCCCCGTTGATGGAGTTGGTCATCACCTGCCCCATGGCAAAGACAAGGAATCCAAAACTGACCACACGCAGGCAGGTCACCCCGGTCTGCATGACCACCGGTTCATCAGCAGCATTGATAAAGAATCCTATGAAAGTGTCAGGGATGGCGATGAAGATGACAGATATCAGTCCAAGGAATACCATATTGCCGATCCCAACCACCCAGGCCGATCGTTCGGCCCGGTCAGGCTGTTTGGCGCCCAGGTTCTGCCCGACCAGTGTGGCAGCAGCATTTGCCAGTCCCCAGGATGGCAACAGTGCAAACACGATGATCCTGATGGCGATGGTATAACCTGCCACCACATCTTCGCCCAGGCTGGTAACGACCCAAACCAGGAAAATCCATGAGGAGGTGGCAATCAGGTACTGACCAATGGCCCCCAGTGAGAGCTTCACAAGTTTGACGACCTCTGTGACCTTCACCACGATCTGCCTGGCCCTGATCTTGACCCTGTATTTTCCCTTACCAAGAAGGTATAACTGGTACAGGACTGCCGCACCCCGGCCAATGTTGGTGGCAACGGCAGCTCCCTGAACTCCCATTTCGGGAAACGGACCGATACCGAAGATGAGCAGTGGATCGAGGATGATGTTCAGGATATTGGCGAACCATAACACACGCATGGAGATGGCCGCATCACCGCTGCTCCGGAACACTGCATTGATGATAAAAAGAAGCATGATCACCCCGTTTCCACCCAGCATGATGGCGGGATACATGTATCCCATCTCAACCGTTGTTTCGGAGGCGCCCATCAACCTGAGCAGATCCTTTGAAAAAAAGATACCTACTGCCGAAAAGATCATTGAAACTGCCAGCCCTGTAAAAATGGCCTGAACCGCAGAGACGGCTGCTTCCTCCGGTTTCTTCTCGCCGATACGGCGGGAGACAAGTGCCGTGGTACCCACGCTCAGACCAATGCCAATGGCATAAATAATGGTCATCAACGATTCGGTAATGCCCACTATGGCAATGGCTTCTGATCCCAGACGGGAAACAAAAAAGATATCCACCAGGGCAAAAACCGATTCCATGATCATCTCCAGCACCATGGGGATGCTCAGAAGCAGAATGGCTTTGCTTAAAGGAATTTGTGTGAAATCCCTGTCAGAGCCACCAATGGCTTCACGCAGATCCCTGAAAAACTGGCGTAATACAGAGTTTGAAAACTTAGAACCTAAACTTATATGTGACATGGAACTGAGAATTATTGGTTAGAAAAGAAAACAGAGTGACGCGCCTGCTCTAGAAATTTCGCGGCAATGGGGTCACAGTCATATTTTCAATAATCCTCATGTTGTCAGATTAATTTGGAACAAAAATAAAGGCTTCCTGATTAAAAACAAAATATTACATACATAATTAACTGGACATACCCCGGTTTTTCCTTTTTATCTGTTTGAATTGAAGTTTGGAGCTGTGATCCAGGGTTGAGACATGTGATAAGTTAAAAAAATGGTCATACTCCTTCTTGTATCAACTAACGTCGTTGTCGATATTCTCAAATAGTCCGGGTAGAGCGGGTCGTTACCTCCCCGCTCCCCCACAGATCCGGACGAGCGGCTTTCCCGCATCCGGTTCCTCAGAAGTCAGATTCACACAAGGGAATAAGAGTGTTTGATAAAGGGTTTCACTAGCGGGATGTACATGTCAACATAACTTGAGAACTTACTCCAGTTAAGTTTCACTTTCCCACCTCTGCGATTCAGCCATTTGAACAACCTCTGTCTCACTATAAGAAAGAAGCCGTACAGACTTCTGATGTTGAAGGTGATACCATAATAGTTATAGTGTCCCCGCAACTTGATATTGAGTGCGGCTATCAAATCCCTGAGCTTCATATGACGATTCCTTTTAATGTAATCGCATACATTCATGATTGCCCTGGTCAACCGCTTAGAGCTGGTCTTACGCTTCAGAACCATGCTTCCTTTTCTGGACTTACTCAGAAAGTGTGTAAACCCAAGGAAGTCAAAGCTCCTTCCCTGTCCATCTCCTCGCTTGTCGTTCAGGTCAATCAGCCTCGTCTTTTCCGGATGTAATGTCAGTCCATATTTGGCGAACCGTTTCGGCAGGACTGCCATTACTTTCTCTGCATCCGACTTGTCTGTAAATCCCAGCACAAAATCGTCTGCGTACCTTACTATAAAGCTCTTACCCTTTAACAGTGGCTGGATTTGCTCCGAAAACCACGCATCCAGCACATAATGAAGATAGATATTACTCAGCAGTGGCGAGATCACCGATCCCTGCGGGGTACCTTCTTCTGCGTAACTGACGTTACCTGATTCCAGCACCCCAGCCTTAAGCCACTTGTCTATCATCTTCCTTATCACTCCATCCTGTAACCGTATGTCAAGAAACTCTCGGAGTATGCTGTGATTGATACTTCCGAAGTAGTCAGTGATATCTGCGTCTATAATATAGACCTTCTTCTCAAAACTTACTTCTTTGAACATGTAATCAATCGCTTCATGTGGCGAATGTCCCCGACGGAACCCATAGGAGAAAGGCTTAAACTCTTCCTCATATACCGGTTCCAGTACTCTGCGAACACTCTCCTGAAGTACCTTGTCCTCTATAGTCGAGATTCCTATCGGGCGACGACCGTCCTTGTCTTTGGGTATATATACCCGCCGTACAGCTGGGGCCTTGTAACGTCCGGATTTAAATTCCTCCAGAAGATCCTCTCTCCTTTGTGGAAATTCCTTCCCGTACTCCTCCCACGTCTTCCCGTCGATTCCCGCAGCACTGCGCCGGTTGAGCCTCTCATAGCTCTCCTGCAGCAGCTGTGCGTCTATAAAAGGATACAGGCTCTTTAGCGCCTCTCCTTTGAACTTCCTGGCTCTTTCGGTTATCTGCAATTCAACTGTTGACATCTTACCATGTAACTGATACATTAATGTTTCTAAACTACAGTTCTGACTTCCGGCATCCCCCTTCCCTAATCACCGGCTTTCGGCGGTCCCCGATTTCCCGGCTTTCAAATGGTACTATGAGGTTGCTAAGACTGCCTTCGTCCTTCTCTTTCCCTTCGGTTTCCCTCGGTAATGATACCACTATCGCCTGCTGCTTTTCTTCTCGTTACTCCAGGAGCAGCATGTTCCCTGGGTAACCCGGTCCTTTGGTCAAGCGGTGGACCCTGCTCCGCTTCTCTGCGTGTGGAGACGGTAGGCTCTCCCGTGTTCCCGTGTCTCCCTATTCTGACTCTGATATGGTCTCCGACCCCGACCAGACTTCCGCATCTGACCACTAACGATACTTCAGTGTTGCCCCAAGACATTTATAGATCTAAGGCTCCGGTATTTCGATACTTTCGAGGCTCAATACATACCTTTATCAGTCGCTGTCTACGCTTCGTGCCAGCATCTCTGCTGACTACGCAAGACTTGCTTCCGGTGGGTGGTTAGCCCTTGCCGGACAGGATTGGTTACCTGCAGGGTGACTAAGAGGTGTTTCGTTACTATTTATGGTTCACCTAATAAGTCCCCACCTCACGGACTTGCACGGCGCAAATAAA
>JAWOHR010000157.1:0-17336 GCA_046485075.1 Bacteroidales bacterium
CCCTGTTTGTGGTGCTTTACCTTTCTGAGGATTATCAAAATGAATACCGTGAATTTGTAAAACTGTGCGGGGAGTTAAATACAGAGATTGCGTATCTGCTTCCAATTGGACAAAATCATCTTCATTTCAATGCGTTTGACCTTATTGAACCTCTGATCAGGTTTGATTTTCCCGGTGTGAAGCTGGGTACCGGTGTGAACGCCTATTTTGCAGAACTGAACCGAATCCGACCTACAGTCGAAAAAGCAGATTTTGTAAGTTTTACAATTTCTCCGCAGGTGCATGCCTTCGACGATACAACTCTGGTCGAAAACCTTGAAGCACAGGCTGAAGTAATCCTGTCTGCAAAATTGCTTTTCCCCGGAAAACCAGTTTTCGTTTCCCCGGTCACTTTGAAACAAAGATTCAACGTGGTTGCCACTGCCCGGGAGCCGGAATCCGGGGCTGGTTCCCTGCCCTCCTCCGTTGATGTCCGCCAGATGTCGGTTTTTGCTGCCGCATGGACTTTGGGAAGTCTGAAATTTCTTTCCCAGTCCGGGGCCGGCCTGGTAACCTATTATGAAACGACAGGCTGGAAAGGGTTGATTCAGGGGGATATCTTTCCTGTCTGCACGGCCCTCAGGGAAATTGCCGGAACTACTAAAGTGATTCATTCCAGCTCTTCTCATCCGCTACTGTTTGACGGTTTGATGGTAAAATCGGAACATGAGACCAAACTGTTTCTTTTTAATTTCTCTCCCGAAAACCTTGAGATCCGCATCGAGCCCACTTCTTCCCCTAAAAGGTTCAGATCCATGCTTGATGATACAATAACAGGGAGTTCAAATCAGAAACTTCAGCTACGCGCCCGGGACCTGGTTGTCATTTCCTGTTAAGAAAACTAAATTTGGGAAGCTTACAAATGGGTATTATGCAAAAAACAAAACGGCACATCCTGTTGATCCTGTTAGCTTCTTTGATCATACCGGCCCATGCACAAAGAAAAGGATTCACCCAGGGTTATATCACAAATCAGGAGGGAGAAACGATCAGGGGTTGGGTAAAAGACCGTTCCTCCGGAACCTTTATTGATCTCTATACCCAAATACGCTTTATACCGGACCATGCAAGGGGTACCAGAAAATACGGCCCTGATGAGATCCTGGGCTACGGAATGAATAATCAGCATTTTGAATCTATGCCCCTCGCAGAAGAGTCATCATTTTTCAATTTCAGGTATGATTTGAATGAGGGTAACGAAAGGGTCTTCTTAAAAGTCATTTCAAGGACAAATGACCTGACATATTATCACTGGGAGTATGTCGATGGCGAGAGCAACTACCTGGATTATACTCCCCTTTTCCACAGAACCGGCTCCGGCGAAATGGTAAGGGTCATCCAGGGTATTCTGGGCCTGAAAAGAAACAAACTGGCGGCCTATTTTGCAGATTGCCCGGAACTGGTGCAGGCCCTTGAAAAAAAGGAACTGAATGAGATCTATGACGTCTTCAATTTCTATACAGAGCGTTGCTCCGGGGAAATGAAATGAATGATCACTATCGTGAAAAGACCAGGCTTCACCGGGCAAAAAACTGATGATCCTCAAGCCAGTCTGCCAGGCGCTCCGGCCATTTGCTGATTGTTTTATACTCTGACCTGTCACCCATATTGAAGGCATGATCGCCTTTCGCATAAACATGGGCTTCAACGGAGGCTCCTGCTTTCCTGTAGGCAGTCAACAACTGGACAACCGGTTCTGAACAGCACTTGTCATTGTTGCTGGCCAGGATAAAAAGAGGGATCACATCCCTGTCCACCTGTTTTGGGACTCCGGATGGACCCGGGTAAATCTGGATCTGGAAATCCGGGTTCGCCTTTTTTTGCTCCACAGGATCAGGATCTTTTTCCAGGCCCGGATAGTCCCCGTAGGCAATCATATTCACCACCTCCCCTCCTGCTGAAAAACCCATGATTCCAATGCGGTCCTCTCCAAGTCCCCATTCTGTGGCATGGGCACGTATCAAACGCATGGCCCTGAGCGCATCCTGCTTTGGATGTTCCCTCGTATATGGGGAGCCTTCTTCCCTGAACAGCCTGTATTTCAATACAATTCCCGTCACCCCCAGCGTATTCAGGAAGCAGGCTGTTTTGGCTCCTTCCTCGTCGAATACCAGCTCGCGGTGTCCTCCTCCGGGACAAATCAGCACCGCAGCTCCGTTCGGATTTCCAGGCCTGTAAACGGTGATGCTGGGATTATGGATATTCCTCACCCAGTAATCCTTCGCTTCTTCGGGTATATTTTTCCGATCCTCAAAACCGGGCGCTCCACCCTCCCAGAGGGGCAAAACCATGGGAGGGTTCTGGGCCTGCATCGTAAGGGCAGCAAAGCACAGGCCTGTCAATGTCCATATCTTTTTCATACCTGCAATATACAAGCTTTCGTATATCAATCGTTTTGTAAACCTTCCTGAATGCTTCAGGGATGGTATGGATTATAGGAACCTTCTGTCACTTCTTTCACTTTTTTCAAATATTCAAACCCATACTTCCGGTCAGGCAGCAAATAACCTCCTTCAATCCACTCATTCCATGAAAAGATGGTAATGAGCCTGGGTTGTCCGGGGTGACTGTCGCAATACTCCTTTGCTTCCTGAAGAGCGGCTGCAAAACTCTCGGGTGACTTATTGTAGTGCACAATGTCCTTTTCTCCCTTATCCGGAAACCTGGGCGTATCATCCCAGCCGATGGAAGCATTTGGGAAAAAGGGGATGTCGAGTGCATCATCCCAGTCATCCCTGATCTCGATGGCTTTTGTGGCCCATTTGATATAGTCCTCTTCCTCCATCCAACCCCAGTTATACTGGGTTGCACTATTAAACTTCAGTGTTTCAAATGTCTCCAGCCGAACCTGGTCGGGCAGGCCATAAATGATTAATTGAAGGTGAAGCCCCGGGAACCCTGCCTCAATGGTCTTTTCCCTGAAATAGTCCAGCGCTTCCCGGGTTTGACTTAAACCACCCAGTCCCTCGAGCAGATTGTCCAGGCTGAAAATTGAAAAGACCGGCATGCCCTCAATTTTAAAATAATTGGGTTGACTGAAATAATTATGAATCACCCTGTCAACAATAATTTTAAAGTTTTCCAAGTCAACCGCACCATCCCAGAGGAGGGTGTCAACATCCTTGTACTTGTGTACGTTCCAGTAATTTTGTTTCACATCGTGGTTGGCCCACATGAGATAAAAATTCATTTTCTCCCTGTTGGGCGCTTCCAGGAATCCATTGTTCAATGTACCCTCCAGGAAGGGACCCTCATCGAACCAGTACCAGTCGAATATAAAGGTGTTTACACCATGATCGGAGGCGGCATCAATCCATCGCTCCATCACTTCCGGGTCATCGTCCATTTCATAACCCCACATGGGTACCTTCGGTTGGTAATGCCCCTCGAAACGTGAGTTCCCCTTCCTGATAATTTCCCATTCACCGGTCTTATCAGGCCATAGCATATCCCCAAAACGGTCGTCGTGGTGACAGGATGGCCATATATATGCTGCCACATGATAATCCTGGGTTTCCTCCTGAGGACCGGCATCTTTTTCTTCCGGGCCTTTCCCGGTTCCGGTGCAGGAAAACTGAACCAGACAAATAGAGATGAAAAAAAGCTGGGAAAGGGTTTTAACTGATAATTTGCGCATTGTTTCTCTAAATAATGAATAACTGTCTCCTATTTTAGCTTACAATCATCGAATATAATAAAATTGCAGGCTCACGTTCCGTTTAATCGTGTTCGGGTTCTAATTTTAATATTTTCCATGCCCTCAGATCACCTTCTTTCTCTATTGCCTGAAAAGAGACTATATCCCCTTCCCGGAACTTCTTGTTGCGCGACTTTCCCCGGTGAATCGGAAATGCATCTGAAGGGAAAGGCCAGGTTTTCCAATCTTTGATATCCGCCCGAACGAAATAATACTTTCTCTTTCCCTCCTTTAGATAGTCAACTGTACCCGTGGCATCGAGTTTTATCATCCTGAAATTCGTCTGCCTTAATTTAAGCAAATTTCTGAGCTCTGACCAGCTTTTCATATATTTGGGTTAAAACCAGGCTACTAAAAACATGAGCAGGGGATTTGTGAAAGAAGACGACCAGGAAGAAATTCCGATCGTCCCGCCAAGGGCCGATCTGCCGGAAGGAGTAACAAATTACGTGACCCAGGTTGGGATGAATGAACTTCTGACCGAAAAACAGATGCTGATTACTGAAAGAAGCAACCTGGATTATTCCAGCGAAAATGAGAAACGAATAGCCCTGAATCATATCAATGCAAAATTACAGCTTTTGGAAAACAGGATCGCTACAGCCCATGTAGTGAAGCCAAACGAGCAGGTTCATGATGAGATAAGGTTCGGTGCAATGATAAAACTCAAAATAAGAGCAAACAATAGCATTCAGACTTTTCAGATCGTAGGGGTTGATGAGGCAGATATTTCCAAAGGTAAAATCTCCTTTACTTCACCCCTGGCCAGGGCACTGATCAACAAAAAAACCGGGGAGATTGCGGTTTTGAAACGAGGCCATGATAACCTGCTTTTTGAAATCATGGAGATCGCTTATGGATAGCCGGTACAAAGTCCGGCTCATTCTGTTTGCCTTGTGAGTGTAAGCAAATGCAGGTCCAGCACTTCATCTCCGGGTATTTCAAGGGCCTGTAAGGTAAGGGTCCCCGTTCCCGGTTCAAGATCAATCGTACCCATTTCAAGAACGGCCCACTCCTTTTCATAGGACTCGGTCCGTGGGACCCGGTCATTTTCCATACCGGTTAAAGGCGGATTGTGTCCGTGTGTGACACGGGCTTCCACCGCCTTCCCATTCAAACTTAAGCGGATGAGTGAGCCCACATCTTCCGGCGGACAGGTGTAATACAAAGCCGCTTCAAATGTTCCTGTGCCCTGGACCTCTACATCATAGGTAATCCTGTCCTCTGTGGATGTCCAATGCTGCAGGTAGGAACAGTTGGTCCACCTGTTGGACCGTTCAATGCCTCCTTCAATCAGGGCAATACCCACCGGAAGGTTGTTGTAGCGGGTACCGGGATGACCGATGGTATGCGGACGATACGGGGTTTCAATGGTCATCACATCTGCCCTGAAACGATCCGCTGCCCCGGACAGTTCCTTGTAAACCATGGGGTGTCTGTCATTCACGATGGTGTCCTGTCCCCGGTCGTTCACCATGTCAAAAAGGTCTCCTTTATGATCCAGCCGGAATCGTTGGCTGCGTACGCTTACCTGGTTCCTCCATGCATTGATGATAATCCGTTCCTCCCAATTGGATGGATTGCCCGTCAAAAGCGGAACCAGGCTGATGCCATCCACCGAGTCGGGGACGCTTGCCGACAATCCGGCCAGATCGGCCAGGGTGGGCAGCAGGTCTATGACCGTGCTGATTTGCGGTATTGACTTCCCCGCCTCAATATGTCCGGGCCAGCGCATGAACATGGGTACCCTTACCCCACCCTCGTTTGTGGAGGCTTTCTTGTCGCGTAATCCATCGATCCAGCGGTAAAAGTCAGGTCCGTTGTCACTGAAATAGACCACAATGGTGTTTTCTTTCAGCCCCAGGTCTTCGAGTTTTTGCATGATCCGGCCCACGTTCCAGTCGATGTTTTCACACATGGCCAATACTGCCCTTGTATAATCATCCTTTTCTTCGATATAGTGATGGCGCATTTTCAGCTCCTTGTCCTTAAAGCGGTTCCAGTATTCATCGGGGACCTGCAGGGGAGTATGGGGTGTATTGTACGGGAGGTAACAAAAGAACGGCTGGTTTTTGTTCTTTTCAATGAAATCCATGGCTTTGTTGGTAAAATCATCCGCGATAAAGCCCTCGCCCCTTACCACTTTCCCACAGCTGTCAAGCAGCGGGCTGAAGTAATTGGCCCACGACCCCTCGATCATTCCGTAGAACTGATCAAATCCCCTGCCGGTGGGGTGGTAGGGGTACTCGCTTCCATTGTGCCATTTGCCAAACGCCCCGGTGGCATAACCGGCCTCCCTGAAAATATCGGCAATGGTTATCTCGCCCAGGTTCATCCGCTCTTCCCCGTGGTCGATGAAGGTGACCCCCAGCCTTTGAGAGTAACGGCCTGTAAGGAATTCAGCACGGGTGGGTGAACATACAGGTGCCACAAAGAATTGCTGCAGGCGGGCCCCTTCAGCCGCCAGTCGGTCCACATTCGGTGTGGACAGGTTGGTATTGCCCTGCACACTTAAATCACCCCAGCCCTGGTCATCCGTCAGGATTACCAGGACATTTGGTTTGAGAGGGGTATTCCGTTCTGCAGGTTTGCAGGCACTGATCATGCTTCCCAGAAGCAGGGCGATAAATATTGGAGTGGAATGGTTTCGCATATGATCAAATTTACAAAATAAGTATTTATTTCACTATATTCACTTCAACCTATCCCTTGCAATCATGAAAGCATTTTTACCTGCTGTATTTGTCATTTTCCTTGTATTTTCCCTGAATCAGCTCCCGGGACAAATCCCGCCAATGGCAGCTCCCGCTCACCTTCTGAATGAAGTGGTGGATATTAGCGGTGATTTCCGGGATTTCTCCAACACCTATTACCTGGCCGACTCACTGGGATCATTTGACCCTGAAACAGGAAAGGGGACGATTTGTTACAGGCGCTATGAATATACCACCAGGCAGGCCTTTAACAATATGCTGGCAGTGCTTAGCCCGGTAAAGGCCAATGAATTCCCTGGCGGAGAGTATGCCCCCTCACCGGAATTGCCATTTTCAATCGAATTTATTTCACCGCGTACATTCAGGATCAGGACTGCATCAGGGCTGCACTGCGCTCCGGAAGATGAATCGCTCATGCTGGTAAAGGGCCGGGTTTCTCCTTCGGAAACCTGGAAGCACCTGGAAACAGAAAATGGTTACAGGTATGTCGGTGAATTCGGATCAGTCGAAATCAAAAAATATCCCTGGCGGATCGAGGTCTGTGATGAAAAGGGAAAAATGATCACCAGGACCATCCACAAGGCGGATAATGACTCAACTTATACGCCCTTCCTGCCTTTTTCATTTGTTCGCCGCTCCTCGGATTATTCCAGGAGCATGTCGGCCACCTTCAGCCTTAGCCCTGGCGAGAAAATTTATGGCTGCGGCGAGTCTTTCACCGGCCTGGATAAACGGGGGCAGAAGATGGTTCTGTTTGCGGATGATGCAAATGGCGTTCAGAATGAAACCATGTACAAGCCCATTCCCTTTTTTATGAGCAGCCGCGGATATGGAATCTTCATGCATACATCCACACCCATTACCATGGATGTGGGTAAATATTTCAGCGGGATTAATTCCCTGATGATCGGAGAGGATAAACTGGATCTCTTTGTTTTTCTGGGTGACCCGAGGGAGATCCTGGATGAATACACCGATCTGACCGGGAAGGCTCCCATGCCACCGCTCTGGTCCTTTGGATTCTGGCAAAGCCGGATCACCTATTTTTCCGAGGAAGAAGGAAGAGTGGTTGCTGACAAGCTCAGGGTTCACAGAATCCCGTCCGATGTGATCCATTTTGATACAGGATGGTTCGAGGAGGACTGGCGCTGTGATTACCGGTTCTCCCCTACCAGGTTCAGGGATGCCACCCGGATGATTTCAGATTTGAAGGAGCAGGGCTTCCATACCTGCCTCTGGCAATTGCCCTATTTCGTTCCAAAGAACAGCCTGTACTCCGAACTCCTGGAAAAAAACCTGGTCGTCAGGGATCCTTCAGGCGGCCTTCCTTATGAAGATGCAGTGCTTGATTTTTCAAACCCGGAGGCCGTACGCTGGTACCAGGAGAAAATCGGGGGCCTGCTGGAACAGGGCGTGGGTGCCATCAAGGTCGATTTTGGAGAAGCCGCACCCGTGAACGGTATCTACCACTCAGGGAAAACAGGCTTTTATGAGCATAACCTCTATCCCCTCAGGTATAACAAAGCTGCTGCCGATATTACCCGTGAAATCAACGGAGAAAATATCATCTGGGCAAGAAGCGCCTGGGCAGGGAGCCAGAGGTACCCCCTGCACTGGGGCGGCGATGCTGCGCCTACCGATATGGGCATGGCTGCCGGGCTGCGTGGAGGACTCTCCTTCGGCCTGTCTGGTTTCACATTCTGGAGTCACGATATGGGAGGTTTTGTGACCAGAAGCCCCGAGGATCTCTATCGCAGGTGGACAGCCTTTGGTGCCTTCAGCTCACATGCCCGCAGTCACGGGACCCCACCCAAGGAAGCCTGGGAGTATGGAGAATCATTCCTGGATTATTTCCGAAAGGCGATCGAAACAAGGTATATGCTGATGCCCTATATTTATGCCCAGGCCATGGAGTCCTCTCAAAAAGGGCTTCCCATGCTGAGGGCACTTTTTATTGACTACCCTGAAGATCCCGGAGCCTGGTCCATCGATGACCAGTACCTCTTTGGCTCCGATATGCTGGTGGCACCCCTTTTTGAAAGTGTTCCAGGCCGGAATGTGTACCTGCCCGGAACCTCGTGGATCGATTACCAGACGGGCCAGGTCTATAAGGCCGGGTGGAACTATATTGAAAAAGGAGCATTGGACATCGTCATCCTGGTGCGGGACGGAGCCGTAATCCCCCATATAAAGCTCGCCCAGTCCACCATTGATATGGACTGGACCAGGCTCGACCTGGTGGTCTACACCACGGATGACCGGAATGCTTCAGGCCTGGTGTGTTTACCGGGCGAACAGGATCTTCACACGGTCAGACTCCAAAAATCCGGGGAAAGCTATAAATTGCTGGAAGATCCCCTTGCGAAGCGGGTGAAATGGAATATCAAATTGGGAACACCCATCAGAACCTTAAATCCTTCCGATCAGACAAACAAAATGTAGAATGATCTGTTTGTCTCCTATAACTATTTAATATATTGATAAAAGATATGAATTGGACCATAGGGAACATCCCAAATCTGGAAGGGAAAAATATTGTTGTAACAGGAGGAAACAGCGGGCTGGGTTTCGAATCTGTGAAAGCGTTTGCGATGAAAGGAGCAGAAGTAGTCCTGGCCAGCCGGTCGGTTGAAAAGGGAGAAGAAGCAAGAACAGAAATTTTAAAGGATTTTCCAGGGGGGAAAATCAAGGTGATGCAGCTTGACCTGGGTGACCTGGAATCTGTCAGAAATTTTGCTTCTGTATTTAAGAAAAGCCAAAAGAAACTGGATGTTCTGCTGAATAATGCCGGAATAATGATGACTCCGTATTTTACCACCAAAGACGGATTTGAAGGGCAGCTGGGAACCAATCACCTGGGACATTTTGCACTTACCGGGTTATTAATGGAGCTGTTGCTTAAAACACAAGGTTCAAGAATTGTGAATATAAGCAGTGGAGCACACAAAAGAGGAGAGATGGATTTCAATAATCTGCAGTTTGAAAATGGCAAGGATTATTCTCCCATTAAAGCCTATGGACGCTCAAAACTCTCCAATCTGCTCTTTACCTATGAACTGCAGCGAAAACTGGAAGCAGCTAAAAAGGGGACGATTGCTGTTGCGGCTCATCCCGGGGTAGCCCTGACCAACCTTGCACGTTACCAGGAAGGCAGGCTGCTCTATAAAATCATCTTTCCTCTTTTCAAAGGAATGGTCCAGAACCAGGCCATGGGGGCTTTACCCCAGATCAGGGCCTCGGTCGACCCCGGAGTGAAAGGAGGTCAATATTATGGTCCTGATGGTAAAAGAGAATTCAAGGGTTACCCGGTTGTGGTACAATCCAACGCGGCATCACACCATCCCGGGGATGCCGCAAAATTATGGAAGGAATCTGAAAAACTGACAGGGGTGAACTTTGAACTCTGACAATGGGGTGGTTCCAGACTCACCCCGGCTTACTCGTTAAATGCCACAGGCCACAGGTCGTACATTTGTACGCATGCAATTCTCCTGCATACCTGTTTTCCCTGATATACCTGATCATATCTTCGGCATCCTCACGCGAATTGTAAATCGTCTTTTTACAAGCGGGGGAGATAGGATCTATAGATTTGAAATTTGAGGGTTTGTAGGCCACATTCTTATCTTATAATGGAACGATCAAGATCTCCTGTAAAATTACAGTGTTTTTTTTAATCTATCTTTGCCGGAAATTTAAATGGTGTCCCCCGGCGCAAAAAATAAAAATCCAGATCGTGACAAGACATGGGAATCGCTTCTGAGAATTTCGGAAGAAGCGCATATCACAAAAAATATTGAGGAATTTGTCGCAACCATACATGGCATCCTCTCTGATCTGACAAATGCCAGGAATTTCTTCATAGCCCTGTATGATGAATCGGCCGATAAATATTTCTTCCCCTATTTCAAAGATGAATTCGATACCATTGAAACTACAGGCATTAACAGCGCCTATGATGAATCATTGGAAGTAACGTTGTATGATGCTTCCGGCACAATTACAGATTATGTGCGAAAAACCGGCAAGCCCGTTCGATTTCCCAATGAACATATGAATAAACTATATCAATCGGGAGAAATCACACTTTTTGGCAGCCAATCCATTTCCTTGCTGGGCGTCCCATTGAAACTATCAGGAAATACTTTAGGGGTGATGGTCGTCCAGAGCTATGATATTAAGGATGCATATTCCGTTAAGGATGAGGAGTTACTGGTTTTCGTTTCGGACCATATTGCCAGGGCCATAGAAAATGTCAGGGCTGAAGAAAAATTCAGGAAAGAGCACCTGCTTGTTCTCGAGCAGAAGAAGGCCATTACCGACAGTATCAGTTATGCCAGGAGAATTCAGAAAGCTGTTCTTCCCTCCCCGGCAAACCTGGATCATATACTCCCTGACTATTTCACCATATATAAACCTAAAGATATCATCGGCGGTGACTTTTACTGGGTAAGAAAAATAAATAATTCCATAATAGTCATTGTCGCAGATGCAACCGGACATGGTGTTCCGGGTGCACTGATGAGCATGTTGGGTGTAACGCTTCTGAATGAACAGTTCAGAACTTTCGGGATCAGGCAACCAGGCGTGATTCTGGGACATTTAAGAAACAAGGTAAAGGAGATACTCGCCCAGGAGGGATCTGTAAACGATCAAAAGGATGGAATGGATATGGCTATAGCCATTATTGACCGGGAGAAAAAAGAGCTTCAGTTTGCGGGAGCAGACAGACCGCTTCTCTTATTCAGGAAAAATGAACCGCTCACAGGAGAGGAAGATAATCCCTATTTATCTATGGAGACCGATCATTATAAATTATATGTCATAAAGGGAGATAAGCAGCCCATCGGTGTAAATTGGGAGGAGACTGAGTTTACCAACCATGTGATAAAGATCCGGGAACACGACTCCCTTTATCTTTTTACCGACGGCTTTGTGGATCAGTATGGCGGCGAAAAACGCAAAAAGTTCAAATCCCGCCGGTTTAAGAAACTGCTCCTTTCTGTTCAGGAGGAATCGATGGAGAATCAACGAAAATTGATTGAAGAGGCATTTTACAGGTGGCGCGGCAGCTGTGAGCAGATCGATGATGTTTGTGTGTTTGGCTTAAAGGTTTAATGAAAAAAGCCCCAACCGGAAGATTGGGGCCTGTTATTGTATTCAGGAAATATTTTAAATTATCCTAGTTGTAATAACCGCTCAACTCTCTTTCAGCAAACACCCAGTTATACAGTTCATCTGAATTAGTATAAGTATTCTCCTGATAGATCTCATATGCTCTTTTGCGAATATCCTCCTTGGAAACTATCCTTTTAGGTTCTTTAGATTTTGAGGTAATGGCAACTTTACTTTTTTTCGTTTTAATTATTGCGCTTTCCATAATATAATTTTGATTTAGGAATAATGAAATTCATTGTACTTATTCTGTAAAATACGCATTAATAAATTGATAATCATTACATAATACATTTATTATGAATTATTAACACTTTATCTGATTATTGCGGACAGAAAAGAATCTTTTGAGAGAAACTACTCAAAGCTTGAACTGCATTGATAAATTCCTTAAATTATAAGAATGTTATTTTGTTCAATTTAAATCAAAAGAAATGGCCGTATTAAAAGTGATTGAATTGCTGGCTTCCTCCGAAAAAAGCTGGGAAGATGCCTTGAAGAATGCCGTAAAAACAGCCGGAAAAACTGTTAAAGGGATTCGTTCAGTATATGTTAAGGAGCAAAGTGCTGTGGTAAAAGACAATAATGTGACTGAATTCCGCATTATTGCCAAAATTAGTTTCGAGATTTTGGACTAAGGTATTCACTTTCTTAAGGCTTTAAGCGGAGATCCCATGTATCCAAATCAAAATCAGGATTTAACCCGGGTATTTCCGCACCGCAGCTTAATATCCAGGCTCTGAGTTGTTCGTGCATCCTGGTTGTAATTTTGGATTCTGTTGCAGACAGGTCGTTTTTCTCACTCAGATCTTTCGATAAGTTGTACAATTCTATTCTTCCTTCAGGAATGTATTTTCCATTTTGGTCTAAATCGATATAATCGCCAAAAAACCAGATCAGCTTATAATCACCCTCTACCAGGGAAGCGCACGGCACGGCTCCCCACTGAATATCGTATAAGGGTTGGTAAAAAAAGATAGGACGATGGATCATTTTTTCCGTTGCCTTTTTGTCGTTTACCAGCAAAGGAAGCAGGCTTATACCGTCGAGAACCTGGTTTTCTGGTTTTTCAATTCCCGCAACTTCGAGCAACGTAGGATAAACATCCACGATATGCACCGGAATTTTGCACTCCTGCCGGGCTTTAATTTTATCAGGCCATTTTACAACAAATGGAACCCTTGTACCACCTTCATAAGCCGAACCCTTGCCATACCGAAGGGGTGCATTATCAAAAAATCTGTCCACACCGCCATTATCGCTAACAAAAAATACCAACGTATTTTTCTCGATGTCAAGTTCTTCTATTTTCTGCAATAATCTTCCAATAGAATGATCCAGATGTTCTATGCTGGCAAGATATTCAGCGAAATTTAATCCTGTATCCGGATACCCTTTATCCAGGTATTTCTGAACGAGGTTTTCAGGGGCCAGTATGGGGTTGTGCACCGAATGATGCGACAAATAGATAAAAAACGGATGGTTTTTGTTTCCTTCCATAAAAGCAACCGCTTCATCGGTTAAAAAATCGACACCCTTATCGCCATAAGACTGGTATTCAGGCGGGTCCTGCTTTGGATTTACATAGTCGAAGCCATAATAATGAGCATTTTCCGGATACAAATAGGTGTAATAGCCATCATTTTCATAAAGGCTCAAATGCCATTTTCCCAGGATCGCCGTTGTATAACCTGCCGATTTCAAAGCCTCGGCAATGGTAAATTGTTCGCGCGGCAAATTTTCAAGATAGAGAGGCTCTTTGATACGGGCATGGGGAAAACCATATTGTGGAATTACGTGCCACATCCTGTTTCGGGCCGTGTACTGGCCGCTCAGCAGGCTTGCCCTGGTAGGCGTACACTGTGGCGTAACATACCCCTGGGTAAACTTCATGCCCTTTTCAGCAATCGCATCCACGTGAGGCGTAGGCACCAACTTGTTTCCATAACACTGAATTGCAGGATACCCTAAATCGTCAATTAAAATAAATAAGATATTGGGCTTATCATTTTCCCTGGCAAATGAGGCAAATGCCAGCGCAAGGAAAACAAATAGAGATAAGATTCTCAATCTCATTCTGCTCAATCCGGATCTATTTTTTATCATAGACCAGCTTCACCGAACGCTCTCCCCTTGGAGAAGTCGAATCAGACTGAACCGTAAGAATCTTTCCATCTTCTTCCATGGTCCAGACTTCGGTACTTTTCATTTCAAAAGTCTCACCCTGCCGGTCGAAAACGGTGTTGGTCTGAATGGTCAGGGATTTTCCATCCTTGGACCATGCAGCGGTGGAAGTTGAGGTCCGGTTTTCACTTTTATTAATACTCTCTTTGCCATCCAGAGTCAGCACTTCCTTGCTGGTTCTCTCCTCTCCCTCCCTGCCCGTACGGGTACGCTCAAGGGTAATGCTGTTTCCCTCCTGCTGAACTGTCATTTTTGTTGGGGAGAACATCCTGCCTTCACCCAGTTCACTTTTGCTTTCGTTGAGTACCCATTCACCCGAAAAGTTTGCTTTTTTAGCCGCCCATGCGTTGACGGGGATAACCAGGAGTAAACCTAACACAGCTATTGCAAGCAGTCGAAAAACTCTTTTTTGTTTCATCTTTAATTCGGTATAAGTGAACAATATGATAAATAATCAGCTTCCATTCATGCTCCATAAGTTACGTTAAAAATCGCAGTTAATGGCAGCCCCGGTTCTTATTTGTCCGGCCGAAAATGTTATATATTTATATAAAACCAAAACCCCCGCCATGAAGAAAGTTGTTTTATGTTTATTCCTGTTGGCACTTTCCGTATCTGCCATGAAGGGACAGGACTCAAAGTATTACTTTTTCAAGGATACCCATATCCTGAAGCCTTTCCTGTCTGAGATCAGGAGCATCACTATAAAGACTGAGCTTGCATGGCTCAATAAGCTGGATGAAAACTACTATGAAAGTGACTATACCAAAAGACCCTTTATTGAGGTACACCTTGGAACCGAACTCCCGCTATTTTACCTGCAGAACAGAGAGAGGAATTTCAAATTCAGTACAGGCGGATATATAGGGAATATGCTGTTGATAGATATGTTTGAAGAGAAGACGTCCCCTGTAATCAATACAGACTATTTCTTCGGGCTGAAATTTGCGGCGCTAAAATATATCGATCATCCACACATCCGGAACATTGGGCTTAAGCTGGTACCCGTCTTTCACGAAAGCACCCATATCGGGGATGAATTTTCAATTCATGGCTATCATGACCTTCCAGGGTTCAGGAGGGTGAATGTATCCTATGAAGCATGGGAAATAGCAGCCGTAATCAATGATCCGGATACCATTAAATCGAACCTCCTCTCGGCAAAGGTGGGTTTTAACGGACTCTGGAACCCCGCCAAGGGATATTATACCTCCGACAGCCTTGAAACAAAGAATCGTCCGGCCCCTCCTTCCGAAAGGAACTTCGAATACTATATCCAGTTGAATTTGCAGCGCACAAAGGGATTCCTGTGTTCCGGCAAGTGGATGAATGTACTATCGGTGGAGGCAAGTAACAGGCTGAAATTCAGCTATGATGAGGCTATTGAAGAAAAAAGAAGCTGGAATATGAACCTCTATTTCGGGTGGAAATATATTTCTGAAAAAACCGGTCATCATCTGGGTTTCTTTTTCAGGTATTACACCGGAATCATTCCAAACGGTCAATTCAGGAATACGGGAGGATACCGTTATGCTGCCCTCAGTTTAGTCTATCAATAAGGGACCATTTGCCCTATAACCATTTCCATGCAGGAACCACCGGGATACCCTCAAGCATCTCTTCCTGGTTGGACGCCGGCCTGGCTGATCATAGGCCATATTCATCTCAGGAACTCTTCTGATCCCAATCCAACGCAATCCGGGCTATGTTGGTGGTATGACTGTCAATGGTGCCCAGAAGCGCCAGGATCTCCAGGTGGGTTTCGCTGCTTTCCAGGGATTCCTTCATTCCCTCCATGATCCTTGCATAGTGCTGTTTCTCAAGCTCCTGGGACATGCTCCGGTACTCCTTGTGTTTCTCCTTCATTTTCTCGGCCTGCTGCAGGTTTGCCTCTTCAAATACGATCAGGGCACGTTTCAGCTGCTTGTCGATTTTTTCGTGGAACTGTTTCAATTCCGTCTTCCCCCTGTCGGAAAAAACATAGCCCCTGGCCAGCCATTTCTCGGCACGGTTGGCCAGGTTGCCGGATATGATATCAGCAATTTTTTCGTATTCATTCAGCGAATAAAGGAGCAGGAACGATTCATTGACCCGTTGACTGCTGACCTGCTCCCGGTTGATATTTAAGAGGTAGGATTTGATTTCGTCCCGAAGGTAGTTAACCTCGCTTTCCTGGGAGTAGATCAGGTTCAGCGGGGAACCATCCTTTTCCAGGAAGGGAGTGATGATTTGCGAATACATGGACTGGACAATCCTTGCCATCCGGATAATCTCCTGTTTGGCCAGGTTCAGTGCAAGCGAAGCTGTGCCAATCATACTCCTGTCCAGGTACAGGGTGCTGAAAGCAGGTTTTTCCGCCAGTTTTGCCTTCCCGGCAATCCGGTCCACCAGCCATGCCAGCTGCGGGGTAAAAGGCAGGAGTAACAGCGTCATGCCCACGTTGATAAAAGTATGGGCATTGGCAATGAGTCGTGGCAGGGAGGCTTCAGGAGTGAACTGAATAAGCATCCTCCCCAGCTGAGCGGTCCAGCCCGCAAAGATCAGGACAGAGAAAAATTTAATCATCAGAAAGGCAAGGGCCACCTTCCTGGCTTCCTGCCTGGCCTTCATGCTGGAAAGAAGCGCAGTAACTGTTGTGCCCAGGTTTGAGCCGAGAAGTAGGGGTATGGATGCATCCAGGGAAAGCAGCCCCTGTGAGGCCAGGACGATCATAATACCCACAAAGGCTGAGCTGGACTGAATCAAGGCGGTAAAAGCAGCCCCCACCAAGATTCCCAGTAAGGGATTTTCAAGCCTCAGCAGAAGGTCAATAAAAGGAGACCATTCGCGCAGGGGGGCCATGGCATCGGACATGATGCTCATGCCAAAAAAAAGGACCCCGAAGCCAAAGAGGGAGTTCCCCACCGATTTGAATGCTTCCTTCCGCGAAAAGATTTGCAGGAAATAGCCCAAAGCCACCAGCAGCAAACTGTATTCCGTGATCTTAAAGGCAATAATCTGTGCGGTGATGGTGGTGCCTATGGCCGCCCCAAGCAATACCGGGATCGTCTGCCGAAACCTGATCAGTCCTGCATTAACGAAGGAAACCAGCATGACAGAGGTGGCCGAACTGCTCTGGATGATGGCGGTAACCACGGTTCCGATACCCACTCCAACCACGCGGTTCCGGGTTACATGTTCCAGGATGGAACGCATCCGTTCCCCGGCCGATTGCTGCAAACCATCACTCATGGTATTCATCCCGAAAAGAAAGAGCCCGAGTCCGCCGAAAAGCCCGATGATCAGCATCCAGACCCAGTTCCTTTTACTGGCTTTTGCAGTGAAGACCACTTCATTATCAGGGAATCCCTCCTCTGTCCGGCAGGATACCCGGTACAGACCAGGTTGTGAACCCAGGGTCAGCCCGGTGGAGGCCAGGCCCGAAGAGTCCGTCAGGACCAGGCCTTCCGTGAGGATCGCCCCTTCGGCCTGATCGGGCCGGGCTCTGATGCGGAAGGCCACATGTAAGCCCACCAGGGGACCTCCAA
>JAWOHR010000056.1:0-6942 GCA_046485075.1 Bacteroidales bacterium
GAGACAACAAGCAGATCAAGGCTTTCAGCATCGGCTATCGTAAACGAACCGCCTTTAACTTCAGCAGATGTAACAACCCTGACATCATAGCCCAATGATGCAAGCCTGTCGTATATCGCTCCGTCAAAACCTAATGAAAGTCCGGCGTCAGAAGCAACAATTGCCGTGGAACCCACAAAATCTGTTGGAGCAGTACCCAACCAGGCAACGGCAGCGTCAAAGAATGCCCAGCCTCCATCTGTCAATACAGAAGCCGGATAATTAGAATAGCCAGGTAATGGGAAAGCAAGAATACGCGCGGCTGCCGGAGTGCCGTTAGCCAGCATAACTCCCTTTTCGATAGCCCAGGAGATCACAGAGGTGTCTTCCTGTGCAAGGATTACTGTGCCCGGTACAAGGTTGCTTGGACCAATATATGTCGCCTGAAGACTATCAACGGTGAACCAATCCAATGATCCGGCAGAAAGACCCGCCTTCGAAAGTACAGTGTGCTTAACATTAGCAATATCTATATCACCCATAAGCGGCGCTGTCCAGCCCCTGTTACCGCTTAATGCCCAGCCCATCTTGCTCCAGCCAAAAGACTCCATATGCAAGATTGGAACAGCAGCACCAGTAAGCGCTATCACATCCCCGGAGCCTATCGATTCGGAGACAACGAGCAGATCAAGGCTTTCAGCATCGGCTATCGTAAACGAACCGCCTTTAACTTCAGCAGATGTAACAACCCTGACATCATAGCCCAATGATGCAAGCCTGTCGAATATCGCTCCGTCAAAACCTAATGAAAGTCCGGCATCAGAAGCGACAAATGCCGCTTTCTTATGCTTAGCGACCGGGGATTGTGCATCTAAAGTATTTGTATTTATCCCCATCATTGCACATAGGATAAATACCAGCAACAAGTAAAAGTTTTTCATGATGGTTTAGTATTGGGTTATTAAATAATTATCCACTCTTAAGTAAAACTTACCAAGATGATCAATGAAATATTAATCAAATATATGGGTTGGCTTGATTAGGATAGGTATTCTAATGTACCATATAACGTATACTATTTTCCCAAACGAAAATAAAACGAGAATATATGCATGGAAATAAAAAGAATAGCCAGTAAACGCAAATAAACGTAAAAATATGAAATGTTTATGCCACCCTCAGAGTTTTGACATATACACTGGGTGTCATTCCAGGTTAGAACCTGATCATCTTTTTCGTTTCGGAACGGGTCCCGTCGCTTCCGCGTACCACCATCCGGTAGAAATAAATACCTTCCTCAACCACGTGTCCTGAATCATCCGTGCCGTTCCATGTAAACACATGGTGTCCTGCAGCCTGACGGCCCGTTTCAAGAACAGCCACTTTTTGTCCCACAAGATTGTAGACCGACAGGTCCACCGTTGCCTCACCAGGCAGGTGGTAACTGATGTAGGTCACCTCCCCGAATGGATTGGGGTAGTTCTGTCCCAGCTCAAATCCTGGTTCATCCGGTGTATGGTCTTCAACGGTTGTAGCTTCAGTATCATCCTTTCCCGGGGAACCCCCAATGTAATGCGAGTTGCGCCAATTCTGAGGAAGATTCGGATCGCCGTCAGGGTTCAATTCAACAGGAACCAGTGAATTCCCTGATCCGTCTGCCAGAAGTGGCCAAGGCACCTGGTTGTCGTAAAGCAGCAAAATGAGGGTCTCTTCCCCCAGGCCACCTTTGATACGAATCTGCTCCCCGGCATTGTTCAGATTTCCTTTGAATTCACCGTCCGGAAAGAAACCATAACGGTCATAGAAATTCATTTCACTGGAAGCCACTACGACAAAACCACCCGGAGTCAGCTGGGTCTCCGGCGGGAATGTGTATTCCACACCGTCTTCAAAGCTTATACCACCCAGATCCAGGGTGGATACCCCCGTATTTTTCAATTCAATAAACTCAAATTCACTTCCTGAAGTGGTATCTTCATCAAGGGGATTATAATGGATTTCGGTCACTTTGATATCCCTGTAATCGCCGGGGAAAGAGATGAAGCTGTTCATCATGGCACTCCAGTTTCCGTCCAGGTAGGTTCGGGCCATCATGTGACTGGAATGGTCCAGGATCACCGGTTCGTCGTACATAACCGCATCGGCAGATATTTTTGAACTGGATTGTTCCGTGGCCATCATTCCGGCCATGAACAGGAAATCCGAACTGGAGGTTTTGTCGTTCATGGCGTGAATGGCCAAAAGGTTCTCACCCTCTGTTAACTGGCCCAGGTGATCAGAAATATTGAACACTTCTGAGCCAGATGCTTCATGGCTTTCTGCGGCTGCACTATACCATGCCGGCAGGATCGGGGCATAGTTCTTCGCCACCATGGTTCCATTCAGGTATGCCATAAAACCATCATCATACCGCAAATTCAGGTAAAGTGCCTCCAGATTATCCAGATCACCTGATTCAATGGTGAAAAGAATGCGGATATAGCAGGAATTGTTTGGTTCGGTTCCTGTTTCATGCATATCGGCGGAGAGATCGAGGGTAATCAGTTCCTCATAACCGGATTCCTTTTCGTAGCCTATCCCCCCGGGTGCACCGCTGCATACCCCCCAAGAAGAATCATCATAGTCCAGCTCCCTTTGCCATTGGGTTCCTATATTGCTTTTTGGGACCATCACGTATTTTACAGCATCTTCCGGGATCAATTCCTTTCCGGGACCACTCTCCAGGAAGCCCCAGTCCACCGGGTCCTTGCCGTTGGTGGTGTAAAAGATCACTCCCTGGCCGGAAGTCATGGTCAGCTCATCACCCCGTTCTACCGGAGCTCCCGGGTAAGGATAGCCGTTGACAAAAAAGTCGGGTGCATCCAGATCGGGGAAAAGCCCTGCAGATCTTAGCTGATTCAGGAAAGCGTTTGTCCGTTCCGGGAAGTAAGTATTGATCATAAAATTATGTTGCGGCACCCAGTAATCATCATAATTGTAAAGATCGAAGGGTCCCGATGTCTGATAGGGGTGAACATCACGCCGGTAGTCTCCCCACCTGGCCGACTCCGCCGGGATCGCTTTTTCAACCTGGTCCTTTCTTGTGTTCCAGCGATCGGCTGCTGACTCCGGTGTAAGCAATCCACCATGATAGCAGAGCTGCTGTACCCGGTCGGCAAAGAGCTGCAGGAATGCTTCATTCTTGCTCAGTTGCTGAAATATCCTGCTCGGACAATAGTCGTTGTTCTTATCAAGGACGTTTCCGTCAACAGTTTTTAGCAAATGCTCAGCATCCCATGATAAGAATTTAAACCCTGTACCGGGTTTCACTTTGTTTCTCATAACAGCCCAGTTGTGGTGGTCCCAGTCTGAATTGCTCCCGTAGAAGTTGATCAGCATATAATCCGCCAGGTTCATTACATCCAACAGGCTTTCCATCTCCGGGTTTCTTGAGCCGTCGGGATTGTTGCCCTGAATCTGCTGATAGGCCTCATTGCTTTCAAGCCCTGCATTGGCCATTTCCATCATCGTATTCCAGGCAATATTTTCGCCATCAATCACCTCAAGGTAGTCTTTGATCACATCGTAATCTTCGGGTTTCCCATCCAGATACGAGGCAGCAAAATCACTGTCCAGTCTTTCGGAGGGCGCATAGATCCCCCAGTAGATCCCGTTGATGTAAAGATGGACATATTCAGAATGGCTGGAGGGGTGGCCCATGGCTCTTTGTGTATCCTTGCTCCATATATCTCGCTGGTACTGGGCCTGTATCCTTTGATTGTGATCGTGATGGACCCATGAAAGACAAAAACCCGCCCGCAGTACAATGCTGTTGAATGTGGTGGTGGCTCCAGGATCTTTAAACAGAGGATAATTCAGCTTTGATGGACCGTATTCGCTCCTGAACTCAATACGGAATGAATGCTTGGGGGATTTTTCCGGCCTCCGGGAGTGTCCTCCCTGAGTTCTCACCCCGCAATTCACCTGGAATGATTCCATTCCTTCAGCATCAAAGTATTCAAGGGAAGCCGGGCGCTCCCATCCTTTCCCCAGTCCGTACGCTGTGTTGCTGAGGGGTGGCCCTGTATATATATAAATACCCCCTGTTTCAGGATCAGTAGAGGTGGAGAAAAGATTGCTGATATCAGTCACCAGTGACATGGTGGGCAGACTTTCCAGGCTTTTCTTTACGGTGGCGGCATCTTCCGGATCCGCCATGATATCAGGATCCATTTCATAATCGGCGATGGAAGTTCCTGCAATGTCCGTATAAGGGCCCCAGGCTGAAGGATATCCTGCAGGATGGTTAGGCTGGCGAATCACATCATCCAGAAAGAGGTATGACCGGGTAATCACTTCACTGTAACGGGTATCGTCCAATACAGCTACAGCCCTGAGAATGGTGGTGGTATCAATATGGATGGATGAAGTATAATACCTCCCTGTACCAACAAGTGGGGTGCTGCCATCCAGTGAATAATAGATTTCAGCACCCTCAATACCAGATGTTATTTCCAGATCAAAAGGGTTTTCAAAGATCCCGTGATTGACACTAAACCGTGGAGGAGGAAGTATGACCCCCACCTGGACATTCTCACTCTTGGGTGTAGGCTCGGAAAACAATGTGTAGGCTCCTTCCATAAAACCATACGAAATGTCCTTTTGTTGAACCGGGAAGGAAGGTTCAAATGCTGTTGCGGTAATTCCTTCCGGATTAAAGAGTGCCAGGTATTCTCCGGAGCTGCTCAGTTTGAAATTTGTATGGAGTTCTGACCCGGACGTGTTGCGGTCTTTACCGGAAGCAAATATCAGCAGGTATCCATCGGAGGGAATTTCCACCCCCGGGATACTCCATTTCAGAGAATCGGCTGCATCATCAGTTAAAAACCATCCTGTCAGGTCAACAGGGTCCGGACCTGCGTTGTACAATTCTATCCAGTCTGAATAGTCCTCATCCTCATCGGTCAGGATGGTTTCATTCTGGGCAAGGATCTCATTGATGCGGACCGTTTCCAGCTGCGCATAAACACTGCTGTACCATGCCATGAAACAGAGTCCCGGTAGCCATAATTTATTTAGCTTCCACATTATTTCGATAGCAACATTTTACCCCGTAGTTCTAACGCACCAGTTTTCAGACTGTAGAGGTAAATTCCACTGTCCAGGTGACCGGCATCATAAATAATTGAATGCTCTCCCGCGCTTTGCTGTTGATCAACCAGGGTTTTGATTTCCCGGCCCAGCATATTGTATAAGCAGAGTTTAACTACACCTTCACTTTCCAAGAGATAACTGATGGTGGTAAATCCATTAAAAGGATTCGGATAAACCCGGACAAGTCCGGATTGATTCGACACACTTTCTTCTATCCCAACATTCCCGGCCAGGGCCTCATAGATAGCCTGCACCTCCGCATCACTTAAAGCGTAGTTGAATAGCTTAACTTCATCAAGGACTCCCAACAGGGCCCCTCCAGCATCGGCACTACTCCCCAAATGCAGATCAATATCCTGGGATGTACTTCCGGTTCCGTCAGCCACACTCACCAGCATCTCTCCGTTTACATAAAGTTTTAATATTCCGGCTTCTGTGTCTCTTACGCCTGCAATATGTGCCCATTTCTCTGAAAGTAAAGGACCGACATTAACTAAGGTTGCCTGACTTTTTACTGAATTGTCATCAATGGCAAATCTCAATTCGTTATTCTTTATCTCGATTCCATACCATTTTCCGTTGGTTCCTGCACCCTCATCAGCTGAAAATGAGCCTTTGTGAATCAGGAACATGGAATTCCCAGTTAAAGTCTCAGCCTTAAGCCATGCGGATATGCTAAAACTTTCCCGGCCAAAATCCAGGATCCCATTATGGGAAACCATTACATAATCATCCGTTCCATCAAAAATTAGAGCTCCATCCAGGATCCCATTTGTCCATGATGATGGGCTCATATTCACAAGTTCCCCAACCAGGATGGGATCTCCTTCATTGGCTGCCTTTGTTCCTTCCATCTCATCAAATTTCCAGTAGGCTACTTGCTGAGGAGCAATTTCTGGTTTTACGGTGAAGCTCCAGATCACACCCTCGGTGGTTCCATTAACATTGCTACCATCTATCCTCCAGTAATATGTTAAACCTTTTTCCAATTCGCCCGGTTCAAAGTTTGTCTCAATCTGATTGGTTACAAACGGGGGTGGATTTTCAATCCCAAAATATATGGCATAGGAGTCTGCATTGATGCTGGCTATCCATTCCAGCATGGGAAATACATCCACATAAACGGCATTATTTTCAGGTGTGGGATCACTAACCGGTAATGGTAGTGATGTGGGACTCAGTGTGGTCACTTCAGCGAATCCGTCAAATCCCGATTCAAGACTGTCATTATAGGTCATTACCCTGTACCGGTAAAGTGTTAGCACATTTAACAGCGAATCGACATAGCTTGTTACATTGGCCTGAACCTCTGCTAGTGTGACAAAACTTCCTGTATCCCCTGCTGCCCTTTCTATCCTGAAACCAACTTCGTCCTCTGAATTATCCGTCCAGGTGACTTCGACTTCAGTGAAATCTGTCAACTCTGCAGAAACATTCGTTGGCGCAAGGAGAAATGATGGGAATTGGGTGATACTGTTCAGGTATATCTCCAGATTTGTATATGCTTCTGCTCCGATATCATTTCTGTCTTCAGGATCATCCGGATCCAGACCATTGTCTGTTTCCCAGCTATCCGGCATGCCATCGTGGTCACGGTCTTCGGGAGCCGGTCCCGTATACAAAGCCGGCCAGCCGCCCACATCGGTTTGAGAATCTATAATTCCACTGGGTGCAGAGCCTAATCCTTGGTCAGAATTATATGTTCCCGTACCATAGGTTGCTGAACCAGTGATAACTTCATGTATCACTCTCCTATCAATAGTATCTCTGCGGGGCAAAATGGCGCCAGCGTTTTCCAGGACTAACAGATAGGCTTCTTCTGCCGTTTGC
>JAWOHR010000199.1:0-4968 GCA_046485075.1 Bacteroidales bacterium
GACCTGAAAACTGCCATCCAGCTCCTTCCTGATAAATCCACACTGATCGGAATGGGCGAAGGGGATTATGGCCGGGTGACAAATGGTGCTGCCCGTGCACTCCTTTCCAGGGTTTACCAGCAACAGGGCAGATGGAGTGAGTGTGCGGCTTTAGCCCTTGAGGTAATCAATTCAGGAGAGTACTCACTGGAGCCTGATTATAAAGATATTTTTTCCCTTCAAAACGAAGGTTTTGGCAACAAGGAGGTGATCTGGGTCCTTCCTTTTATCACGGGGACCAGTCCAAATGTGGATGCCAACGTTTTTCAGGTTTACATCTGGAGAGCTCCTGAAAATACCGATTACTCAAAATATTATGACTGGAACGGTGAGATCAGGGCAACCACCAGTTTTTACAACTCTTTTGAATCAGGTGATCTCCGCAGAAAACTCCTTTTCGCATCGTCGGATGCCATAGAAAATCCCATTATGATGATCAAGTATCCACCCGATCCGGCCACCGAAGGGGCACACTCAGGAACTGATTATCCATTTATTCGTTTAGCCGATGTTCTCCTTACCAGGGCAGAGGCATTGGTTCATCTGGAAGATCCTGAAGGGGCAGTTGAGGAGATCAATAAGGTAAGG
The DNA here is from genome assembly GCA_046485075.1 of Bacteroidales bacterium. Lineage (GTDB taxonomy): Bacteria > Bacteroidota > Bacteroidia > Bacteroidales. The sequence goes on from JAWOHR010000199.1 coordinate 628, forward strand.
GCGCGTGCAGGACTACCGGATCTTGACCCCTTAAACTTCACCAGTGTTTCACTCCTGAACCATATTCTCAGTGAACGACGGTGGGAGTTGTATTTCGAAGGTCACAACAAACGCGATATGATCAGGATGAACCGGGAAGGTCTGCTGGAGTATATCAAATCCCAATCAGCGGATTGGGAAACCTATACAGCAGAGCGTTATCTGCTGCTGCCTCTGCCTTCCAATGCAATAGCCTCAAATCCCGGGCTTGTCCAAAATCCCTGGTTTTAATCAAAAATGAAAAAATCAAGAAGTAATGAATAAGCTGAGTTATATAACCATTCTGTTTCTCTTCGTGGGTTTGGCCATATTCAATGCATGCAATAAAACAGAGGACTATTCCCATATTGTATATAAGAATTATCTCACCTATGAAATCAACAGGGCAGAAAACTTCGTTGAAACAACCGCTGAAGGAACACGTGAGGGTGAATACCAAACAGGCTCAAAACAGGCCTACCTGGATGTCATTGATCAGGCAAAGCACGTGGATGAGAATCCCAATGCAGACCAGGAGGAGATAGACCAGGCCTATTCCGGCCTGCTTCAGGGTTCAGAAGACTTTTTCGACCAGATGGTTCCATTCCGTTCGGCTTTCCAGGTCTGGATCGACTATTCAGAAATTCTCCTGGGCAGTACGGAGGAGGGCACCCAGGAGGGAAATGTTAAATCCGGTAGCAAAGCCGTGCTTCAGGAAGCGACAGATAAAGCAAAGGATATTAAGGCATCGGAGGATCTGACCCAAAGAGCCCTTGATCAGGCTACCACTGACCTGACCGGTGCAATCTATCTTTTTAACAGTGAAATCATTGGAAAGGCAACCACTGCCATGACAAACCCGGGATTTGAATTACCAGGTTTTGAGACTGTCGATTTTAACGAAGTGGAGGGTTGGAATGCATTTGGCAAAGTGGAGGATTGGGCACCAAAAGCCTCTGTTTCTCCCAGCGAATCGGCACCTGAAGGAGCATATTTTGCCAGGATAGGATCCTACACCCAGGGAATCTATCAGAACCTGCCCGAATTAATTAATCCCAATGCAGATTACACTTTGAATTTTAAAGTCTCGCTTCAGACCAACGAACCCGACTGGCAGGGTAAAAAATTTCCGGCAATACTTCGTACCCGCATCCTTGTTTTCGAACAAAAGGAGGGCGATTATAATTTTGTGACTGTTCTCAGTGAATCAATTGACACCCTCGGAATTAAACCGGGTGATTTTATTGAATTGAACCATACGGTTTCCATTGATGCCATTTCAGCATCCATTGGGAAAAAAGTGGCCGTTGATTTTCTTCAGAGGCACACCTGGGATGCGGCCAATCCAATCTGGGCGGAAAGTTTTGTGGCCCTGGATGATATTCACCTTTTCAGAAAACTTTAAAAAACATAATCCATTATTAACAAACACTTTAAGCTATGAAAAAAATCTTTACATTATCGTTTGCAATCTTTGCATTCCTGGCCGTTTCGGCCCAGGATAACGTGATCAGAAACGGAGATTTTCAACTGGGGGATGAATCAACCACCATCGCCGGTCTTGCTGACTGGAACATGGACAAGGAGACTCCCGGATCCGGATGGTGGGGTGATGCCCTTAACCGCAGGGTTACTTTAACATCGGGTGACTCCGCAACCATGTACCAGGTTGTGGAGGTCATTTCGGCCGATTCAGTACTCTATGATCTTACTTTTTCAGCCAGTGACAGCTGGAATACCGACAAAGTTGTCGTGATTGCAAGCACTTCTGATGCTGATACCACCGTCAGAACCATTTTAGTGGCCGACAGCCTGCAGATCGGTGTGGACGACATGGCCCTTACATTCGGATTCTCTGCCAGTTCAGCCTACGCGGGAAAATATCTGATCATTGAGTTTACATGTACGCAACTTGAAGGAGATGCAGCCTGGACAAATTTTGACGATGTCTACATGGTAAAGAGACTGCCCGGTGTGAATAATCCACCCATTTGTAATCCGGGGCCCTACCAGACCGCAAGAGGAACCGAATTGGTAACCCTTGACGGATCCGGCAGTTCCGATCCCGACGGTGATCCGCTTACCTATAAATGGATCAGCACATATCCGGGTATTGTTCTGTCAGATCCCACAGCGGTCATGCCTACCTTTACTGCACCTGATGTATCCGAATTAACCACCTTCTCATTTGCCCTGTTTGTGAATGACGGAACCGTTAATTCCGACACACTGCTGACCAATGTTACGGTGATACCTGCTGCTGAGCTGGTAAGAAACAACGATTTTAAGATGAGGGTACCGGAAGCCGATCCGGCATCAGCCAGTCTGAAAGATATAGCCTACTGGAATATTGACGAACTGAGAGATTCCCTGTCCGGCGGAAACGGGGATGGTCTGATCTGGCTGGCATCTTACGATCCCACCCTCTACCAGGTTGTGGATGTGATAGGTACCGAGGCAGCCACATATTCCCTGGCCTTTACCGGAAGAAGTTCCTGGAATTCAACTTCCATCAACTCCATCTTCAGTGTTTCTGAAGCAGATTCATCGGTACGGACAGAAATTGCTATGCAGGAGAACCTCACAGGGATTAATCCTGGAGGCGGAGTCAGTACGTCGAACGATGCCACCTACAAACAAGTTCTGGCCATACCTGCCAACTCGGCTCATGCCGGTAAAAAGCTGATCATTGAATTTGATAATATTGCATATGATGACGGGACTGACAACGGCTGGTGCGAACTGAAATTTGTATCGCTGGTGAAGGAGGTTGTAATCGGCATTGGAACTGGCGGGGTGAAAAACCTCTCTGTTTATCCGAATCCCGTAAGAGGCATGCTCTACATTGATGGCAATGTGGGTGTATCCCGGGCAAGGGTCTATTCAATTCTCGGAACCCTTGTGAAGACCATCGAAGGGGATGAATTAAAACAAATCAATGTCGAAGAGCTTCAGACCGGGCTCTATATTATTTCACTCACAACGGAGAGCGGAATTATCAATAAAAAAGTCCAGGTTAAATAAATTAGAGTTCTGATTTTCAAAAGCCCATACATTTCAAGCAATTCTGAAAGGTATGGGCTTTTTTCTCTCATCGGTAACCACATAAAAACTACAGAATGGTCAGGAACCTTCCGGTATCGCTTTTACTTATATTACTGATTTCCTCCTGTACAGGTAAGAAGGATGATCTGGTTGAAACGGGAAGCTCTCTCTTTAATGCTGGATGGGAATTCCGGATTGATTCCATCGGGTTACCAGAAAGCATGAAATGGGAGAAGGTATCCCTTCCGCACACAGCCCATATTGAGCCACTGGTTGTAAATAACCAGTGGCAGGGAGATTGCTGGTATCGAAAAACCTTCTCCTATAACCCCGGCTGGCAGGGGAAAAAACTGTTCCTCCGCTTTGAGGGTGCCATGAATGTGGCAGAGGTATGGATCAACGGGAATAAGAAGATGACCCACTCCGGAGGATACCTGCCATTTGTGGTGGATATAACAGAGGATATCCGGGGGATTGAATCAAACACCATAGATGTGAAGCTGAATAACGAGGATAACCCGGAAACCGGTCCGAAACCTCTTCCAACACTTGATTTCAACATGTATGGGGGGTTATACAGAGATGTATTCCTGGTAGTGAAAAACAAGGTGCATATAACCGATGCACAATTTGCCAATCAGATTGCAGGAGGCGGAGTCTTTGTTACCTATCCGGAAGTTACCAATGAAAAGGCCATTGTTTCCAACGACGAGTCACCCGAGGCGAAGAGGGTCACCTGGTGGCCCCGCGCCACCAGGCCCTCGGTGAGGAGCGACGCGAACAGCTCCCACGGCCCGTAGTGCCGGGGAGGCACCCGCCACGCGATGGGCGCCAGGACCGCGATGCGCACGTCAGGGCCCCATGGCGTCGAGGACCTCGGCGACGGGCACCGTGGCCACCCGGATGGCGGCGTCGCTGACGCCGTAGGGCAGGACGAGGGTGCCGGCGTGGACCAGCGCCCCGCACGAGTAGACGACGTTCGGCACGTACCCGTCCCGTTCGTCGGCCTCGGGGACGAGCAGTGGCTCCCGGAGGTGGCCGACGACGTGGGTGGGGTCGTCGAGATCGAGGAGGAGGGCCCCGATGCGGTACGTGCGCATCGGACCGACCGCGTGGGTCAGCACCAGCCAACCGGCGGGGGTCTCGATCGGCGAGCCCGAGTTGCCGAGCTGGACCACCTCCCAGGGCCGGGCCGGGCACTGGCACGGCGTCGCGGACGGCCACACGGTCACGTCATCGGAGAACGCCACCATGTTGCTCTCGCGGTCGGCGCGCACG
>JAWOHR010000222.1:0-42496 GCA_046485075.1 Bacteroidales bacterium
AACGTAACCAGGTTTCTGCCCGTCACCGGCCTTGCAGGCAGGGTAAGGAGATTGAACAGGGAAAGCAATAAAAACAGGAATGCAGCGATGTTGAAAATCACGCTTGTATTTTGCTGTGCAAAATAGCCCACCACCAGCGATGAAACGGCGTATCCTGCCGATCCCCATAACCGGAACTGGGCATAGGTATATCTTGTATTGCCTCTTACAAAACCCATGGTCATTCCATCCACCACTGCCCCTGAAGGCTGATGAAAAACAGAGATCATGGCCACAAAAACCAGCATCCAGTAAAAAGTCAGTGTCTGGCCGATCAGAAAGACCATCACCCCGCATACCGAGGTAAGCAATAACAAAACCCTGTAATTTCCGAATTTATCCGCCAGCATTCCCCAGAAGGGAACCACCAGCGCCGAAGAGGATATGAATACTGCGTTCAGCGCCCCGATCTGCATGCTGCTAAACCCGATCCTGTCGAGGTGCAAATTGAAAAAGGACTGCCACGCGGCAAAAGCTGCAGTAAGTAGCAGGTATAACAGGGGGAGCTTTAGGGGCTCCCTGAGTCCCGGACTGCGACCTTCAAAGCGACTGATCAGGTGCACGGAATCAATCCTGGTTTAATCCCAGGCTCCTGATATAGGCTTCGTTGTTGGATGGCCTTCCCAGGAACTCTTCTACCGCTTTATCAATGTCTCGCCGGGTACCGTTTTTAAGGATCAGCTCACGGTAACGCATCCCGGTTTCCGTATCGGTGAGACCGTTTTTCTTAAATACGGTAAACATATCCTGGGCATAGACTTCGGCCCAAAGGTATCCGTAATAGTAGGTAGGGTGTGTATTGATATGGATCCAGTTGGCCTGTGGGTGGGTGCCCTCCACATACATGGGGATCCCCATTTTCCGGTCGATCTCCCTCCATAATTCATCGGTATCCAACTCGCGGGCTGGATCAAATTCATCATAAAGCATCATGTCATAAACGCAATTCCGCAAGGAACCCAGTGCATCCAGTCCCGAAGTGACATTCTTAGCTTTGAGCATATTATCGAATAACTCCCTGGGAAGGAGCTCTCCGGTCTCATAATGCCTTGCAAACCTGCTGAGCATCTCATAATCCCATATCCAGTTCTCAAATATCTGGGACATCGCTTCACCAAAATCCTCCTTTGACCCTGCCTGCCAGGCAAACTCCCCGGTATAGGACATGTTGTCCATGATGTGCCCGAATTCATGGAAAAGGGTACTCAGTTCACCATGGCTGATCATCGAAGGAAGCGTCTCTGTGGGAGCCGGAAAATTTGCAAGGAGCAGACAGGATGGAATCTCCTGACCGCTTTCAGTCAGTCTTCCTGGTGCAATCCCCACCCCGTAGAACCACGACTCCTTATTGGGCCTTGGATAGAGATCCAGGTAGAAACGGCCGGTAACTGCACCATCCTCGAGCACTTCGTATAGCAGGACATCTTCATGCCATACCGATGGGTTCTCCACCTTTCGGTATTTCACTCCCAGGCACTCCTCGAAAATGCTGAGCATTCCGGAAAGAGACTGATCCATGGGAAGGTACTCCCTGATCAATTCCTGGTCCACCTGGTATTTTGAAATAAGCAGCTGGTTCCTGTAGTAGGACCTGTCCCACGGATTTACAGGGTCATTACAATTGCAGCCAGCAACCTGGTTCCGGTAATTCTTCAGGGTCTCCATATCCGCCAGGGCCTTTTCACCCGACCGGTCGATCAGATCATTAATAAAACTCCAGACCACTTCGGGATTCTTCGACATCTTCATGGATGTCGTATAGGCGGCATAGGTTTCATAATCCATCAGAAGGGCCAGTTCATGACGATTGCGTACGAGCTTGTCAAGGATCCCAAGATTCTTTTCCCAGCCCCTGTTATAGTACTTCATCATATAGGCCTTCCGTGTCTCCTCCCTGGTTGCGTTATTCATCACAGGATTACGAGTAGCCGGTATCACAGGAATTTCATACCCGCCCCCTTCCGATTGATAACTGGCCTTGAAATTTTCAGGTAGCCCCTCAGCGCCGGCCTCATCCAGCTTCAGCACCTCATTGGCCGTATTCATATGGATGGAGTACTGGGATGACAGGTCACTGATCTCGGCTTTCAGCTCTTTAAATTTTGCAAGTTTTTCAGGATCCAGGTTCACACCTGCATGCCTGAATGACAGCATCACATCATCCACAAAAACCTTTCGATGCCCCTCCAGCTTCCCATACTCCCCGGTTTGTGAAAAGGCGACCATCTGTTTGTATACACCGGCGTCGGAGGTGAGACTGTTGGAAAGTGAATCGAGCAGCATATATGCCTCCAGTCCCTTTTCTCTTGACAGGGAGTCGGGTGATACCCAGTAGAACATAAAACAGGTTGAACTGGCCTTACTCAGATCGTTGATTACCTGGTCAAATGCCACAAATACATTTTCAAAACCGGGTGACTCAACTCCCCTGATTCCTTCCAGCACATCCTCAATCTCCTTCAGGGTAAGATCAGCATACCGGGTAATATGTTCAGCTGTAACCTCGCCATACATGACAGGCTCATTCAACTTATTGAAAAAGGGATTCCCTTCAGCGCCGTTCCGGGTGCCGGGAGTTTGATTACATGCAAGCATTGTCATCAGGATTAGGATAGAATACGCAGGTTTCATCATTGGTTTTTTGTTGGATCAACAAAGATAATGAATCATAAACACAATAAAAGATGATTCTAAATTTACATTTTGTAATATACATTTTGTATATTGCATTTTGTATATTGCATTTTGCAACATACCGTTGATTGAAACCATATGGATGATGAAAAGACCAAACACACCTTTCCCGACCACCGGGTATGCAGGACCTGAATATTTTTGCGATCGTGAAAACGAGCTCTCCACCCTTATCAGGAACATAAAAGGCGGAAACTCCACTACGCTGATTGCATTAAGGCGAATGGGTAAAACAGCCTTGATCAGGCATCTTTTCCACCACCTTGAATCTGATATTCATACCATATATCTGGATATCCTGCCCACTGAATCCATAAACGACCTGCTGAATCAATTCACCACCGCCATCGGGTCAGCCATGACAGAGCATAGTAATTTTGGAAAAAAAATATGGAAATTCATACGCTCCCTTCGGCCAACCATCAGCTATGATGCACTCCAGGGAACACCCATCATTAGCGTCAGCTCTTCACCCGATCAGAGCATGCACTCAATCAATGAGCTGTTTGCCATTCTGGAAAGTCATAACAGGCCTGTAGTCATTGCAATCGATGAGTTTCAACAAATCCTGAGCTATCCCGAAAAGCAGGCCGATGCATGGCTGAGGAGCATCATCCAAAAACTGAACAATGTAAATTTCCTCTTTTCAGGGAGTCAGCAACACCTGATGCAAGAGATATTCACCAACCCGGCAAGGCCTTTTTTCAGAAGCACTCAGTTCCTTAAGATCGGAAAAATCCCCGGGGAAATCTATCGCGATTTTATCATCCAAAAATTCAGTGAGCATCGGAAATCGCTCCCTTTGGAGGTGGCAGAGGAAATGCTGGAATGGGCTGATTACCACACATACTACGTTCAGTTGCTTTGCAACAGGACTTTCCTTTCTTCCGGCCGTCGCGTGGATTCAGATCTATGGAAGGAGGAGGCGAACCGGATTCTTAAAGAGCAGGAATTTGTCTTTTTCAGGTATCGCGAGATGCTTACCAAGCCTCAATGGGACCTGCTTAAAGCAATTGCAGGAGAGGGCCTTGTATATCAGCCAACCTCGGCCGATTTCATTTCGGGATATGCCCTTGGAAACGCATCCACTGTTATGCGATCCATAAAATCGCTTCAAAAAATGGAACTTGTCCATCGTGAAAGTAATCAGGACGGAATACCTTATTATGGTATATATGACGTTCTATTTCGTCGCTGGATTGATAAACGGATGGTTTGAAATCTATGGGGCGTTGCTGGATTTTGCAACTGGTTTTTTTTAAATTGCCTGAGATGAAGAACCCAATAAGAATACTGTAATGAAAATAACGGGAGTTTACCAGGTCATCACGGGTGCCGGTATGATTGGAATCTGGATTCTGAACTTTAGGAAGGGCGAAATTCCGGAACTTCAGACAGAACCCTATCGCATTGCCATGCACATCCTGGCCGAAGCAGTCACAGCCATCATGTTGCTGGTTTCAGGAATCCACATCCTGATTAAGAGTCGCAAATTGCACAACCTTTTCAATATTGCCTCCGGTGCCCTGATCTACACCCTCATTGCAAGCCCGGGTTACTTTGCACAGATGTCCCACTGGGGAGCAGTTGCACCCTTCCTGGTTCTGCTTGTAATCACTTTCGTCCTGCTGATTCTTGAAAACAGAGTGATTCCTGACTGAAATGAGTGTAACATGAGATACAGACTCCTCCTGGCAATCATTTTACCGCTGGCACTGCTCCCTCACTCGTGTCAAGAAAGCGGTTTCCTGGAAAACAGGGGGGATTTGACCATCCTGCACCTGAAAGGGTCACCCTATGATCGCGGGCGGGTCCATGGCCAGCTGTTGAGACAGGAGATCCTTGAAACCATATCCGGTTGGAAGAGAGAGGTGGAAAATGAGTTTCAATGCAGTATCGATACAGTCATCGCACGTTTATTCAGTGTAACCACCTATGAGGCGGAATTAAGGAAAAATCATCCCGATCTTCTGGAGGAGGTACGTGGAATCTCTGAATCCTCAGGCATTGATTACCTGACCCTGCTCGCCTTTCAGCTGAGCGAGGAGATGTTCACAGTGCTGGACCAGGATCCCAGCCTGAAGTGTACCGCCATCGGGATTGCAGGAACTGATTCTTCTCCCACCCTGCTCGCGCAGAATATGGACCCTCCCCAGTTTCTGCACGGGCATCCCTTTGTGATGCACATCATTCCCGGCAGGGGTGAACCTGAGAGTTTTGTATTCACTGTACCGGGACTGCTGGGCATGTCCGGGGTGAATGAAAAAGGAGTAGCGGTCACCTGCATGAGTATCTCCATGCTGAATCACTCTTCCTGCGGGGAACCGGTGGTTTCGGTGGTCCGGACGATCCTCCGCCAGGACGGATTGAAGCAGGCGGTTGAGTACCTGGAACATGCCTCGTATGCAATACCACAGTGCTATACCATCGGAGGTCCCGAAGGTATACGCTGTTTTGAATGCAGTGCAAACGACCTGGCGGAATTCTACCCCTTCGAAGAACAGAACATCGCACTTCACACCAATTTCTCCATCAGAAACCGCGATTTTAACAGTAATTACATTGAACTGCTGGCCCGGTACGGGAAGAGCATCGATGACCCTTACTTCTGTCCCCGTTTTTTCCATGCATACGATAAAATTGAGGAGTGCTCCAGGAATCTTGATGTGGAAAGGATCGAAGCCATATTAAGACTACCGGAACCGGAACCGGAATCCATACTGAATGAAAACACGCTGGGAACACTGGTGATGGAACTTGATTCCGATCCGGTGCTCCACCTGGCCCTTGGAAACGAAGCGGGTGCGGCCTTCCACTCACTCACCTTCCGCTGATTAACCGGGTGTTAATCCTTCATAAAGGGAATTTTCAGTTCGCCCTGCTGACCTGATATCTTCAGAAGGTAGAGTCCGCCTGCCAGGTCGCTCACATCCAACCCAGCTTCCGGTGATGGACACTCAACCTGTTTCACCAGGATTCCCCCGGCGTTGAAAATGGAGAGAGAAGCTCCGGTTAACGAGAGGTCTGAAGCAATGAAGAGCTTTTCCCCTGCCGGATTGGGATACAGCCTTACTCCTCCCGCCTCATGCTGCTGCATTGCCGTAACGTTGGAGATGACAAACTTATCCAGGTTAAAGGGAGGTCTTTTGAGCATCAGAACACGCATGATCTGCTCCCCCGCCTGCAGTTCTGCCCTGACAGAAACATCAGTCATAGTATTCCAGCCACCGGTTTTGGGTGAGGTTACCGTTGATGCGACCTTCCCATCGAACAGGAACCTGAATTGTCCTCCGCCATCAAAGGATGCCAAAGATGTGGTGATCTCATAGGTGCCCGCTTCAGCCACATCCACACTGTATTCCATCCACTCGCCCGGCTCAAAATTGGTAACCTGAAAGCCCCCGGCCCCGGCTTCAATATCGACCCCTTCGTCGGGACGATAAGCCCCGGTAATATTTTCAACACTGGTCTCGTGATAGGAAAGCCCCTCTCCCCCAAAGTCAAAATCCTCTGCTTCAATGGTACCTGGCAACTTTATGAAACTGCCACTAAAAGGTGCTTTGATGCTGAACTGTAACGATATTTTTGACGGGTAGGAATAAGATGAAATCGTATCGGTAACCGCAATCACCCGGTAGGTGTAGTCAGTCAGGTTTTCGGTTAAGGTATCCAGGTAAGTGGTGGCATCCGGATGGGTCCATGCAAGGGGTATAAATGCACTATTATTGACCCTGCGCTCGATGAGAATGGTATCACAGGGCTCATTACCGGGTTTCCAGCGGATCTGTACAGAGGTGTCATTCACCACCGAAAGGACAAGGTTATCGGGACTTTGCAGGGTGGTATGTACCAGAATATCCTTGGAATCCTGCCAGGTATGATCGCTTCTGTGCAGAACCTCGAACCAACCCCCGTCATCCCATACGGTAAATGCAAAATGGTTCGCAAGACATCCCCTCACATAGGTTGCATAGTGCAGCATCCGCGAGTTATAATCACAATCCCACATGGCACCAAACTCACCCAGCAACACCTCCACCTGGTTCTGGTCGGCCCAGCTGCGGACCTGCGAGAACTTCGAGTATATGGCATTGCGGTCAGCGGTGGTCCCCCAGGTCCCCTGGCTTTCACCGGCAAAATTCCATGGATCGTAGGAGTGGAAATAGGCCATGATGTAGGGGTCATCGGGGACCGCCGCTGCCATCATATCACCCGAACCTGCCCATCCCTTGCCCGAATAGACAACGATCCTGGCGGGATGATCCTTCCGGATAATCCCCAGCAGACGACTGTTGGCCTCATCAATCTGGAGTTGTGTCAGTCCCTCATGATCACTTGTCCGGGGTTCGTTCAGCATTTCGAAAAAGAGCTTCTCGGATTTTCCCCTGAAATGTACCGATACCTGGCTCCAAATGCTGTCGAACCGCTCCCTCACGTCCGGGTTCCCGAAATCCTCCTTCAGCCAGTCTTCATGATGTGCGTTGATGATCACGAACATATCCCGGTTAAGACCCCAGTCAACCACCTCCTCCACCCGGTTAAGCCAGGCGGCATCTACGGTGTAAGGGGCGGTGGTTCCCGTATGTTTATCCCAGGTGACGGGGATGCGCACGGTTTTGAATCCCGCCTCCGTGTAGGCATCAAAATAGGACTCCTGTGCCTTTGGATTGTTCCAGTCGCCCTCCATGGGCGGCTCCAGTGTGTTTCCCAGGTTGATCCCTCGTCCCATCTGCGAAACAGCTTCAGCCGGAGTGATCTGGGCATCCAATAATAGCGGCAGGAGGAGAAAGAGGCTGGTAAAGTGGATGAAAATTCGCATCATTTTCTAAATTGCTTCAGGAAATCATCCTGTTAAAAACCTCCAGTTGCTCCTTCATGGCAGCGATCCTGTCTTCGGGCTCGGTGCGGGCCTCCAGCAGGATCCAGCCCTTGTAATTTGCTTCAGTGAATAAATTCATCAGTTGCTGGTAGGGATAATCTCCCACATTCAGTTCACGAATATGAACCGTATCACCAAACCACTTCTTCACAGAGTGGAAATTTGCTTCCAGCCCGGGCGGCAGCAAATCCTGGTCGTTGCAATTCCAGCACATCTTTACACTTTTTTCGGTCACCTGTTCAAAGATGGCTTTCATGTTGGGTATTTCCTGGGTTAATTCTCCATGAACCTCCACCCTGACCACCTGTCCGAGGTCACTGGCGTATTGCCCGACTTCATTCAGGGATGCAGCTATCTGGGCGATGGTTTTTTCCCTTGATACCTCTTCCGGGAATCCATTTGGTTTAACTTTTATTCCGCTTGCCCCGATCTCTTTACATAATTTCAGATACTCCCTGGTACCCTCGATATTCATCCGGACTGCCGCCGGATCTGCCAGGTGAAATTCGAAATTTGAACCGTAACCCAGGCAGGTAACCGGACTATCGGCAAATCGTTTCTTCACTTCGGCCCGCTGACTGGTCGAAAGCGTGGTCTCAACCCCATGGGCGTGCCCGGTCCGTAACTCAAGTCCCAGCAGTCCTGTTTTTTCGCAGTTTGCGATCAAAGTGGGCAGATCCCAGTCCCTTCCCCACTGGTAGGTGACAAGACCAAGCTTCATGCCTGATTTTTTCACCATCGCCTGTGCCGGAAACGGGTCAAAAAGCGAGAGAGCAGCCCCGGCCACCAGGCTTTTCTGCAGAAATTTGCGACGCGAAAGATTGTACCCCATGATTTATCTATTTTTTGGCATATTCGTCAGCCAGTTTATTAATTTGAGTGTCGGATAAATTTTCAGATGCTACAATAAGCCTGTATTTGAAGGTGACAGATTCACCCTTTTTCAAACTGAAGTTCAGTTCATTCTTACCCTCAGAAAATATTTTCTGACCCAGTGTATTGGCCGCGAATAATCCATAATCCCTTGCATGCCAATAGGTTGGATAGCCAACATTGGACGGGTGGTCTATGATTACCAATGCTACCTGCTCTCCTTTTATTTCACCCGAGAGTTTCATCCAGCGGCAACGTGTGCTCCAAACCTCTTTTCCCTCAACTCCCTCTGCACTTCTGTAGTTTCCTTTCACATAGGTATTGTCCATTTTTTCAACCCTGGTCACCAAACCATGGGAGTCCACAAGCTCTGTCGGGCCTTCCGTTGGCAGTTCCAGTTCACGCGCTACCCGAATGGCAAACATCCCCTCTTTGTTGTCGGTGAATTTCACTTCATCAACCACCGCTTTCAGGGTGGTGGTGCGATCGATCATGCGCATATTCTCCAGGACCAGGAAATTGAAACTGGTTTGCTCCTCCAGCAATTTTGTGTGATCCGGAGATTCCCAGTCGGAACTGGTCACCAGCAGAGCTGAACCCATTCCGCTCTCAGCTTTTTCAACCGAGCGGTGAATAATGGTACCATACCCGCCTCTGTTTTCAGGAGCAATGGCTTCTGAATTATTCCAGAAATCGAGCCCGTTCACATCCCCGTAATTTAACCACACTCCAACATGATGAGGGTGGTCACTCCGATCTCCCTCTTTAATGACCAATGGGAAACTGCGGGTAAGCATATTTCCTGCCGGAGAGATCACCGGCCACAATACCGGTTTCTTGATCACATCCGGGTAGATGTAAGAGGTGAAAAGCTTGCCGTCGATAAAAACATCCACTTTCTTTTCAGCATCATTTGCTTTCAATTCAACGACCTGCCTGGTGGTGCACTGACTCAACAGGGGCATGCTGCCCATCAGAACTGTGAGAACCCATATTACTTTGTAATTCATAAGAATATTTTTTATTCAACCCTAATCTGAAAATCAGTCTCATTACACCATTTCCGGAACCACAAAACCATCGCGATAGTTTCGTGTCAGCATCTTATCTGCTTCCGGATCGTTCACAAAGGTCTCAGAATCGGGATTGAAAGTCAACACACGGTCCAACCGGTATGCGATGTTCCCAAGGTGGGCCAATCCGGAAGAGAGGTGAGCGGTTTCAACAGGAGCGTTCAATATGGATGCATCATGCTTGCGAACCGCCTCAATGAAATTTGTAAAATGCCCATCAGTGCCCCCTGCACCCCGGTCCATTCCGGTTCCTGAATCAACGCCGTCGTCTCCGGATTTACCCGGTTCCCTGTTCTGCCCTAAATAGGTCTTGTACTTATCATATCCGTCCACCACAAGGATCCCTTTATCACCATAAAAAATATTACCCACCGTGGCACCCTCTTCAGTATTTGTACACCAAGGTCGAACCTCAAATTGAATGATCTTATTCTCTTCAGGATAGTTATAAACCGAAGTCAGCACCTCGGGAACCTCTTTGCAGTCATCCCAGAGGAATTTTCCTCCCATGGATGTGATCTTGGTGGGGAGCCCCACATCAAGACCCCACATGCAAAGGTCGGTTTCGTGAATCCCCTGGTTGCCCACATCGCCATTTCCATAATCCCAGTGCCAGTGCCAGTTGTAATGAACAAGGTTCTCCGTAAAGGGCCGTTTGGGAGCCGGACCGGTCCACAGATCATAATCGAGTCCTTCGGGTACAGGGGAAAATCCTTTGTTTCCGATATCGCCTCTCCAGCGGAACACAAGGCCACGGGCCATATACACCCTTCCGATATATCCCTCCCTTAACAATCCGATGGCCTCATTTACCGCGGGCGAACTTCTTAATTGCACCCCGTGCTGAACGATGCGGTCATATTTCTGTACAGCCTCCACCATTTTTCTGCCCTCCCAGATATTATGCGAGCCCGGTTTCTCCACATAAACATCCTTGCCTGCCTGGCAGGCCCAGATAACCGAAAGCGCGTGCCAGTGGTTAGGGGATGCAATACTGACCACATCGATGTCTTTGTTGTCCATCACCCGGCGCAGATCCTGCTCAAGGGCCACCTCCTGGTTATAGTTCTTTTTAAAGTTCAGCTGGCTTTTATGAAGAACGTTCATGTCCGGGTCACACAGGGTCGTAACCTGTACATTGTCCTGGACCATCAGGCCCTGAACATGGGCCTGTCCACGACCATTCAGGCCAAGAACAGCAGCATTGATACGGTCATTTGCTCCAAACGCTTTTGCAGGAATAATGGTCGGGGCTACAATGATTGCTGATCCGGCCACAGCGGTTTTCTTGATAAAGGATCTTCTTGTTTCCATTTTTTTTATTTTGTGCATAATTTCAGACAATTCCAAATATAAACTTCTTTGGGAAAAATTCATCGTTTCACCGGTTCTGATTTGGGTTTTTATTTTGCAGGGGGCCTTTTATTTGCTAATTTTCCCATCATGAAAGCACTGGTAAAATCCAAAGCAGAAAAGGGTATCTGGATGGAAGATGTTCCCATTCCCATCGTGGGTCCCAATGATGTATTGATCAAGGTTTCAAAGTCGTCCATTTGCGGGACCGACCTCCACATCTACAACTGGGATGAGTGGGCCCGGAAAACAATCCCTGTAGGGCTGACCATCGGACACGAGTATGCCGGTCACGTGGCGCAGGTGGGAAGCGAAGTCAGCGAGTTTAAGGAAGGGGAACGGGTTACCGGTGAAGGGCATATCTCCTGCGGGCACTGCAGGAATTGCCGGCGCGGCCGGCAGCATATCTGTGAGACTACCATCGGCATAGGGGTAAACATCAACGGCTCATTTGCCCAGTATGTGAAGGTCCCTTCCAGTAATGTAATGAGGATCAATGCCCAGATTCCCGATGAAATCCTCTCCATTATGGATCCCCTGGGGAATGCCACCCACACGGCACTCTCGTTCCCTATGATCGGGGAGGATGTCCTGGTAACCGGTGCGGGTCTTATCGGGAGCATGGCCGTAGCCGTGGCCAGGTTCGCAGGTGCCCGTTATGTGGTGGCTACCGAAACCAGTGATTACAGGGCAAACCTTGCAAAGCAAATGGGAGCCGACCGGGTTGTAAATCCCCTGAAGGAGAACCTCAGATCGGTGATGGACGAAATGGGGATGATCGGGTTCGATATCGGACTGGAGTGTTCGGGATCCCCTGCTGCATTCAACCAACTGGTGGATCACATGTACAACTCCGGAAAGATATCCCTTCTGGGGATTCTCCCCTCCTCCACACAGGTGGACTGGAACCGCATCATATTCAAGGGCCTGACCATGAAAGGCATTTACGGGCGCGAGATGTACGAAACATGGTACCAGATGGAGCAGATGCTGATGTCGGGACTCGACCTCTCCCCCATCATTACGCACCGCTTCTCCATCGATGAGTTCCAGAAGGGATTCGATGTGATGGAAGAGGGAAACTGCGGCAAGGTGATCCTGAACTGGGATTAGGGGATATATTTGCATCTATTGTTGTATTAACGATACCATCCTGGAACATACCCAGGCGTAATGAAGCAGTTATGTTTAAGATGATTTTTTTTAATTGATTTGTTGTCGGCTTTAAAGATCTTAATGCTGTCCAGGAATGATGTTATGATCACCAGGGAACAAAAACCTTATAAAGTACTCATTTACAGCATGATAGACAAATTACCAAATATTAAACAGTGGAGGAGGTCATTTCATTTAACCAATGTTGAAAAAATTAAACTGAAACCGTAAAACGTCTCTTATCATATGGTTTTTTAAGCCTTTCCTCCAACCATTTAATTGAATCCTCCTGTTTGTGGTCAGCAACTCCATGTACTGGAATATCTAATTTCTCCTTGATAAGGCGCTTTTTCAACTCCCTGATCCACACACCCTGACCATCCTGCTGGAGATTATCAAGCCAGGTGCGAGTCACTCCACAAGCCGGACTTCCCTGTTTACCCAGGATGCCTACAATCTCGAAACCCTGGAAAAGATACTCCAGCATTGTGAAGATCTGGTCGTCGATCAGGCGCTCAAGCCGCTGCCTGCCTGCAGGGCTTTCCATACCCACCCGCACGTCAAAACGACCAAGGCCTAAGCAATAGAGTTCAATACAGGGCATCTGAATCAATCCCACCTGCTTTTTTTTCAGGTATTCAATTAGGGGTTCAAACATTGCAGGGAAGTCCCCCTCATGAACAATACGGGCGTTCTGGTTAAGCATACAATGGGAGAGAAAGATAACCCTGCCAGAACGATTATCACCACTCCAGTCACGCTTGTTCTCATCCTTTCCATGGAAACCACTTTCAGGAATTGTAAAATCTGGTGTAGGAATTTGAACTCCTTTGTCATCTACACTGCATGAATTAAGTGCAACTGCAGTTGCGGGAATCAAGCTAATAAAATGGCGTCTTGATAATGAAGATTTATTAAACATGATGGATTATTTAATGGATATTTCTGAAATAAAATATGGGCACCTCTACCAACTATTTTTTGGTGCCCTTGTTTAAACCAAATATATTGTGTGGTTCTCTAAAAACCTAATTTTCCCTCCCTTATATTTTTTATTTAATTAATTATCAGATACATACAAGCGGTATTCTTTCAAGCTGTTAGATGTGGACCTGCGGGCATCAGAACCCCTTTCTCTGATTCAGGAACAAGGGGTGAATATGCAAAAGCCAGGCAGAGCCGTATAGCACAAAACCCGGCCGGAAATCCGGTCGGGTTGATTTTGAGGTGGGGACTGCTGGATTCGAACCAGCTGAGCTAAGCCCCCATTTGCGGGCAAAAATATAGGGGTTCTCTGAATTCAGAAAATAGATAATATACTCTATAGGCTAAACCGACCAGGAAGCAACTAAAGGCATATAAATTGCATCATTTAAGTAACGGGGAAATCAAAATATACGGAGGAGAGTTCCAGCCTGGTATGTATACGTATCCATTGATCTCATATGGATATATCATTGGATCGAGTCAAATGATCTTAACAGAAAAATGAAACATATGAAAATCTTACTTTCAATCGCCATTTTATCACTGATTTCTGTCTACATGTGTGAAAAGAATGACTCAATCTCTACTGAGACTATTCTCGGGGATTGGGAAGTGGTTTCAATTATAGTAGACGCTACACAGATTAATCAAGAGTCAGATTCAGATATTATCGTAATCGAGTTTCAAAGTGATGGTAGATTGTTTGGAAATTCTTCAAGAAATATGCTAACGGGTCGATACGAGCTTCACCAAAACGATTCAATTTGGATTAGCTCTATAGGGGGCACTGAAGCCCTTGGAACAAAATGGGAACAAAGTTTCAAATCCGTGGTACAGGTTGTGTCAAGAGTTAGAATTATGGAAAATTCTAACCTTCAACTTCTATCTGTTAACGGTAAGAATAAAATTGAATTCAAAACAACTGATCAATAATGAAAAAATGGTTAGGACAGGCAAACCCTAGTTGTGATAATAGGTCACCTTATCTACCTTCTTGTAGGCCCCGCGTGTAAAATCGGGCACCTTCACGGGCATGCTTCCCATTTCTAACGACTTCTCTGACAGTTCCGAAATGGAAGACCATTCGGCGGCGTCATAAACATCCTCATCGAGGGGCAACCCATGATGGAGGCAATAGATCAGCCGGTAGTCCATAATAAAGTCCATTCCGCCGTGGCCGCCCACCTCCCGGGCCTTCTCCCCCACCTCTTTGGTAATGGGATGCTCATACTCCTTCAACAGGGCCTCCATCTCCTCCTCTGGCATGTACTCATGTGCGTTCGGGTCAAAAGCCAGTCCCATGACGGGCCACTTCCGTGCAATACCCTTGGTGCCACTGATCAGGTGAATCCTGCTGTAAGGCCTCGGGCTGGTTACATCATGCTGAATCATCATCGTTTTACCGTTCTCGGTCTGCACCAGCGAGGTATTCATATCCCCCCTTTTATAATCGCGTTTGGCAAAATCGGAATCCTCCCCAAACTTCTCTGCAGCATATAGGCTCATTCCTTCCTGCCGGCTTGACATGGATACAAGGTGAGTCATGCGATCGCCCCGGTGAATGTTCATAATGTGGCAAATGGGACCAAACCCGTGTGTGGGATAAAGATTGCCATTACGTGTCTCATTCTCCTTCAGGCGCCACATGTCAAGATATGACTCTGTACCTGGTTCGTACTCGGCAAAATTAAGAAACCGCAGGTCATGGATATAGGCTCCTTCACCATGGAGGATCTCTCCGAATAATCCCTGCTGGGCCATGTTAAGTGTAGCCATTTCAAAAAAGTCGTAGTTACAGTTCTCCAGCTGCATACAATGCCGGCGGGTTTTCTCGGCCGTATTCACCAGTTGCCAGCACTGATCGATGGTGATTGCAGCCGGCACCTCGGTGGCCACATGTTTTCCATGCTCCATGGCATAAACCGCGATGGGTGTATGGGTTCCCCAGTCGGTACAGATATAGACCAGGTCGATGTCGTCGCGCTCACAGATGGTTTTATAATCCTCCGCCCCGTTATAGAGTTCCGCTTCGGGCAAACCCTTGTCAGTTAGAATCTTCTGGGCCCTTTCGGTATTGAATGGTTCCAGGTCGCAAAGGGCCTTAATCTCCACACCATCCATAAAAGTATAGCGGTGGACAGCTCCCGATCCCCTCATTCCCAGTCCGATGATCGCCATGCGGACCGTTTCAATGGGTTCACACCTCAGTTCTATCACATCCTCCTGTCCGGCCGGACGGTCAGGGGTTGGAAACAGGTCCACCGGTCCGGGTTCCACAGATACCGTTTGTGTGGTTGATTGTGTGCAGCCTGCCAGGCCTATCAACAAGGCAATGATCCAAATGTGAAAAATCGATACAGCGGTTCTTTTCATCTCAATATTATTTAAGGTTCTAATTTCCAGATTTATTCGTTCTGCAAGATCCCTGCTATGACCTCCTTCATATAGTTCTCCTGCTTCTCCATACCCTCGATCAGCCTTCGCTGAACACGGCTGCGAACCAGGTTGTGATCGGGGTAATGGGTTTTATAATAAACATCCCCATTGAGGTAGTCGGCCAGGAAGCGGATCCCCATAATAAAGGTCATCAAAACAGGGGCCAGGTAATAATAGCCCGCCTCACCCGGAGTGGTGATTGATTTTACCTTTGAGAGGTACCCCCTGGCAAACTCCCGGAAGGCAATGGCATTGAACTCCACCTTGTCAAGATCCTTTTCATCTTCCGCAGCCGTATTGGAGATGGTTCTGATGGAGTCCCCGAAATCGTAGTAGAGGATCCCCGGTCCCACCGTATCAAGGTCAATCACGGCGCATGCTTTCTCACCCCTGAAAAGGAGGTTATCGATCTTGGTATCGTTATGAACGACCCTCATGGGGATCTCTCCCGCATCAACCATCCGTTCGATCACCATCAGTTTTTCCTGGCGCGCTTTGTAAAAACCGACCAGTTCCTTCACATCAGCCAGTCTGCCGGCCCTGTCTCCCTTAATGGCCTCATCCAGCTGCCATACCCGGAAGGAGAGCCTGTGGAAATCTTTGATGGCCTCCACAAAACCGGAAGCATCCAGACTGGCGCAACTGCTTGCAAACCAACCATAACCATTTCCTGCCTGGCTGGCCTGCCACTCCTCCTTCACAATGCCGATTGAATAGGATTCGGGGATAAAATTCATCATCCTCCATACCCCTCCTTCTTTATCTATGTGCAGGTATCCACCGGAAGTGACCGGGTAGAGTGAGGGAATCTCCAGTTCCCACTCACCCGACTCCATGAATTTCTGGATTTTAATATGGTTGTCAACCAATCCGCCGGGATTGGTAAAGACGGCAATATTAATTTTCTGCAATATGCAGGGTGCCGCCTCCCCTTCGAATTCAACTTTATAGGTGTCGTTTATATGCCCGTTTCCATAGGGAGCTACCTCAGCCACTTTTTCACCAGGAAAAAACGCTGCAACAATCTTATTTAGCATCATGCCGGTTTATGATATCAGATTTAAATCTGCTAAAGATAAAAAATCATTTGTGCCCAGACTAAAATAAAACCTATTAGTTTTCTTATTTTGAGGAACGGCAATTGCCCTGTAATACAAACCAACGTACCCATGATACCAGCTATAAAAAAACCTGATAACCGGGTCCGCCCTGGAAAGCGATGCTCCCTGATCCTGTTCTTCACCGCGTTGGTCCTGCTGCCCGCCCTGGTATTGATCCTGGCTCCGGGTTGCAGCAGGGGACCAGGGGAAACAGCAGGCTCTTTCCCCGGATGGCCGGTTGTGAAACATTACGACCGCGACCATGTGGACCGGATCGCGCTTCCCCTGGGAGGGATCGGAACGGGGACCGTCTCACTGGGCGGAAGGGGGAACCTGCAGGACTGGGAGATCATGAACCGTCCGGCCAAAGGGTACAACCCGGGCCCCAGGTTTGAAATAGCACCCTTTTTCGTGCTTTATACGGATGACGGTGACAGGATGGATACCCGTTTGCTCGAGGGACCCGTTCCCGTTTATGAATACGAAGGAAGCCGCGGGGTCGACAACATTTCCAATCACGGCATGCCGCGGTTCACGGCAACCACTTTCGATGCGGCCTATCCGTTCGGACAGGTGAACCTTTTCCATGAGGATCTGCCGGTCAGGGCCCGGATCAGGGGATTCAATCCCCTGGTTCCCGCCGACGCCGATAAAAGTGGCATTCCCATCGCTGTACTGACCATTGACCTGGAGAATGTCACCAGCAGGGAAGTGGAGGCTTCGGTCTGCTTTTCCATGCAGAATTTCATTGGTGAGGATGGCACGGCAGGGACTGCCCTGGACAATGTCAATGAATACAGGGAGTTGTCGATCCCCACCGGGTCCGGACAGGAGACCGGCCTGAACGGGATCTTTTTTAGCTCCCGGGGGGTGGATCCCGGAAGCGAGCAATGGGGCACGATGGCCGTGACTACTTCATCGGAGGGGACGATTACCCGGCGGACCGGCTGGAGGAAAGTGGACTGGGGCGCCTCGCTGCTCGATTTCTGGGATGATTTCAGTGCTGACGGGTTACTGGAGGAACGCCCGCCCTCAGGTGAGGAGAAGCCCATGGCCTCTCTGGCTGTGAAGATCAGCCTGGCTCCCGGGGAGACCAGGGAGATCCCATTCTACATCACCTGGCACTTCCCGAACCGGAAGGCCTGGTCCTATACCATCCTGCAGAATTATTACACGACCCGCTACAACGATGCCTGGGATGTGGCTGAAAAGACCTTGCCTGCCCTGGGATCGCTTGAAGAGGAAACACTGGATTTTGTCCATGCATTTAACGGGTCCGACCTGCCCGCTGTGGTAAAGGAGGCAGCCCTTTTCAATATCAGCACCCTGCGTACCCAGACCTGTTTCCGAACCTCCGACGGCTACTTTTTCTCATGGGAAGGGTACCACGACCGGGCGGGCTCCTCCTGGGGATCCTGCACGCATGTCTATAATTATGAACATGCAACGGGCTTCCTGTTCGGTGAGCTGGCCCGTCTGAAACGGGAGATCGAATTCGGCCTTGCCACCGGAGATGACGGGCTGATGAGTTTCCGGGTGCGACTTCCGCTCGACAGCATTCCCAATTTCAGGAGGGCGGCAGCCGACGGACAGATGGGGGCTATCATGAAGATGTACCGCGACTGGCAGCTTTCCGGCGATGACGAAATGCTTCGACGGTTATATCCGCATGTCCGCCGGGCCATGGAGTTCTGCTGGGAGGAAGGAAGTTGGGACGCGGACAGGGACGGGGTGATGGAAGGGGCTCAGCACAATACGATGGACGTGGAATACTATGGCCCCAATCCCCAGATGGGCTTCTGGTACCTGGGTGCCCTCCGTGCCGTGGAAGAGATGGCCGGTTACCTGGGCGATGAAGAATTCTCCGCCCAGTGCCGGGAGCTTTTCGAAAATGGCAGCAGGTGGCTGGATGAGCATCTCTTTAACGGGGAGTATTATATCCACCTGGTGCAGCCTCCCCGGGATGTCTCCGAAATCCATCCGGGACTGGTGGTCGGGATGGGTGGGGATGACCTGCTCAACCCAGATTACCAGCTGGGTGAGGGGTGCCTGGTGGACCAGCTGGCGGGTCAGTATGTGGCGCACATCTGCGGACTGGGCTACCTGGCCGATCCGGAAAACATCCGGACCACCCTTGCCTCCATCATGAAGTACAATTACCGGGACAACCTCAACGATCATTTTAACTGTATGCGTTCCTATGCACTGGGCGATGAGGCCGCACTGCTGATGGCCGATTATCCCGGTAACCGTCCCGTAAACCCTTTCCCCTATTTCACCGAGGTGATGACCGGGTTCGAATATACAGCCGCAATCGGGATGCTTTATGAGGGAATGGTAGAGGAAGGGCTGCAGTGCATCCGGAATATCCGTGACCGGTACGACGGGTTTAAAAGGAATCCCTTTGACGAGGCCGAATGGGGCCACCACTACGGCAGGGCCATGGCGAGCTGGTCGGCTGTGACAGCGCTGACCGGCTTCCACTTTTCGGCTGTGGAGGGAAGCATGCGCTTTGGCGACCTGGAGGGCCGGCATTTCTGGTCAACCGGCTCGCGGTATGGGACCGTGGTGATCAGGAACAAAGGAGGAGTCCGGCAGGTAACCCTGGAAACGATCAACGGAACATTGACCCTCAGGTCCTTCTCTCTGGAAGGATACGGCCGTTCGGACTTCGGCGGCGGAAAACAGTTTGTACCGGGAGAGCCCGTGGAGTTCAGGGTGGAGCGGGATAAAGGATCCTGCTAATAAGCGGTTCATGGTCTTATTCAATCAGCAGCCTGGTATACTGCTGGAAACTGCCTCCCGATAAACCAATGATATATAATCCGCTCTCAAGCATGCTGATATCAAAGGTGGAGCTATAGTCCAGTTCATTAAAGCCAATGGAACCGATCAAATGGTTTTTACCACTCAGGTCGGTGATCGTGACCACCACATCTGTAATATCAGGGCCCGTATATTCCAGGTTCACAAAACCATGGGCCGGGTTTGGATAGATGCTGAACCGGTCTTCCAGGGTAATGGCCTGAAGTGGTATTTGTTGCGAAGAGACCGGATCTCCACATTCACCAAACCGTTGTACCGGCGCCCAGGCCTTATTGTTGTCAAGCTTATTTTCAGAAAGCTTACCGCCGGGGTCGATCACGGCATACATCCGGTCGAAACGTTCAAATTTTGCCTTCCATTTGAAATCAAAAATGGCATAATCCTGGTCCTCAATCACATCTTCGGTGGTGAATACGCTCCGGCCCTCCACATCGTAAATCAGGGTACCGCCCTGATCGGGATCACCCAGGTAGAAGGAGACCTCCACGGGATCACTGGTGGTTGACAGGCTCAGGTTATGCACAATGGTGGTTACAATCACCGTATCCCCATTGACAGGAATCGCCGGTTCAAAAAGAATGGAGGGCGTTTTCAAATATTCATCCAGGTCTGTGATTTTGTCTATCTCGTTCTTAGCCTTCAGAGAATCGAGCCGGTTGGGAAGGATAAAGCCCGGATCCTGGATAGAGTAATTCTCCTGCCAGAAAGAACCCTGGCTTAGGTCGATCATATAATCCACCACCAGGGCCCCGTTTTTTGACCAGTAATAATAAGGCTTCACCTTATACTCATAAGAGTTGGCGGCAAGTGAGCTGCCAAAAACCTCTATGCCCAGGTTTTTACCTACTTTATATACATGGGAGGTAATGAGCTCCTCTTTGGCTACAGATTTATCCTGGGCCCTGATCTGAATCCCAAGTATGTTTACTCCGCCACCAGGTTGGGTCTCCACCGTATTTTCAACGCTTACATTTGAATTTTCAAACTCTCTTCCCCAGGTAATGCTTTCCGTGAAGGTAGAACCTAGATCCAGTTCATGCTCGTTGGCAATGGAAATGATCTCCCTGATATCCGGATTACTTTCCATCAGTTCCTCAGGAGTGTTGACAAATTTACGGTAGGAAAGCAGGTTCCCAGGCTCATGAAACTGCACCATCCCGGCCACTTCAAGCGATTGCCGTCCCCTAAGCCAGTTTTCCTGGTTGGTGGTTTGGGGTATCAGGATGACTATCTCTCCGAGCAATTCATCCTGGTCATTAAAGACCGGGTATTCCCATCGCTCATAATCACTTACAATGGTCAGGATGGCATCATCCCGGCTGAAGCGCTTATCCATGGATGCCGTCTGGAAATAAGAAGTGCTGGTGCTTCTTCCAATGGAGGTGGTAGTTTTATCGTATACCACCTCCTCCAGATTATCTCCAAACAAGGTAGTTAATTCAAAAGGGGCCATATAGAAACCTCCTATATCAGCAAAATTCTGATCACCTCCCACTGTGACACTCGTTTGAAATCCCCAGTCTCCCGTACTAGAGCTTTCTATGGAGAACTCATTCTGGCTGAACTGCTCGGTCGCTTTCCGGACACTGCTCAGACAATCGTTCTGCCCAAAACACTCATTCACATCATGCAATACCCCGTTGAGATAATCGATATGTACCGGAGGCGTATTCAGAACGGTCATGGGCTTGATCACATTTGTGAAGCAGCCCAGACTGGTGAATTCGCCGATGCGGAACAAATCACCGTCAAAATCGCTCAGTGCCACTGCATAATGTGTCTCATGCATTCCACCGCCTCCCCCGTTATCGATCTCATTCATCTGGTAGGCTGACTCAATATTTGTGGATTGAAAGGTGCTGTCAAACTGGTACATGCTGAGGCTAAAATTCTGGTCTCCCAGTGGTTCATTACTGAAATAGTGGTCCAATGCCACAATATCGTCCCTGTCGTCGCCCGTGACATCCGCCACGTCAAAATAATTAATGGATGGAAGATCTTCGGAAAAACCGTTTACATTTGATTGCCCATGGTATTCAATTTGATTGTCCTCTTTTCCCGTGAAGATCCTTACCCCTGAGTAGCAACCCAGTAAAACCTCAAGTCTTCCATCCCCGTTCAGATCGCCCGACTTCAGCAGGATCTGCCATATTCCATTGTAATTGAAGGTCCCCGTGATATACGTATCGCTGTAGAAATGGATCATTTCCAGGGGATCCACCACTCCGGTGGAGGGATCATCCATCAGCGCAGCCGTGTAGAGGTAGGTATCCGGATTATTGGGCGAATCATGCTCATTCTTGGTAAAGGCTACCACAAGTTCATCCAGGCCATCACTGTCAAAATCAGCCCCGGTCAGGGCAGCGCTGCCATATTCCTGTGCACCGAATTTAAGATCCAGTTTCAGCTCATCCTTTTCAACCGGATGCAAATCTTCATCGAAATCATATACCCTTAGAAAATATTCATTTGAGCCCTGGTAATCATAATAACCCATGACCAGCTCATCTTCCCCGTTTCCATCCAGGTCAGCAAGATCAATCACAAAATCATCCACAGCCACCTGGATCTCGATGGTATTCAACAGTTCGATTTTAAAATCATCATCAAAACCAAACACAGCCACATGGGCCAGCTCCTGGTCAAAAGGACGATAGCCCACTACAAACTCATTCAGACTGTCCCCATTCAGATCACCCAGAATCAGGTTTTTACCACGCAATACCCTCCCTTCGAATTTATATATATACTTTCCCGTGTAATTCAGTGTTCTGCCGCGCCTGGCCAGTACCAGGAGCAGACTATCTGCTTTGCCTGTAACCGAATATAAATAATCAGCCATGTTATCCCCGTTAAAATCACCCGTGATGAGATCGATCTGCCTGTTGGAAAAACTCATGAAGGTATCACTGACCACTTTCCCTGCTCCCAGCAGTCGGTCACCCAAATCCATCCCCTGGTAATTGAACTTCAGTTTCAGGTTCTCTTCCAGAATTTTGGCGCCGTTGGTGGTTCCTTCGTCCCATACCATAATCACTTCCGAACGATCAAACAAACCGGTGGGTTTGAGCGGAGGTTCCTGCGAATAAAGCGTATTGAAAAATCCTGCCACTATCAGGGCGGAAACTATCACCGTGAGAAATTTTTTCATCGATCTTATTTTTATTTATTCTAATTAAAGATATTGGAAACTAAACAGATAGCCGGCTGATCTGTGCTTTTTAGTAAAAAATTAACAAGTCAGGGAATAAGCAGAGTTGAACCTTGTGATCCTGATTTTGTTTATATGGTACTGATTTTTAAAAATATACGATCATGAAGTTGAAAGGTCTGCTGCTCGTTCCCGCGTTCGCCATGCTCTATATTTCAGGATTTGGCCAGATTTCTTATGAAGGAACACTGGACAGGGGTTTAAACGCTGTTCTCCTGGATAATGATGAAACAAAATATGCCAGTTATCATAAATCGGAAAAAATCATGCGCGTTTACAATGAAGATTTTTCCGAATGGAAATCTTTTCCTTTAAATATACCAGCAAATTTCTATTTTGATGAATTAAAATCCATATCAGTAAAGGTCTTCAACACCGACAGGCTGGTCGAACTGGCATATACCTGCATTGAATACCGGACAAGCAATAATTTGGAAAGTACCACAAATTATGTGGATGAAGTTTACACACTCTTTGTGGTAAATGAAGATGGCAAAACGGTGATGGAGTCTGAGAACAGTAAGGATATCAAAATTGTGGACTCCAATGGTAAAAGGAAGCTTTTGGTTTTTAAACAAACCGGAGATGGGAAAGACGGCCTCAGGGAGCAGGTTGATGTCTATTCCCTGCCGGAATCCGCAGTTGGCAACCAAATTAATCCTTTTGACGATTTTCGCGGGATTTAAGGCTTTGTTTCCGGTTTCAGGGACGCAGGTTTAGGATATAGAAGACCAGATCTCATATCCACCAATCACATCCCTGCGAGGCATACCGGGTATAAAAACCATTCGTAGCAACTCCATGTTCGGAATATACAGCATCTACCTCAAAGGAGATTGCAAATCCCTATTTCGGAGAGGCCATGTTAAGGTGCGGAGAGACTAAGGAGACAATAGATTTTAATAAGAATTAGAATCACCTAATTTAGCGATGGGGCCGACAGAATCTCCCGAATGCTTTCTTCCAGGGCACGATTGAAATCATCTGTAATATCCCACATCATCACATGGCCGCTACCCGAAAGAATTTTAGCATCGAATGAGGGAACATATTTCTGAAAAACATCTTCTGCCGTTGGCATATAATCTGCATTGATACAAATCAGCGGAACCTTTAGCGCTTCCATTGATCCGATGCAATCTTCATTGGACCACCTGAAATGCTCTAGCAGCATTTCCCGCCAGCCGGTCTGGTCCCTTTCGAGCATGGATTCTACTTTTATAATAGCTTCTTCCGGATTCTTAACAAAGAATCCGAGCCTTACCGCTTTTTCGGCCGTTGGGTTCTCAATCAGATCCATGAAGGTACTATCCACCCATTGAATCATGGGAGTGGAATATTGATCCTCCGGATTATTAATGGCTTCTGCCAGGATCAGGCCGGCTACCTGGTCAGGCAGTAACTTCGCGGCTTCAAGAATGGCAGCTCCCCCCATTGAGAATCCCACCAGAATGACATTTTCGAGTTTCGCGGCCTGTACAACTGCTGCAATATCCTCACCAAATGCAGACATGGTCCATTCGGCTCGGTTATTTCCTGATTTACCATGACCTGCCAGGTCTATGGCTACTACCTGGTACTTTTCTGAGAGAACGGGTACCTGAAGATCCCAAATGGTATTGTTGTTGGTCCACCCGTGGACCAGGAGGATGCATGCATCGCCCTTGCCCTGGTTGCTGAAAGAAATCTCTACTCCGTCAGCTGAGGTCGCCGTAGTCACAGGTTCTTTGGTACATCCGCAATTGACAAGAAGCAGTGCGAAGCAAAGAACAGTAAGATTCAGTAGTTTGTTTTTCATGATCCCGTTTTTAATAATGGTTAAATATTATGATTTTCCGATCATACAAGTTAGTCAAAAGGGGCATAGAAGTCAACTGGGATGTTTTTGGTTCAGGAATGAAAAATGATTACCACAATGAGGGAATAGAATAATAAAAATGTTTAAAGATTCGATGTAAATCTTTTGTTTCATATTTCAGAGAGCCTTTACTTTGCAGATAGTGATTTTTAGACACCGGATACAAATAATCTATCGTCCCATGCAGTTTCCAGTCCATATCGGTTTAAGGGGATTTATATTTCTTCTCCTGCTCACTTTCATCTCATGCAAAAAGGATCATGTAACCATCCAGTTTGACAGTGAAAAGGAGGTTTCAGGGATGAAGCTCTCACTGGAGGATATTTCACCCGGTTTGCCGGCCGACTGGGATGGATATGAATTTGTTGTCCTTGAGTTTATGATTTCCACGCCCCAGCGGTTCCAGGTGGGTTTCACCACCGATGAAGGTTACAATGAAGTAAGGGTCATGAGTTATACTGCAAACGGATGGAACCGGCTCGCCATCCCCCTCAGCTTTTTCCGCGAACTTCCGGCTGCCCGCAGCGACCTTGCAGCAACCTATAACCAGCCCAGGTATACCGGGTGGATCAACCTCACCGGACACAGAACTCCGCTCAGGGGAGTCGACTCAATAGGCATCAGGATGCTGGCTCCCATCGGCAACCCGGTTATGAAATTCCGATCCGTCAGCCTGGCCCAGGAGGACCCGGGGGATCTCTACCTGGGTGAACTCCCCGTGGTGGATGAATTCGGACAGTATAACCTGGGCGACTGGGAAGGCAAGATCCATTCCCTTGATCAGCTTCAGAAAGAGTGGATTGCGGAAGAGCAGCAGCAGGCAGACAGTACACAATATGGATACTCGAAATTTGGAGGCTACATGGTTGCCCGTGTGGATGAAGGGACCGGTTTTTTCAGGACAGAGAAAATAGAGGGCCGCTGGTGGTTTGTAGATCCGGAGGGCTATCTTTTCCTCTCCCACGGCGTGAATTGTGTGAGTCCGGGTGGTGGCGGAGGCGTCTACCGGCTTGAACAACGGAAGAACCTCTACAAGGAACTTCCGCCTGAGGAAACGGGAGAGGCAGCCGGCAGGTTTCGTGCACCCTCGTACGGTACGTGGAACCTCTCGCGCCGTTACGGGGAGGATTACAGGGAGAAATCCATTGACAATATCATCACCCGGATGGACCGGTGGGGGCTTAATACCATTGCCAACTGGTCAAGTAGCGATGTGTACAACAGGAACCAGAAGCCTTTTACGCTGCAGATGCGGGACATAGGCATTGAAGGTGAACTGATGGGGCTGGCCGATGTGTATGCTCCCGATTTCAGGGCTAAGATCGATAAGGCTGTAAGGTCTGCCGTGGAGCCCTACCGCGACAACCCATGGTTGCTGGGCTATTTCACATTCAATGAACCCTCTTTCCCCGGTCGTGAACAGGAACTTTGTGATTTGATCCTTGAAGGAAAAGAACGGTACATTAAAACAGCGCTCCAGGAATATCTCGAAGGAAGTGATAGCCCGGAGATCAGGAAGGAGTTCATATACAATACGTTCCGGATCTTCATTGAAACTGTTGACCGGGCACTGGAAAAGCACGATCCCAACCATCTTTCCCTTGGCATCCGGTTTGGCCAGGGGGCAGAAGATGAGATCCTTGAATTATGCAAGGATGTCTTCGACGTCTTCAGCTTTAATTGTTATGATCTTTACCCCAGGCAGGAGATGATGGACCGGTTCATGGAGGTTACCGGCAAACCCCTGTTTATAGGGGAGTATCACTTCGGAACGGTTGACCGGGGCATGGCCCAGTCACTTTGGCAGGTAAATTCGCAGGAAGAGCGAGGAGTTGCCTATCGTTATTATACCGAAAGAGGCTTTTCCCACCCCTCACTGATCGGCACCTCATATTTCCAGTGGTGTGACCAGGAACTCACAGGGCGTGGCGGAGACGGGGAGAATTATAACTGCGGACTGGTGGATGTGACAGATCGCCCTTACCCCCACCTGGTGGAAGCAGTTTCAGAAACGGCCGGAAGAATTTACGAGGTTCATTCCGGTACCCTGCCCCCGTTCGACCAGGTTCCGGTTAAGGCTCGCGGGCATGGCGCCATTCCCGATCTCTGGAATGAATAGCTTCAGCGTACTCCTTTCCCGGTAGCTGCCCAGTAGATCCCCCCGTAAATATGTTCTAAAAACCTGGGATCTGTATAGTGAATTTCCAGGTGACCCAATGCAGTGTAAAAAGATCTGCCCCCATCATACTCCTGATACCATGCAATGGGATGGAAGCTGCCCATTCCATTGATTTCGGTTCCGTCATTCATTCTTTTAACCACGTAAGTAGTCTCATCAACGGATAATAACACCTGCAGGTTATCTGTCAGGGGATCCCCGAATTCATACCATTCATCTGTCCACAACCATTGATCTGACAGGTGCATGCATGCCGGAAAATTCCTGTCAACTACATTGAGTACTGCCGTTTGTTTCTCGGGATGCCCGGTAAAAGTGCGTCCGACCAATTTTTGGAACCACACGTTCTGATCCCGGGTTACAGAGGTTGCATGAATGCCCACAAATCCCCCTCCCAGTTGTACAAAATTCTTCAGGCTTAGCATTTGCTCTTCATTCAAAGAACCACCATTGGCCTGCAGAAATACAACCACATTATATTTCTCAAGGTTTTCATCATTAAAATTTGAAGGCTGCTGGGTCCAGTCCATGTCAAAAAAATGCATTTCAGCCATTTTTTTGAATTCAGTAATTGCAGTGGGTATTACAGGGTTATGGTAAAAATCCGGGCTGGTATAGACCAACACCTTAAACTTCTCCTGCGAAAAAAGAGATAAGCAACCGGCTAACCCAAGCATACCAATAAATAACAGGCTTTTTTTCATTTTGTTTAAGTTTCAAATAGGGAGGATTATGGATCATTCATACTGTCTTACTTCATCCTGATTTTAAATGCCACATCCGGATGAGCTTTTTTCATATTTGGAACCTTTAAAACCAGTTTCCCGTTCTGGGATTGTCCAGGGTTTGATTTCAGTATTTCACCGCTCCAGGCATCATACCACAATATGGAATATGCATGATCATCCAAACCATAAATGTTGAACTCCTGACCGCTGATATCATCCTGCTCATAAGACCTGCCCCATCCAAATGCATCTTTCGAAGTTCCCATCACATAGAGGTCTGCTCCTTCTGCAGAAACCTCAAGCGGTTTGAAAGGCTGGTTTGCCAGGTCAATATCTGACACAAATCCGGCCAGGAACTTCAACTGGTCCCAGTCTTCTTCAGTCAAAACAGGGTAATCCCACCAGATGGGTGTTGCTGCCAATCCATTGGTGAGCGATGCCCAGAGCTGGTTATGATACGAAATATGATAATTAGCATCTTCCGGCTGATAATAAGCAAGGTTAGCACCTGCCTCACCGAATATGGCCGGTTTTTCAAAGCCATCCCAAAACCGCCTGCTGGCCCATGCATAATTATACATGGCGCTGCGCATTCTGTCGCCGGGGTATTTCATCTCCCATCCCTGGGCAGGATAGATATGGATATTTGGAATATCATTTCGCTCGTACAATTCCTCCCGGTATTCTTCGAATCCTCCGCTGAAGGATGCTGTAACGGGATGATTGTAAGGGTCGTTTTCTTCAAAATACCGATCGCATTTTTCTACCCAGTCGTAACATTCCTGATGTCTTCCATGAGCCCATCCGTCGGTGCCATTCATTTCGTTAATGATTTCCCAGATACCCATACTGCGGCTGTGGGCAAATCGCGCAATCATATAGCGGTATTTCCTTTTCTGGTATTCCCATACCAGTGAATCACTGTAAACGTCGTCCACATCAATTAGCTGGCTGTAAGGATTCTGGTGCCATTGAGCTGCCCATACGGTTTCGGAAAAGAGGTCATGGGGCCAGATGGCATACATCAGCTGGATATCCCTTTCTTCCAAAATGGAAAGCAATGAATCAATCCTTCCCAGTTTCAACTGGTTATACCTGCCCAGCTCCTCCTCGATCAGTCCTGTTCCGTTCACAAATCCGCCATAGGTGATATCCCAGATGGCAAAAAGGTTGGCATGATGTTCGGCAAAATTGTCGAACCGTTGCATATCATTCCTCCACGGAGAATATACGCCCACCCCATAAAAGGATGTTCCGTCATCATGGACAAAATAGTGCGGATTTACGGTGGAGGGTCTTATCCAGCCCCGATGTTCCGAGTCGATCACATTGAATACTGCAACCGCCGATTCTCCGGTACCCCCTGCATCATTCACAAACAACTGGCTGCTATATTCTCCCGTTTCACCGGGTGAAAAACGAACCTTCCATTGATTGGCATTTTCGTAATTGTCATAAAAACCGTTGATCTTTATGTTTTTACCTGAAGGCGTTGTAAACCGGGCATATACATCAATATCAGCCGGATCAAAGGGGTTTTCTATTCCCACATTTTCAAGACCGAGCAAAACCTCATACTTCTCATATTTCTTAACCGTTGTCGCATTGGTGCCGGTTATGGTTATCACCGGGGTTTTTCCTAAGGCAAAGGTTTCTCCATAACCCGGGTCCGATTCAAAAAATACCTCCCCGCTGGTATGAACCGGGACCACCTTGTAGAAATAGTGCCTGAAAGGTTCCAGGTTTTTGTCCTGATAACCCGTTGTGGTGACTTCCGCAATCAGGGTATGTGCACCGGTTTCAAATTCAGGAGTAGATCCCCTGTACACCAGGTATTTTCCGGTCCTCTCCTGATCTGTAGTTTTCCAGGCCAGGTTTATATTATTTCCACCCGAAACACTTACCTCCAGGTCCGTTACCCTGATCAGGTACCATGCCATCTTAAAATGATCCATTTCAAGGTGACCCAAGGTCTCCAACGAAGTGTCTCTGTCCAGATAAAAATCAACTGCCGCCACACTCCCGTATTTACTATAATAGGCTCGCGTCAGATCAAAAGTATAGGTATGCCAGTGATGATCACCGGGGATCTCCTTTTCGAGGAACTCAAAGGTTGGCGGCTCCATGGAATAGGTGGGACTGACGGTAAGTTTAGTCTCCACGTCCGACCGCACTTCTACCTGGATCCTGGGATTTGA
The DNA here is from genome assembly GCA_046485075.1 of Bacteroidales bacterium. Taxonomy (GTDB): domain Bacteria; phylum Bacteroidota; class Bacteroidia; order Bacteroidales. Next base: position 29,590 of record JAWOHR010000222.1, read on the forward strand.
TTGCACATCGACCGGTCGAAACGGCCTGAAGGTAAACCTGTCAAACGCCCCTGCTCCCTCTCTTCTTGAATAGTCAATCTTCAATACCCCGTCGGCCTCCGATAATGCATAGGTACCCGGAGTGACGGTTCTCCAAATCATATAGGGAGGACGGTTGGTTTGGGCACGCCGGTAAACATATTCAAGTGTGCCGTTTTCAAAGTCGTCAGTAAACCCGGCCTGCTGCGAAATCCCCTTTTCTGTGGACAACCACAGCAAAGCCAATGCTATGAAGTTGAACCGTAGGGTCATTTTGAAAATCAGAGACATGTGAACAAGGTTGGCAGTGGAAAAATATTTCCCTAAGATATAAATTCGACGGATATTCCGGGAATTCAAAGCGGACACTCCTGATCTAATTAAATGAAAAGTGCCACGGATTATAACTGGTATTCGCAACTTTTCTTTCATTGAATTGTTTTTAAATCAAAATTGCTCAACATCTGAACCAGTAAAGCATTGAAAGTATTCCTTATATTTCTGACATCAATTTTCGCTTCAACCCTTTTGGGACAATCAGCAGAAAGCCCGGACAACCATTCCGGCCATCACGATCACCATAAAAACGAACTTGGAGTCGCAAATTCGGCAGTCTGGTTCGTCAGGGAAAAAACGCTGGCTTACGGACTTCATGCCCATTACATCCGGTTCATTCCAAAATCAAGATTTGGAATGGGAGTTGGCTATGAGCGGATATTCGGCGAACATAAACATAACACCTTCGGAGTGGTGGGAACATTTAGTCCGCTTGAAGGTTTAAATCTTAATGTATCGCCTGGTCTGACCTTTGAAGACGGAAACAGCACAATAAGTTTTGCATTACACCTGGAAACCTCCTACGAAATTGAAATCAGGAATTTCCACGTCGGACCAGCCATTGAATTTGCCTATGACCCCGAAGATTATCATATCAGCGTTGGAATTCATGTAGGTTACGGCTTCTAAATATCACCTCACACATCATGAATCAAAAAACAGCCATACTACTGGGAAGCACAGGTTTAACCGGAAGCTTGCTTTTAAAAAGGTTAATTGCCGATGAGAGCTATTCAACCATCAAACTCTTTTCCAGGCGACCCTCAGGAAACAGATCCCCTAAAATAGAAGAGTATATCGGTGATGTACTTCATCTGGAGCACTTTAAAAAGGATTTCACAGCAGATGACGTGTTTTGCTGCGTTGGAACCACTTCTGTCAAAACCAAAGACAGAACCCTTTACCGGGCCATTGATTTCGGAATCCCTTTTGCCGCAGCCAAACTGTCCAGGGAAAACAATATTCCCACCTATCTGGTAATCTCGTCCATGGGTGCCAATCAAAAGAGTAAGATATTCTACAGCAGGACCAAAGGAGAGATGGAGCAGGCTGTTCTGGATCAGAAAATCCCAAATACTTACATCCTCCGTCCATCGCTGATCCTGGGAGACAGAAATGAAAGGCGTATTGGAGAGAGCATCGGCGCAATCGTCATGAAACTAACAGATGTCCTGCTGGTTGGAAAATTAAAAAAATACAGGGCCATCGAAGCCGATTGCGTCGCCTCCGCAATGATCCGCCTGGCAAAATCAGGATATAAAAGCCAGGTTGTGGAATCGGATGTGATACGGGAATTTGGAAGAGAGCGTTAAAGTTAAAAGCTGCTTTCTGAAGCTTCCGGTAATAGAAAAAAAGTTTTTAACTTGGACAGGCAACCCAAACCCCGGCGTTTCATGAAAACAGTTCATTCGATGCCATCGTCAGTGGCTGTGACCCTGGCCATGATCCTGGTAGTTTCAATCTCCTGTAAACCCACTTCAAAAACCACCTCAGGCTTCTCCGTGGGCGACCTTAAACTGGCGGACCAGAAAATGCAGGCCTATGTGGACAAAGGGAAGCTACCCTGCATGTCACTCCTGGTGATCAGGGATGGTAAGACGCTACACCAGCGAACATTTGGCTTTGCAAATATCGAGGAGGAGAGGGCCCTTAAGAAGGATGCAATCTTCAGGATCTACTCCATGTCAAAACCGATAACCGCGGCAGCCCTCATGATGTTATATGATGAAGGCAAATTCCAGCTGGACGATCCTGTGGCAATTTATATACCCGGGTTTAAAAACACGAAAGTATGGGCGGAGGGCCAGGAGGTGGATCAATCGGAACCTTTCACCATCAGGCACCTGTTGACACATACAGCAGGTTTTTGCTATGGATGGGACGCAGGTTCGCACGTGGATTCCCTTTACAACCTGGGCTACCAGGGAGGAATCTGGGCTGCAAGGACGCTGGAAAATATGATGAAGCTACTCGCAGGCTACCCGCTGAAAAATCAACCAGGTTCAAAATGGGAATATTCCGTATCCATTGATGTGGCAGGTTACCTTGTGGAAGTCCTTTCGGGAATCTCCCTGGATGAGTTTCTGCAAACACGACTTTTCGAACCGCTTGAAATGGACGATACCGGGTTCCAGGTTCCTGAGAAGGATTTTGGCCGGCTGGCAATGATCTATTCAGATGATAAGGGAAGCGGTGAACTCTCACCGGTAAGTGGCCTGACAAACGGGGTCAAAAAGAGGGTGACACTCTTTTCAGGTGGGGGCGGACTTGTATCTACCATAGGTGATTACGGCCGGTTCGGCCAGATGCTGTTGAACGGGGGTGAGCTGAACGATGTCCGGGTGCTGAAGGAATCCACAGTAAAGCTGATCATGAGCGACCAGTTGCCCTCCACTGCCACTTACGGGGAGGGAATGGGGTATGGACTCGGCGGACAGGTTAATAAAGAAACGGGAGAATACTCCTGGAGTGGTATGGCATCCACCTATTTCGTGGCGGATCCGGCAAACAACATGGTTATCCTCGCATTCACCCAATATATCCCCAATTCCAGATTCCCTTTTGCTGCAGAATTCCGGGAACTGGTGCGCGAGGCCCTGGAAAAGTAATAAATATTTAATCTATTTGGCTGATGGGCAAGATGCAATGGATGGGCAGCAGGGTGATGAAGAGCTGCCAGGGTAACAAACTGCAGCCTTGACTTTCATCCTTTCATATTTGCAACAATCGGGCAGCTTCTCAAATACGTTGTCGCTGGCAGCATAATGTTCGGTATCGTGACCAACTGTAGCAATGGCTTTCTGGATCTTATCCGGATCGGCTTTCGTTGCGTCATAATCAACCTCCATTATTCCGGTTTCCTTATCCCACTGAGCAGATTCAACCCCTTTAACTGATAATGCCGCTTTTTCAATCCTGGTCTCACACATGCCACACTTACCCGAAACCTTGAAACTTGCCTTCTGAATTGAAATTCCAAAGACAGCAATAACACTTGTCGTAAGCAGGACTGCAACACTTAAAATCCTTATTTTCATATGAATATGGTTCTAAAAGTTTAATAAACTTCTATTCCAAACATACACAAAAAACCCGATTCCTCTGTTTTTTTTCTTAAAATTTTCCTTAACACTCTAAGCAATTCAATATTTCATGTTTTTAAAAATATGGTTGCCTATTAAACAAATTCCCTTCTTGGTTATCTATTTATTAGGGAATCTTTTTATAAAACTTACTGCCATGCCAACACTCATCAAAATCGCCACGTATGAGCAGTCAAAAACTGCTTACTTTCTCAAGGAGAAACTTGATAACGAAAACATTGATTGTTTCTTCTCCATTGCCGGTAATTCCGATGGAGAATGGGATGAAGTCAATGTCCAGGTAAAGGAAGAAGATGTGCAGAGGGCCCTCCAGATCATGATTCAGATAAAAGAGGAATATGGCATGGATATCGAGAAGATCGAACACGCCAATCTTTTTCGAAGAATAATCGTCCCTACCGACTTTTCCAAAGGTTCGGAATATGCCTGCCACTATGCCATTCACCTGGCTAGAAAAATCAAGGCCGAAATTAAATTACTGCACGTTTACGAAGATCCGGTCGTTGACCTCAGCATTAAGGAATCGGCTACATACCTGGATTATATGAAGATTGCCCTCATTGAGAGCGAGAAGAAAGCAAAAAGCGGAATTGTCGATTTTACCTTTAAAATGAAGGCCTATATGGCTTCAGAAGGGATAAAGGATGTAAAGATACACGCCTCGATTGTGATGGGCAATATCCTTGGGAATATTAAAGGTATCAGTAAAAAATACAAACCCGATGTAATTGTGCTGGGAACACCGGGGATCCATGAAAATCCCAGAAGTGTTTTTGCAGGACTTGCCAATTCAATGGTCAGCGGACTGAAAATTCCTGTTTATGTCATCCCCGGACCCTGTGCTCTGGAAGATTTTGATCAAGTTAATATACTCTATGCGACAGATTTTAACGAGAAAGACAATCATTCTCTGGAGCAATTATTAAAGATTATGGAACCCTTCCGGAAGCAGGTTACCTGTATTCATATCGATACTGCTCATAATCCCGCAAAAAAGGAGAGAATGGATGAGTTAAACTCCCTGTTAAAAAAGGAGTATGATCCACACGATATTCAATGCCGATTAATAGAAGATGAAGATGTTTTTACAGGCATCAAAGATTTTGCGGACAAAAACCATATCAACCTTCTTTCATTCACAGTCCATAAGCGAGGGATCTTTGAAAAACTTTTCAAACCAAATCTTTTCAGAAAAATAATACAAGAGTTAAGTCTGCCTATTATGTTGTTCCCATCCTAAAACCCAACATCATGAAACAGTTCGTATACCTGTCTGTTACACCCGAGTCACTGGTGGCATCACATCTTCCACCGGTTGAATTCGGTATCTATCTGGCAATCGGAACCAGAAAAAGGTTACGGGGACAGGCCATCTTCCTGGAATTAGATACCACGAAAATGAAGAACCTCCCCAATCAATATCTTAATGAACGACTTGTTCCCTATGAGAATGGGGAACCAAAGCGTTCTCTCTATTTATCCATATACAGGGTGCTGGAGAATACCCCGCTGGAAGCCATGAAGAACCTGTACCTGGTCACCGACGATGGGAAAGTACTGGAGTTGAAATCGAGAACATTTGAGCCCGAAGAGCGGGATGTAATCCACCTGTACCAACAGTTCAATCCCATCAGCACAAGGGTGGCCAGTAAACTTTCCCCACCCGAGTTCATCGATTTCCTGACAGATCTTAAAAAACCGGTTTCAGCGCCATCGATTTTTATGGTTGAATTGAAATTGAACAGACTGGCGAGAGATCCGGATGCCCCTTTGCACGACCTTCCTTATCCAAACCCCGATCATCTGAGGGATTGTCTCTCCAAACTGATGTCTTCCGATCAGCGTCAAACGAAAACAGTAATCCGCCAGTTTAAGGGAGAGCTTTCCTATCGAACCATAAAAAATGGATTCTTTGTCGGAACCCATGAAAATTATCTTTTTTATCCCTTCCCCTCCATAGAGGAGCTTGAAGGACCCTATTATTCATGGTGGCGGTCTGCTCTAAACCATTGTTTCTAGGTGATCGGGTCACGGATGATCATTCTCAATATTTCTCCTTTTCAGCAGGATTTTGGAGTAGCTCCTGCCCAGCTTATCGTTATGATATTCGTAAGATTTCTGAGCCCATTCCAGGGCAGTTTCTGTGTTGCCGAGAACCTCATTGGCCACTGCAACATTCAGGCAGGCCCGCCCCGCCGTCTTATGTTTCCCGTAGTCCGTCAGATCATCCCAGATCTCAATGGCGCCCTGCCAGTTCGCCACCTCGGTTCTCCGGTAACCGGCAATGAACTGTTGCCTGGCCGAACCACTGGTCCTTTTGTATAGTTCCCTTTTCACCGTATAATATCCCGGCAGGAACCGCTGAACATAGGAGACCCCGGCATGATAAGCGGTTTCAGCAAGTGCATGGGGAGGAGGCATCCCCTCCCTGAGGTCAAAGGTCAGGTAACTGTTATACTGGTACTGATCAATCACCTTTTTATTCGCAGGATTATATAACCTCCAGTAGCAGACAACATTCACCCTGACCTGCTCTGGTACAACAGGTTTTGGAGACCCTGTGGAAAGGATTGCAGCAACCTGTTGTGTGGCGGTCGATATGAGTAAGTCACTGTTGGAATCAAATGTTTCAAGGACCAGCAGGGCATCTGTACCTTCCGATGCACAAATTTCTGCCACCAGGTCCCAATCCAGCAATTCGGGCAATACACGAGTCCCTGTTCCTTCCATCCTTACCTGCCGCGGAATGATCAGCTCGGCCTGACCAAAATCTCTGAACCCGTCAAAAACACCCTTCATGCAGGCATCTGAGGCCAGGAGATCAGAACCCGCCACCTCACCGGTGGTGATGGCCTCAACCCGTTTATCATGTTCATCCTCCTCGCTGGTAAGCGATCTGTTTATTACGGCAATGGCATGTACCTCATCGGGCAGGTATGCTGCAGGGGCAGAGGGATAATTCAGTTGCACATACCCATACCTGCTGCACCCTGAAATGGCGATGGCTATCATTACTGCGGGGAATATCCTGTTGATCATCATGGCATAATTGATTTCCCGCAAAGTATGAATATTTTTTTTATGTCCTATTCTAAATTTCATGGCGAAGTTTCGTAGCAAATTTGTAGCTTCGGTTGCAACTATTAAAAAAAAACAATGATGAAAAGATTTATTTCTTCCATGCTATTTGTTGTCATGTGTTCCATTTCATGCTTCAGTAAAACAACTTCTGAAGCGGCTAAGGAAATCCCCAAGGGCAGATACGCAATAAAATCAGGAATAGTGGAATATAAAACAGAAGTGATGGGCATGGCAGGAAAGCAAACTTCTACTTTTGATGACTATGGGAATCTGGAAGTTATAGAAACGACAATGGAAATGATGGGTATAAAAATCAATACAGTCACCCTGATGAGAGATGGTTATATATACACCTTCGATATGGAGAATAAAACAGGAACCAGGATCGTTGGAAATTCTCCAAATATCGATTTCGAAAACCTTTCAGACGAGATGGCCCAGGATATGAATCTTAAGAAGACAGGGACAGAAACATTCCTGGGGAAAAACTGCGACAACATGAGTATCGACTATACAAAAATGAACATGAAAGGGAATTTCCTGGTTTATAAAGGGGTCCCGTTAAAGATCGATACCGATATGGGAACCATGAAAATGATACTGGTGGGAGAAAAGTTCGAAGAAAATCCGGCGATACCGGCCGGCAAGTTTGAAATTCCATCCGGTTTTACCATCACAAATCTATAGAAAAGGGATTACCAGGACCTTCGCCTCCATCACTGGGATGAATTAAGTTTGACCGGATCTCACCGGCTTGAGATCCGGGCTGCATACCCGCCCCCTTTGGCCAGCTTCAGGTTCAGCTTCGTTTGGTTACTGACCGTTGTTTCGATCCGTGTATAATCCTCGGCAAAATGATCGGTGTTGACTCCATCCTGCATGATCACGGCTGATTTCTCTCCATCTGAAAGGAAAGATAAATCGATGGAGAATTCCCTTTCAGTTTGGTTGTTTAACGCACCAACGAACCAGGTGGAACCTTTTCGGCGAGCCACCACGAGATATTCTCCTACCCTGGCCTCCAGCACCTTAAGTTCATCCCAGGTATTGGGCACGGTGGCCAGGAATTCGGTCGATTCCTGTTCTCTTTCATAATTGGAGGGACTATCCGCAAGCATTTGAATCCCGCTTTCAAAAACCACAAAGAGTGCCAGCTGATGGCACCGTGTACCCTGACTGCCGGGACGGCTGAAGTTTGGCTGGAATTCCTCTGTGTGGAAATTACGCATCGCCCCGGGTGTATAATCCATCGGACCGCATACCATCCGGATAAAGGGGAGCGTAAGATTATGTTCCGGCGTCACGGACTTTGACCATTTACAGTACTCCAGCCCCTGTGCACCCTCGTACGAAACAACATTGGGGAAGGCACGGTGCAATCCATTGGGTTTGAAGGCTCCATGAAAATCAACCAGGAGGTTATTCCGGGCAGCCTCACGGGCAATTTTTTCGTAAAAGTTCACCATCCACTGGTCGGATCTGTCCATAAAGTCCACCTTGATCCCTGCAACTCCCCACTCCTTATATTTTTCAAGCACAAAAAACTGGCTCTCAATGGCCCTCCAGCTGGCCCACAGAATGATCCTTACATTCTTTTCTTTCCCATAGCGGATAATTTCAAAAAGGTCCAGTACAGGATTGGGCTGCGTGATATCCATGGTGGATAACGACCAGCCCTCATCCAGAAGAATGTATTCCAACCCGTTTTTGGAAGCGAAATCGATGTAGTATTTGTAGGTATCGGTATTTAAACCAGCCTCAAAGTCAACTCCGTATAAATTGGAAGCGTTCCACCATTCCCATGAAACTCGTCCCGGTTTAATCCAGCCGGTCTCCTCAATTTCACTATCCCTGGCCAGCAAATATACCAGGTTTGATTCAACCAGTCCGGCATCGGTTTCGGTCATCATCAGCAGGCGCCAGGGGAATGAACGATTTCCAACTGTCCGGGCAATGTATCCGGCTTCCTTGGTCACTTTGCTCTGGCGATCTCCAATCAACTCGGTTTCAAGGGGAAAGGGAGGAAAAGTTGCCTCGAGCGTATTCCCTTTCGCCTTCTTTAAGAACATGTGCGGGTAGTCAAAAATATCAGCCTCGGTCAGCAACATTTTATACCCCTGGGTATGTTCAATGAGCAGGGGTAAATAGGAATTCTTTCCTTGTGCAAAATCGGCTATTTTTCCCTGCTCATAGTTGACTTCATAGCTGCTCACATAGGCATCGATGGGTGATGACCACATTTTGAAGTTATCCGCAAATTCAAAATTAGCTGTCTCATTGACCTCCACCTCCCCTTTGATCGCAGTGACAAACCGGTAGGCTAACCCATTATCGAAAGCGCGGAACTCAACTGAAAATTTATTGGTAAAGGAGAGTGTCAGCTCGTTATAATGGTTCTCAATAACCTGCTCCTTCAAGGCAACAACCGGTGAAACATTGCTGTTCTCGGTCCGTGAAGTTGCTTTCTTAAATTTGGCACCTCCACCGAGTGCCTCCCCATTAAAGTGAAGGTCAACCCGAGCATTCTCAATAAATAACTGCTTATTCAGCGCAACAGAAAAACGGATCCCTTCACTGAGATCAATGTTGACTTCAATCTTTCCATTTGGAGATTTCAGTTGGTGCTGGGCCAATGCAGAAGCAATACCCGCGCACAACAAACAAAAAATAATTGCTGGTTTTTTCATAGGATGCAATTTAAACAAAGTTTCTTTCCCCCAAACAAACCTCATGGCCTGGGTTATAAACCTAATTTTCTTTCCATTCAATATTCGCCCAAAGATTACTGGCTGATAACTCAACCGATTTCCTGAGATTGTCATCCGCCAGTTTATGATCTCCCAAACCTTTATAGCCCAGTCCGATGTTCAGATAGGCGTTTGACAATTGAACACTTTCGCTTTCAAGTTCACCAAATTTGGCAAAGAAGTCTACTTCTGAACCCTGATCAATTACCTTATTCCCCTCTTCGATAAGCGCATTGAAATATTCATTGGCCTTATTTTTATTCCCGACCTTCAGGTACGAAAGACCCTGGTAGTATCTTATATAGTTGTCTCCTTTGAGCGCCTCTTCAGTTGAAAGATTATAATTGATTCCGGCTTTTGACGGATCACCCAGGGCTTCAAAGGCTGCACCGATAAAATAGTAGATTTGAGCACTCCTGCTGTCGCCCAAAGCATGAAGAAACTGCTCTAGTGCTTTGTCGTATTTCTGCCGGGTAAAGAATTGCTTCCCCAGTAACAGGTGTGCATCCACGGTGATATCTCTTACCCTTGAACTGCCTTCACGAAAATGAAAATTGCTTTCTGCCAGGTACTCTACAGATTTCTCAGGTTGGCCGGAGAGATTCAAAACCATGATTTCGCGTACTAAAGCATCATCGCGCTGTTTTACAATTTCATGACCCGATTCAAAAAGTCTGGCTCGTTTTTCAATGGGCACATTCATCTTTTCATAGAGCACATCCAATTCAGTGTAATAAACCGGCTCATCTTTTTTAAGCGCGAATGCATTTTCATAGGCAGTGATTGCTTTGGGAATATCCTGAGAATGGTAGAAATATCCCCATCCCAGGTTTCGCCATGCGATTGCCAGACCCGGATCCAGTCTGACTGCCCTTTCCCAATTGTCAATGGCTTTTTGAGGCTGCCTGTCGTAGAGTAAATTACCAAGATAATAAAATGGTTTAGCATCATCCGGAAGATATTCTGAAGCCATATTCAGCACTTTCACATCCTCCAGCCGGAAAGGAAACCCATAATCAACCGACTGAGCAGATGCCTCTTTGAAATATCTTTCAGCTTCAGATCTGTTTCCCTTATAATCCGAAATATATCCCAGGTAGTAACTGATCATCTGGTTCTTTCCTTTAAATCGGCGAAGGATATCTTCCGAATCAGTATAAAGGCCGTCATTCAGGTATCCGATGGCAAGTTCAAGATAGTTTTGATCCAAATCCCGCATTTTCCGGTTCAGGGAGACCCGTAATGCTTCACTTTCCGGAGTGTTACCCGATGCTTTTGCCAGAAGATACATCTCATTTCCCACCCGAAAGTCGAGTGGATCTTTTACAGAGATCCCTGCGATGGTTGCCGATGCACCATTCAGATCGCCCAGATTTCGCTGGATGGAGGCCTTCAGCCCAATCGCACTGTTGTTGAGGGCATTGGTCGCAAGCGATTGATTGACCTGCTCCAACCCTTTTTGTAAATCGCCCTTCAAACAGGAAATCTGTGCCAGTTGCAGGTAAGCCGCTGAATGGAAGGCATAGTCCCAGGTTGCACGGTAAAGCGTATCCACCGCTTCATCAAGCAACCCCAGGGCTTTCAGGGTTAAACCCTGAAGATACAGTGCTTCACAATCTGATGGACGGGTATAATCTTTAGTCAGCCTTTTGATGGCAGTTCCGAAGTAGCTTCGGGCAAGTGTGTACTCCCCGTTTTTGAGGTGCATATTTCCAACAGCCACATTGGTCCGGATATCACCCGGATCGCGCTTCAGGGCCTCCCCGAAGTAATCCATGGCATTCAGGGTCGGGTTATAAAACTGAAGGATCCGGCTACCGGCCATGTACAATTCTTCAACGGTGGGGATTTCTTTTGGCAGGGCCGGTTTCTTGACCTCTTCCGGAAGCTTTCCGGCTGCCTTTTTCTCAAGAGGTTGGTATGAAACCAGTACTTCGCCATTCTCCAGGTTGACCATTTCGGTATAAAGCTCAGTCAGATCAAATGTCCCGTCCATTTGAACAGTGGAGGTAAAGGCAGTTTCGGGAGAGATTTCAACAGTTTTTTCGAAAATGATCCTGTTTTTCCTTTTCAGGATCATTTTGGCCCTGCCTATTTTTTGCGTGGAATAATATCCCAGGAAAACCGTGTTGTTGCCCTTGTCTTCAAGATTTACCGCTCCGTTAAGGTTTGCATTCTTAAATCCCTGGATATCCTTAACCGGGTACCAGTATTGCTTAAACGTTTTTACTTCATAGGGCCTGATCCAGCTGTAATCAGGCTGATTATCTGAAAATGCACCCACCATGATTTCAACATACGGACCATCATTTTCAGTCAGCAGACCCTCGGTGGCCTGGCCAAGTTCACCTGATCCCCATTCCCATAACTTGGCTCCTTTCACCACATGATGATCACCAATATGAACCGTACCGGTCTCCTTCCCATGATCATAACCTCCCATGAAATCTTCCTTCAGGTCATACGCGAAGTATGAATTCTGATTTTCCGAATTTTTCCACCAGCTCAGGTCCACTCCTTTGGTAAAATCTTCTCTGTTATAAACCTCCGTTGAAACGGGCCAGTTTGAAAAGCTGTTTTTGGCATGGTAGGTCACCTGGTTCACACTGGGAGGAAAGATCACCTGGTAATCCTTGTTCGTATGTGCAGCCACATTGGCCCAGTATAAAAAAGTATGGGTATAGGGGGTTGGGTTGTGGATTTTCACTTCCGTCATGTAATACGATTTACCCGGGAAAGCGGTAATCCCGATTGTCCAGCGCATGCGATGCCGGGGTTCGGTTTCGCCAATCCAGATGGTTTTACTGCCATCTGTATTATCGGCGAGCTCGTAGTCAACCGGCAGCATGGTTGATGCACGGTGGTGATGGATCACGCACCATTCGATTCCGCCGGAAACCCATGCCCCGGTCATCCCGATATGTGCCGGCTTCACCACACTGTTTTTATAAATGAAATGATACCCGTTTGTCTTATCGGTGCCATAGTAAAGTTTACCACCAATTTCCGGAGTCACACACAACTTAATATATTCGTTTTCAAGAATTAAGGCTTTCCATGCACGGTCCTCCCTCACGTTGGAAAAACGATCGTTCAGCGCATAGGGATAAATGTATTTTGAGGCTCCCTGGTAAACTTCATTTTTAAAAAAGACGGGGTTTTTATCAGGTGGAAGTACCGGGTAGGTCGGAATGACCCAGCTCTCTTCGGATAAATTTACCTGCGCCATAAGGACATTGGCATTTAAAAATATTAGTCCGGTCAGAATTAAAAATGAAATGATTGGTCGCAGAAAGTGTGATTTCGGATTCATTATTTTCAGGATTAGGTTGAAATTTTAACTCACTATTGTGATCCTGTCAATTTAAAAAAAAACCTCCCATTTTGAAAATTTTCAAATGGGAGGCCTCCGGCAACAATGGGTGTGCCGATGCTTGCATCTACTCTACAGCGATCAGATCTTTGTTTTGAACAAGCCACTCATTGAAACTGAGCAGAGAAGGATTTAGCCTGCGACTTAATTCCTGGTCTCTTGATTCACAGTATTCTTTTTCAAAATCCCTCTTAAACTGGAACATATTCCCCATATCGTCGGCTCCTGGAAATCCAAAACTGCGATAG
>JAWOHR010000073.1:0-9564 GCA_046485075.1 Bacteroidales bacterium
ACCATTTTTGCAGATCATGGGACCAACCTGGTCAGGGTAAGGCTATGGGTCGATCCCTCCTGGTGGCAGGATTCACTGGTCCAGCCGGAAGGGGTCAAAGCCCACTATAACGATTTGGAAGATGTGAAAGAGACCATCCGCAGGGCCAGGGAGTCGGGAATGAAAGTAATGCTCGGATTGCACTATTCCGATTTCTGGGCTGATCCGGGAAGGCAACTGATCCCCAGAAGATGGCTGGATGTGGCCTACTCTCTGGAAGATTTGAAGGATTCTGTCTACAATTACACCCTTTCGGTACTGAGCGAACTCGAGGAGGAGGGGCTGATGCCTGATCTGGTCAAGGTTGGGAATGAGAATAACGGTGGGATTCTCAGACACATCCCTGAAGAGAATGGCTGGGAACCGGCAGAATCAGTAAGTAACAGCTGGGCCAGGCATGCCCAGCTTTTCAATGCGGCGATTGCAGCCGTAAGGGAAGTGGGTTCAACGGCATCCATCCATCCGAAAATTGTGATCCACTTTTCCAACAAACTCAGCGGACAGGTTTGGAATTACCAAAATATAATCAATAACGGAGTCACAGACTTCGACGTAATCGGTATATCCTATTACTATGCCTGGCACGGGGGAAGTATTGGTGAGCTTGAATCGACCATCCTTGACCTGGTCAGTACCTTCCCCGGGTATGAGGTTATGGTGGCTGAGACCGGTTACCTCTGGTCCACTGAAAACTTCGACGGACTCGGAAATATTATCAACACTCCCGATCCGGAATACCTGCCGGTTTCACCTGAAAAACAGCTGGAATATATGGTGGATTTTACAAGAGCCGTAAAGAATGGCGGGGGTAGCGGAGTTGTTTTCTGGGAGCCGGCCTGGGTCTCAACCCCCTGCAGAACCCCCTGGGGGATTGGCTCCTCCCAGGAACATGTGGCCTTTTTCGATCCTGTGGATTATAATTTTATGGAAAATGGTGGCGGCAGATGGTGCGAACCCGGTTTTTATGAAGATACCATCACTACTCCCCAAGATATGAAGGTGACTTTATCCGGTGATTTTGTACTTTATCCCAATCCTGCCAAATACCGTTTTTTCGTAATGCTGACCGATCCGTTATTGACCACTTCTGTCCGTATTTACGAGCTCTCCGGAAAGGAAGTCCGGTCCGGGATTTCAGATTCAAAAAGTACTGAGCTGATGATCGATGTGGAAAACCTGGCAGAGGGGCTCTATATAGTATCCATTCAACAGGCAGGAATCTCTCTTTTCAAAAAAATCATGATCACCAGAGGGTGATTCCGGATTTCACTTTTTGGCGTAATTCTTAGGTGTAACGTGATAGAGTTTTCTGAAACACTTAGAAAAATATGAATGATTCGTGAATCCCACCTGGAACATCACCTCCGATACCGATAATTTCCCGCTGGCCAGAAGTTGTTCCGCTTTTTGCAACCGGATAAACCGGATAAACTCATTCAGCGACTGATCTGTAAGACTCTTAATCCTTCTGTAGAGGTTTGAGTGGCTAATCCCTACGGCGTAGCTGATTTCATTTGCAGTGATCCTGGAATTTGTCATATTCCTATGGATATATTCCACAACCTCTTTTAACAATTTATCATCTTTTGAATCAACCTCAACCTGGTGAGCACTTATTAAAAGCTTACGGTTGATTAATTGTTCCGTTTTCTCCCTGCCTGCAATCAGGTTGGCAATATTCGCCTCAAGAATTTCGATCTCAAAAGGCTTTGCAAGGAACAGATCCACTCCTGCCTCTATTGCCTTTAACTGACTCTCTTTCTCTATTTTAGAGCTCAGAAAGATCATGGGAATTCTGTTTGTTTTAATTTTTTTTCTCACCTGCTGTGCAAATGAAATACCATTCATATCAGGCAGCTGGATCTCACTTACCAGTACGGTCGGAATTCCCTCCCTGATCATGCCCAGAGCATCATTTCCACTGGAAGCCCATAATATGCTATACCGGCCGGCAAGGGATGTACTGATATATTCATACAGGTCGATGTTTTCATCCACGACCAGCACAACCGGTAACCCGCTGGCCATACCCTCCTGAATTCCGGAAGCTTCACGGACTTTCTGGATGGTCTCTTTATTTACAAATTCCCTGACAAATATTTCATCCTGTGCCCGTACTGAAAATTCATTGCCGGAGGGTAATGTAATCCTGACCTTTGTTCCGACCCCGATCTCACTTTCGAGGTCAATTTTCCCATTAAGGACCTCCACAAAATCCTTAACAATGGTAAGCCCGATACCCATTCCTCTTTGGGGGATATTCCCACCAGGAACCTGGTAAAATCTATCAAAAACCTTTTGCTGATCCTCCGGCGAAATGCCAATACCATTATCTTTTACCTCTATGATGATCCTCCGGTCCGGACCTGGCTTTATACTCAGCACTACACCTCCGCCACCAGGTGTAAAGTTTATGGCGTTGGACAAAAGGTTTTGAATGATGGAGTATAGTTTTTCCTCATCGGTTTCAATGGTCACCTCCTTAATTTCAGCCTTGAGCTTCAGACTTACACCTTTTGAAATAGCTTTTCCCTTGAACGATTCAATTACCTCCCTGCAAAAGGCGATTAACTCCAGATTATCATTGAGCCGATCACGTTTATAACCCATTTCAATCTTCCTGAAATTTAACATCTGATCAATATAAACCTTCAGAAAGTGAGCATTTCTTTCAACGAGTTTCAATGTTTTCCTTGTATCATCTTTGATCTCCTTACGGGCTAAAATGGTCTTTATCGGGTCGATAATCAAACTAATGGAGGTCAGTAACTCGTGGGATATATTGATATAGAACCTTATTTTCGATAAACTTCGTAACTCATTCTGATCTTTTTCAAGCCGGATCAGGTTCATTTCAGCTCTGTCCTTTAACCTGTTCCGATACTGGTAAACCATCACTCCAATAACCAATAACAGGAGAATAATGTAGGTTGCAAATAACGGCGGACTCGCCCAGAACGGTAGCCTGATTTTAATATTCAGAGAGGTAACAGGATTGTTGGAATCGCCCGACAAACTCTTCACCCTGAATATATAATTCCCCGGTGGCAGGTTAATATAATCAATGGAGTTGGAACCTGATTCATTGACCCTCCAGAAAGATTCAAATCCGTCAAGCATACAGGCATACTGCTCCTGTCCCATATCACCATAGGGAAAGGAGGAATATTCCAATTTAATATTTCTGCTTTTATAGGGAAGTTCGAGTTCCCTGCTGTTTGAAATTGTACTGGTCAGAATATTTTTCCCCGATAATTCCATATTTGGGAAAACAGGTTTACCATTCACCTTTACTGCGGTGATCAGTACCATGCGGTTTTTTTCAATCCTGTAAAAATCACGGGGGCTGAACTTCAGGAATCCGTCAAAACCGCAAACAAGGATATCTCCCCCGGAAGTTTTCCTGAACGGAGAAAGTATTAACTTTTTTAAGGGAGTCCGGTCGGGAATGGGAAAATAGTTGAAAACCCTGGCAGTAGGATCAAATCTGAAAATTGTATGATCACTGCTTCCCCATATGATCCCATCCTCATCTTCAATGATCCCGGTTACAATAAAGTCTTCATCGATAGGCATCTGAATGGCTTCAAAGAGATCCTCATGAATGTCATATTTGAAGAGCTGATTTTTAGATCCGATCCAGATCGCCTCTCCTTTAGAGTATGCAATGGCTGTAAGGACCGAATTTCCGCTAATCCGATTAAGTCCGTCGATCACTTCAACTTTCTCTGTATTAAAACTGAATTTGATCAGCGAATTTCTGTTCAGCGCCCACAAATGGTCTTTCCCTTTCACCATCAACCCATTAAAATCAGCGGCATAATGGATCTCAATCTCCTCCAGTTCCTGAATACCGGTATTGGCACGATAAAGACCTCCGCCCCATGTCCCGATCCAAAAAACGTTATTGTATCCCTTTATGATGGTACTGATATAATTTGATGAGACCCGGCTTCCTGCGCCGTCATCCATGAACGGTATAAAAACCTTCTTCCTGCGTGAATCCCAGATATTGATCCCTGCAACACTGCCAATCCATACACGGTTACTACTGTCAATTGAAATCGCATTTAAATTTTCGCTCGACAGCGGGGTATTATCCATAACACTCATGAAAGTATGGTCACTATCTTTTTGATCCCCGGCAGACAGCAGACCGTTTGATGTGGCAATCCAATAGGTATGGCTACTGTCGTAAAGTACATCTGCCACCCTGGTCCCCACCGGTTCATCCTTCACACCAAAAAATACAGGGTAATACTTAAATAACTCGGCAGAGAGGTTAAGCCTGCTGATTCCATTTGAGGTTGCCAGCCACAGGTTGCCCTTATTATCAGGAAGAATGTTCCATATCTGGTTATTAATGACGGAATATTGATCAAAAGGATTATGATAATATTTTTCTACCGATCCGGTCAGGGGATTCAGCATGTTAAAACCTAAATCGGTGCCAAAATAGATCTCTTCCCGATTCCTTGCATAGATGGTCTTCACCACCTCATTGGACAGATCACTGGTGGTCATATTGAAAGTCCTGATTTCATTAGTGAGTCTGTTCACCATGAAAAGGCCGGTTTCAGTTCCGACAAACAAAATGGAGTCGCTCCCATCCGAATAGGGCTGGATATCAAGTACCAGGTTGTGCTTGATATTGGGTTTATAGCTCCTTTTCAGATCAACTGATTCAAATTGCTCCCTTCCACTATAAAGAATATTCAGTTTATCTTCAGTTCCCACCCACAAATTTCCGCTGGTATCAAGGTAGATTGCCAGTATGATATTCTGACTCAGATTCGAATTAAGCTGGTTATAAAATACCGACCCGTCAGTATGGGGATTGTACTTGTAAAGTCCCTCATTTGTTCCTATCCAGACAATCGAATCGTTCTGGTACAGTATGGCCCTTACGATGTGGTTTGCAAATTTATCCGGCCTTTTGATATCCCAGCTTTTCAAACACAGATTAAAAACCCCCATATTCGTTCCGATCCACAAAGAGGTATCCTTTGCAAGGGATAAGGCCTCGGTTCCGGCAGTCCCCAACAGTGCGGAATTTTCCGGATGGCCCGACTCCACCCGTATGGTCCTGTATCCGTCATACCGGAGCAATCCATAATCCGTTCCAAGCCAGATAAACCCGTAAGGGTCCTGAACAATTTTATAAATTCTTGCATTAATTGCCTTTCCATTGGCAGAAACAGTCTCAAACCGGAGCATCCCGGATGGATAGGTTGAAAAGGCATATAGCCCCCTGAAACAGGCAAATGCGATCAGTATTATGAAGGAGATCTTCATAAAACAATTTTCAGCAATATAGGATCAATTCTGGATTATGAGAAATTTTCATGTCGAATTCACTTCTATTTCTGCCCGATTTATTTTGTTTTTTATCTAATCTGGCATCATAACAATGGAATTTGGACACAACAAACGTTCCGGTTCTGCCTAAATTGGTTTCGATGAAAAACTATCGGGGTCTTGTAGCCCTCCTTTCAATTGCCTTGATTCTGGCTTCACTCATCGTAGTGATCATCGTGAGATTTTACGTTGGACATTATTAATAGATCAATGATTATGAAATATTCTGTTTTGATTCTCTTTTTGTCCTTTATAACCACAGATTTGTTCTCCCAGCAAGTTACGATTACCGGAGAGGTCAGAGGTGCTGAAAGAGAAACCCTTCCCGGGGTGAATATTATAGAAAAGGGTACTGTGAATGGTACGGTTACCGACCTTGAAGGAAAATTCTCACTCCCTGTTTCATCTGTTGACCCGGTAATCATCCTGTCCTATCTTGGATATGTTACCCAGGAGATTGCCATCAGAGATAAGAGTGAAATGAACATTGTTCTGATCGAGGATCTGGTAAACCTTGAAGAGGTGGTGGTGGTTGGTTATGGTACCGCTAAAAAGAGTGACCTCACCGGGTCCATTTCTTCAGTTAAACCAAGCGACCTTAACATTTCGGGGATTTCAAATGCCGCCCAGATGCTTCAGGGCAGGGTGACCGGTCTTTATATCAGCAGTGCAAACCAGAACCCGGGATCCACACCTGAATTTATCCTGCGTGGAGCTGCTTCCTTCCAGGAGGGCGAAGCAGGTCAGCCCCTGATTGTGATCGATGGATTCCCGATGGACAATGCTTCCTATATAAATACCATCAACCCCAGTGACATTGAGCAGATCGATGTTCTGAAGGATGCATCGGCTACAGCCATTTATGGATCCAGAGGGGCAAACGGGGTCATTATGATCACAACCAAGCAGGGGAACAAGCAAGGGATCCAGGTAGATTACAGCGCGAAATTCTATACGCAGTCCGTAGCAAGAACGGTCGACATGATGGATGGACAGCAATATGCAAGATTCTATTATGACCTGGCCCATGATCCCTCTTTGCAGTTGGGGGACTGGGGGCCCGACAATGGCTATCCGCATCCGTTTGGCTCCTGGGATACACTTCCCAATACCGATTGGCAAAAAGAAGTGATCAATCACGGGAACTTCACTACGGAACAGAACCTGGCGCTTTCGGGTGTCAGAGAAGGCGTTAAATACAGGGCCGCAGCAAACTACTATGACGGAGACGGGATCATATCTCCTTCTGGTTATAAAAGGATCAATACAGTCGCCAGACTGGATTATGACTATAAGAAGTTCTCCTTTAATATCAATATCAATTATACAAATGAGAACAGGGACAGGGTATTAAACTCGTTTGAGAGATCGCTCGGATTTTCTCCCTCCTCTCCGGTTTATGATGGTGAAGGAAACTTGTCTCTGCATGCATTTGAGCCCAACGCTACATGGTACTACAATCCACTCTTTCCATCCCAGGCTGAGGAGAGTTTTTCCGAAACAAACACGACCAGGATATCCGGAGGAGTTGAGTATGAAATCATTCCTGGCCTCAGAGCCTCAGTAAAGGGTGGTATTACCCAGAATGCAATGGAAGGATTCTACCAGAGATTTAAACCCTTATATGATTCACAAAAAGAGACCGAAGCCAGTATCAGCTCAGGCAACAGCAGGCAGATCTATGCTGACTACTACCTGCAGTACACCAAACAGATACAGGATCATAAATTTTCCATTCTGGCCGGAGGATCTTACCAGGACTTCAGGGACAGGGGACACTGGGCTTCATCGGTGGATTTTCCATATACAGATATTGGATACTATAATATTGATGCCGGACTGCTGGAGAGACAGATGGGAAGCAGCTGGTATGAAAAGAGGGTGATTTCGGGACTTGGAAGAATAAACTATGATTATAAAAGCAGGTACCTCGTTACCATCAATTACCGGTTGGATGGCGCAACTGTTTTTGGAGAGGATTATAAGTGGGGGAACTTCCCATCCTTCGGACTGGCATACCGGATTGACCAGGAGGAGTATTTCAGTAATCATGTGAGTTTCCTCTCCATTCTCAAACTGCGCGCAGGCTATGGTATTGCAGGAAATTCCAATATCCCGGGGTTCAGGACCCAGAACCTTTTAGGCTTCAGACCGGTGCATGAAGGTGCAGGAATTACCAACGCCATTCAATGGGGAAGCTCCTATATTCCAAATCCCGACCTGCACTGGGAGAATACCTATACTTTCAATTTAGGCCTTGAGTTTGGCAATCCAATGTTTTACGCAGAACTCAACCTTTACTCAACCAATCATGACGACCTGATACTTGACAGGCAGGTCCCCACAGAACTGGGGTATACCAATATCACGGTAAATAAGGGCTCTATGTTAAACAGAGGGGTTGAAGCCAAGGTTGACCTCTTCCTCAGTTTCTTTAACAACGAACTTAGGTGGAAACCAGGTGTATGGTTCTCTTATAACCGGAATGAAATTACAGATTTGGACGGCGACATTATCCTTGACAAGGACATCTGGATAGACCGGACCAATTATGGTTATGCAGGGATCAAACAGAAAGGTTATCCGTTGAATTCGATCTGGGGTTATGATTACATTGGAGTATGGCAGGAGAGTGAAGCAGAAGAGGCAGCCATCTATAACTCTGCTCCAGGTGATCCCAGATTTGCCGATCTGAATGGTGTGGATGAAAATGGACAAATCGTATCAGGACCGGATGGAAAGATCAACGAAAATGACAGAATCTTCCTTGGAGATGCCAGTCCGGCTTTCACTGGTGGCTTCAGGAACCAGTTCAACTATAAGAATTTCGAATTTTCTTTCTTCTTTGAAGGGGTATTTGATAAAGCGGTTGTAAATGTGAATAAGGCCACTTATACTTTTCCCAGTTATCAATATGGAAACAATAAGGCATTGAGGGCTCTGAACCGGTGGACTTCTTCAAACCCGACCAACGAGGTTCCCTCGCTTACGAAAAACCTTACCGAAAAGATGGTGCGAAGTGACTGGACCATTGAGGACGGTTCATTCATCAGGCTGAGGGATATTACCCTTACCTATAAGTTGTTCTTTGACGACCGGAACATCAAGAACCTGATCATTTTTGCAAGCGCTTCAAACCTCTTTACCATTACCAATTATTCCGGGATTAATCCGGATGTGTGGGCCACTGATGCAGAGTATAACCTGATGCCTTTTTCACGGGTTTACACCCTTGGCATCAACGTATCATTTTAAATGTCTGAAAGATGAAAAACCTGTCAATGATTATAATCCTGGTATCGTTGCCACTGCTTCACGGATGTGATGAGATCCTTGTGGAGAAAAATTACGGGCAAATTGCCGATGGTGATTACTGGAACACTGAAGCAGATGCGGTGACCGCTATTAAAGCTGCTTATGCCTCGACCCGGGGCGGATGGAAGGGATTGTCATTCTGGCAATTTTGTGTGGAAGATATGGGAACCGATATATCCACGGGAGGATACTTTGCTGTCAACGACTACATCGCCTATACCGGCTGGTCGGGAACCACGCCCGACTTTGTGGACTGGGGAATCTGGGGGGATTTCTGGAAGAGTATCAATTATGCCAATACCGTGCTGGACAAAGTCCCCTGGATGGATATCGATGAAGCGGTAAAAAACAGGGTCATCGGTGAAGCGCATGCCATCAGGGCGATGATATATTTCTACCTGGTAAACTGGTTTGGAGGAATGCCCGAAGTCATTACCACTATGGAGACTCCCCTTGAAATACCTAGGCAGAGTGTGGAGAGTAATTACAGGCTGATTGAAGAAGACCTGAAAACTGCCATCCAGCTCCTTCCTGATAAATCCACACTGATCGGAATGGGTGAAGGGGATTATGGCCGGGTTACAAATGGTGCTGCCCGTGCACTTCTTGCCAGGGTTTACCAGCAACAGGGTAAATGGACCGAGTGTGCGGCTATCGCCCTGGAGGTAATCAATTCGGGAGAGTACTCACTGGAGCCTGATTATAAAGATATCTTTTCCCTTCAAAACGAAGGCTTTGGCAATCGGGAGGTGATCTGGGTCCTTCCTTTTATCACGGGGACCAGTCCAAATGTGGATGCCAACGTTTTTCAGGTTTACATCTGGAGAGCTCCTGAAAATACCGATTACTCAA
>JAWOHR010000186.1:0-18133 GCA_046485075.1 Bacteroidales bacterium
GATTGCCCGTAGATCTCCAGGAATCCGCGACGCAAGGACAGGGCGCCCAGCCGTACGTGCTCACCGGATGTGTACGGCCCCAGCGTGGTGTCGAAAGCGGCAAAGGTCGCTTCGTCGCGGAGCGACAGGGAATGGATCCGGTTCGGGTCGAGATTCACAACACGTTCGCCCCGTTCGCGGCCGACCTCGAGGTCGTCCACCTTCACGACAAGATCCTCGTCCGCAATCCAGGACAGGACCGCCGGCGCCGGTCTGGCGGGTGCCCGGACAATTGCGGTTTCCGGCTCGGGCCCTGGGTCCGGATCGCTGGTCCGGACCGAATCGACCGGGGCCAGGTTCGAGTCGGCCGCCACTACGGATGCGGACCTCGTGAATGAAATCGTTTCCAACAAGGAGATAGAGTGATGGATCATCTGAAGTTCATCATTGCCATTCTCTGGGCAGTGATTGGCTTTTCTGCCTATTATTTTTCAGGACATAAAAAGTCCGCATCCGGAACGGTGAGGGAGGTAGTGGTCCGGCGAGGATGGGGAGTCCTCTTCCTGGGGATGGTCCCGATGCTGATCATCCTCCTGGTTTGGAAGGAGACCCCTGTCTCTTACGGATTTGGATTTTCATTCCTTTCTCCTCTCCCCTGGTGGAGCTACCTTACGGTTCCTGTGATTATTGTTGCAAGCTTTTTCCAATCCTCTTCACCTGCAAACCTGGCCATCTATCCGCAAATCCGGATTGAAAAATGGACCGGCCGTATTTTGATTTTGAGTGCGGCAAGCTGGATTTTTTTCCTGGTGGCCTATGAGTTCTTTTTCAGGGGATTTCTCCTTTTCGGCTCACTGACTGAAATGGATCCCTGGCCGGCCATAGCGCTGAACTGCTCCCTGTACGGATTTGCCCATTTGTATAAAGGGCCCGGAGAGACGTTTGGGGCTGTTGTGGTGGGTGTTTTACTGTGCTACCTGACCATCCTTACCGGGAACATCTGGAGTGCCGTGGCCATCCATTGTGTAATGGCACTTTCCAATGAGTGGTTTTCACTCAGGGCACACCCCAACATGGAACTGTTCAGAATCTGATCATGGGGAAACCAGTATTTGTCAGCGGTGCAACAGGATTCATTGGCTCCAGGCTGGTGGAGAGGCTCGCCGATGCAGGCTCAACCGTGCACGCCTTATACCGTTCAGAAGCAAAAGCAGATCTCATACGCCGTAAAGGGGTTCACCTTTTTAAGGGAGATATCCTTGACGAGGCATCCGTTATCTCAGCCATGCAAGGTTGTGATGCAGCCTTTCATGTGGCAGCCTTCGCCGGGGTATGGTCAAAGGATCCCTCACTTATTTACAGGCTTAACGTGGACGGTGCTTTGAATATAGTAAGGGCTGCAGCAACCTGTGGAACAAAAAGGGTGGTCATTACCTCAACTGCCGGCATCCTCGGTCCGTCAGACGGAAAGGCTGTGAATGAAGAGACTTCTGAGCCGGCCTCCTTCTTCACCACATACGAGGCTTCCAAATCGATCATGGAGAGACGGCTCAGTGAGCTTGCCGGCTCCGCTCCGGAGGTAGTCATTGTGAATCCGACGAGGGTGTATGGTCCAGGGGTACTCAGTGAATCCAACGGGGTAACGAGGATGATTGGACAATACCTGAATGGAAAGTGGAGGATTATACCGGGTGACGGCACAAGTTCCGGCAACTATGTACAAGTGGAAGATGTGGTAACGGGACACCTCCTGGCAATGGAAAAAGGAAAACCCGGAGAGCGTTACGTAATCGGGGGAGAAAATATCACCTATAACCAGTTGTTTGAAATGATTCGCGAAATAGGGAGGGTAGATTTCAGGTTGTTCCACATCCCGCCAGGATTGATGCTCGCGATTGCCTGGCTGATGGGGCTTTGGACAAAGTTAACCGGAAAGGCACCGCTGATATTACCGGGATTGGTGAAAAAATTTAACCACAACTGGATCGTCTCTTCCGAAAAAGCAATCAAAGAACTGGGATACAATCCGATGAGTGCCCGGGTTGGAATAGGGAAGACCATTGAATGGCTCCTCCAAATAAATCAGGTTCACAATTAAACGAAAACATGAAGTCACTTTTTATTCTTATCCCCTGCTTAGCTCTGATGCTGACAGGGATTACCCAATGCAACAGCCAGTCCGCATATCCAACCACCGGTTCGGTAAACAGGCTCTCTCCCGAATTGGACGATATTATTGCACCCGGAGCACTTCCGGAAATTCTGGCCGACGGATTCAACTGGTCGGAAGGACCCCTTTGGCTCCCTGAACAAAAAGTGGTAATCTTCTCCGATATTCCCGAGAACACCATCTTTCAATGGAGTGAAAAAGAGGGACTTCAACTCTACCTGAAGCCTTCAGGATACACGGGGGATCTTCCCCGGGGAGGTGAATCCGGATCCAATGGTTTGTTACTCGACTCTGACGGGAAGCTTGTGCTATGTCAGCATGGCGACAGGCGAATGGCTCGTATGGATAGCCCTCTGGATCATCCGGAAGCCAGTTTTACAACATTGGCCGACCATTGGGAGGGAAGGAAATTTAACTCTCCCAATGATGCCGTTTACAGCAAAACGGGTGACCTCTATTTTACCGACCCCGCCTACGGAATGGAGTTCGGGTATAATGATCCCGGCCGGGAGATGGATTTTACCGGTGTTTTCAGGCTCCGGCCCGGAGGAGAAGTTTCGTTACTGACAGATGGGTTATCCGCACCCAACGGGATTGGTTTTTCTCCCGATGAGTCAAGACTCTATGTAGCCAATTCAGGAGGGCCAACGGGCCCCAAATGGTTGGTCTTCGATCGCACACCCGACGGATCCTACACCAATGAAAGAATTTTCTGCGACGCCCGGCCGGCCGGCGATAGTCTGGGTGGGGCCCCCGACGGAATGGCAGTACGAAGTGACGGGGTTATTTTTGCGACCGGACCAGGCGGGGTATGGATCTTCCTGCCCGACGGGACACACCTGGGTATCATCAGAACAGGAAAAGCTACCTCGAACTGCACCCTCGACGCCACGGAACAATACCTTTACATGACCGCCGATCATTTGTTGATGCGGATCAGGCTTCTGCACTAACCACAATGTTAAACGGTTGGGAGCACCCAGGGCTTCCTGTACTCCGGAGCCAGGTACTTATTTGCTTCCGGATCGTTGATAAAACTGCTTTTGGCTGCATCCCAGTACAACCGCCTTCCTGTTTTGAAGGCTACATTGCCCAGGTGACAGGTTCGTGCCACTCCGGCAGCAATTTCAACGGGACAATTGAGTTGAGCCCCATTCTTAATACCGTCTATGAAATTAGCCATGTGGTTCTGCAACCCGTTCCCATCCCCCCTGATCAGGTCGACCCGATCAAGGGTTGGATGACCCCCTTTCGGTTCGGGAATCACCTCCCATCCACCCCTGTCCACCACAAGTGTTCCATCATTCCCGACAAAACCTACACCGTGTGACCTGCCGTAATAACCTCCATCTATCCCAATGCCATGGTCCCAAAGCATGGTAAAGTCATCAAATTCAAAGATGGCCTGCTGGGTATCCGGGGTTTCACAAGCATCCTCGGGATAAGCGAATTTGCCTCCCATAGACATTACGGATTTGGGGGCGTATTGCTGCATCCCATAGAGGGCATAATCCACAATGTGAACCCCCCAGTCGGTCATCATTCCTCCTGCATAATCCCAGAACCATCGAAAAGTAAAATGAAACCGGTTCTTGTTAAAAGGCTTCTCGGGTGCAGGTCCCAGCCAGAAATTATAATCCACTCCATCGGGAACGGGTGAATCGGCCACCACCGGAACGGAACCCATCCAACCCTGGTAGGACCAGGCCCTTACGGTCCTTATTTTACCAAGTTTTCCGGAGTGCACATAGGAGATTGCATCCTGCCAGTGCTGATCGCTGCGCTGCCACTGTCCGATCTGCACCACTCTGTTGTACCTTTTTACAGCCCGCTCCATGATGTTACACTCTTCGATGGTATTGGCCAGTGGTTTTTCACAATAGATATGATAACCCTCCTGAAGTGCATATACAAACGGGATGGTATGCCAGTGATCGGGAGTGCCGATGATGATTAAATCCAGACCTTTATGTTCCAGTAACTTTCTGAAATCGCTGTACCCTTCTGGTTTCTTTCCCTGTATCTTTTCCACATCGGCAATACGCTCCTGCAGAACATTTGCGTCTACATCACAAAGGGCTGCACACTCGGTATTGGGTTGGTTCAAAAAGGTTTGCAGATCAGCAAAACCCATTCCTTTCACACCGATCACCCCGCAGACCAGCTTTTCATTGGCTCCGAGGATTCCGGCCCTGAGGGTTGGAAACGCTGATGAAAATCCGAGTACTGCTGTGGCTGCTGTTGTTTGCCTGATAAAATTCCTTCTGTTGGTAATCATAGTTATTTAGTTAGCGGGTTAAAAAGAGAATTGCCGTTGTTGAATTTCCGGTCCAGCATCAGATCTACCACCTGGACACCATTCATCATGGTTCCATAGAGTCCGTGAGAAAATTTGGGCTGAAGCAGATTTCGGATTGGGGTCTGCATGGGCAGACGCTTGGGTCCAAACTGGGTAACAAGAGAGGCCATATCATACAGACTGCCTGTGGGGGAGCCCGAATAGCGAGCGTATGTGGCCGGTGTGGAAATATCCTTCACGACTATGTGCTTGCTCAGACCCGGGATGAAATACTTTTCAGCAATCCCGATAAAAAAATCACCCCATCTCTGTTTCTCCTCACTGTATCTCCTGTAATCTGATTTCCGCCACTCCTCCCATTTGTTCATGGCAAAGGGGGTACAGCGTAATGTCACTGTATTCTTGCTCCCCGTGGTAAGTGAGGGACAAATCACTGCCATGTGAAAACAGTGATCCGAAAACGCATTGTCACCGGCCAGAAATCCATCAAAAAGTTTCCCGGCTGTTCCGAGACCTGTGGATACCACGTTGTATGGATAATCCAGGTCGAGGCCCGACATATCGATCTTGTCATCCAGTCCAAGGGCCACATTGATGGATGAAACCGACATGATGGTATTTTCCAGACGGGCAATGTATTTTTCCGGCAGGTGTTCATCACCCACCAGCTGGCGCATGGCCAGCATGGGATCTACCGTTGTTATGATTTTGCCTGCCCGGATCACCTTCTCCTCTCCTTGAATCCGGACCCCCACTGCCGTTCCCTCTTCCACCACGATCTTCTCCACTGCCGAACCAAACCTGATCTCTCCGCCCCTCTCCTGGAACAGCCTTGCCATCGTTGCCGGAAACTCATCAAAGAAACCGTAGGGTCGGAAGCACCGGGTCATAGAGGAGAGCATGGCCCCTGTAGCCATAATGGATGAAGCCCTCTCCGAGGGAACCCCTGAAAAAGAGGTAAAGGTCTCCATAACCTCCCTCAGCCTGGGGTTCGTAATTCTGAATTTATCCAGAAATTCCGAATAGGTACGATTCAGGTTGGCCACTACTTTGGGAGCCTGGAACGGAATAAGGAGTTTATCTTTCAGTCCCGAATTTGCTTTCAGCTTCCTGACCTGCTTAAACATATCGACCGAATAATCCATAAGGCGCCTGATTTTTGCCTCATCTTCAGGGAAGATTTCAACCAGGTAGTCTGTGAAGTGCTCTGCACCGGCCGGAATCTTATACTCAAATACTTCATCCCCTTCCACCACCATCCGGCGCATAAAATTTCCCTTATACTGTTTAAGGTTAATCTTCACCCCAAGGTAGTCGATCATATCGATGATATCGGGGAACAGCTGGGTGGTCTCAAAAACGTAACCTTCCCGTTCATAAGCGGTGCTGTAGCCTCCCGGGTAACTGTTCTTTTCAATGATCAGGGTTTTTTTATCCGCTGTATTCTTCTGCCACATCAGTCCCGATGAAAGACCGGAAATACCTGAGCCGATAATCACCAGGTCGTAGTGTTCTCCTCCTGAAAAGTTGGATGAGAGTTCGTCTCTTTTGAGCTGAATGGATTTTGACATCACAAAATGGATTGGGTTTTAGCAGCCATAAGATAATACAAACATTCTTACATTGCGATAGTTTTCCCGGATGAACCATGAAAAATTTAAGTAAAAAGGTCACCGGAATCCTGCTGGCAGGCGGGATGAGCAGCCGGATGGGCCGTGAAAAAGGGAGTTTGCGGATTGGAGGACGCATGTTGTATGAATACCCTTTAAGAGCCCTTGAGATGGTCTGTGATCAGATCCTGATTTCAACCTCCAACTCACTTCCGGGCATTCTTACACACACCACAGTTTGTGATGAGATCAGAGGGATCGGACCCATGGGCGGAATTCATGCCTGCCTGGAACGTTCAACCACCGATCTGAACCTGGTGCTCTCCTATGACCTCCCCCTGGTGAATGTTGGTTTGCTGAACTACCTTTTGGAAAAGAGCGGGGATTGGGATATGGTGGCACCGGCTATGCAATCGGGCAGGCCGGAACCCCTCTGTGCGCTCTACCGGAAAAGCATGAGCGGTGTTTTCAAGGCTCTTATTGAAGAGAAAAGGTTTGCTGTACACGGGGCCATATCCAGGGTTCACTCCCAGGTACTTCTTATTCAAACCGGAATGCCTTTTTTCCACCCCGGCCTGTTCCTGAATATAAACCGGATGGAGGACCTGGAAAGGTTGCCTGAGAATTTTGGAAACGATTCATGAACCATCCTTCTCCTCGATGGAGGAAGCTTCCGGGAAATGGGTTCGCTGCTTTTAAACATCATTGAAAGCGTAGTTTAGCACCATTATAAATAAGAGCTATTCTACTCTTAATCTGACTTTTATAAAGTATAGATATATCTAGATATATAGGATTTTTATAATTTTTGATTTATTTTTGCCGATCTGAAAATGACTACCTTCAATACATCAATAAACAATTTATAAATGGCTAACAGAAGGGATTTTATCAAGATATCCGGTTTAGGGTTGGGGGGCCTTGCCATCAGCGCTTCCGGACTGGGGATTTACAGGAACCTTGCCTCATCCCCCCTTGTTGGGGAGGAGCTGAAAGTCGATATCACCAGAACCCCGACCATTTGTGAAATCTGTTTCTGGAAATGTGCCGGTTGGGTCTATAAGAATGCAGAGGGAAAGATATGGAAGGTGGTTGGCAACGATGAGGACCAGCACAGCAACGGCCGTCTCTGCCCACGTGGAACCGGTGGTCCCGGAATGTATTATGACGAAGACAGGCTCAAATCGCCGAAAATCAGGACTGAAGAACGGGGCAAGCAGGTCTTCAGGGATGTAAGCTGGGATGAAGCATTCGATTACATTGCTGAAAAAATGAAAGGCATTGCCAGCGAGCATGGTCCGGAGTGCATTGCACTATTGACGCACGGTTCAGGGGGGGAATATTTTGGAACCCTTTTAAAGGCTTATGGATCCAACAACATTGCCGCCCCCTCCTATGCACAGTGCCGGGGCCCCCGTGAAGTGGCTTATCAGACCACATTTGGAGAAGGGGTAGGAAGTCCTGAAAGAATAGATATTCGGGATACGAGGTGCCTTGTGCTGATCGGTTCTCACCTTGGTGAAAATATGCATAACGGCCAGGTCCAGGAGATGTCGGACGCCATCGATAAGGGGGCTGCGATTATCACTGTTGATCCCCGCTACAGCATCGCTGCCAGCAAATCAAAATACTGGCTGCCCATCAAACCTGCCACCGACCTGGCCCTGTTGCTCTCCTGGATTCATGTGATTATCAACGAGGGTTGGTATGACAGGGAGTATGTTGAAAAAAATACCTACGGATTTGATCAGCTGAAGGCACATGTGCAACAGATGACTCCTGAATGGGCATACGGAATCACCACCCTGAAACCTGAACTGATTCGCGCATCGGCCCGGGAAATGGCCAATGCCGCACCGGCAGTAATCATTCATCCCGGGCGTCATGTCACCTGGTACGGTGACGATACCCAACGAAGCCGGGCCATGGCTATCCTGAATGCCCTGCTCGGATCGTGGGGAAGAAGGGGCGGGTTCTACAACCCTGAACTCGTCACGATCCCGGATTGGCCCCACCCGGAATTCCCGGAGCCAAAACGAACCTGGAGAGATGCCTATCCCGGAAAATACAACCTCGCCTATGAAACCATTGCCTCGGGAATTTGTGATGCCACTATTCCTGACGTAAACAGGGGTTGTAATTTCAAAGGATGGATCGTCAATGGCACCAACCTCCTGAAAACCATTCCTGACTCCGACAAGGTGCTGGAAGCCATCCAGAGCCTGGAGCTGCTGGTTGTGATTGATACCATGCCCATGGCTATTACCGGGTGGGCCGACGTGGTCCTCCCCGAGTGTACCTATCTGGAGCGCTACGATACCATCCGGGATTCTCCGCACCGAAAACCGGCCATCGCCCTGAGAATGCCTGCTTCAGAACCCTTGTATAATACCAGACCGGCATACTGGATGGCCAAAGAGCTGGCCAAAAAACTAAATCTGGAAGAGTACTTCAGCTGGAACTCCATCGAAGAGATGCTCGACTGGCAATTTAAACAGGTTGGGACTTCACTGGAGGAGATGCAACGCATAGGAGTCAAAACATTTGAACGTTCCTATGATGATCTCTACTTCGCAACTGGAGAGGAACACGAGTTTCCGACCACTACCGGAAAAATTGAACTCTACAGTACAGATCTGGCAGCAGAAGGTTTTGACCCGATCCCAAAGTACACGCCACATGAGGAACCCCCTGCCGGATTCTATCGTCTAAGTTATGGCCGTGCACCCATGCACACCTTCGGCCGGACAGCCAACAACGCCCTTTTGAAAGATCTGATGGAGGAGAATTCAGCCTGGATCAACCCAAAAGTAGCCGGTGAATGGGGCATTAAGAATGGACAATACATCTGGCTTGAGAACCAGGACGGCGTACGTTCATCATTCCCGATCATGGCAAGAGTCACTGAAAGAATCCGTTGGGATACGGTTTACATGGTCCACGGATTTGGCCACACCAACAAAAACCTGTCAAGAGCCTACGGGAAGGGAGCCAGCGATTCGGAACTGATTACCAGGGTCCTTCTTGATCCTATCATGGGAGGAACCGGCATGAGAGGAAACTTTGTCACCTTTAAGTTTGAATCTAAAAAAGAGGAGGTCACATCATGAGATACGCCATGGCCATAGATACCAGGAAGTGTGTGGGATGCAGCGATTGTGTGGTGGCCTGTCAGACTGAAAACAATGTCCCCATTGGGTATTGCCGCGACTGGGTTGTGGAGGTTGTCGACGGTACCTACCCGCAGCTGGAGATTGAACTGCGTTCGGAGCGCTGTAACCACTGCGAAAACTCCCCCTGTGTACGTTGCTGTCCCACTGGGGCAAGTCACTACGCTGAAGGGGGAATTGTACTGGTCACCCATAATAAATGCATCGGTTGCGGAGCATGTATCACCTCCTGTCCGTACGATGCGCGCTATTCACATCCCGAAGGGTATGTGGATAAATGTACCTTCTGCATTCACAGGATCAAGAAGGGACTCCAACCGGCCTGTGTTGCAGCCTGTCCCACCAAGTGTATGTACTTCGGAGACCTGGACGACAAGAACAGTCCGGTTTCCGAAATCCTGAAAGTGAGAAAATATAAAACCCTGATTCCAGAGGCAGGGACCGATCCCCAACTATATTTCCTTATCTGAAAAACCATGAGAGAAGAAATCATCGTCAGCGGACGAAACAATTACCTGATTGATCCACACCTGCAGATCTGGCATTGGCAAATCCCGCTCTACCTGTTTCTAGGGGGACTGGCAGCAGGGATCCTCTTTTTTGCAGGTTTTTTTACCCTCATGGGCAAACAGGAGAAATATCGCACTGCGGTCAGGATTGCCCCACACATCGTCCCTATCCTGTTGATTATAGGATTGATAGCTCTGTTGCTCGATCTGAAACATAAGCTCTATTTCTGGAGGCTGTATACCACCATCCGGATTGAATCACCCATGTCGTGGGGTGCCTGGGTTCTGATGCTGGTAACCCCATTATCATTTATTTGGTCGGCCATCCACATTAAGGAGATATTCCCCCGATGGGACTGGAAGTTTAAAATATTAAAGGATCTGGAGGCTTTCTTTGTGAAACAGAAAATGGCCCTTGCGTGGGTCATGAGTATCTCCTCTATTATTCTGGGAGTTTACACGGGGATTCTTTTCTCGGCTTTTAATGCCAGGCCTCTTTGGAACACATCCATACTCGGACCACTATTCCTTGCCTCCGGACTTTCAGCAGGAGCTGCAGTGATCATGCTCTTTTCAAATAAACACAAGGAAAGAAACATGTTTGCAAAAATCGACATCGGGATTATCATGGTGGAACTGTTCCTTATTATCCACATGTTTATGGGATTCCTTGCCAGCACCCAGGTTCAGATCGATGCTGCCGGGCTCTTCCTTGGGGGACCCTGGACTGCTCCTTTCTGGATCTATGTGGTAATCATGGGAATGATTATCCCGGTCATCCTGGAATTCCTTGAATTGAGAAAATTTAAAATTCCGGTGGTAATACCCGCAGGACTTGTATTGTTTGGAAGCCTCATGCTTAGGTTTCTGATCGCCTACGCAGGACAGGAGAGCAGGTGGCTGTATTAGTGCAAAGTGGTCAGGGTACAGGGTACAGTGCTCAGGGTACAGTGCTCAGGGTACAGGGAACAGTGCTCAGGGTACAGGGAACAGTGCTCAGGGTACAGTGCTCAGGGTACAGTGCTCAGGGTACAGTGCTCAGGGTACAGTGCTCAGGGAACAGTGCTCAGGGAACAGGGAACAGTGCTCAGGGTACAGGGAACAGTGCACAGTGTTCAGGGAACAGAAAAAAACGGGAAATTGTAAAACATATAACATAAAGAGATCATGAGTGAATCGATCAAACCAATCAAAAAAACCAAATACATCAATCCATACCTGGGTGGTGTATTATTAGGGCTGGTCCTGATTGCCGCCAATTTTGTGGCAGGAAGAGGCCTGGGGGCCAGTGGGGCTGCCAAAAGTGTGGTGGTCGCCGCTGTGAATACCGTCACTCCCGGTCACTCCGAAACCGCACCCTTTTATAAAGAGTACAACGAGGAACACCCCGATGGGCCAATGAAATCATGGCTGGTATTCCAGATGCTGGGTGTGATTGTCGGAGCTTTCCTTTCCGGAGCCATTTTTAACCGACTGAAATTTAAGGTAGAGCACTCACCCAAAATCACCTCCAGGCGAAGAATTATTTTTGCTGCAATGGGTGGAATACTTTTTGGATTCGGATCACAAATGGGCAGGGGATGCACCAGCGGCTCCGCACTGAGCGGAATGGGAATACTCTCCTTGGGAGGATTCATCTCCATGGCATTTATTTTTGGGACAGCCTTTGCCCTGGCCTGGTTCTTCAGGAAAAACTGGATTTAACAATCAAACATCTTCATCATGGGACCATTAATTGTAAATAATATTATCTCGCAAAACACCAACTTCTTCCTTGCTTTTCTGATAGGCATTGGCTTCGGTTTTGTCCTTGAAAGCAGCGGATTCTCATCCAGCCGGAAACTTGCAGGTGTTTTTTACGGTTATGATACCGTAGTCTTAAAAGTTTTCTTTACAGCGGCAATTGTAGCCATGACCGGACTGCTCTTCATGAGTCTGTTCGACTGGATTGATCTGGACCTGGTCTATATCAATCCCACCTACCTCTGGTCAACCATTGTGGGCGGTATCATCATGGGTGCGGGATTTATTACAGGAGGATTTTGCCCGGGGACCAGTTTCTGCGCAGCAGCCATTGGCAAGATCGATGCCCTGTTTTTTATCGGTGGGATCTTCCTGGGTGTATTCATCTTTGCCGAGCTTTATCCCCTGATCGAAGGCTTTTACAAGGGATCCTTCAGGGGAGACCCCACCCTCCCCCAGGCCCTGGGTTTGAAAGACGGCGTGGTGGTGCTTGGGATCATTATCGTAGCACTGGGAATGTTCTGGGTTGGTGAATGGGCCGAAAAGAAATTTCCCCGCGAAGAGTATTAATAACCAATGAATCATTAATTTTGATGTCATGAAAAAACTGAATCCAAGAGTCCTGCTAGCCATTTTCATCATTCCACTGGGATTGATTCTGGCATTTGTACCGGCCAATACAACTCATCCCTATAAGCTCTCACCAGAGGAGCTGCTGGAATATGTGAACAGCGGAATGCAATACTTCACCCCCGATGAGGTGGCCGACATGATCGTGAACCAGGACCCTTCACTGGTACTGATCGATGTCAGGTCTGAAACCGAATATGAAAAATTTCACCTCCCTGGTGCAATCAACATCCCTCTGATCTCACTTCTCGATGATCAGTGGAAAGACTATATTCACCAGGACCTGAGATACAATGTGTTTTATTCAAACGGAACGGTTAGTGCCAACCAGGCCTGGATGCTCACCAGACAGCTTGGATATGAGAATAACTATGTATTGCAGGGAGGTCTTAACTATTGGGTGGAGACGATTATGAACCCGTCGGCTCCTGGCTCCACCAGTCCCAACGAAGAGATCGCCAAATACGATTTCCGAAAAGGCGCCGGGCAGGCGCTGGGCGGAGGAGCTGTCCTGGAATCCTCCGGCCCGGTGGCTCCGGAGCTTCCCAAGATTGCACCCAGACCCACTAAAAAGAAGGTTCAGGGAGGCTGCTAGTTCCGCGGATCCAACCCATCTAAAAGTTTAACCTGATAACCCCGGCAGGAATAATTCCGATTTGTGAGACCTGTTCAATCTGATCCGTTTCCGGGTTGTACTCTTTAAAAAAAGGATTGATGTGATTGGTCACATTCTGAATATCTGCCGCAAAGGTCCATGTGGCGTGCTTGAGATTCCATTGATAGGCAACTCTCAGATCGATCCGAAAATAGTCATCATCTCTCGTTTCAAAAGCCCTTGAGTAGTCGCGCACCGTCTCTCCCGCCTCCCTGGAGGCCTCCAGGTCGATTGGGATTACGCGCAATCCTCCAGCCCAGCTCATCCTCCCATCCACAGTAATCGCATCCTGCCGGCCAATCTGCCATTCATACCCGCCCAAAAGATTAACGATGAAATTTCCGTTAAAAAAAGAGTTCCTTACCAACCGGTCACTGGCCCGGTACTTGCTGTCGAACAGGGATATGGTGGCCAGATAGTAGAAGTTGTTTGCGAAAAACCGCTCCATGGTCAATTCCAGCCCCATGTTCCAACCATCACCCTGATTTACCAGTGAATCGTAAACCGAACTGTTAAAACTGCCCCCGTAATTGATCATGGAAATGTAGGAAGGATAGGTGGTTACCGGTACATCAAACAGCTTCTGGAAATAGAATTCTGACTTCAGACGATGCCTGGAATCGAACAGCACCTGGTATCCGATCACTGCCTGGTGACTCCGGGTAAAACCAAGGTGTTTGTTGGTCTGCCTATACACAAGGTTAAGGGTATCGATCAGTGTCTCGGAGAAATATACCGCCCTCGGTTGAGCCTGGCTATGCAATCCGTAACCAAGGCTGATCTCCTGCCGGTCGCTGAACTTCCAGCTCAGGCTAACCCGGGGTTCAAGGGCCAGGTCGGTGTTCAGGGATACCTGCTGGTAATGCAATCCGGCAACAAATTGCAGCTGATCGGTAAATTTATGCTTCCAGTTTATGAAACTCTGAAACATCATCAGATCGCCCGAAGTATTGGCCGTACGAAAAAAGAGATTCCAGTCGGGGACGTAGATACTATCCAGATAGCTGGCCTTGATATAGCTGACCTCCACCCCTCCCACCAGGTGATCCCGGCTGGATAATCGTCGACGAATCTCGCTCTGAAAAGTGAACTTCTGCTCCTCAAAATCCTGTCCATAATGATCGGTCAGTACACCATTCACTGTGGTGGAATCGATTCCGAAGTTTCGAATCCCCCCCCACGAAATAATGGTCCTTAGCCTGGTCTTCTCATTGAAATAATAACGGTGTGAAATCCCCAATGCACCGGTCCGTGCATTGGAACGAAAGTAGTCATAACTTCCTCCCTCCTCCACATCAGCGCTAATGTGGTTTGCTCCACCCAACCCGAAAATGGA
The DNA here is from genome assembly GCA_046485075.1 of Bacteroidales bacterium. Classification (GTDB taxonomy): domain Bacteria; phylum Bacteroidota; class Bacteroidia; order Bacteroidales. The sequence continues at coordinate 14,102 of JAWOHR010000186.1, forward strand.
GAGGCGATTTTTTTCACTCAGGGGGATATCAATCTTAAAAGTAAGGTCCTGGTAATATGGAATGGCAGGTACCCCCATGTTCATTCCGAGCGACTCGAAAAAAGCAAGGGATGAATATCTGTAGCTAACCAGATAAGAGGCGTTGGATTCTTTTGTAAATGGTCCCTCAGCTCCAAATTCAAAGCCATTAAACCCCACCTGGGCAATATATTCCCTATCCTGATTGTTACCGCTTCTGAGGTTCAGATCAAACACCCCCGATGTAGCATTTCCGTATTGGGAGGGAAATGCACCCGAATAGAAATCGGAGTTGGCCAGCATATTGTTGTTTATCATACTAATGGGACCGCCTGTGGAGCCGATGGATCCGAAATGGTTAGGATTATAAATGCTTACACCCTCCATTTTCCATAGAAGTCCGGCAGGAGAGTTCCCCCGGATAATGATATCGTTGGATTGATCAGCCGGACTCTGTACCCCGGCAAAATTTGCCACCAGCCTGGCCGGATCGCCCCAGCTGCCTGCATACCTTTCTGCCACCTCCATATTAAAGGAACGCGCACTAACCAGCGCCATTTCATTCAGAGCCTGGCCCTTGTCTAAATGAGCCCTGACCTCAGCCTCTTCTCCCATGATGGCACTCTCTTCCAATTCAATATTTACATGGAAGGCCTTCCCGGCTGTTATATCCAGGCCCTCCCTGAAAACGGATTGGTACCCCAGATAGTCGACCCTGATACCCTGCCTGCCCACCGGCACCCCGTCCAGGCTGAAAAAACCCTGAAAATCGGTGATGGTCCCCATCAAAGGCTCATGCTCCAGCAGCAAAACGGTTGCTCCGATAAGCGGCACGCCGGTATTCTGATCAATCACAGTACCACGGATACTCTGGGTACTCTGGGCATGAATCGCTTCCCCTGCTGCCAGGATAACCAAAAGACATACATTGAATATTTTGGTTAGATGATGCATCTCAGAACGAAGGTAACTAATCTTAATCTAAAAATGGGTTTGGCCACCCTCATGGAAGGCTTACCTGAAATCTTACCGATTTTGTGCCGATTCTCTCTGAAGGGAAACGCTTTTTCCAATATCTTTAAAGCCATGGCAAAAAAGCATGCAATTATCATAGGTTCGGGCATCGGGGGAATAACCACCGCTGCAAATCTGGCCAAAAGGGGATATCAAGTCACCATTTTCGAGAAAAATGCTTTCCCGGGAGGAAGGTGCGGCAGCTATCAGAAAGAGGGTCACCGTTTTGATATCGGGGCAACTTTCCTGATGATGCCGGAAATTTACAGGGAGACCTTTGCTTTGCTTGGGAAAGATATGTTCAGGGAGATGCAATTAAACCGGATTGATCCCATCTATAAAGTGAAGTTCAGTAATCAGAAGCAGATTCACTTCAGCTCCGATCTGGCCTACATGCAGAAGCAGTTTGAGGAATTGGAAAAGGGGAGCTACGACCAATTCCTGAAATTAATGTCCGGGGGCTTTCACATCTACAACAGATCCATGGGGCTGATCAACCGGAATTATTTCACTCCTTTCGACATTTCCCTGTTAAAATATCCCTTTCTGCTTTTTAAATACAAGGCTTTCCATAATCACTACAAGAATATCAGCAGGTATTTCCGCTCCGATGAACTCAGAGCCCTCTTCACTTTTCAAAATCTTTACCTGGGGCAAAATCCCTTTACTTCCTCAGGCATGTATACCTTTCTTCCTTTCATGGAACTCTCCGACGGGGTTTACTTTCCCAAGGGGGGCATGCACAAGGTGGCGGAAACCCTGTTATCCATTGCCACTGAGAATGGGGTCAGGCTTGAACTAAATGCCCCGGTCGTAAAGATAGATGTGGAGGGAAAAAGGGCCAGTGGTGTGACCCTGAAGGACGGTTCATTCCACCCGGCCGACCTTGTTGTCGCCAATGCAGATTTGCCCTATGTATACAGGGAACTGCTTCATCCGGGTAGAAAAAGCAAACAACTGGAACGAAAGCGGTATTCATGCGCCGCCATTGTTTTTCACTGGGGAGTTGACAAAGTTTATCCGCAACTGGCACAACATACGGTATTTGTATCCGGCAAACACAGGGAAAGCTGCAACACGATTTTCAGAGATAATGGTATTGCGGATGAACCCTCCATTTATGTTCATTCACCGGTTCGTTCCGATAAAACCGCGGCTCCCGATAAGCAGGATTCCATCACCGCCATCGTCCACACCGGCAACCTTGAAGAGAACCGGGAGTATGACTGGAAGGAAATCATCGGCCAGACCCGGACTTCGATTCTGAAGAGATTCGCAGAGGAGGGAATGGATGATTTTGAAAAGCATGTTAAGTTTGAACTCTGCTTTACCCCCGAGAGTTGGAAAAAGGAGTTCAATCTTACCCGGGGAGGAACCTTTGGGAGCCTGGCCCACAATCTGCTTCAGATGGGTTTCCTGAGGCCGGGGAACCATCACGGGAAGTACAAGAACCTGTACTTTACAGGGGGGAGCACTCAGCCTGGCAGCGGTATGCCGCTATCGCTTCTATCTGCCAGACTTGTAACAGAACGAATTGACAGAACCTATGGAAATCCAAACTGAACCTAAGAAGAAAGAGATCGAGTCGCTGATACGGGACATCGATTTCGACCAGATAAAGAAACATCCCAATATCCTGATTGCAGCCAGGTTCTGGGACGACAGGAGGTATCATGCAGCCATGGTATGCTATAAGTTTATGCGGATGATCGACGACTACATCGACGACCGCAAAGCCACCGGTAAAGAGATCTCCTGTCTTGAACGGGAAGAACTCAGTACCAGGGTTCACCACTGGATCGAATGCCTGCATGGTTCAGCCGGGGAGGATCCTTTTTTCGATGAATTGTCAGAGACCATCGCCACTTTCAGGATTCCTCTGCAGCTGTTTCACAATTTCGCGAAATCCATGCTCTATGATATTGACCATGACGGCTTCCCAACCCTGGAAAGCTTCCTGGAGTATTCCGAAGGAGCCTCCGTGGCGCCTGCTTCCATTTTTGTGCATTTGTGCTGCCTGCAGGAAAATAATGGGGAATATCTGGATCCTTTGTATGATATCATCGAGCTGGCCAGACCCTGCGCAATATTCTCTTACCTGGTACATATCATACGGGACTTTCAGGAGGATCAGTTGAACAACCTGAATTACTTTGCCGGCGATATCCTGGAAAAGCATGGGATCACCCCCCGGGAACTGAAAGAGATTGCCCTGGGGAACACGATCCCCGATGCATTCAGGAAGGTGGTGGCCGAATACCTTGACCAGGCAATGTACTATGGCATCCAGACCATGGAAGTGCTTGAAAAACTAAATCATGTACTGAGTGGCCGATCCTTGCTTAGCCTCCATATCATTTATCAGCTGTACACAATGGTTTTTGAGAAAATTGATGTGGCTCATGGAACATTTAACAGGGAAGAACTGAATCCCACCGCACATGAAATCAGGGAAAGAGTCCAGGAAGTGGTTTTATCGTGGGAAGGCTAGTCAGCTCAACATAATGTTCAACCCGACCACCCCTCCCTGTCCAGATTACGATAACTGACTGCCTCGGCCACATTTGTAGCAAGAATCTTTTCGCTTCCCTCCAGATCTGCGATGGTGCGGGCTACCTTCAGAATCCGGTCGTATGCCCTTACCGAAAGGCCTAGTCTTTCGGTGGCCATCCTGAGGATTGACCTCCCGGCACTGTCAAGTGTGCAGTGATAGTTTCTTAGAGAAGATCCCATCCCGGAGTTATACTGTACTCCATCGATGCCGTTGAATCTTTTACTCTGGATCCCCCTTGCGAAAATCACCCGCTCCCTCATCTGGAGGCTCTCCTCTGAACTTTCGGTGTTTGACAGGCTTTCAAATGGAACCGGGGCCACTTCCATAGATCGGCGTCCTGGCGATTCGGAGGGTGGGTAAGGGGTGATCAGGCGCCGTCTCATCAGGGGCTGGAAAGGTGACGCCGTTGCCTGTAGAGTTGCGTCGTGGAACGGTCACAAAACGCC
>JAWOHR010000193.1:0-29941 GCA_046485075.1 Bacteroidales bacterium
CATGGATGACTTGCAGCACAGTCGAGTAGACGTTGCCGGCAACCAAACCGGTTGCGTCGAAGGTCAACGTGACCGGCACAGTGCTGTCTCCTGATACCACACCCGACTTCGGCAGTACCGACAGCCACAAGCTGTAGCCGGTAATGTTGTTGTAGGCGAAGTCGCCGGCGCCGGTGTTGTGGATCGAGGGCGGTGACGATCTGACCCTGGTGGGGCCTGATCTGCTGTATCAGTTCATGAAAGGGTTCGATCCGGCCGTCGAAGGCATCCAGGGAGAGCGCTCCGATGATATCGGCAAGTCTGGATAGTTTAAAAACGCGCAGGCAAAGCTGTACCCCGAAGGCACTCATGAACTGGGTACCATTGAGCAGGGCCAGTCCTTCCTTGGACTGAAGGTCAATGGGTTCCCACCCCATCCGTGAGAGAACATCCTTCGATGGTTGCTTCAATCCGTTCATACGCACTTCACCCAAGCCCAGCAAGGGGAGGCACATGTGCGCCAGCGGTGCCAGGTCGCCCGATGCTCCCAGGGAACCATAGGAGTAAACCACTGGAAAAACCTGGTGGTTGTACATATCCGCCAGGCGCTGAACCGTAGCCAGCTGTACACCCGAATTTCCGTAGGAGAGGGATTGTATCTTCAGGAGCAGCATCAGGCGGGTGATTTCAACAGGAACCTCATCCCCCACCCCGCATGCATGCGACATCACCAGGTTCTTCTGCAAAAGGCCAAGGTTCCCGGCGGATATCACTTTATCGCACAATGAACCAAAGCCGGTATTGATTCCATAGATCACCTCATCACCCTTCTCAAGCCTTCGGTCCAGGTACTCCCTGCAGATGCGGATCCGCTCCTTCACCTCCTCCGACAGGAGAAGCTTTTGCTCCTCTTTGAGGATCTCATCAATCTTTTTCCAACCTATCTCGCTGGTGTTTACCAGGTGTACATTTCCCATATGTTTGAATTTTGAGATCTCAATGCCGGAAAAATATTACTGAGCCAGTCGCTCCACCAGCTGACCGGGCGTCAAACGCTCCTGGTTGCCTGTCACCATCTCCTTCAGGGTGATCACTCCATCGGTCACCTCCTGCTCACCCACAAGGGCAACAAAGGGGATCCTGCGGTTGTGGGCATAGGCCATCTGTTTCTTCATTTTGGCACTTTCGGGATAGAGCTCGGAAGCAACATAACGTTCGCGCAGCCTGTCAAGCACCGGGAGAATAAACCGGACCTCTCTCTCCCCGAAATTAACAAAGAGCACCCTGGTATCCATCTCCCCCCGTTCCGGGAATCGCTCCAGTTGCTGGATCACATCATAGATGCGATCGGCTCCGAAGGAGACACCCACTCCCGACACACCCTCAAGTCCGAATATCCCGGTGAGGTCGTCGTACCGCCCTCCTCCGCATATGCTGCCCATCTCAACCTCGGCCGAGATCACCTCGATGATCGTCCCGGTGTAATAATTTAACCCCCTGGCCAGGGTAATGTCAAACTCCGTTTCTGCCTTCATGGGTGTCTGTTCCAGGTAAGAGAATAGCTGTTTGATCTCTTCAATCCCCCTGACTCCGGTTTCGGACGATGCCAGGTACTCTTCCAGGAAGGCCAGTTTCCCAGGGCCTGTCCCCTTCATTAAAAGGACCGGCTCCAGCTTCCCCAGGGCCTGGTCACTGATGCCCTTCTGCTGCAGCTCCTGGAGCACCTTCTCTATCCCAATCTTTTCCAGTTTGTCGATGGCTATGGTAATATCGGTCATCCTGTGCAACTCGCCGATAACCTCTGCAACCCCTGTCAGCACTTTGCGGTTGTTCAGCCTGATCACCACCTTCAGCTCCAGATCCCTGAATACTGCATCAATAATCCGGACCAATTCGTACTCATTGAGCAATGAAGTACTGCCAATCACATCCACGTCACACTGAAAAAATTCCCGGTAACGGCCCCGCTGGGGTCGATCGGCCCTCCAAACGGGCTGGATCTGGAACCGCTTAAAAGGAAAGGTAATGTCGTTCTGATGCTGAACCACGAAGCGGGCAAAAGGGACGGTAAGGTCATACCTGAGCCCCTTCCCGGAGATCATGGTTCCCAGTTTCCCCGGCGGGGTCCCGATGAGCTCCTCATCACTCAGTTTCTCCCTGAAATCGCCCGAATTGAGAATCTTGAACAACAGTTTGTCACCCTCATCCCCGTACTTTCCCATGAGTGAAGAGAGGTTTTCCATGGCCGGTGTTTCGATGGGCTGGTAGCCATAGGTCTTAAAAATCCGCCTGATGGTATCAAATATATGGTTACGCCTGGACATTTCCAGTGGCGTAAAGTCTCTCGTACCCTTTGGAATGGATGGTTTGTCTGCCATGAAAAATGATCTATTTGGGAACAGCCCTGGTCAGCCGTTCGAAATCGCTTTTAAGAAAGGCGTCGGGATTTTTGCTGTTTTTCTTATGGTAGTCGTAGTAATAAAATCTGGCATCGCCGGTGCCCATCAGGATTTTATAGACCCGGTCCTCAATCTCCTTGCTCTGGGGGCCCACCTTATGAAGGATGACGGCATTCTCATCCTCTGCCATGATCAACTCCTTGATCTTCTCCCGCTCCACGATCTGAAAATCGTAGGGATAAATCGCCCTGATCTTCGATTCGGTGGCCAGTGCATGGGGCAGATCATCCTCGGTCATGTAGAGGGTCTTCTCCTTTACACTGCCCATGTTGTCGTTGTAATACTGAAAAACGGTCTGGGAGACCAGGTTGGGATCTTCGGTAATGATCTTGATGTGTTGCTGCATAAAGCGCAACAGGATACCCAGCTTGTAGGTATACTCATCCTCATCCACCCCATAGTAACTCAGGGGAATATTGGTGATATCCTTAAGATCGTCGAGGGTTTCATGATCATCCCCTCCCAGTGAGAGGCAGAGGAAGATGTAACGGGTATTCGATTTATCCTTTTCAAAACTGACTGTGGCCACGTAAAGAAATGAGGCATTATAATCCAGGCTCTTCCCGGCAAAATTCTTGTATTCCAGGAACTCATAACCGGTGATGGTCCAGAATTTTTCAATGGCATCGCGAATTTCAAAATTGTATTCCGACATGAGGTTATCACTGAGAACCACATAGGTTTTTGTGTTGTGAAACCTGGTCAGATCCTCGGATGTGGGCAGGTACTCCCTTTGTGCCTCCAGATGTACCAACGGTAACATTACTAAAAGGGAGGCAATACATTGTTTCATCATTTTGATTGGTGTTTTTGGATGGTCAGCGTTCAGGAAAATAGAGAGGGTGTTTCTCATTGTACCTGCGAATAAATACAAATTTCATCTGCTTTTGTTTTCTGCCTTTCAATGCCAGGTACTCATCAGCAAGTTCAGGATCCTTCATCAGCATTACCTCCACACTCTCGCTGTCGTATTCCATCACCTCCCCGGTCTCAAAGTCAAGCAGGTACTGTTTCAGATCGGTACTTGAATAGGACGACTGGGGTGAATTGTACCGGCCCTGGTAGTAAGAGTTGGAGTAATAGGGATTGTAACGGTAAGGATCATAATAGTTGGGGTTGTAGGTGGTGACCGAAGCAACAAAATGGGAAATACTTCCTACCAGACTGATCCGGTGAAAAGCAGAGCCCACGTTGATATAGAGGGCCCCATTGCGGCCATAACCCCAGATTTTGGATGTTTTGAACTCCTTTTTCACCCCGTTGTCATCATAAATGACAATCTCATCCTCGGAGGTGATTTTTTCATAGAATTCGCGGTCGAACAGATCCACATCGGTAACCACCCTGGCCGGGGGAATGGGCCTGGCCTCGCGGACCATCTCAAAATTGGCATAGATTCCTTCGGGAAACTCATAACCTGATGAATAGCGGACCATCCCTTCGGGCGCTCCCTCCTGGGCCACAGTCCAGCTGCAGAGCCCTAACAATATTACTAGTACCGAAACTGGTTTCATGATTCCATACCCTTCAGGCAAAATTACTAACTTATATAAGTATATGGTACAAAAATAAAGCCAATGTTTTCCATGGATCTATAAATTTCTCTTTCTTTGTCAAAGAAAGCCATTGAGAATTCAGATGTTACCCAAGTTTCTAAACCGGATCATTGAACGCGGTATTCAAGATACCATGGATCAGTCTGAGATCAACAGGCTCAGGAGGATCAACCTCTTCTATGGAATCCTCTTCCTTTTATTAGTGATCTCCTTTCTGTTCGGATTATTTAGCTGGAACCCATTAACATTAGTACGCGACGGGGGAGTGCTGGCCGGTACACTCCTGGTCTATTTTCTGGTTCCGCCCGGTAAAAAACCTGATCTCAACAGCACACTGGGACTCATGATTGTTGCCCTGTTGTTTCTCTCTGCTTTCCTGGTTGATTCGAACATGCATTCATCCCTGGTGCTTGCATTTCTGCTCATATTCCCGCTTGCCGCTGTAAGCATAAACGGGAAAAATGGCCTGATTGTGTCATTCATACTTGGGGGATTGATCCTGGTGTTCAACTCGATTCCCGGCATTCAATGCCACATCCACCTCAAGGCTTCTGATGCGACCATTTTCATGGCCACCTACATCATGATTCTCATTCTCAGCCGCCATATCGATCACTCCAACCGGTTGCTGTTGGCAAAGCTGAACGATTCCCGCAGCCAGTTCAAGGACCAGGTGGTTCAGAGGGACGAGTTCATGTCGAGGTTATCCCATAAACTGAGAACCTCCCTGAGCAACATCACCCTGATCAATAACCTTGTACACGACAGTCGGCTTACCTCCCTTCAGAAGGAGTTAATGGAGACCCTTCAGGCATCCACCAACAACCTGATCGAGGATGTAAACAACATTGTGGAGATCGCCTCTCCGGGAATCCTCGAATATAAAAAGAGTATCCTCTCGTTTGATCTGAACCGGGTTATGGAAGAGGCACTGGATATCCTGAATTCGGGGAGCACTTCCTATGGTGATGTCACTATCGGGTATTCGGGCCAGATGAAGCAGCTTCTGATCGGTGATCCCAGTCTGCTCCGGGGCCTTGTGATTAACATTATCAAGGGAGTGAACCCCTATAAACAGCCGGGCAGCCAGGTTAAGGTCCGCGTCACCCCCCTGCGGGAGACGCCCAGCCAGGTCAGACTGGAGTTCAGGTTCATATTCCCGACCGATCTTGGGAAGAATATGGTCTCATCCCTGGATGATCTGAAAAGCGGTAACACTCCAAAGGGATCGAATCTTTCCACTGCTTACAACCTCCTGCTCGAGAGTGAAAGTGAACTGATGGTTGATCTGGAACAATACGGGGCAACCATCTCCTTCTTCCAGGATTTTGCCAAGGATGCAACCAGGAGTGCGCAGGATATTGAGGAGGCATTGGAAAAAGTGAAGGAGTCCAGGAAATCCGTGTTACTTGTGGAGGCGCGGGTACTGCTGGTAGAGGACAATGAGATCAACCAGAAGATTGTCCTGCTGAGTCTCAACAAAAAGGTGAAGCAGATCGATGTGGCCGGAAATGGAAAAGAGGCCCTGGAGATGTTCGGACTGAAACCATATGACATCATCCTCATGGATATTATGATGCCTGTAATGGACGGCCTGACGGCAACCAAAAAGATTCGTGAAATAGAATCTTCCAATAAAAGCCACATTCCCATTATTGCCATTACGGCCAATGCCCTGGCTGGTGACAGGGAAACCTGCCTTGCTGCCGGTGCCGATGACTACATTGCCAAACCTTTCCAGGCCGAACTGCTGGTCAGGAAAATGAAAAACTTGCTGGCCTGATTGTTAAAGGTCCTTGCAATCATCCCCCTTCGTTCCGACGTTGTTTTTAATGGAATCCATCGCGAGCTTTTCCAGCATATCGGTGGTGACTGATTTCGGTCTCTCCAGGGGATAACCCAGCGCCCTGTCCCAGATGATATTTGCAGTAATTCCGATCGACCTCCCAATCCCGAATAAAACGGTGTAAAATTCATACTCGGTGATACCGTAGTGCCAGTGGATGATCCCCGACTGTGCATCTACGTTTGGCCAGGGGTTCTTGGCCTTGCCCTGCTCCTTCAGGATGGACGGTACTATTTTATAGAGCATATCTGTATACTTGAACAACAGATCGTCCTTCAGGTGAGTCAGGCAGAACTCACGCTGCAATGTGTACCTGGGGTCTGTTTTCCTCAGAACAGCGTGACCGTATCCCGGAATGACCTGGCCGGAATTGAGTGTATCCCACACAAACTGCTTCATCTCCTCCTCGGTGGGAACCTGTCCGTCCATCTTCTCCACAAGGTCCTGCAGCCATCTCAGTACCTCCTGGTTGGCCAGTCCATGCAGTGGTCCTGCCAGCCCGTTAATCATGGCTGAAATGGAGAGATAAATATCCGACAGGGAACTGGCCACAAGGTGACCGGTATGGGCGCTCACGTTCCCGCTTTCATGATCGGCGTGGATAATGAAATTAAGCCTTGAAACATCGTCATAAGGTTTGGGGATACCCATCATGTGAGCAAAATTGGCCCCCATATCGAGATACGGATTGGACTGAATCCTTTTCCCGCCTCTGTAGAGTTTGGCATAGATGTAGGAGGCCACCTCGGGAAGTTTGGCCAGCAGGTTCAAAGAATCTTCGAACATGGGATCCCAGTAATCATTTTTAGAGATTCCGCCCTGGTACTTCTTGGCAAAGAACGATTCCCGCTGCATGGTAAGGATCGCAGCAGAAAATATGGCCATAGGGGGTGAAAAAGAGGGAAAGGCATCGATTACTTCGTACACATAACGGGGAAGGATCCTTCGCTTCCTGAATTCATCGGCCAGATCGGACACCTCACTGTCGGTGGGTATATCGCCAGTCAGCAGGAGGAAATAGAGTCCCTCCACATAGGGCATCTCAGCCCCGGGGGCCTTTGGCAGCTTCTCAAATACCTCCGGGAGTGTATATCCCCTGTACCTGATTCCCTCCTGCGGATCCAGGTAGGAAATGTCGGTCACAAGGCTCTTCAGTCCGCGCATACCGCCCAGTGCCTGGGCAACCGTAACCTGGTCGACAATTACGTTGCAATAATCTTTCATTAATTTCCTGGTACGGGGACGAAACTCTTCTATCTTTTGATGAAGTCTCTCTTTCAGAACTGACATATGTCTATATTTTTACGGGGTTAAAATCTTAATTAGGGCGATACAATATAATATATATATTCAGATAATTCAATATCATCAGGACCCGGCCCAAAAAGCAAAGAGGGTCGCCCTTTCGGACAGCCCTCTTTGCTCTTGATGAACAGTGTATTTCCTAATAACCGTAGATAGCAGTAGTGCCCAGCTCCTCTTCGATACGAAGCAGCTGGTTATATTTGGCGATCCTGTCGGAACGGCTCATCGATCCTGTCTTGATCTGACCCGAGTTGGTTGCCACTGCAATATCGGCGATGGTTGCATCTTCAGTCTCTCCCGAACGGTGTGAGGTCACGGTGGTATACCCTGCCCTGTGTGCCATTTCAATGGTATTCAGGGTCTCGGTAAGTGTACCGATCTGGTTCACCTTGATCAGAATGGAGTTGGCACAATCCAGCTCTATTCCTTTGGAGAGATATTCAACATTGGTAACAAACAAATCGTCTCCCACCAGCTGGCACCTGTCGCCGATCATCTTGTTCAGGACAACCCATCCGTCCCAGTCAGACTGATCCATACCATCTTCGATTGAATCGATGGGATACATGGAAATCAGCTCGGCCAGGTAGGCAGCCTGCTCCCTGGAGTTACGCTTTGCTCCATCCTTGCCTTCGAATTTGGAGTAGTTATAAATTCCATTCTCGTAAAACTCAGATGCAGCGCAGTCCAGTGCAATGGTAATGTCAGAACCGGGTTTGTAACCGGCTTTCTCAACAGCCTTCAGAATACTTTCGAGAGCATCCTCGGTTCCGTCAAGCTCGGGAGCAAATCCTCCTTCATCCCCAACGGCGGTGCTCAGTCCGCGTGCCTTCAGAACACTTTTAAGTGCATGGAATACTTCAGAACCCATCCTGAGTCCCTCCCTGAAGGTTTTGGCTCCAATGGGACGAATCATGAACTCCTGGAAAGCAATGGGTGCATCGGAGTGTGAACCTCCATTGATGATATTCATCATGGGAACGGGCAGATGTTTGGCATTGGTCCCACCGATATAGCGGTAGAGGGGCATATCGTGGTACATGGCTGCAGCCTTTGCAACTGCAAGGGAAACACCCAGCATGGCGTTGGCGCCCAGTTTGCTTTTGGTCTTTGTACCATCCAGTTCAATCATCTTCTGATCAATGGCCACCTGATCCATGGCGTTCATTCCGATCAGCTCTTCAGCAATCACTTTATTGACATTATCGACGGCTTTCAGAACCCCTTTACCCAGGTAGCGGTTTTTATCGCCATCCCTCAATTCAAGCGCTTCATTTTCGCCTGTGGAAGCCCCAGAAGGAACTCCGGCACGTCCCACATAACCGCTTGCCAGTGTCACTTCCACTTCAACGGTTGGATTTCCGCGAGAATCAAGAATCTCACGTGCATGAATATCAACTATTTGTCCCATGATTGGATTATTTTATTGGTTCATTAACCTGTTCGGCGGACTCATCATGATGATCCTCCCCGGCAGGGGCCCCTGAATCTTCCATCTTTGCCTCAGTTGGTTCTGCCTCTTCTGCAATTTCCTCCACGGGTTCAGTTGCAACCACTTCAGTTTCAACCACGGGTGCAGTTTCAACCACTGCAGCGGGGGCTGCAACTTTCGGGGCAGCTACTGTCTCATCTTTGGGTTTGCTTCCGCGGCGACGGCGACTGGTTGTCTTTTTAGCGGCTGCTTTGGCTCCCAGCATAATTTCGTTGAAGTCCACCAGTTCGATCAGGCACATATCGGCGTTATCTCCCAGGCGGTTTCCCATTTTAATGATACGTGTATACCCACCCGGGCGATCGCCCACTTTGGCTCCCACTTCACGGAAAAGCTCTGTTACGGCCTCTTTGTCCTGCAAATAACTGAATACCACACGCCGTGAGTGCGTGGAGTCTTCCTTTGAACGTGTGATCAAAGGTTCAATATATCTCTTCAGTGCTTTTGCCTTCGCAGTGGTTGTTTCAATCCGCTTGTGCATGATCAGCGAAGAAGCCATATTGGACAACATGGCCCTTCGATGGCCACTCTTCCTTCCCAGGTGATTAAAATTCTTCTTATGTCTCATTACAATTAATCCTTGTCCAGTTTGTATTTAATAATATCCATTCCGAAAGTCAGGTTCATGTTCACCAAAAGCTCTTCCAGCTCGGTGAGTGACTTTTTACCGAAATTCCTGAATTTCAGCAGATCATTCTTGTTGAATTTGACCAGGTCGCCCAGGGTTTCAACCTCTGCAGCTTTCAGGCAGTTCAGTGCCCTTACAGAAAGATCCAGGTCAACCAGCTTGGCCTTCAGCAACTGACGCATGTGCAACACCTCCTCATCAAACTCCTCGTTGGCAAATTTCTCGTCGGTATCGAGGGTGATCTTCTCATCGGAGAAGAGCATGAAATGGTAAATGAGAATCTTGGCAGCCTCTTTCAGTGCCTCTTTCGGGTGAACGGAACCATCTGTTTCTATCTCAATGATCAGTTTCTCGAAGTCGGTCTTCTGCTCGACGCGATAATTCTCAATTTTAAACCTCACATTCTTGATGGGTGTGAAAATGGAATCCACAGCGATCAGACCGAACTCGGCCTCGGCCGGCTTATTCTCATCGGCGGGAACATATCCGCGTCCCTTGTTGATAACGACTTCCATCTGCAATTTTACATCGGGTTCCATGTGGCAAATCACGAGCTCCGGATTCAGCACCTTAAAACCACTGAGAAAACGCTGCAGGTCGCCTGCCTTAAACTCCTCCTGGCCTGTAATGGTTACGACAATCTTCTCGTCGATCGCATCCTCAATCTGCTTTTTAAAGCGCACCTGCTTCAGGTTCAGTATAATCTCGGTAAGGTCCTCAATTACACCGGTAATGGTGGAAAATTCGTGTTCAACCCCCTCAATCTTAATGTTGGTGATGGCATAACCTTCCAGTGAAGAGAGAAGGATGCGCCTCAGGGAATTACCGACTGTAATCCCATAACCTGGCTCCAGCGGTCGAAACTCAAACTTACCATACCTGTCATCTGCTTCAAGCAAAATGACCTTATCTGGTTTTTGAAAAGCTAAAATGGCCATAGTATGAATGTGATTTTTGTTATTTTGAATAAAGTTCAACGATAAGCTGCTCCTTGATGTTCTCAGGGATATCCGCACGCTCGGGGCGGTTGAGGAATTTCCCTGTCATGGTAGCCTCATCAAACTCAAGCCATGATGAAGATCCGTACCTTGCAGTGCTAAGGGATTCTGTGATCACCTCCAGGGATTTGGAACGTTCCCTTACTCCTACCTTTTGACCAGGCTTAAGGGTGTAAGAAGGAATATTAACCACTTCACCATCCACAGTGATGTGCCTGTGTGTTACCAGCTGCCGTGCCCCGGCACGAGTGGGTGAAAGCCCCAGCCTGAAAACCACATTGTCGAGCCTCGACTCGAGCAACTGAAGGAGAACTTCACCTGTCACCCCTTTACTGCCCGAAGCCTTCTCAAAAATATTTCTGAACTGCTTCTCCAATACTCCATATGTATACTTGGCCTTCTGCTTCTCTTTCAACTGAATACCATATTCAGAAGCTTTGCGTCTGCGTTTGTTGTTTCCGTGCATTCCAGGGGGATAGTTCTTCTTTTCGAAAGACTTATCCGTCCCGAAGATGGGATCTGAAAATTTACGAGCAATTCTGGTCCTGGGACCTCTGTATCTTGCCATCTATCTGTTTAATTTATTGTTTATATTTCCTCTTCAGCCTGGTTCATACCTTAAGGCTGAATTATACCCTCCGCCTTTTTGCGGGACGGCAGCCGTTGTGCGGCAGCGGTGTTACGTCAACGATTTCAGTTACCTCAATTCCGGCGGCATGGATGTTGCGGATGGCCGACTCCCTGCCGGATCCCGGACCCTTCACATATACCTTAACCTTCCTCAGTCCAAGGTCGTAGGCAATCTTGGAACAATCCGAAGCTGCCATCTGGGCAGCGTAAGGAGTATTCTTCTTGGAGCCCCTGAATCCCATTTTACCGGAGGAGGCCCAGGAGATTACCTGTCCCTGGTTATTGGTCAGGGAGATTATAATATTGTTGAAGGAGGCGTGAATATGTGCCTGCCCGGTGGGCTCAACTTTTACTGTTCTTTTCCTTGACGTCCCTGTCTTTTTAGCCATGATCTAGACTCTCTTATTTGGTTGCTTTCTTCTTGTTTGCTACTGTCTTCTTCCTTCCCTTCCGGGTACGGGCATTGTTCTTTGTACTTTGTCCCCGTGTGGGGAGACCAATACGGTGACGGATCCCACGGTATGAACCGATGTCCATCAGCCGCTTGATATTCAACTGAACGGCTGACCGGAGCTCACCTTCAACTTTATATCCTTCAGTCTCATTGATCATCTTCCTGATAGCCGATATCTGGTTATCATTCCAGTCTTTCACCTTCATATTCCGATCGACGCCTGCCGCGTCAAGGATGGATCGCGCACGGCTGCGACCAATGCCGTAAATGTAAGTCAGGCTTATTTCACCTCTTTTGTTTTTGGGCAGATCAACACCAACTATTCTAGCCATAATGGTTCAATTGTTTTTAAAAATTTCTTATCCCTGACGCTGTTTAAACTTGGGATTCTTCTTGTTAATTACGAACAAGCGTCCCTTTCGTCTGACAATTTTACAGTCAGCGCTACGCTTTTTTACAGATGCTCTGATTTTCATGTGTTCTCTTTTATTACTGTTGCCACATGCAGCTTGCGATTCCTGTTCGCCCGGTTCATGTGTATATTCTTATATCTTCAATCTCCTTTTCCTATGCACTGTGCACTTTCCCCTGTCCACTGTGCACTGTCCACTGTGCACTGTCCACTGTGCACTTTCCCCTGTGCACTTTCCCCTGTGCACTTTCCCCTGTGCACTACTTATAGCGAAAACTAATCCTCCCTTTTGTCAAATCGTAGGGAGACATTTCAACCTTTACCCTGTCGCCCGGCAATAATTTGATATAATGCATTCTCATTTTCCCGGAAATATGAGCCGTAATTACGTGTCCATTTTCCAGTTCAACCCGAAACATTGCATTGGACAGTGCTTCTGTAATGACACCATCCTGTTCAATGGAAGATTGTTTTGCCATTAGCTGTTCAGTTTATTTAACGCTTTATCTATATAATCGAAGGTAGACAAAACGTCTGCCTTACCTTTATCAACAGCCACTGCCCACTCGAAATGAGCAGATGGTAAATCATCAGCGGTGCGAATGGTCCATCCGTCCGGATCCTGGGCGATCTGTCTGCGTCCCATATTAATCATGGGTTCAATACAGATGACCATTCCCCTCTTTAGTTTCGGTCCGGTACCCCTTCTTCCATAATTGGGTACCTCGGGTGCTTCGTGCAAATGACGCCCCAACCCATGCCCGACCATCTCCCTGACCACGCTGTAACCGTTGCTTTCTGCGTGTTGCTGAACGGCATGCCCGATATCTCCGATCCTGTTTCCCTCAATGGCCTGCTCCACACCCTTCTGCAAACACTCCCGTGTTACCACCAATAGCCTGCGGACCTTCTCACTTACTTCACCCACCTGGAAGCTGAAGGCGGTATCCCCGTAAAATTCATCCAGGATTACCCCACAATCGACCGAGACCAGATCACCCTCCTTCAGCTTCACGTTTAGGGACGGAATTCCGTGAACTACCTGAGCGTTTACGGATGTACAGAGTGTCTTTGGGTAACCCTGGTATCCCAGGAACCCGGGTAAGGCACCGTGGTCGCGAATGAAAGTTTCAGCGATCTGATTCAGTTTTTCGGTAGACACTCCCGGGACAATATGTTTGCCCACCTCGGCCAGTGTCTTTGAGACGAGCAGGTTGCTCTTCCGAATCAGTTCGATCTCCTCCGCAGTTTTATATAAAATCATCAAAGAACGCCTCTCTGCTCTAGATCGCAGCCGCACTTCCGGTACGGCCTTTGATCCTGCCACTCTTGGTCAGACCGTCATAGTGACGCATGAGAAGGTGGCTTTCTATCTGTTGCAGCGTATCGAGGATCACGCCCACCATAATCAGGAGGGAGGTTCCACCGAAGAACTGCGCAAAACTCTGGTTTACACCGGCCATCATAGCAAAAGCAGGCATGATGGCCACAATAGCCAGAAAGAATGATCCTGGCAGAGTGATCCTGGACATAACTGAATCCAGGAAGTCGGCTGTTTTCCTTCCGGGTTTCACACCGGGGATAAATCCGCCGTTTTTCTTCATATCTTCTGCCATCTGCATGGGATTCACGGTGATGGCTGTATAGAAATAGGTGAAAAGAATGATCAGCATGGCACTGGTAAAGTTATACCAGAATCCCACCGGGTTGCTGAAAACAGCTGCAAAACCGGATGCTGCATCGGCCTTGGCAAATCCGGCCACGGTGATGGGGATGAACATAAAGGCCTGGGCAAAGATAATGGGCATAACACCGGCTGCATTCACCTTCAGGGGAATGTACTGGCGCACCCCGCCATACTGTTTGTTACCTACGATCCGCTTGGCATACTGAACCGGAATCCTCCGGGTACCCTGCACCAGCAGGATGGTTGCCATGAAAATCACAAACATAACCAGCATCTCAACCAGGAATGAAATCAGTCCGCCACCCTGGTTTTCAAGGCGCGACATAAATTCAAGACCCAGTGACTGTGGCAGCCTGGCAATAATCCCGATCATAATGATCAGTGAAATTCCGTTTCCGACCCCCTTGTCGGTGATCTTCTCACCCAGCCACATGATAAACATGGTACCGGCCGTAAGGACAAGCATGGCTCCCATCCTGGAGAAACCTTCGGAAAATGCCTCGGCAGGAAGCTGATAACGAAGACTTGTGATGTAGCTGAGCCCCTGTGGAATCAGGATCGCAACGGTCAGATACCTGGTAATCTGGTTAATCTTTCTTCTTCCGCTTTCACCCTCACGCTGCAATCTCTGGAAGTAGGGAACTGCAATTCCCAGCAACTGTACCACGATGGAGGCAGAAATGTAGGGCATGATCCCAAGTCCAAAAATAGAGGCCCTGTCAAAGGCTCCACCCGTAAAGAGGTTCAGCAGATCAAGAATTCCCCCGGTGTTCTGACGGTTCTTGGATATGTCAACGATTATCACAGGGTTGATCCCCGGGAGAACGATGTGTGTTCCAAGACGATAGATCAGGATTATTCCCAATGTATAGATTATCCTGGCCCTCAGGTCCTCGATCTTCCAGATATTCCTTATGGTCTCAATAAATTTTTTCATCAGTTATCGATTCAATCAGATTTGCTGCGCGGTTCCTCCCTGTGCCTCGATGGCTTGAATGGCTGATTTGGAAAACGCGTGTGCTTTTACAGTCAGTTTACTCTTCAACTCCCCGTTCCCAAGGATCTTCACCAGGGAATTTTTCCTCACCTGTCCGGCTTCAATCAAGGTCTCCACAGTAATCTCAGTCAGTTTCCTGTTATCGGCCAGCTCCTGCAGTGTACTGATATTTACTCCTTTGTACTCCTTGCGGTTGATGTTTTTGAAACCAAACTTCGGCACCCTTCGCTGCAGAGGCATCTGTCCGCCTTCGAATCCGGTCTTCCGGGAATAGCCCGAACGCGCCTTCTGACCCTTATGTCCCTTTGTGGAGGTGCCCCCTGTTCCGGAGCCCTGTCCGCGACCAATCCTTTTCCTTGCTTTCGTGGAACCTTTTGCCGGTTTTAAGTTGCTTAAATCCATTTTGTATATCTTTTAACTTCTATCCTATTTTTTTCTGAGCACTGTGTACTGTGCACTGTTCACTGTTCACTGTGCACTGTTCACTGTTCACTGAGCACTATTTTACCTCTTCCACTTTCACAAGATGTGAAACCTTGGACACCATTCCAAGAATCTGGGGGGTGCCTTCCACTTCAACGGTCTGATGAAGCTTTGTAATGCCCAGTGCTTTCAGCGTACGTTTCTGACGCAGGGGCCTTTTAATGGCACTCTTTACCTGGGTGACTTTGATTTTTCCCATCGTATGATTGAATTATCCGTTAAATACTTTGTTAAGAGAGACCATTCTCTGGTTTGCCACAGCATTGGCATCCCTGAGTTCGAGCAGGGCATCGAAAGTGGCTTTTACCAGGTTATGCGGGTTGGATGATCCCTTACTTTTTGCAAGTACATCTTTCACACCCACACTCTCCAGCACGGCACGCATTGCACCCCCGGCTTTCACACCTGTACCACTGGAAGCAGGCTTGATATAAACCTTGGCTCCACCGTACTTTCCATACTGCTCGTGCGGAATGGTACCTTTGTGAATGGGTACCTTGATCAGGTTTTTCTTTGCATCTTCCACTCCCTTTGCGATGGCAGTGGTCACTTCATTGGCTTTACCCAGTCCGTGTCCAACGATCCCATCTTCATTTCCAACCACTACAATGGCTGAGAAGCTGAAGGTACGTCCCCCTTTGGTCACCTTGGTTACACGCTGGATGCTAACCAGGCGGTCTTTTAACTCGAGGTCACTTGTCTTAACTTTTCTGATACCTGTTGACATATTTTTTTTTACAATTTAAGTCCGCTTTCCCTGGCAGCCTCTGCAAGATTCTTCACCCTGCCATGGTATAAATAGCCGTTCCGGTCGAATACAACGTTATCAATCCCTTTCTCTTTGGCAACTTCTGCAATCCGCTTACCAACCAGCCTTGCCTGCTGGGTCTTATTCACTTTCTGTGAGGCAATCTCCTTCTCTTTGGAGGAGGCGGCTCCCAGTGTCGTACCGGTCAGGTCATCGACCAGCTGAACATAGATCTGCTTGTTGCTCCTGTATACGGTCATCCTTGGACGATCGCCGGTTCCGGATAGCCTTTTGCGAATCCTGTACTTGATTCTCTGCCTTCTTTCTTGTTTCGTTAATGACATTTTTAACGTCTTTATCAATTATATTATCTTCTTTTCCTATCTGAGCACTGTGCCCTGTGCACTGAGCACTAACCACTGAGCACTGAGTACTGAGTACTGTGCACTACTTCACAGAGGCCGACTTCCCGGCTTTCCTGCGCAATTGCTCGCCAACAAACTTGATACCTTTACCTTTGTAAGGCTCTGGCGGGCGGAAGGAGCGGATCTTTGCAGCAACCTGTCCGATCAGCTGCTTGTCTATGCTGGTCAGGGTGATCACCGGGTTTTGGCGACGCTCTGATTTGGTTTCAACTTTAACTTCAGCCGGCATCTTAAACCGAATGTCGTGTGAGTATCCAAGGGCCAGTTCCAGCGTATTGCCATCCTTCACATCGGCACGGTATCCGACACCCACCAGCTCCTGCTGAATGGTAAATCCTTCAGAGACACCAATGATCATGTTATTCAGCAACGAACGATAGAGGCCATGCTTGGCCCTGTGATCCCTCTCCTCGGTTGACCTGGATATGTGAACCAGGTTCCCTTCAACCTTTACGGTGATTGCTTTGTCAACCGCCTGTGACATTTGGCCCTTGGGACCTTTAATGGTCACCAGATTGTCTTTGTCCACCTCGATGGTTACACCGGCCGGGATGTCGATGGGTAAAATTCCTATCCTTGACATGAGTTATTCTCCTAAATCAATTAATATACGTAACATAACACCTCGCCGCCAATATTCAGGCTGCGGGCTTCCTTATCGGTCATCACACCCTGGGATGTGGAAATCAAAGCGACGCCAAGTCCATTCAGTACCCTGGGAAGATTGTCTTTGTCAACATACTTCCGCAAACCGGGTTTACTGATGCGCTGAAGCGACTTTATGGCAGGCATTTTGGTCTGGGGATTGTACTTCAGGGCAATCTTAATACTTCCCTGGGGACCCTCCTCTTCAAATTTATAGTTCAGGATGTACCCCTTCTCGAAAAGGATGCGGGTCATGTCCTTCTTAATGTTAGACGCAGGAATTTCCACCACTTTGTGATTGGCCATTACAGCATTTCGAATTCGGGTCAGATAATCTGCAATCGGATCTGTCATTTCTATTTCTCTTTATATAAACTTTTTCAATTCACTTTGTACTGAGCACTGTTCCCTGTGCACTGAGCACTGTTCTCTGAGCACTGTTCCCTGTGCACTGAGCACTATCTACCAGCTGGCTTTCTTAATCCCGGGGATCAGACCCTGGGAAGCCATCTCACGGAATGTGATCCTGCTGATACCAAACTGACGCATGTAGCCTTTGGGGCGACCGGTTAGCATACACCGGTTATGCATCCTGATGGGATTGGAGTTCCTGGGAAGCCTGCTCAGTCCGACGTAATCGCCTGCAGCTTTCAGTTTCGCCCTCTTCTCAGCGTATTTCTCAACCAGCTTCTGCCGCTTTACCTCGCGAGCGATCATTGATTCTTTGGCCATTCTTCTATTTTTTATCGTGTTTAAACGGTATACCAAACTCTTTCAGCAGTGCAGTACCTTCTTCGTCGGTGGCTGCTGAGGTAACAAATGTAATCTCCAGTCCCATGATCTTATTGATCTTGTCGATATCGATTTCAGGGAAGATAATCTGCTCTGAAATGCCCAGCGTGTAATTTCCACGACCGTCGAATTTTGAAGCGATCCCTTTGAAATCCCGTATCCGGGGCAGTGCCACTTTGATGAGCCGTTCCAGGAATTCGTACATCCGCTCCCTGCGTAAGGTTACTTTTACTCCGATGGGCATACCCTGACGCAGTTTAAAGTTGGAGATATCTTTTGTGGAGATGGTCTGAACAGCCTTCTGGCCGGTGATCTGGCTCAACTCCTCCTGGGTAATATCGATAAGTTTTTTGTCAGCAATCGCCTGGCCAACACCACTGTTGAGCACAATCTTCTGAAGACGCGGCGCCTGCATTACAGATGTATAACCGAACTGCTTCATCAGCGCAGGAACGATCTCCTCTGCATACTTCTTCTCTAACGTAGGTATATATTGCTTTGCCATTACTTGATCTCCTCACCTGATTTTTTTGCGTATCTGACTAACTTGTTGTCCTTCAGCTTCCGGCCAATTCTGGTAGCTTCACCTGTGGATGGGTCCACCAGATTCAGGTTGGAGATGTGAACAGGAGCTTCCTGCTTCGTGATTCCTCCCTGGGGGCTTTTGGCATTGGGTTTGGTATGTTTGGAAGCCATATTCACACCTTCCACGATGGCCCGCTTCTTATCGCGGTCAACCGTCAGCACCCTGCCCTTTTGTCCTTTGTATTCGCCTGAGTTGACGATTACCTGGTCACCTTTTTTAATATGTAATTTCTTTTGCATCGGTCTGGTCGTTAAAATCGTTTACAATACCTCGGGAGCAAGTGAAACAATCTTCATGTACTTATCCCTGAGTTCCCTGGCAACGGGACCGAAGATACGGGTACCCCTCATCTCATCCACGTTATTCAGCAGCACAACCGCATTGTCGTCAAAACGGATGTATGAACCATCGGCCCTTCGGATCTCCTTTTTGGTCCTGACAATCACTGCTTTGGATACGGTTCCCTTTTTCACCTCTCCGGAAGGAATGGCCGTTTTTACCGATACCACCACTTTGTCTCCAATGGAAGCATACCGCTTTTTTGTACCACCGAGCACCCGGATCACAAGAACCGTTTTGGCTCCGCTGTTGTCGGCTACGGCTAATCTACTCTCTTGTTGTACCATGATTACTTAGCTCTTTCGATAATTTCTACTAATCTCCATCTCTTGCTCTTGCTCAGGGGCCTGGTTTCGCTAATTTTCACAGTATCTCCCACATTGCAGGTATTTTCCTCGTCATGAGCCATGAACTTGGAGGTCTTATTCACGAATTTACCATAGATGGGGTGCTTAATCTTGGTTTTCACTGCAATCACAATGGATTTCTCCATTTTATTGCTTACCACCACACCCACACGTTCGCGTCTTGTACTTCTTGTCGTTTCCATATTCAATTACTTTTCAGACTGCTTAATGATTTGCCTGGCCCTCATTTCTGTCTTCAGCCGGGCAACGTTTCTGCGCGTCTCAACGATCTTATTCGGGTTGTCGAGCGGAGAAACCGCGTGGTTCATTTTCAAACGCACCATCATGGTTTCTTCGTTTTCAAGTCGCTCCTGCAACTCGATTGATGTTAACTCTTTTATTTCTGAACTCTTCATCTTTCAAATATATCTGATCGATTTCTACTCTGCTGAATAATCCCTTCTGACCACGAATCTGGTGGCAATGGGAAATTTCTGGGAACCCAGGCGCAATGCCTCCTTTGCCACTTCGAAGGATACACCTTCCAGTTCAAAAAGGATTCGTCCGGGTGTAACGGGACATACAAATCCTTCGGGGGCACCTTTACCCTTACCCATTCGCACTTCAGCAGGCTTCTTGGTTATGGGTTTGGCCGGAAAAATACGGATCCATAACTGTCCTTCCCTTTTCATATGGCGGGTAATGGCCTGGCGGGCCGCTTCAATCTGGCGACCTGTGATCCATGCATTCTCCTGTGCTTTGATCCCAAAGGAACCGAATGCAAGCGTGTTTCCCCGCTGGGCAGTTCCCTTCATACGCCCTTTTTGCATTCTCCTGTATTTGGTTTTCTTCGGCTGTAACATTGTATAAGTTTTTCCTGTTTATGCTTTACTATCCAGGGGATTCTTAATCCCTTCTGTTATCCCTTCTCTGTTCCGGCCTGGGTGCTCTTCCGGCTTTGGCTTTGACATTCTCTGCGCCTAAATTGGGTGACAGATCGCGTTTCCCAAATACCTCTCCATTGCAAATCCATACCTTCACCCCGATTACGCCTACCTTGGTGTTTGCTTCAGCCAGCGCATAGTCGATATCGGCACGAAGGGTATGCAGCGGAATTCTTCCATCCTTATAGGACTCTGACCGGGCCATCTCGGCTCCGCCCAGGCGACCGCTTACCAGAACCTTGATTCCGTCGGCTCCCATTCTCATGGTAGAGGCAATCCCCATTTTGATAGCCCGGCGGTAGGATACTTTTCCCTCTACCTGGCGCGCAATATTATTGGCAACGATGGTGGCGTCTAGCTCCGGGCGCTTCACTTCAAAAATATTGATCTGAACCTCCTTCTTTGTAATATTCTTCAACTCCTCTTTCAGTTTGTCCACTTCCTGACCACCTTTACCGATGATGATGCCCGGACGGGCTGTATTCACGGTAACTGTAATGAGCTTCAGTGTGCGCTCAATGATGATCTTGGAAATGCTGGCCTTGGCCAGACGGGCATTCAGGTATTCCCTGATCTTGTGGTCCTCCACCAGTTTGACAGAATAGTCTCTGCCACCATACCAGTTTGAATCCCATCCTTTGATGATTCCCAGGCGATTACCTATCGGATTTACTTTCTGTCCCATCTATGCTTTATTTTCTGTTACTTGTTCTTCTACCTGTTCAGCAATCGCCACCGGACTGCCGATAATAATGGTTACGTGGTTTGAACGTTTCTTGATCCTGTGGGCCCTTCCCTGGGGAGCGGGCTGGATCCTCTTCAGCGACCTGGATACATCCACCTTAGCCTCCCGGACCACCAGTTTAGTCTCCTCAATCCTGGATCCTTCGTTCTTGGCCTGCCAGTTGGCAATGGCTGAAAGCAATAGTTTTTCGACTTTATCGGAGGACTCCTTCTTGCTGAATCTCAACATATCCAGTGCTTTGTTCACTTCAACACCCTGGATCATATCCGTAACCAGCCTCATTTTTCTTGGAGAGGTAGGACAGTTTCGCAAAACTGCCAAATACTGACTCTTCCTCTCCTGCTTGAGCTGATCTGCTCTGTTTCTTTTTCTTGCACCCATTTCTTCGTAGGATTATTATATTATCTCTGCTTTCCACCGTGACCCCTGAACATCCGGGTAGGCGCAAATTCACCAAGTTTATGTCCCACCATGTTCTCGGTAACATATACCGGAATGAACTTATTGCCATTGTGCACGGCGATGGTGTGACCCACAAAGTCAGGCGAGATCATTGATCTTCTGGACCATGTTTTGAGCACTGACTTCTTACCGGAATCGTTCATTTCCAGTACGCGCTTCTCCAGCTTGAAATCGATAAAAGGTCCTTTTTTCAGTGAACGGCTCATGCTATATTATTTTTTTAATTTTCTCTTTTCAACAATGTACCTGTCGGAATACTTTTTCTTGGAACGGGTCTTAAATCCTTTAGCCGGCATCCCGTTCCTCGATCTTGGGTGTCCTCCCGAGGCGCGTCCTTCACCACCACCCATCGGGTGATCAACCGGGTTCATGACCACACCACGTACACGGGGACGACGACCTTTCCAGCGTGAACGGCCGGCCTTACCGGATTTCTCCAGCCCGTGGTCCCCATTGGATGTGATCCCAATTGTGGCACGACAGGAGGTCAGGACCATCCTGGATTCCCCTGAAGGGAGTTTGATAATGGCATAATTTCCATCCCTGGAGGTAAGGGTTCCATAGGATCCGGCACTTCTTGCAAGCATGCCCCCTTTCCCGGGCTTTAATTCAATATTGTGTACATCGGTCCCCAGGGGAATGTTTGCAAGCAACATGCAGTTTCCGATTTCAGGAACTACCTGTTCGCCCGATATGACTTTCTGTCCAACCTTGAGGCTGTGGGGAGCGATCATGTAACGCTTCTCTCCGTCGGCGTAAACAACCAGTGCGATCCTTGCCGAGCGGTTGGGATCATACTCAATGCTCTTTACAGTTGCCTCCATGTTGTCCTTGTCCCGCTTAAAATCGATCAAACGGTATCTCTTCTTGTGACCACCACCCATGTAGCGCATGGTCATTTTACCCGTATTATTTCTTCCACCACTCTTCTTAAAAGGCTGGAGCAGCGACTTCTCCGGTTTGGTGCCCGGAGTAAGATCATCAGAAGCCGAGATCTCCTTAAAACGCTGACCGGGGGTCGTGGGATTATACTTTTTGATTGCCATAATTCCTTAAATATTGCTGTAAAAATCGATTACTTCACCTTCGGCCAGGGTCACAACAGCTTTCTTGTAGGAAGCAGTTTTCCCAACTGAGACACCGGACTTGGTGAAGCGCTGCTTACGCTTGCCGGCATAACGCATGGTATTCACCTCTGAAACCTTTACGCCGTAAAGTTCTTCAACCGCCAATCTGATCTGCAGTTTATTTGCAGTCTTTTCAACCACAAAACCGTACCGGTTGAAAGACTCCCCCTGGTCGGTCATCTTCTCGGTTACTATGGGCTTAATTAAAATTTTCATGATCTGTAGGATTCAAAGCATTTATGCATTCTTCTGCAGAACGTCGAGTGAACTCTCCACAAATAACACGGTCGAAGCATTCATTATTTCGTATGTGTTTAATTCTGAGATAGTTATAACTTTTGTTTTCTGCAAATTTCGCGACGACAAATATATGTTTTTATTCCTTTCGTTGATGACGAAAAGCGACTTTTTATCGTCGATCTTCAGATTTTTACGAATGGCTGCAAACTCACTTGTTTTCGGAGTATCCAGGGTAAAATCTTCCACCACGATCATCTGCTTGTTCTGAACCTTATAGGTAAGTGCAGATTTGCGGGCCAGATCTTTCACCTTCCGGTTCAGTTTACCTCCATAGGTTCTGGGCCTGGGGCCGAAAATCCGCCCGCCACCCCTGAACAACGGGTTCTTGATGTCTCCAAAACGAGCGGTACCGGTTCCTTTCTGGCGTTTGATTTTCCTGGTACTCCCTGCAACTTCACCGCGCTCCTTGGATTTATGTGTGCCCTGGCGCTTATTGGCCATGATCTGCTTCACATCCAGGTAAATGGCATGATCGTTGGGTTCAATCCCAAAAATCTCATCGGCCAGTTTTACCTTCTTCCCGGTACTTTCCCCGGAAATTTTTATTATTTCTAATTCCATCACTTCTCGATAATTAAATATGAGCCATTTGATCCGGGAACGGAACCTTTCAGAATCAGCAGATTGTTCTCAGGGACGATCTTCACCACCCTCAGGTTTAAAATCTTGATTCTCTTATTTCCGGTCTGTCCCCCCATGCGCATTCCTTTGAATACCCTGGAAGGATAGGAGGATGCTCCCAGTGAACCCGGTGCACGCAACCTGTTGTGCTGACCATGGGTTGTACCGCCAACGCCTGCAAAGTTGTGCCGCTTAATCACACCCTGGAATCCTTTACCCTTGGAAATACCCGAAACATCAAGCCAGGTGTCATCGTGAAAATAGTCAACGGTGATCACGTCACCCGGTTTCCAATCTTTCACAAAGCCCTTCAGTTCAATCACCTTCTTCTTTGGGGTGGTATTGGCTCTGGCGAAATGTCCCTGCTCGGGCTTTGGGGTATTCTTTAATTTCTTTTCGTCAAAGGCAAGTTGAACTGCAGCGTAGCCGTCAGATTCAACAGTCTTAACCTGCGTAACCGTGCAAGGGCCAGCCTGTATCACGGTACAGGGGATGTTTTTTCCATCTTTGTCGAAAACCGAAGTCATTCCGATTTTCTTACCAATTAATCCTGGCATCTTATTCTGTTTTTACCTGTTAGACTTTTATTTCAACTTCAACTCCACTGGGCAACTCAAGCTTCATGAGTGCATCGATGGTTTTGGGAGTGGAACTGTAGATATCCAGCAGTCTTTTGAATGAACTTAACTGGAACTGTTCTCTCGACTTCTTATTCACGAAGGGAGATCTCAATACAGTGTACACACGCTTATGAGTGGGCAACGGAACGGGTCCGCTAACCACAGCACCTGTGGATTTTACGGTCTTAACAATCTTCTCGGCTGACTTGTCAACCAGGTTGTGATCGTAGGACTTCAATTTAATTCTGATCTTCTGACTCATTATCTTTAAATAATTATGATAAAGCTTTTCCTGTAACTTTTTCAAGAACCTCCTTGGCCAGGTTAACCGGCAATGTCTCGTAATGACTGAACTCCATGGTTGACGTGGCTCTTCCCGATGAGAGGGTTCTGAGTACGGTCACATAACCAAACTGTTCACTCAGGGGCACCTTGGCTTTAATCACCCGGGCTCCGGCTTTGGAGTCCATGCCCTCAACCTGTCCGCGCCTTTTATTCAAATCGGAGATCACATCACCCATGTACTCTTCGGGTGTGACCACCTCAACAGACATGATGGGCTCGAGCAATACCGGATTCGCTTTTAAAGCGGCGTGCCTGAATGCCTGGCGTGCACAAATTTCAAAAGAGAGCTGATCGGAGTCAACTGCGTGGTAAGAGCCATCCATCAGGCGCACTTTCATTCCTTCAATGGGAAAACCTGCGAGCGGTCCGTTAAACATGGCATTTTTAAAACCCTTCTCAACGGAAGGAATATACTCCCTCGGGATGTTTCCACCCCTGACTGCATTTTCAAATACAAGGCCTTTATTCTCCTCGGAAGGACCGAGGAAAATTTCTATATCTGCGAATTTACCGCGTCCGCCGGTCTGCTTCTTGAAAACTTCGCGATGCTTCACTTCGGTGGTAAGTGCCTCTTTATAGTTGACCTGTGGCGCACCCACATTACACTCCACATGGAACTCCCGTTTGAGACGGTCCATAAGAATTTCGAGGTGCAGCTCACCCATCCCGTTTATGGTGGTCTGGCCGCTTTCCGGATCACTCCGGACCTGGAATGTGGGATCCTCCTCAGCCAGTTTGTTCAGTGCAATACCCAGTTTATCGATGTCGGCCTGGGTTTTGGGTTCAATGGCGATCCCGATTACCGGTTCAGGAAAATCAATGGACTCAAGGATCATGGGTTTACCCACCGAAGTGATTGTATCACCGGTCCTCAGTTCTTTTAACCCCACCACGGCGCAAATATCACCGGCACCAATCTCCTTCTTGGGGATCTGCTTGTTTGCGTGCATCTGGTAAATGCGACTGATGCGTTCCTTTTTACCTGTACGGTTGTTAAAAGCCATCATCCCCTCCTCCAGTTTTCCGGAATATACCCTTATATAGGCCAGTCGCCCGACAAAAGGATCAGTGGCAATCTTAAAGACCAGACCGGTCAGCGGCTCACTGGTGGAGGGCTCCCTGCTGATCACCTGTTCGGTCCTGGGATCGATACCTTTCACGGCACCCACATCCATCGGGCTGGGCAAAAGGTCGCAAATGGCATTGAGCATTCGCTGGATCCCTTTATTTTTAAAAGCAGATCCACAGAGCACCGGAACAATTTGCATGTTAATGGTGGCCCTGCGGGCATATGACATAAACTCCTCAACCGAGATGGATTCCCTGTCTTCGAGGAAACGCTCAAGCAGGTCGTCGTCAGATACGCAGACAGCCTCAACCAGCTTCTCTCTCCACTCCTCAACAGTCTCTATCAGATCTTCGGGAATCTCACAATACTCGTATTTCACACCCAACTCGGCATCCTCTTTCCAGACAATGGCCTTCCTTTCGATGAGGTCAACCATGCCCTTGAAGTTCTCCTCGGAACCAAAGGGTATTTGCATGGGAACAGGGTTGGATCCCAGCTTTTCCTTGATCTCCTGAACCACTCCGAAAAAATCGGCACCCACACGGTCCATTTTATTAATAAATGCGAGACGGGGCACCTTGTACTTATCTGCCTGCCGCCAAACGGTCTCTGACTGGGGCTCTACGCCTCCCACAGCACAGAAAACAGCAACGGCACCATCCAGGACCCTCAAGGAACGCTCAACTTCAACAGTGAAGTCAACGTGTCCCGGAGTATCAATGATGTTAATCTTGTGCTCCTGGTTGTTGTGTTTCCAAAAGGTGGTGGTGGCCGCTGATGTAATGGTGATACCGCGCTCCTGCTCCTGTATCATCCAATCCATTGTAGCGGCGCCGTCATGGACTTCACCGATGCGGTGGGTGATCCCAGTATAGAACAGAACACGTTCTGTGGTGGTAGTCTTCCCGGCATCGATGTGCGCCATGATCCCGATATTTCTTGTATGTTTTAAATCTGGATTCATAAGTGTTGCACACTTACCTTGCAATAAATGCTATTTCAAAAAATGTATTAGAACCTGAAATGCGCAAAAGCCTTGTTGGCTTCAGCCATACGGTGCGTATCTTCTTTCTTTTTGTAAGCCGCACCTTCATTATTAAATGCTGCAATAGTTTCCGCTGCAAGTTTCTCACTCATCGATTTTCCTGCACGCTTACGGGCATAGAGAATAAGGTTTTTCATGGAAACGGATACCTTTCGGTCGGCCCTGATCTCCATGGGTACCTGGAATGTTGCTCCTCCCACCCTGCGGCTCTTCACTTCAACCTGGGGGGTAATATTATCAAGTGCTGCCTTGAAAATCTCCAACGGGGATTTTTCGTTATCCTTGGTTTTCGCTTCCACAATATCCATCGCCCCGTAAAAGATGTCGTAGGCCTTGCTTTTCTTGCCATTGACCATCAGGTTGTTTACAAACCTGGTTACATAGGGATCCTGGTACCTTGGATCGGGCAGTAGAATTCGTTTTTTTGGTTTAGTCTTCCTCATTATATATTATATCATGCTTATGAGTACTGTATCTGCCTCAGCTGATGCTTTGGCTGACACTCTTATTTTTTCTTAGGTCTCTTTGTACCGTATTTACTTCTGCGCTGGGTCCTGCCCTCCACTCCTGAAGTGTCAAGTGCACCACGGATCAGGTGATACCTTACTCCGGGAAGATCTTTCACCCGTCCTCCCCTGATCAGCACAATGGAGTGCTCCTGCAGGTTGTGTCCTTCACCAGGAATATAGGCGTTTACCTCTTTCTGGTTGGTGAGCCTTACCCGGGCGACTTTACGCATGGCTGAGTTAGGTTTCTTAGGTGTTGTGGTATATACACGCACGCAAACACCACGCCTTTGGGGACATGAATCCAGCGCAGGAGCCTTACTCTTATCGTTCAGTTTCTTTCGGCCTTTACGAACTAATTGTTGAATCGTTGGCATACTATCCTGTTCGTTTTATTTATAATCGTCTGTTAATTTCGGATCGCAAAGGTATGGCTTTTTTTGAAAAAACAATAAATTTTTAATGAATAATACGCATGAAAGGTCTCAACTTCAGGATTTGCAGAAATAATAAGGGTTTCCGGAAAAAACTTTCCCGGGTCACCGGACTGATCCAGCGTATTTTAGTATCAGAATTTTATTACTTTTGCATGACCAAATCTCAGGCTGGAAAATCAGAAAACCTAACATAACTTATTGAATACCTTTTACTTAATAACCAATGAAGACATATACAACCAACCAGATTAAAAACATTGCCCTGCTTGGAAACTCCGGATCGGGCAAAACCACTTTAGCGGAAACCATGATCTTTGAGGGTGGTGTAATTGCCAGGCGAGGGGAAGTGGGTTCCAAAACCACTGTTTCGGACTATCACAAGATTGAACAGGATAACCAGACCTCCATGTACTCCAGCGTGATGTATACCGAATATAATGGTAAAAAAATCAATATTCTGGATGTTCCGGGTGCTGACGATTTTGTAGGGGGTACGGTCTCGAGCCTTCATGTGGCCGATACAGCCGTTATTCTGGTCAGTGCACAAAACGGGGTGGAAGTGGGTACCGAGATCCATATCAGGTGGGTTGAGAAATTAAAAAAGCCTGCCGTTTTCCTGGTCAACAAATGTGACCATGACCACGCCAATTTTGAAAAGGCATTTGAGTCCATTAAGGAGAGTGTGGGAGGGAATGCTGTACTGGCCCAGTATCCGGTGAACGCGGGTCCCGGTTTTAATACAATCATTGACCTGATCCTGTTCAAGCAGTTTAAATATCCCAAAGAGGGGGGTAACCCCGAAATTACCGCCATCCCTGAGGCTGAAATGGAGCGGGCTGAAGAGCTTCGGAATGAGCTTATTGAAAAGGCTGCAGAAAATGACGAAGCCCTCATGGAGCTCTTTTTCGAGAATGATGGTTTAACCGAAGATGAAATGCGTAAAGGGATCACCGCCGGTGTCATTGTACGCGGAATGTTCCCGGTTTTCTGTGCCTCGGCAAAACACAATATGGGGGTCGGCCGTTTTATGGAATTCCTGACCAATGTGGTGCCCTCTGCCAGCGAGCTCCCGCCGGCCATTACCACTGAGGGTAAAGAGGTGAAGTGCATTCAGACCGGTCCGACCTCTGTTTTCGTATTTAAAACATCCGTTGAATCGCATATCGGGGAGGTCAACTACTTCAAGGTGATGTCGGGTGAGGTAAAGGAGGGTGCTGACCTTACCAACAACCGCACTAGGAACAAGGAACGCCTTTCGCAGATCTTCGCTCCGATGGGCAAAAACCGTGAGAAGGTCCCTTCCATGGCAGCAGGCGATATCGGTTGTACCGTGAAGCTGAAGAATACCAAAACCAACCATACGCTCACATCCCCGGATGTATCTTATGAATTCGGGAATGTCCCCTTCCCGGAGCCCAAATTCAGGACTGCCATCAGGACTTTAGCCGAAGGTGACGAGGAGAAACTGGGTGAATCACTCTCCAAGATTCATCAGGAAGATCCCACAGTGCTGATAGAATACAGCAAGGAACTGAGGCAGATCATTCTCTCGGGACAGGGTGAATACCACCTGAACATTGTGAAGTGGCAACTGGATAATGACTTTAAAGTGGCAACTGAATTTGTTGCTCCCAAAATTCCCTACCGTGAAACCATTACCAAAGCTGCTCAAAGTGACTATCGCCACAGGAAGCAGTCTGGAGGTTCCGGACAATTCGGGGAGGTTCACATGATCATTGAACCCTATATCGAAGGATCTGAGCCCAGACCCATGTTCAAACTCGACGGGAAAGAGTACAAGATGGCCAACCGGGGCGTGGATACCCACAAACTGAGCTGGGGGGGTAAGCTTGAATATGTGAACTGCATCGTCGGCGGATCCATCGATGCACGTTTCCTTCCCGCTATCCTGAAAGGAATCATGGAAAAGCTGGAACGGGGACCTCTCACCGGTTCATACGCACGCGACATCCGCGTTTATGTATATGACGGAAAAATGCACCCGGTCGATTCCAATGAAATCTCCTTCATGCTTGCCGGCCGTAACGCTTTCAGCAAGGCCTTCAAGGTGGCAGGTCCTAAAATTATGGAACCTGTATACGAAGTGGAAGTTTTGGTTCCCTCCGATTATATGGGCGATGTGATGAGCGACCTGCAGGGGAGGCGTGCCATTGTACAGGGCATGGCCAGCGAGAAGGGTTTTGAGAAGATCACAGCCAGGGTACCTCTTGCAGAGATGAACAAGTACTCAACCGCGCTGAGCTCAATAACCAGCGGCCGCGCCATGTACTCCATGAAGTTTGATGAGTATATCCAGGTTCCGGGTGAAATCCAGGATGAACTCCTGAAAGCATACGCCGCTGAACAGGAGGAGGAATAGACTCGTGGCTTTTTACTCGCCCCTGAAATTCTTTGCTTTGCAAATAATTATAGGGGGCAGCGTAAAAACCATCTCGTCAGAGCAGGCTTAATGAAGATACTTTTGGCTTCGCCAAAAGAAGGCTTTCAACCAACACCCTGATCGTAAAACAATAAAGCATATTATATTGAGGCTGTCTTAAAAGTCCCTTTTGAGACAGCTTCTTCTTTTTTCATTGCTGAAGCATACCTTTATCAACCATGTCTGCCCGTATCCCTCCCAGAGGAACTCGAATTCCTTCCAAAGGAACACATTTCATCTCAGGAATTCCCCCCGCCGCATCCTGAAGTGTTAAACCAGGCCTTTTGCTGCCAGAAGACTGCCCAGGAAGTTTCAATTCATCGGACTACTCATGGGAAAGGATAAAAATTATCCGGTTACTATACATATTTGGTGCTTTAGGGATAATAAATATTTTTCAAGGGTTATTTTTTATCCCAAACTTCATTTAAATCGTTAATAACTAAGCATCGTTTATCTATTTATGATTTTC
>JAWOHR010000214.1:0-5253 GCA_046485075.1 Bacteroidales bacterium
TGGGCTGACTTTAAAATGAGTAAGGCAGGAGAAGTGAGCTTTGAACAGTTGCTTTTCTGTCGCAGTCTCGAAACGATGGCTTTGTGTGCCCTTGGCGAACAAAAACATGTACTCAATGAAATACGCAACTATTGAGGAGGTATGATTAACCTGGGAGCAACTTCGTTCTGGGAAAAATACAATCCACAGGAAAAAAATCCTGAGTTGCTGGCCATGTATGGTCGTCCGTTTGGGAAAAGCCTTTGCCATGCCTGGGGTGCCAGTCCGATTTATCTGTTAGGTAAATATTATCTGGGGGTAAAACCCACTTCTCCGGGATATCAGACTTATGCTGTTGAACCGGATCTGCTGATATCGACTGGTTCAAAATTGAAAAGTAGAAATGAAGGAATTTTAGCCTGCCGATGCTATTAATGCTGTTTCGAAAAAAGGTGGTGGTCGTGTTATTATTCCGCGCGGAACCTGGCTCACCCCAATCACCTTGAAAAGTAACATTGAGCTTTGGTATCCTTCACAACAATTTCACGATGGCGAAAACCAGGCGGAAATGCATGTTCCGCGATCACTTAAAACCAAAGCAGAATTTGAAAAGATTCGCGATTTTCTGCGTCCTGTGATGGAGTATGAATTTCTCAGTAGGAGCGATTAGTTCGTTTTACTCATCCAGTGAATCGGAACAGGCTGTGCAATTGCATGGTTGACCTACTAGTGAGCAGCATGTGCAATCCGAACAATTTCTTTGGCGATATCCTCAGGTGAAAGAATAAAATCTATACACCCACTTTCTATCGCACTCTCAGGCATATCTGGTTGAGCTGCTGTATCAGGCTTCTGAGCGATGGTTATGCCACCCACCTCTTTAATGCCACATAATGCTTCGGCTCCATCCCCGTCATAGCCGGATACAATGACTGCAATTAGTGTTCCGTCCCAGTTCTTTATAAGAGAACGTAGAAAAACCGTAATCACATCGGGCCAACCTCTGGGTTTTGATATCGGCTTTAGTCGGAACTCGTCATTTAAAACGTGTAAATCGCGCTTCTCTGGTATGATAAACACATGGTCTGGCCGAATGTCCAGTCTTTCGGTAATCAGTTCAACCGGCATTTTTGTGTGATGTGGAAGAATCTCATGGAGTAAAGTGGCCACAGTTCTCAAATGATTAACTATGACGATTGCAACGCCCATATCTATTGGCAGATTATGTAGAAGTCTGGTATAGGCATCTAGTCCCCCTGCCGAACCGCCTATGCAAACAATTGGAAAATCTTTTGCGACACTCTTAGCAATCATTGATAAGTACTTTATGGGTTAAAAGATATTATCGTGCTTTGTTTCAAAGATAACTGTTTATAATTGAATAAACCAGTGACCTGCTTTTCCTGTTTGACTATCCTTCCTGAAATAAAACGATTGATCAATAAAATGGTGAAAAAGTAAATTAACAAGAACATTTTAAAATTATGTGCGAATCGCAGCAATCCTCCAGCTTTTATAATCGAGAGGAAAAGCTTCCTTGTTTCCTTCTTACCCTGAAAAACAGTTTTTCGAGTTCCACCGCAATGAAAACAACTGACGAAACAACAATCACGATAACCAGTTCCATTATTGTCAGAGCTTCAGTGTTAAAAATGGGTTGCAGGAATGGAACGTATGTTACAGCCATCTGAAGTGCAAAAGTGAGCAGTACTGCTCCAAGGAGAGGTTTGTTGCTGAACAGACCAATGCTAAACAATGAACGTAATTCGGAACGAATAGCCAGCACATGCCCCATCTGACTAAGACAAAGCACATTGAATGCCATCGTCTGCCATCGGGGATTTCCGACATGAATAGCCCAGGCCTGGACTCCGATGGTAGCTGCACCCATCAACAAGCCAATCCACAGGACATGCAGTCCCAATCCGCCTGCAAAGATGTTTTCCTGGGGGTGCCGGGGAGGTCTTTTCATTATATCTTTTTCTTCAATTTCGCTTGAAAGTGCTATTCCAGGTAAACCATCCGTTACGAGGTTGATCCATAAAATATGAACCGGGAGCAAAGGTATTGGCAACCCAATAAGGGGTGCAAGGAATATTGCCCAGATTTCACCGGAGTTTGATGTAAGCGTATATTTAATAAATTTTCTGATATTATCGAAAATTCTTCTGCCTTCGCGTACCGCACTGGCAATTGAGGCAAAATTGTCATCGAGTAAAACCATATGGGCAGCTTCCTTTGAAACATCTGTACCGGTAATGCCCATTGCTACACCAATGTCAGCGTTTTTGAGAGCAGGAGCATCATTAACTCCATCACCAGTCATGGCAACAAATTGTCCTTTTTCCTGCAGAGCCTTGACAATGTTTAATTTCTGTTCGGGCGACACCCTGGCATATACCCTGATTTTCAAAACGCGGTTCAGAAAATCCTGCCAGCCAAGTCGTGAAAGTTCTTTCCCTGTAATAAGTGAATCAGGATTATTGTGATCCGTATCCCTCAGAATACCTATTTTCGATGCTATGCTGCGGGCAGTTTCCGGATGATCGCCTGTAATCATAACAGGCAGTATGCCTGCAGAATAACAGTCCGATATTGCTGCATATGCTTCCTGCCTTGGAGGATCCATAATACCGCTGAGGCCCAATATGGTCAGGTCCTTTTCAAGATCAATGACCCCTGTATTTTCAGGCAACTCATCGAGGAACCTGAAGGCATGAGCGATTACACGATAACCCGATGCGGCCATTTTTTCAGTCTCCTTCAGCAGTAGATCAATATGGTTGTTTTCAGCCTGCGAAGAAAGATCAATAAGCGATTCAATGGCTCCCTTTACAAGGAGCAGATAGCGGCCGTCAAACCTATGCAGGGTACTCATGCATTTTCGTTCGGAATCAAAAGGTGCTTCACCTACCCTCGGATAAAGATTTGCAAGCTGATGCTTATTATAGTTCCCTGATGCTGCAAATTCATAAAGGGCCACCTCGGTGGAATCGCCTATTATCTCTGACTTCTCATTGAACTGCACATCATTGCTTAAGGCCATGTTAAGCATAAAAAGATCCTTCCCGTCGGAGTTGAGATAATTCTCCGGCATATATGTGCTTTCCACACGCATTTTGTTCTGCGTGAGCGTACCTGTTTTGTCTGTGCAGATGTAAGTCACCGATCCCAGAGTCTCAACAGCCGGTAATTTCCGGATGAGAGCATTGCGCTTTACCATCCTTTTTGCTCCGATTGCAAGAACAACTGTTATCACGGCAGGGAGGGCTTCGGGAATTGCTGCAACTGCAAGTGAGATTGTGGTGAGCAGAAGTCGTATCACTTCCTCTCCCTTCAGATACCCGGTTATAAAGACTATTACACAGATAAATAACACTACCATTGACAATCTTTTGCCAAAAGCAGCCATGCGGCGCTGAAGAGGAGTAATGGTGTCACTGCCTGTGAGAAGTTTTGCGATTTTGCCCATTTCAGTGTTCATTCCAGCCTGAACCACAACACCCACACCTCTCCCTTTCGAAATGAACGTGCCCTTGAACACCATATTTTTACGATCACCCAGAGGCATGTCTTCCCCCATGAGTTCTCCGGCATGCTTTTCTACATCCTCAGATTCCCCTGTCAATGATGCTTCCTGTGTCTTAAGAGAGTTGACCTCGGTCAGGCGTATATCAGCCGGAACTATCTGCCCTGCTTCAAGGATTACGATATCACCAAGTACCAGATCCTTCGCCGCGACAATGTTAATTTTACCTTCACGTATGACACTGGCATTCTGGGCAGCCATGCTTCGAAGAGCTTCAACCGCTTTTTCTGCCCGGTATTCCTGAATGAAACCAATTACAGCGTTAATAAATACGATCAGAAGGATTATAATTGTATCCTTCACATCGCCCATTATACCTGAAATTAGGGCCGCTGCAAGGAGTACAATTATCATGAAATCCCTGAATTGCTTAATGAATTTCAGCCAGAGCGGATCCTTTTTCTCCCTGACAATTTCGTTGGGACCGTGCTCCGAATACCTTTCTCCTGCTTTTATGTTACTCAGGCCTTCCTGGCCTGTTTCAAGCATTTCGAAAAGATCATGTTTACTGATGAGATGCCAATTCATGGGATATAAGCATTAATGAGTAAATAGTAAATTAATGAAATATACAG
This sequence comes from Bacteroidales bacterium, assembly GCA_046485075.1. Lineage (GTDB taxonomy): Bacteria > Bacteroidota > Bacteroidia > Bacteroidales. The sequence continues at coordinate 4,144 of JAWOHR010000214.1, forward strand.
CAAAAGAATGATAAATGTATCATTGGCAGAAATTCCAAAGTGCTTCCGATTTGCCCTGATCAGCATCCCCATCCCGGCTTAGGGTATGTGTGAATGATGTAACTCTTTTCCGGAATATTGTAACGCTTTGCGGAATTAAATGACTCATCTTTGTTTTGTGAAAATTCATTCACAATTTAAAATTCAAAAAATGAATAAAACAGAATTAGAAGGAAACTGGAAAGAGAAGAAAGGCAAGCTCAAACAAAAATTTGCTATTTTAACTGACAATGATCTGATGTTTGCAGAAGGGAAGAAAGAGGAGATGTTTGGAAAACTTCAAATCAAACTAGGCAAAACAAAAGAAGAATTCCAAAAGATAATTTCAGAGCTATAATTATCTGCTTACACCAAAAAATCATTGGGTATTTTACAGTTTTAAAATCAAACAAGTCTTCTCGTCAATGCACAGGCAGTTAAAACTGATTTTCCCGGCACCTGGAATTTAAATGCAGGAAAAAACATTCAACCGCAAGGCGACCAGGGAGGTGGCATTATGAGAATGAGTGGTGGTGATTTTGTTGCCAGACAGGAAGTTAATCTTCTGGCTGTTGAAACAATCAGGACAGGTCAGGATGGTCTTAAAATACCAGGTTATTATGAAATCAAAAATTAAAATAACAGGAATTGTACTTGTGTTTATTTTGCTACCGGTTATATTTCCAAAACAAGCATCGGCACAGGAGCCGTATATCAGTTACCAGGTTTTCTATGATCAATTAAGCCCTTACGGTCAATGGGTGGACTTTCCCAGCTATGGTTACGTTTGGCTTCCGAATGCCGGGTCGGACTTTTCCCCTTATTCATCAAGAGGTAGCTGGATAATGACCGATTACGGGTGGACATGGTTATCAGATTACAGTTGGGGATGGGCCCCTTTTCATTATGGTCGTTGGGATTATGATAATTTTTATGGTTGGTACTGGGTGCCCGATAATGTATGGGGGCCCGCCTGGGTGACATGGAGAAGGGCTCCCGGGTATTTTGGCTGGGCACCAATGGGACCTGGTATGAGTATTGGTATGAGCTTTGGCAATACCTATAATAATTACAGTAATAACTGGATCTTCG
>JAWOHR010000204.1:0-22899 GCA_046485075.1 Bacteroidales bacterium
GTTGATTAATCGTCAACCTGTGTAATCACAAGATCAGGAAAATCAACACCCACATATATAGATTAATACACTCTGGCGAAATCATCTGCATAAGCATTAATATCCGTATCATCCAGGTGGATCCCGGAACTCAGAATTACCCTGTATCTGAAAGTTACAGATTGCCCGGTTGGAATTCTAAAATCAAATCGTTCTGCACCTTTGGTGAAATCGTTCGAACCCAACGGATTGGCTGAAAACAATCCGTATCCACGGGCATGCCAATAGGTTGGATAATTTGGGTTTTCAGGGTGATCACAAATAACCAGTGAAATTTTTTCATCACCTATATTTCCATACAGATGCATCCATTCAGCACGAGTACCCCATACATCCAGTCCGGCAGCTCCTTCACTACTCCTGTAATTTCCGGAAATACCTTCATTTGACATCTCCGATACAATGATTGAAGGCCCGTCGGCACTATACAGAGTAATCTCACCTTCCGAAGGTAATTCGAGTTGTCGGGCCACACGAATACCAAACATACCTTCTTTGGTGTCAGGCATCGAAATTTCTTCATTGCTGGCTGTTAAAGTTGTAATCCTGTCAATAATTCGGGTTGATCCGCTGACACTGAAGTAATATTCTGTTCTTTCTGCCAGTAATTCCTTCCCTGATTTATCTGTCCAACTTTCAACAGTAACCATAAACCCCGCACCAATACCTCCGGATAGATTCTCAACCTTTAGGTGCTTAATTACGCCACCATTCTCATTCTCTATTCCTAATCCTTCAGAACCGTTACCCCAAAAATCAGTACCGTTTACATTGCCATATGTTAACCACATACCTGTCTGGTGCGGATGGTCGGCTCGCTCTCCAGTTCTTGATTTTATTGGAAATCCACGTGTAATTTCAGTTCCGGCTGCGGTGAGTACAGGATAAAGTATCGGTTTATACACATTATCAGGCCAACAGTAGGAAGTAAAAAGTTTCCCATCAATCATTATATCAATCCTTTTATCTGAGGTTTTGTCAATGAGTTCTATCTTTGGACCTTGATTTTTCTGAAATTGATTTCCTGATTTTGTGCCACACGAGACAAGAAGAATAGCAGTCAGGAATATAAATAAAAATGAGTTTTTCATATGCTCGATATTTTGATAAAATTATATTGCAAACGCAATTTTTTTGAAATATCTGAATAATAAGCATAATTTAAATGTTTCACTGCTGTTTGAATTGAAATAATATGTTGGGACAAGGAAACATGAGAGGATTACGATATGTATATCAAGACAATTAGCTATGAGCATTTCTTCGCTAATGGAGCGGTTGGCGTTAAAGTCTGGAAAAATATTGGCATGGATGAAAAAACCAGCCTACCACATGTATTTTCACCCTGATAGTCCATCTTAAGAGGAGCATATTCAGGCACGAGATAATGTTTTGGCAAAACACCCCGAGCTGGTTTATGTCAGGGCTCATTTGGACAGTTTAGAGTGGAGTGTTGACGAACTGGCGAAAAGACTGGATTTGTTTCCCCTGATGTCTGTTGAACTGGCAGAAAGGATTTGTCACCTTCAATACCAGTCTGTGAAGGACTGGAAAAAAGTTCATGACTTTATCATTAAATTCCAGGATCGCCTGCTATATGGCACCGATATAGAAAGCCATGGTTGGCCTGAAGAGAAAAAGCGGGCTCATGAATTATGGATGCGGGACCGGATCTATTTTATATCAGATGGAATCATGTCAAGCCCGGTGGTGGTTCAACAATTTCAAGGGATGCGGCTTCCGAAGTCGGTAGTCGATAAAATTTATTCCCTGAACGCAAAAAGAATTTATCTGCGAAATCAAATATGATATCCGAAGCAACTGGTTTATCCTGATCCCTATTCTTTCATCCAATCAGAAATCATGGCATGAAGCAGTTCCTCCACCTGGATCATCCAGCTTAGATCTTCACGCTGACTGGCATAATGGAAATACCTGTCGGCCAAAAAATGATCAGGATACGCAATAAAGCGCGTTTTTGAATAAGAGGCTTTCAAATCCTCCCACGACTGGTTAAACTTCTCTATGGCAACTCTAACTTCCTCTTTTCCATGGTTCCGAAGAGCTTCATCGTCTGAATCGCATTGCTTTAATGCAAGCAATAATTCAGGGGCTGTTATTTGAAAGTCATTCAATACTTTAAATATTTCCCAATGGTAACGGTTTCTTGTAGACCGGTCATACAATCCATCAATTCCTTCAGACGTGACAGCATAATTTCCAATAATTTCTTCGGCATCTTTCAATCTTTCTTCATACAGTTTTGTCCATGCGCCCGGATTATTTGCATCTGGAAGTTCAATGACCAGGCCGGTAAAATCAGTTCTTTTCTGTTGCTTTTCTTTTTCCTCTTCCGGAATCCAGTGTGCAAGTCCCTGAAGATTGGTTAAAGCATTGCTTATGTCATTCCGTGAACCATTCCTCAATAAAGCTGTACTCCAAAACGTTGCTGTTTCGGTTAACATATTGTAAAGTGAAGTGTAGTCAGGCACCGATGTGCCGAATTCTCTTTGCAGAAATGCATGGTCAAAGTCTTCCAGAGAACGTCCTTCAGGAGCCCAGCTGTATTCTGCCGAAGCAATCAGTCCTCTCCAGTATGTTTCGAAATGAGGTGAATCGTCATCCCAGGCTGTGCATAACATGCCATCAACCTCTAATTCGTCAGCAAGCTGCAAAAAGCTTTGGATTGCAACAATGCCGCCATCCGACATGCTTCCGGTTCTGTTATCTTTTGGAAAAAGGAGCCCTCCTGTTTGTGCAGCAGTTGCGACCATGACCGGTAAGCCATTTTCTTTGTACCAGTTAAGTGCCTTGATGTTACCCGGGATCCTGCCCAATTCGTAATTCCATCTCATGTATACACACTGCTTTGGAAATTTCTGAATCAGATTTTCAAGTTTTGCTTCACCGGATTCCCAAACTTCTGCTGCCTGATCGGCGTTAACCTCGATATTCCAGGTACTCTCGTAAACACCTGCCTGTTTAAGTGGCATATCGTCCCAGAAGATTGGTGTCCGGCCGTTTTCTACAATAAAATCGCACACCCTGTTTAACCAGTACAGGTTTAAACTCATCATGCCCTCTTTGTCAGCAATAGGCTTGCAACGGGGGCATATTCCGATATCGCCAATTTCATCACCGCCTATATGCAGGTATTTTGAACCAGGAGTAGCATCCATTGCATCGCTGTACAAATCGAACAAAACATCATAAGTGCCTTCATCAGCAGGGCAGAATACCCAACATTTTCCCGGAATTTCCCTTAAATGGGCATACTGTTCATGTTTTAATATGAAAGTGGCATGACCCAGTCCCTGAACAAGGGGTGAAATTTCGATGTGTCTGGCAGCAGCATATTTTGTCAGATCTGCCATTTCATCTATGCTGATGGCCTGAGGTCCTCCGACAAGCGGCTGTTTCACATATTGCAGCTTATCCTCAAATTCAAAAATTACCGCATTAATCTTATACCTGGCCAACCGGTCGATGCTTCTATAATAATAATCCATATGATCAAGGTGGTGCTTGACATCAATATGCACTGCACGGTATGACAAAGCCGGGTAATCTGTAATTTTACAGGCGGGTATGGCTTTATCAAAATCGCGTGCGTCCTCCAGCAGCTGCTCCAAAGTCTGGCATCCGTAAAAGATCCCTGCCTCTGTGGCAGATCTGATCTCAACATGGCCATCCCCGATCAGAAGTACATAACCTTCTGGGTTGCCTGTTTCCTGAAGAGCCGGGTCCACAACAAGTGATAACCGTCCTTCATTGGATTTGGTTTCAACCAGCCGGGAGAGGATTTCTCCCATGACCGGCCGTTCTGTCAGTCCGGTCATTTCCAGGCTGACCAAATCCTGGTATTTTAAACTTTTCCCTTTAGTGATCTCCACCTTCTGGGGTTTTGGAATGATTTCAAAGGGAGATGGCAATTTGTCTTGCAAATTCTGGTTGCATGCCGAGATTACCAGGAGAAAACCAAAAATGCAGGTTGCAATCTTAAAATTTCTCATACGTATGTTTCTGTTATTGCTCTTTCAATATTACTAAAAACCACTGAATATATCAGACCTCCTGTCTTTGCGCCAAACCCCTTTCCAGTCTCCTTTACCGGCATTCCCAATCCATTCCCATGATGGTCTGAAATTAAGATCAATATCAGCTGTTATCAAGGAATTCTGAGTACTGCTTTCCTGGAGGATTTCACCAGAGGGATTTATAATAAGACTTTGGCCATCATAAATGGAAGTAATAAAAAATACTCCATTATCAATTGCCCGGCTTCTGGCAATAGTTCTGTAAACATCATTTTCATTGCCCCGGGTGTCGCCCCAGATTGGACATAAGAGGATTTCTGCACCCTTGAGGGCAAGAATTCTTGCTACTTCAGGAAAAGCATAATCCCAACAGATGAGCATTCCTATTTTTCCAAAATCGGTCGTGAATACGGGCAATTCATTACCTGGTACGGCTCCTTGTTCAGCTTCACTATCTGGTAATTGCACCTTCTTATAAACATTCTGAATTTCGCCCTGCCTGTTGTAAAGAACTGCAATATTATTCAGTGTATCACCACTCCAGTTATATAAACCGGATACAATGTACATCCCATATTTTCTTGCTTTTCCGGCCATCATAACTGATGCGCTTCCATTCAAAGAATTCACCCCGGTTTTTGTCATTCCCAGGCCTGTATTGCAGGTTGCCCATCCTTCGGGCAGACAAACAATATCACAAGCTTTGGCACCGGCTTCATCCAGCAGGGATCCCATAATACTGATATTTTCTTCCACAGTCGGGCCCGGAGGCCTGCAGTATACAGTTCCTGCCTTTAGCATTCTGGCAGGCTCATCCTGACAAGCTTCAAGGGAGATGTCATCCCACCAAACCGTTCCCAAAGACCATCTGAATTCAAGGGATATTTCAGCCGAATCGGCTCCAGGCACAGCTTTGATTTTATCGGAAGCCAGATACCATCCTTCCGGTTCATAAACAATGTCATAAATATAATTGTATCCCAGGTTTTCTTTCCCATGGAACCACTTAATCCGGATCATTACAGATTTATCCAGGGAAATTATATCTTTTGCCAAAAACCGGGCATTGAAGAGATAGGTCTGACCAGGTTGTATCCCAATGATCTGAAATGCCCTGCCATGGCAATCCGGGTTAATACTTTCCATTTTAAGGGAAGAGCTGCCACTGTAACTTGTTTTCAAATCAATACCTGTTGCAGGCTCCATTGATTTTACCGGTCCGGAAATAATCCAGTTTTTCGGGGAAATTTCAGAATCCTCAAATCCGGGATTTTTTACAAGATTACTGGCTATCAAAGAATTGAAACATATGAAAGCCAGGAATGAAGAAAATATTCTCATAAACAATAGTACGGAAAATTTGAGATGCTTTTATATCGCTGCAACAATTTCGCTATATTTAAAAACACAAAAAAGGGATCATGCATGGAAACCATCTACATCCAAAACAGGCATTCAGGGCATTAAAGCTAATTTACTATGCACTGAATACAGGATTACTGCTCTTTTTTTTCGTGGGAATCTACCTGAATGATATGGCAATCCCCGGATTCAAGGATAATGTTGATACTCTTACCATTGTGAATGTGCTTCTTCTGTCCATGATTCCTTTAGGCAACCTAATTTCAAACCGGAAGATGGCAGCCATTATGGCGGGAGATCCCTTTGCCAGGAAATTTGAGCAATTTCAGTCGGCCATGATAATCCGGTGGGCCATGATCGAGGGGGTTGCCCTGTTTTCTATTGTGGGTTTGATCCTGTTGAAGGATGGGAAGCAAATGGTTCTTTTTGTGATCTGTATCCTGGTGCTTTCACTGAATACAGTTACCAGGGAGAAGGTGATAAAGCTGGCCAAATTAAATGCCAAGGAGGCTCTTTCGCTGGAAGAGTGATCACATCATCGGGATAGGCTCGATATTACTGTTTTGCGATAACTTCTGCTTACCGGCAGGCTGATATCGCCCAGAAGCATCTCTTCACGACTGAAGGAGGTGATTTTCTCCCTGTTTACAATGAATGAGCGGTGGATTCTTAGAAAATGCTCCGGCAACTCCTCCTCCAATTGACCGATTTTCGCTTTGGATACCACCTCTCCCCCATCCACCAGATGAATTTTTGTATAATCGGCCAGACTCTCGATATAGCGGAGATTGGAATATTCAATACGGGTGTTCTTCCGTCTGGAGCGGACCATGATAAACCCCTTCTCAGATTTTGATTTTTCTTCCTCAAGCTGTTGGATGGCTGTCTGGTCGACATAGTAATGTTTGATGAGTAATATGAAAGATTTGAACAGGACGATGAAATGAAGGATGATAGCCAGCATGAAAACATCCGTGACCAGTGGTCCGGACTCATTGATACCGAATTGAATCATCAGCAGCATGGAGGTTACACTGGCCAGCAGTTCGAGGGTCAGTGAGATCACAAACATATAGAAGGTATAAACCCCGAACCTGATGAAATTCCTTGTAAAAAGGTAACGGGGTACCAGGAAGTAATTGAAGAAATAGGAGGTGGCAATCACCACGGGTAAAAGCAATGAAACATAATAGAACGCTTCTATGTACCCTTCAAACCATTTTCCAAAGATCAGGGTGAGGGCCCCATGGACCAGGATCCAGAATAAAATATGCTGATAGGCTTTCATAGCAGAGTCTGAATAAATATCGGAAAAAATCAGCTCTCAAAAGGGTATCATCTGCAGATAACCGGTTTTCACCCGGATTCGACCTTGATCCGTAACCCCAGTCAACCCTAGCTTTGTAAGGAAATCTTTTATTAACTTTAATACTTCTTGTTATGAATTCGCTTAATAACCTGTTTCACGTAGGCGGACCCCTCTTCATGGGGATTCTGACCATCCTGCTTCTCATCCTGCTGGCGACATCGGTGGGATTTGCCATTTTCATTTCCAATGGGAAAGCGCAAAAAGCCGAAAATTTCAGATACCGGCTCACCTATCTTAAATCCATGGGGCTCTTCACCATGATCACCGGGATTCTGGGCCAGCTGATCGGGCTATTAATGGCCTTCGGAGCCATCGAAAGGGCCGGTGATATCTCACCCCAGATGGTGTACAGCGGATTGAAAATATCCTTCTACACCACGGTCTACGGAATATTGATCTATCTTTTCTCCATTCTTATATGGTTCTTTCTGGATCTGTGGTACCACAAAAAAATGGCAGCCAATGAACAACATCAACTGGAATGATTTTGAAAAAATTGAACTGAGGGCAGGTACCGTGGTGGAGGTGGAGGAGTTCCCCGAAGCCCGGAAACCTGCCTTCAAGCTTAAGATCGATTTCGGCAGTGAGATCGGTCTGAAGCGGTCAAGCGCCCAGATCAAGGATCTTTACAGGGCAGAGGATCTCCTCCATAAACAGGTGATCTGCGTGGTCAATTTTCCAGCCAAACAGGTTGGTCCGTTTATATCTGAATGCCTTGTCACGGGGCTATACAACGAGCGTGGAGAGGTTGTGCTGGCGGTACCCGACTGCCAGGTTCATAACGGAGCAAGGCTGGGTTGATCATCTGAGTTTTCAGGACCTTGTTGTATATTTGCCGGCATGAATCTGCAGAGGTATTCCAGGGAGGAGAGTATGATCCAAATGAACCGATTTGGCAGCGAGGGTACTCCTTTTGCGTTCCTGATCAGCTTTTCGGGTGAGAACAATATCGTGGTTCCCATGAATAAAGCTGCCTCCGGGGGTCTTTACCTGGAAATGCCGGGGGCTGTAAATCACAACCTGGGAGCTGTTGCCCGGGAACCCATCACTTTCACCAAACTGCCTGTTGATCCTGAACGTTACCGGAAAGCATTTTCCATGGTGAAACAACAGATTCTTTACGGCAACTCGTTCCTGCTGAACCTCACCTTCCCCACCCGTGTAAAATGTAATTACACACTGGAGGAGATCTTCCGGGGAAGCAGGGCACCGTTCAAATTTTACCTGCAGGATGAACTTGTCATATTCAGTCCCGAGAGATTTGTCAGGATAAAGGGAAATAACATAACATCCAATCCCATGAAGGGGACCATCGATGCAAACATTCCCGGGGCCCGGAGTAGACTTACCTCTGACCTGAAGGAGGATGCTGAACACAATACCATTGTGGACCTGATCAGGAATGACCTGAGCATCATCGCTTCTAATGTAATGGTTAAACGTTTTAAATACATCGACCGGATCAGAACCCACCAGGGGGAACTGCTCCAGATGAGTTCGGAGATTTCGGGAACACTTCCTCAGGATTATCGGTCCAGGCTGGGAAGCTTGCTCTTCAGCCTTTTGCCGGCAGGCTCGATCTGTGGAGCTCCAAAGAAGAGTACCGTTGAGATCATCCTCGAAGCAGAGGGTTATGAGCGTGGTTACTATACCGGGATTTTTGGATACTGGGACGGCTCAATTCTGGATTCGGCTGTAGCCATCCGGTACATTGAAAAAAGTGGTGAAAAACTCACCTTTAAAAGCGGCGGGGGTATCACTTTTCAGAGTTCCTGCGAACAGGAGTATGATGAAATGGTAAATAAGGTATATGTTCCCATTTATTGAAACCATAAAAATTTGGAACGGGGAGGTGAAAAATCTCCCCTTTCACCAGGCCAGGTTCAACCGAACCCGCAATGAAATGCTGGGCCTGACGAGCCATCCGGCACTTTCGAAGGAGATCATCATCCCCACCCATGCAAGAAACGGACTCTTCAAATGTCGTATACTGTACGATCATCAGGTAACCGGTGTGGAGTTTCAACCATACGAAAGAGCTGAGATCAGATCTCTTAAACTTATTGACGGCGGCCAGGTTAGCTATCCCTACAAATCCACCGACCGGTCGGCCCTGACAGCCCTGTATGATCAGCGTGATTCGTGCGACGACATACTGATTCTTAAAGATGGACGAATTACCGACAGCTATTTTGCCAATGTGGTATTTTGGAATGGTTCAAATTGGGTTACCCCGGAATTTCCTCTCCTGGAGGGAACCATGCGGGCCTTTCTGCTGGGAAAGGGTATTATTAAAACAGCCGGCATCAGGATTAAAGATCTCTCCGGATTCAAGAGCCTGAAGCTGATCAATGCCCTTAACGACTGGTCCGATGCACCTCACATCCCGGTTGAATCAGTCACCTGGTAACCGAGAAAAGAAAAAGCATCTCCCTGGCAATCTGACGACACCGCTCAGCATAACCCTCAACTGCCTGTGGAGTACCTTCAAAAATCATAGGATCATCGTAGGTAATGGCATGCCGGGTTAAAGCTCCGGTTACTACCGTACAAGCCTTATTGGCATCCGGGCAGGTCATCACAGCGTGAAAATCCCTGGTTGGATTGGGTGGATCTGTATACTTCTTCGAAAATACCCTCACCCCCCCATTTGCACCAGGATAGTCTACCAGATATACAGGATTTGCTCCGGGAATTTTGGTGGAAATTCTGAATCCTGCACTTCTGATTGCCTTTACCGCCAATGGATTAAAGGCAGATACTTCCGTGCCACCCGAAAAACATGCCACCCCTTCCAATCCAAAAAGACCCGACCCCAGTAAGGCCCAAATCTGTGCCAGTTGGCTTCTCCTTGAATTATGCGTGCAAATAAATATAAGGTTCACTACATCTGACTCGCTTGCAGCGATAACCTCCGCTAACGCTTTAAGTCTCGTCCTTCTCTCCTCAGGGATCAGCTTAAATTCCGCAATACGTGCAGTGGCATACTCCTGAAGCGTTTCAAAACCCTTCCAATCCATCATTTAATCAGGATATTGATTCCACAATCTCAACCGCTCGTTTTACGCAAGGCGCACATATCTTTTCCATCACTTCCTCATCCTTGAACTTATCAGTTCCTGAGTCTGAGTTGAAATCACATCCGGTCAGTTCCCTGCAACTAATGGTCTTAAAATCATTGGTAAATCTTTTAATGAATTCCCTTACTAAACCGTAGGTCCCCGTCTTAAGCTCCTTATTGTCAGAGGACTTCTCACCTTGTAATATTCCCAGGACCATGATCGCTCCGGTCACTGCACCACAAGTACCCTGGATTCGTCCCATCCCTCCCCCGAATCCGGCCGAGACCTTAAGTGCCAGTTCCTTGCTGTAGCCGTAGTCTTTTGCGAATGAGAGAAGTAATGATTGGGCGCAGTTGTTACCCTCAAGAAATAGTTCTTTTGCATGTTCTGATCGTTCCATCACAACCTCCTTTTTTTTATACAAGTTAATAAAAGGAATCCATAATTAAAGTATTGTCAGAATCCTGAAGGTGGGGGCTGCCTGTCAAATGTATTCGTTATTATTGTATTTTAACAATCAGGATACTCACAATATAGAAGAACATGAAACGGATAGCTTTGCTCAATATTATTTTATCACTCTCATTATTAACATGTTCCAATAACCATAAGCGCAGCACTCTGAAAATTAACTCAGAGGAGGCACTTTTCACGGCCATGGAAACAAACCGACAATGGCCCTCCTACAGGGGCTTTCATGCCTGCGGTTATATGAACAATGCATCACTGCCCGATTCATTCAATATTGAAACCGGATATCATGTGAAATGGAACATGGAAATTCCCGGTTTAGGGCTTTCCTGTCCGGCCATATGGGACGACAGGGTATACCTGACCACTGCAATCAGTGAAACAGACAAGCTGGGCTACCAGGCAGGACTATTCGGTGATATTGAACCGGTTCCGGATTCATCCGAACATCGATGGATGGTATATTGCATCGACAAGAATAGTGGAAGAATCCTATGGGAGAGGGAGGCCTGCCGGGGCATTCCACGGGTGAAAAGGCATCCCAAATCTTCCCACGCCAACACTACCATTGCAACCGACGGAAGACATGTGGTTGCCTTTTTTGGTTCGGAAGGGCTCTACTGTTATGACATGCAGGGGGTGTTGGAATGGAAACGGGATTTTGGCCTGATTAACTCGGCCTGGAATGTTGTAGAATCTGCCGAATGGGAATTCTGCAGCTCCCCGGTCATCTTCCAGGACCGACTGATCCTGCAGGCCGATGCATTAAATACGGCTTTTGTAACAGTCCTGGATCTTTCTACCGGTGAGACCATCTGGAAGAAAGATCGGGATGAAATCTCCGGATGGTGCACCCCTGCTGTATATTTTAACGGAACCGAGGCCTGCGTGGCGGTCAATGGATTCAGACACCGGGGAGGATACAATCTGGAGACGGGTGAAGAGATATGGAGGATGTCTGGCGGAGGTGATATACCTATACCTACACCCATTGTGTGGAAAGACCTGATTTACTTCAATAGTGCCCACGGAAGGCATGCACCCCTGATGGCGGTAAAGAACAACGCTGAGGGAGTGGTCGATTATCCGGAAAACGACTCCATGAAGGTGAAGGGGATGGAATGGTTTTACGATCGCGGGGGTTCTTACATGTCATCCGTGCTGGTTTATGACTCGCTTTTGTACAGGCTCCGCTGGAATGGTAATCTGACTTGTTATGATGCGCGAAGTGGAAAAGAAATTTACCAGCAGACGGTGAATCCCTCCAGTTTTATCGCATCTCCGGTGGCCGCAGATGGAAAAATTTACATCGTATCAGAATACGGGGAATTGTATATAGTCCAGAGCGGACCAGAATACAGTCTGCTTAAAACGATTTCACTGGGTGAAGTTTCATTGGTTACACCCGCTATCATCCCCGGAATGATGTTTTTCCGAACCGCCAGCCGGCTTATGGCAATCTCAGATGTCTGAAACTTTTCCGAAGAATAAATCCTGAATCACTATATTTACAGCTGCCAGGAAATCAACCATGATCGGGAAGCATCTGCTAAGTGTAATAAGAAGCCTTCGGAAAAACCTGCTATATGCACTATTTGTCATAGCAGGACTCGCCATTGGAATAACCACATTTCTCTCAACCATCCAATGGTCGGCCTGGCACCTCTCCTTCGATAGGAACTTCTCAGAAAAGGAGTCTGTCTACCGGCTGACATTTGAGGAAACCAATGAAGGATTCCATCGTCATACGGCCAGGATCCTGCACGGGAGCGTACTGAACCGGCTTATCTTTTCAGAGGTCCCGGGAATTGAAAAAATGAGCCGCCTGGCCCCTTTCCGCAGGGCCGCGTTTAAGATTGGGGAAGAGACCTTTTACGAGGAATTTGCATTCACCTGCGATGCTCAATTCCTGGAAATATTTAATCCGGAGGTAATCATTGGTGAGAGGGAAAACCTGCTAACCGTTCCCCAAAGTGCTATCCTTACACAATCCACTGCCATAAGGTTTTTTGGAACAGATAATCCTGTTGGAAAAACATTTAGCATGATGCATCAGTTCGATGTGAATCCCACCATTTTCACTGTGCTGGCAGTAGTGAAGGATTTTCCTGAAAATTCACATCTGAAAATTTCTGTTCTCACCTCCTTCGATGATCCCCTGACCTTTGAGGGTACGGCCTGGGCCTATTTGAAACTGAAACAAGGCATCGATCCCACGGAGTATGAAAAGGAGCTTAAAACATTCATCGAAACCAACTTCGATTATTCCTATACGAGCTTAATCCAACCGAGACTCCAGCCGTTGTCGGATATTCATCTGAAATCACACAAAGCCAGGGAGATTCAACCAAATGTTCGTTACAGAACAGTCCTGATACTGATCATTACAGGAATGATGGTGTTCCTGCTTTCGTGGATCAATTTCACATTACTCTCGGTTAGTCAGAACCAGATGCAGATCCGAAAATTTATGATTCAGTGGCAGATGGGGGCCGGGAAAGCAGTTTTTTTCAGGCAATTTCTGGTTGACAATCTTTTTATTGGATTGGTTTCATATCTAACAGGGATCGTACTTACCCTGTTGCTCTCTCCGTCCATTCATCGACTTGGAGATACAGCCTCCCCCCGTGATTCCGGAATATTCCTCTTTTCAATATCACTCCTCCTGATATTGATTGTTTTGAGCGCCAACGTAACCGCCATCCTTTCAACTAAACTGTTATACAGGCGCTTGCTTCATAAATTCCATTCCACCAAAATCGGTAGCCCGCCGGACGAAACCGGAAGAAGTCTGTTCATCCGGTCGATTATCATCCTGGAATTTATAATCACTTTTGTTCTGGTATCAAATCTGATTATGATCACCAGGCAAACTCATTTTGCGATGAACAACCAGCTTGCTGCTTCGCAGAATGAGGCCATTCACCTTTACAGCCTTCACCGTTCAATCGTGGACCGCTTTGGGCTTTTCAAAGAAAGAATGATGGAGAATCCAAATGTTGCCCTGGTTACTGCAAGTATGGAGGAGCCCACCGGACAGGCAATGGATGCATGCAAATTTGAGATTGACGGCGTGGATGAGGGCGAGAAACAGCTTTTCCTCTTCCCTGTGGACCAGGACTTTCTAAAGTTTTATAATATTAAAGTGCTGTATGGTAATAACATGCCATCGGATTACAACCCGGGAGATTCGGCGGAGTACTTTTTCCTTAATGAAACAGCGGCTAAGATGATATCCGGTTATCCTGAATCGCTTATTGGAAAAAATCTCTCTCTTCAATTCGCTTACCCCGGTTTTATCTGGCCCGGGTCTATCACCGGTATTGTGGAAGACTTTCACCTTTCCGGTCTGGATTATGAGATTTCACCAATGGTTATCTTTCCAAAATATACCTGGTTATTCTGCTTTTCGATTATGCCCGCTGGTGATGCGGCCCCTGTAATCGAGCACCTGAAGGTCGTATGGGAGGAGCTGTACCCTAACTTTCCCCTGGAGTTCCATTTTTCATCTTCCCTGATCGAAAAATTGTATGAAAGTGAACTTAACCAAATCAGGATCATGAGGGTATTCAGCTTAATTTCAATTATTATTGCGGGAATGGGCCTTTTTGCCCTGAGCGGATTTTTTATGCAGAAGAAGGTAAAGGCGGCAGCATTGCGCAAGATTAACGGGGCAAAAGTATACCAGATTATCCTGCCTGAATTAATTCATTACCTGTGGCTTGCACTGGTCTCCTCGGCCCTTTCAATTCCTGCATCGATTTTACTCATGGAGCGATGGCTAAGGAATTTTATCTACCGCACAGAGTTACCCATCTGGATCTTCCCGGTATGTATCGTGGTGTTGATCATATTTAGCTGGATTGCAGTTTTTTATCATGCAATCAGACTTGCCCGGATTAATCCGGTTGAATTTATCAGGGAGCAGTGATGAAGGAGCAATTTCGATACCGGACCATAATCCAGTCCATTGCATCCATCCGAAGTGATCTGGAGGCATTTGCGAAAATCCAGGGGATTCCCACTCCCGAGTTAAAACAGATCACCATGATTGTGGAGGAGCTATTCTCGAACATCATTCGATTCTCCTTTGTTGATGATCAGCACCTGCTGGACATCTTCATTTCAAAAACCGATACGGAAATTATAATCGAAATGAGCGATAACGGAACCCCTTTTAATCCGCTTGAATACGACTCTGGCCATGCTTCCGATCCGGTGTCCGCAGACGATGGAAGTATGGGCCTCTCGCTGATCAGAGCCTTTTCGGACTCGGTGCATTACATCAGGGAGGAGCATAGGAACACTCTGACCATTCATAAAATAATCCGCAGCATACCCGAAAAGGAACAGACATGATTTTACCAACTTCGCAATCAAACCGTTTCATCAGTGATTCCATCGGACATCAAATAAAACTCTGGCGAAATAATATCATCCTCCTTTTAGCCTTATTCGTCCTGATCTTTATCGCCCCTTTAATGGGCCAATTCGGCAAAATCGTTACCCATTCAGCATTGATCCTGGTGGTGATCTCCGGTATATTTGCTGCAGATTATCAAAAACAAATTTTCAAACTGCTTTTTTCCCTGGGATTCCTTACTTTGATGAGCCTGGCATTATCATACCTGTTTCCCGGAAGCAAAGCACTCAATGTCATCTCCTTTCTGTTGACAACCATCTCTTTGATCTTTTCCACAATCGCCCTCATTGCACATGTGAGTCAGGCCAAATCTGTTGAAAAGTCGACTGTCCTGTGTGCCATCAACAGTTATCTGCTGATGGGACTGACCGCTTCAATCCTATTTATCAGTATTGACCTGTTTATTCCAGGCAGCTTCATCACCCTTGAAGCCGGATCTGAGAACCTTAGCAATTATATCTATTTCGGATTTGTCACCCTTTGTACCGTAGGTTATGGTGATATCACACCCACTGCTCCCCTGGCCCGTTCACTGTCCATCTTTGTTGCGGTCGGAGGACAGCTCTACCTTGTGATCGTCATTGCACTCATCATTGGCAAATTCCTGAACACCCAGAAGCAAAAATAATAAGGAAATTAAGACTAAATTATTAGTTTTACAATTTTCTCAATTTAACCTTCCGGTAAAGAGTGAAATCAAATGAAACTGAAAAATTACACAATTACACAGGTCTGGGCATTGGTAATCCTCAGGGTTGCCATCGGATGGCACTTCCTATATGAGGGCCTTACCAAACTTTTCAACCCCGACTGGTCCTCCCTGGGTTATCTAATGGATTCCAAAGGATTTTTTGAAGGTGTATTCCAATCGCTTGCAGGTAACCCCGGCGCATTAAATGTGATGGACTTCCTGAATGTGTGGGGATTGATATTGATCGGCGCAGGACTGATCGTGGGACTCTTCACCCGGACCGCACTCATCTCCGGAATCGTATTGCTGGCATTCTATTACCTCTCTCACCCGGCCATCATTGGGGCTAACTATGCAATACCCAGTGAAGGAGCCTACCTCTGGGTCAATAAAAATCTGATCGAGATGTTTGCACTCTGGGTAATACTTTTATTCCCAACCTGGAAATCGGTGGGCCTGGACAGATTTGTATTTAAAAATTGAACCTGATAAGCTTAAAAAATTGTATGAATAGAAGGGATCTGTTGAAAGGAATGGCTACTGTACCTGTCCTGGGTGCAATGGCATATGGTACCTGGAGAAAACGGAAACAGGATCATATTAAAAACCACAAGCTGGCTAATGAACTAAACATGAGCAGCCAAAACCTGGAATTCAGCCGCTATAAACACGACGGAGATGCCATCAGGATAGGGATAATCGGTTTTGGCATCAGGGGGACCCAGCTTATGAAAGGAGCCGGTTTTGTTCAGCCCGAGACAATCCAGCAGTGGAAGGATGAAGCGGCCAAAGATTCCCGGAATAAGAGATACGAAGAATTCCTGGAACAGGATGACCTGAATGTGAAGATTACAGGCGTGTGCGATCTGTTCGATGTGCATGCCGAACGGGCACTGGCAGCTGCCGGAAACATAGGCAGGGAGGGTATTGGAGGTGCTTTGGGAAGCCCCGTAAAAAGATTCAAAACGTACCAGGAGATGCTTGCCTCGGATGATATTGATGCCGTAATCATTGCCGCTCCGGACCACTGGCATGCAAGGATGACCATCGATGCTGCCAAAGCAGGGAAACATGTCTATGCCGAAAAAGGGTTTACCCGGACCTTAGAAGAGGTTTATACCGTCAGGGATGAAGTCAAAAAAAGCGGAATTGTTTACCAACTGGGTCACCAGGGCAGGCAAACCGAAAGCTATATTAAAGCCAAAGAGGCGGTGGATAAAAACCTCCTTGGAAAAATCAACCTGGTGGAAGTCTGCACAAACAGAAACTCCCCAAACGGGGCCTGGGTATATGATATCCATCCGCAGGCGAATGAACAAACAGTGGATTGGGTCACATTTGAAGAACCCTGTGAAGCAAAACATCCCTGGAGCCCTGAACGTTTCTTCCGTTGGAGATGCTGGTGGGACTATGGGACCGGTCTTTCGGGCGACCTGCTAACCCATGAATATGATGCAGTAAACCAGATCCTTGGTATGGGAATCCCGGAAACGGCTGTAGCCTCCGGAGGTGTCTATTTCTATAAAGGGAAAGAACATTACGTCGATGAAATCAGGGAGGTCCCCGATGTATGGAACACGGTACTGGAGTATCCCCACCTCGATTTCACACTCATGTACAGCGCCTCTTTGGCCAACAACCAGGACCGGGGAAAGATGATTATGGGTCACGATGCTTCCATGGAGCTGGGGAATAACCTGAGCATATATGCCTGCGCCGAAAGCACAAGGTATAAAGAGAAGATTCAAAACGGTCTTATCGACCCGGGCGTCCCAATCTACACCTACATCCCCGGACGCAAAAATGTCGACTCGGTGGCAACTGCCACTGAACAGTACTTTGCCAGCCGTGGACTTCTCTACACTTACCGGAACGGCCGCAGGGTCGACACCACTCACCTGCACATTGCCGAGTGGATCGAGTCGATCCGAGAAGGGAAACAGCCCAGCTGCAATATCGACCAGGCTTTTGAGGAGGGGATTACCGCGGCGATGGCTACCATGGCCACCCGTGAGAAAAGAACTGTTTCCTGGGACAAAGAGAAGCAGGAAGTAATATAGTGCTCAGTGATCAGTGATCAGTGCTCAGGGAATAGTGCTCAGGAGACAGTGCTCAGTGCTCAGGGGACAGTGCTCAGGAGACAGTGCTCAGTGCTCAGGGAATAGTGCTCAGGAGACAGTGCTCAGTGCTCAGTGCACAGATTCGGGGTGAAGTTGCCGGAAAACCTCCCAGTGTGCATAGATTTCAGAATAGATTTTGAGCTCGTTACATTTGAAATCACATACCATCCTTTGGAACAGATAGGCCATAAACTCGAGCAGCT
Organism: Bacteroidales bacterium; assembly: GCA_046485075.1. GTDB lineage: Bacteria > Bacteroidota > Bacteroidia > Bacteroidales. Next base: position 17,778 of record JAWOHR010000204.1, read on the forward strand.
GATCACCGGTCAGTCCGGTTATATCTGACAGATTCTCAGGGGAGACAATTGCTTCGAATCTCTCATTAAGCTCCCTGTTTTTCTCATTCCAGTATATTTCCCGCCTGTGCCTCTCCTTCCTGTTCAGGTTGTAATATAGATATGAAATGGGCGAGGAAAGAAGGAATCCGGTGCTCTTTAGTTTTGTTTCGTCCATGTCAAAGGGAATGTAACCGGGGTCCTGTCTCGGGAGTCCGAGTGATTCACCCAGGGTTTTTGGAGCAGGTGTTGCAATGACAGCCCTGGAAAAATCATCGTAGCTTGAGCCCCATTGGAATACCTTAGCCTCCTGAAGTGGATAGAAAATCCTTCTTAAGATGACATACCTGTCCTCAAGGATCCCCTCTACCGGGATCAGAGCTTCACGATAGGCTATATTTCTGAAAAGAAGAGTATCTCCCCTGCGCACCGGCAGACTGAAGATTCCCAGGCTGTCGGATACTTCACCAGCATGAGAATTCATATTGATCACATGAGTTGCAGCAACCGGATAAAAGGCATCATCGTAAATAATGCCGGTGAAGCTGAAGCTCGAATCGGTATCCTGGGAAAAGATGGAGCCAGTCATAAACAGCATCATTATAGCGGTCATGAAGGTCTTCCAGGCGTACATAGAATAAAAGTATCCAATATTTCCCAAAGGAAAATTACTTTTAACAATCCTTAACCATCCCTTGTATACGGGATATTCATGAACCAATTAACCGATCGGGTGTTTACAGGTAGATTCCGGTTACAAGAAAAATATTATTATCACATGGATCACATCGTATTTCTCGATTCCAAAACCATTGGGAAGGTTGATAATATGAAACTGCTCTCTAAATTGGGCAAACTTGAGGTGTTTGAAAGCACCACACCTGAGCTTGTTGTGGAGCGGTGTAAAGGCAAGGAAATCATAATTGTCAATAAGGTACAGTTGACAGCTGAAGTGTTGAAACAACTTCCTGATCTGAGACTGATCTGTGTGGCTGCAACCGGAGTAAACAATGTGGATCTGAACTATGCTGAAAAGAACGGCATCCAGGTGAGGAATGTAACAGGATACTCCACAGATTCCGTAGCCCAGCTTACCTTTACCATGCTGCTCTACCTGGTTAGCAAACCTTACTATTACGACACATTTGTGAAAAGTGGTGCTTACTCCAGGAGCGACTCTTTTACGCACCATAATGAACCATTCTGGGAATTGAAGGGGAAGCGCATGGGGATTATCGGTCTGGGCACCATTGGCAGGCAGGTTGCGCGGATTGCAGAATCATTTGGTATGGAGGTGGTATTCTACTCTACCACCGGCAGAAATAACCATGTTAACTTCAAACGATTCGATCTGGACGATTTGCTTAAAAGTTCAGACGTGGTCTCCATTCATGCTCCCCTGAATGATAATACGAGATACCTGATCACATACGAAAAGATCAAGCTCATGAGACCCTGTGCGATACTGCTTAACCTTGGCAGAGGGGGTATAATCAATGAGGCCGACCTGGCCAGGGCTCTGAACGACAATGTGATAAGTGCTGCCGGGATTGATGTAATGGAGCAGGAACCCATCAATGCTGATAACCCTTTATTAAGGCTGTATGACAAGGAGAAGATTCTGATCACCCCCCATATAGCCTGGGCTTCAAAGGAGTCGCGCGAACTCCTGGTCGAAAAGATCTCCCGGAATATCGCCATATTCCAAAAGGAGAGCGGACTTCATAAGGAACAGGAACTGCTTCGATAAACAGCTGTAAAGGGTTTAAGGCCATGAACAAGGCCGCGGGGACGAGTACCCGCGGCCCGGCCAGAGCCATAAGAATGTCTAACTAAAGGAGAAGCCTGGCCATTTGACAGGTTAGAGTTTGATAAACTTCCGGGTTGAAACAAAGTCATTTGATCTGATGGTGATGAAATAGACTCCCTTCCGGAATGCTGAGAGGTCGATCTGGTGAGTGGTTCCCTCCATCACACCCGTATGGATCTGTTGACCATTCAGGGAGGTGATTTCAATCAGATAGAGGTCAGGGAATTCTGCTTCGATGGTTAAAAGGTGATTTGTTGGATTGGGATAGATTTTCAATGACCGGGTACCAGTTACAGGGTCATTTATACCGGTTTCAATATTAATTGTTGTTGACACCATCTCACCGTCCGCATCCTCTACCGATAATACGAAACTGCCTGAACATAAGGATTCAAAAATGTTGTCCGCATTGGGCTCACCGTCCAGGTAGAATGAGAATGGCGGGGTTCCGCCTGTAAAAGTGAAAGAGGCAGTCCCTTCGCAATCGGGCGTATCCGTGTCGGTTTCCACCGAAGTGATGGCAAAGGAATCAAGCCTGGTAAAGGAAGATTCCAGGGCTCCCAGGTCGATACGCCCCATGCTTTTACGCGGATTTCCCATCATATCCCATTCAGGAGCCAGGTACCATTTGCCTCCGGCTTCGACGGAATCGGCACCCCGTCCGATGCAAAGGCTGTTTTCAGAAAGATGGTAATCTTCAGCAAATGCAGGCTCAACATCCATATTCCACTGCATAACCCAGCCACCCTTAATGGTGTTATGGAAGGCATAAAGGGTATTCGATGGATCCTCGGCACTGCTAGTGATCTCTTTTTTTGCAGGATTCCTGGGCGACCAGAGTATATTATTGAACAGCACCACCGAGCTTCCTTCGCTCAAAAAAAGGCTTTTTACGCCTCGCTTTGCCATGTTGTCAAATAAGGTATTGTTAATGATCACCGCGGAGTTCACTCCGGACAGGGCAATCCCACCGCCAGCCTGTTCACAGCTGTTATCAACGACCAGGTTGTTCAGTATATTCATATTTGTTGCTCCTACAATGGTGATCCCTCCCCCGTAACCTTCAGAGGTGTTTCCCCGGATCCGGTTATTCAGAATATCAATGGTTCCCTGGTTTCTGGTATTGATCAATCGCATACCTCCGCCTGAGGTATTCATATCCGCTGTGGTACTGTTCACCGAGTTTTGATAGATATCATTGTTCGCTATTTTGAGATTGGGGACAATATCCCCGGAATCGAAGCTCCACCAACCCAGACCGCCCCCATAGGCTACCGGACTGGTGGTTTTACAGATGTTATTTTCAATGCTATTGTATTCCAGGATGAAGTTGGCCCCGCCAAGGCTGATTCCTCCGCCGTTGGTCGGGGATTCTGTTTCGATGGTATTTCCTGAGATGACGTTGTTTCGGATGATGGCTGTCCTTGTATTATCGTTGGAAGCGGAGATCCCGGCACCCAGCGCCCAGACCGTTCCACTCTCCTCTATTTTGTTGCCTGTAATGATGTTGTGCTCGATCAATCCACCGGATCGGAACATGAGGATACCGCCGCCTTCCCGGCTGGTAAATCCTTCGCTCCCGGTAAGGGTCCCGGCACCGCCCCTTATGGTAAATCCCTTCAGAATGGAAGTAGTGTCCTCACCCGAGACAATAAGAACTACGGATGCCGTATCGCGATTCACAGCAGGGCCTCCGTCGATAACCGTATTGCTAATATGTGATTCATCGCCGTCCATTCCATAATAGCTCAGCAGGGTGATGGCCTTGCCTTTGAAATCCACATTCTCGTAGTAGATCCACGGAGCCACGAGGACCGTATCTCCTTCGGAAGCAGCATCGATGGCTGCCTGGATGGTGGCTTGCTCATCCGGTACATGGATAATGTGTTCTGAATCATAGCCTGCCCGTTTGATTTGATCGAAGGCAGATTCCATGGCGCCCATATCGATTTTATGGTCTGCAGAAGCCATTCGCCGGTCAGAACCTTTGAGATCTGACTCCGGGGCTCTGTACCAGTTTCCGCTGATGTACACTGTATCGCCACCCCAGCCCACACAGGGGCTGTTTTCCATCAGGGTATAATCATCCGGATTAAAAAGGGGATCCTGGTTGATATTTCCTACCCCCGGGAAGCCCCCTCGGATGTTGTTGAAAAAGGATTGAAATTTTCCGTAAGTAGTAGCGCCTATTTCTCTAAAACTGATTTCCCGTTGCCCTGAAGATGAATCATTTCGGATAATGTTATTGAAAAGAAGGGCATTCATATTAAAATTATAAAGTCCTGAGGCATCCGCCGCGGTGTTGCCTACAATGGTATTATTATAAATCAGGGGGATGGGATGTTCAAATTTATAAGCTTCTCCAATGTTCCCTTCATTGATCTGGTCCCAAATGGCGATACCGCCCCCCAGATTCTCGGAATAGTTATCTGCTATTATATTGTTATAGATCTGAATTCCAGCTATACCTGATTGAGAGCCAGGATTGAAAGTTACAAAGCTTAGGAAAATACCCCCGCCATGACTGGCCACACAATGAATTTCATTCTCATAGATCAGATTATTTTTCACAATCAATATGGTACCCCAAGGAAATGAAGTGTGTAATTGTATACCCCCTCCGTTTGCTTTCCATGTCCCTGTGCAGGTGGCACTGTTCCGGTAGATCCGGTTGTTGTCAATAATCACCGTATCCCGGTTAGCTTCTGCAAATATTCCTCCTCCCTGGGTATAGGTATCTCCGGTAATATGATTATCATAAATAGTGTTATTTCTGATTACTACATTTTTATAATTTGCAAAGTTAAAAACTGCAATCCCTCCGCCATATGAGCTGTATCTCGATTCAGCAGAAATTGAATTACCCTTTACTATATTGTTAATTACCATACCTCCGGCATGAAATATGGCGATCCCACCAGCACCGCGGGAAAGGCTGTTAAATTCATTTCTGACTTCTCCTCTCCCGCCCGTAATGGTAAAGCCATTCAGCACTGAGGTGGTGTCCTGACAATTATTAAAGGTCACTACCGTTGCTTTATCCGGATCGGGGGCCTGGCTCCCGTCAATAATGGTTCTGGAAATATGGGACGTGTCCCCGTCCATGATATACATACTGGCCAAGATGATGGCCTTTCCATTAAACCTGATATTTTCAAAGTAGGTACCCTCAGCTATAAGAACGGTATCTCCATTTGAGGCTGAATCGATTCCCGCCTGGATCGTGGGCTGGTCGGCCGGAACATGAATAATCTGGGAAAATAACTGGAGGCCTCCAAAAATGAGAAATGCGAA
>JAWOHR010000014.1:0-28131 GCA_046485075.1 Bacteroidales bacterium
ACTCTGAAAGCGATCATGCAGGGTCACGGCAGCACCGATGCCATTGTGAAAATCCAGGATGAGCTTGCTGACATTGAACCTCATATGCTTCATTTCATGGAGAACCATGATGAACAGCGCATTGCCAGTGCCGGTTTTGCCGGGGATGCCCGCAAGGGAATGCCCGCCATGGTGGTCTCTGCCACCATTGGCACCTCACCCGTCATGATCTACTTTGCCCAGGAGCTGGGTGAACCGGCAGATGGAAATCCGGGTCATGGATCAGAAACACGGACCACCATATACGATTACTGGGGAGTTCCTGGTCAGGTGAAGTGGATCAATGATGGTGCCTTTGACGGTGGCCAGCTGGAGCCAAAGGAAAAGGAGCTGCGTGCTTTCTACAGTAAACTGCTCAACTTCACCCTAAACAGCAGGGCGCTGATGGGTGAGTACCGTGAGATTCATACCTATAATCGTAAACATACTCCACGGTACAACGACCGGGTATTCTCTTTTGTAAGATGGAAAGATGAAGAGCGTTTAATCATTGTTTCCAATTTCGATGCCAGTGACAGCTCTGGCTTTGAGTTACAACTTCCCCGGGATATGGTTGAATTATGGAACCTTGCTGAGGGCAGCCATCAGCTTAAGGATCAACTCTCCGGACACAACCTGGAATTGATAGTGTCGGGCATTACCGCAACAACCCGTGTGGATATAGGCCCGCTGGAATCTTATATCCTCAAATTCGAGTAAGAAATCTTGGCTTCACATGTGAACTGCCTGCCGGTAGTACTTCAGCGCATTCCGCTTTACCTCCCCGGTGGTATGCTTCACATGTTTGCTCAGGAAGTCCAGCACATACTGGGGATCATGCTTTGAATACTCACGCATGACCCAGCCCACGGCGGTTTTGGCAAACCGTTCATTACGCCTGACCAGGTTATCCGAAAACTGCCAGATCTCCTTTGAATACTGGGTAATATACCTGGCCCGGGCAAAAGGAACCAGCGAGGCGCGCGCCTTCCACAAATAGGGGTCCCGGTTCCATTGTTTCAGTTTCCATATCACCTGGGGATCGCCCGAATCAACCAGAGGGGCAAGAATCCTTACACAGAGCCAGTCGGTGGTATTCCAGTCATAAATATAGCGCTCATCAAACCAGTCTGAAATCAGATTCACCAGGAAACTCCCCTTCATTCGCTCCAGCCAGAAGAGCTGCACATAGAGAATGGCAGCCAGCTTCTCCTCTGCAAATCTACCCCGCATGAGACCGTTCACAAGAGATACCTGCCGGTTCATGGGCAGATTCTCAAAAGAAGAATTCCTGTCGCGGTTCAGAAAAACCTTCCTGATCTCAGGGGTACCCACACCCAGGAAAGGGATCTCTCCCTTCAGGTAAAGGTTCCACCATTCTGCCTTACCGGGGGTGGCTTTCTCCCTTATTTCTTCAAATACAATCTGGCGAAGCTGGTTCATCTCCACAATCATCTAATTCCCAGGTGCTCCCGGACTTTTTCAGGATCAAGCGCCGCCTTCAGATAGGGATGCGCTTCGGTGCTGAAGACCACCGTTTCCAGGTTATACATCTCCTGGTTGGCAAAAGCCAGGTAGAGGTATTTTAGCGTTTCTGCCAGGAAGTAGGTGGCCATGTAATCGCGCTGCTCGCCGGTCACCACATCCTGTATGGCCGTAAAGGCCACATCGGTTGAACAGAATTTCATCAAATCGGCATAATACCCTTTAATCATCTCCATGTAGCGCTGCTCCCCGGTGAGCTCCCACAGGTACCAGGCCGATTCGATGATCTCGGGATTCAGGTCATATTCCGGATTCAGGATCGAATCGCTCTTATAGTCATAGATCATGGGCTCCAGTCCGTTTTTTCTCCAAAGCCAGTCCCAGCTCTCCTGGAGCTCGGCAGCTTCGGTGATATGCCCCGATACCGCCAGCAGTGCAGGCATAAAAGCGTCCCAAAGGGTTACCACTGAACTGGTATGCTCTCCCGTATACATATTCACCCGGCCATACCAAACCCTTCCATCTATCTCCTCGGGGAGATACTTCAGCACCGCCTCAATGCTTGTGTCCCACATCTCCTTCAGTTCAGGATCCCCAAAGAGCAGCCATCCCTTGTAAAGGTATTCATAGTATGAGTCGGTTCCGGCGCAGATGTGAGAGGTGGGATTGATCCACTCACCGGTCTCGATATGGATCACCTCCCCCACCAGTCCGATCTCCGACCGGCGGTCGAAAATGGCCCTGCTCGATCGTTTGGCAGCCTGGTAATAGACCGGATCTCCGGTAAAATAGCTGAGCATGCCCATCTCCAGCAGGTAGGTCCCGGCCTCGGCTACATTAACCACGCTACCCTCCGCAACCCCTGTCTCCAGGTTTACCCAGTAATATGGAATGCCGGTTGCAGAGCTGAAGGCGGGCATCAGCCGGTTGCCGAAATCCACGGCTTTCTCAAGAATCCTCCGATCGCCCGATAACTGGTACATGGAGAGCAGCCCGCCCAGCACCCTGATATTCACTTCGAACACCTTTGCTTTGAAATCCTTGTCAAAACTGACCGAATCGGCCACATACTCCACCACCTGGCCGGCATCGGCGGTGAGGCCTGTAACCACCAGTGTGCTGAATGCATCGATGGGTGAAATGTTTAATGACTCTTCGTACCAGTTCATGCCCGATTTATCAAGGGGTAACAGCACATCCTTACCCCATGCATATTTCCGGTAGGCATCCCACGACCGTTTGGTATCGTGCCTGACCCGGATGGCCAGCTGTTGATTCACATCTTCTGTTTCGGGGTGACCGCACGATACGAAAATAAACAGTGATAAAAAGAATATCATTCCATTATTCAGTTTCTTTGCTCCCATCTTTCCTGAAGTTACATCGATTTGAAAGATATTATGTGACGTTCCCCCGTGTACCCGGATATCGTTCATAGATTTTCTGGTCCATGATCAACCTCAGCTTCTCCACTGCCCTGAAGATCTCCTCATAGGATGTGTAAAGGGGAGTGATCCCAAAGCGAATATTGTTGGGTTCCCTGAAATCGGGAACCACCACTGTATCACCCACTTCAGGATCCATCAGGGCCTTGCAAATCCTGAACCCCTCTGCATGCTTCAGGGAGACGTGAGAACCGCGTTTCTCATTGTACTCGGGCGATCCAAGTCTGAATCCCAACTCGTAGAGCCATTTTTCTGCCAGCCGGATCAGGTATTCACCCTGGGCAATGCCCTTGCTTCGGATGGAACCTATACCTGCCTCCAGTACCATATCCAGGGCAGGTTCAAGGCCCGATACCGAAAGCACCGGGGGTGTACCGGTCAGGTATTTACGGATCCCGGCCGAAGATCTGTAGTTCAGCTTGAAATCAAATGGATTTTTCTCGCCGAACCACCCCTGAATGGGATTCTCCATTTTCTCCTGCAGATCTTTCCTCACATAGATGAAAGCAGGAGAACCGGGACCTCCATTCAGGTATTTGTATGTGCACCCAATGGCAAGGTCGGCGTTGGCTTTTTTCAGGCTGATGGGAATTGCACCCACCGAATGACTCAGGTCCCACAGGACCATGGCCCCATGCATGTGTGCCAGCTCACTTACTTTCGCCATGTCATAGAGATAGGCACTTTTGAAGGTAACATGCGACAGGCTTACCAGGGCAGTTTGCCGGTTAAACATCCTTAAAAGTTCGGTCATATCGGCCGATACTCCATCGGAGGATTTGAGCAGTCTAAGGGTATGTTTGTTCCCAAACTGTTTGACAAGGCCCTGAAGGACATACAGGTCTGAGGGGAAATTCATGTCGTCCGAAATGATTTCACTTCTCTCCTCCTGAAGCTTCAATGCTCCGTAAGCAAGTTTGTAAAGATTTACCGATGTCGAATCGGAAAGGATTACCTCATCGGAATGGGCACCGACAATCTGGGCAATCTTCTTTCCCAACCGCATACTCTGCTGGTACCATCCTTCGTTCCAGCTACGGATCAGACGCTCACCCCATTGCTCCCTGATGGCTTTATCCAGATACCTGACCGTTTCGGATGGCAAACGGCCCAGGGAATTCCCATCCAGGTAAATCAGCGAGGGATCTTTAATGACGAATCGTTCCCTGTAAGATTGTAAGGGATCCTGCTTATCCTGGAATCGGGCGTGTGATAGTGAGTAAGGGTCAGTCATTACCATAATACTTATCTTGCAGGGGATGTGGTCACAGCCAGTTCGTAGCCGCCATATCCATATACCATTCAATATTCCTGGAGCGCGGACTAACGTAAAAGGCGGGATAGTCAAGGTAGTTTCCCTCCTTCATTACAATCTCGTTTACCACTTTCGATTTTGATTTACCCGCCACAAGGAAGGCAACCCTGTGTGCAGCATTGATCACCCCGCCGGTGATGGTGATCCTTTTTTGGCCTGTCTGCGGATGCCTAGCAACCACACAGGGACGCCTGGAATTCCACAATCCGATCTGGTCCGGAAAAATTGACACCGTATGGCCATCTTTTCCCAATCCAAGCCAGATCCAGTCAAAAACCGGGAACCCATTCTCCTGGGGAAGCCGTTCTTTCAGCAGTTGGCCATAACGTTCTGCCTCCTGCTCCGGATCGGCCTCACCCCGGATCGGGTGCACCCTCTCCTTAGGATAGGCTATCGGATCAAGGAAAATCTCTTTTGCATTGCCGTAATTGCTCTCCGGATCGCTGGAAAGTACACATCGCTCATCGCCCCAGTAAAGATGAATATTTTCCCACTCCTTGATCAACCCTGTAGCTGCCAGTTGACGGAAAACCGCCAGTGGTGTTGAACCTCCCGAAAGCGCAATATGAATGGGTCTGTCCTCATTGCTGGTTTCATAAAGGAAGTGATTGACCTCGCAAACAAAAGCGGCTGCAAGGGTATCCGGATCGGGGTAGATATAGTGCCTTCTTCGGTGCATCATAGTTCACAATACAGGCCGTCATCGGCCAGGTTTTTACAGGGGTATCTCCATGTGTAATCGTCCCCCTCAATCATGTTGTCTGCCATTTCCGGGCCCCATGTCCCGCATGGATAGCCGTAAAGGGGTATTCCCTGAATATTTTTCCATGCATCCTGAATGGGATCCACGAACCGCCAGGCTGCTTCCACGGCATCACCCCGGGCATAGAGGGTACTATCTCCCTGCATGCAATCCAGTAAAAGCCTCTGGTATGCTTCAGGGATATAGCTGTTTGTTAAGTTCTTATAATGAAAATCCATATTCGCTTCCTGTACCTTGAACCCCGCACCCTGCTCCTTCATTCCAAACTTAAGCAGAATCCCTTCATCGGGCTGAATTCGGATCACCAGCTGGTTCCTGTTGACCCTTCCACTGCAAAACAGGGTGTGGGGAGAAGGATTAAAATGAATCACAATTTCAGTAACCCTGGTGGGCAACCTTTTGCCAGTACGTATGTAAAAGGGGACCCCTCCCCACCTCCAGTTATCAATAAACAATTTCATGGCCACAAATGTTTCTGTCCGGCTATCCTCAGGAACACCCTCCTCCTCCCTGTAACCCACCATGGTTTCACCTCTCACGTGGGAGGCACTGTACTGTCCGCGGATCACCTGTTTAATAATATCATCTCCCTCAATGGGACGAAACGACTGGAATACCTTCAACACTTCATTTCGTATGGCATCGGAACTGATCACGGTGGGCGGCTCCATGGCCACCAGTCCCACCAGTTGTAAAAGGTGGTTTTGTAACATGTCCCTCAGCGCACCTGAATGGTCATAATACCCTCCCCTGGACCCAACCCCCAGGCTCTCCGAGGATGTGATCTCCACATGGTGGACAAAATTCCGGTTCCATAACGGCTCAAATATACCATTTGAGAACCGGGTAACCAGTACATTTTGGACGGTCTCCTTTCCAAGATAGTGGTCAATCCGGTAAATCTGGTGTTCCTGCAAATGATTGAGCAATGTGACATTCAAATCCCTGGCCGTCTCAAAGTCGGTTCCAAAGGGTTTTTCGATAATCACCCTTTTCCAGTATCCATTCTCCTCCCAAAGCAGGCCGTTGCCGGCTAAACTGGAAGGAATAATCCCATAGAGTGAAGGCGGAGTGGCCAGGTAAAAGATGTAATTTGCATCCATGACCAACTGGCTGGTCAGATCCCTCAAACGTTTGGAAAGCCCCGCATATTCCTCCTTTTTTTCCGGATCCATGGTATGGTAGTAGAGCATTTCCGTCACATCGCTCTTCTGCTCCAGGTGAGCTGCAATCATCTCCCGGTAAGAGGAATCGGTATATACGGTTCTTCCTATTCCCAGTACTGCAAATTTCACGGGTAAAAGGCCCAGCTTCCTCAACTCGGCCAGTGCAGGTATCAGCTTCCTCCTTGTCAGATCGCCCGAAGCTCCAAAAATGACCAGGATATGATTCGATGATGTATTCATTCAATTTTTAATTAGGTCGCTATCTCAGCCTGATCCTTACAACACTCGAACGGGCAGTTACATATAGGATCCTTTCACCGCGGGCGAATACCAGGTTGGAAGCCGGAAGCGGAAGCCCGATGGTCCCCAGGTGCTCCCCGTCGGGTGCAACCACAAGGATTCCGCCTGGTCCGGTTACGAATAGATTCCCTTTCCTATCCACCTTCATTCCGTCGGGCCCCCCAGGCAGTGAGAGATCCGTAGCCTGAAAGAATCGTGAACTCCCCTTCACGTACCCTTCCGGGTCCAGTTCGTACCTTTGCCAGAAAACCTCCTGATCACTATGATCCGAACCCGGACTGCCTTCAAAATTTGCCACATAGAGGTATTGTTCATCGGGTGACAGGGCAATACCATTGGGCCATGAGAGGGTGCTGTCCACTAATGTCACCTCGCCGTTTCTGAGCATAAATACCCCGTTGAAGGGGAGCTCCTTTTCCGGATCTTCATTTAATCCGTTTAACCCCCATGGAGGATCCGTGAAATAAATAACTCCCCGGGATGACTGGCAAAGATCATTGGGACTGTTCAGCCTTTTTCCCCGGTAACTGTCAGCCAGGGTTTGTGATGTGCTGTCTGGTGCAATCCTGGTCACGCTTCTGGAACCATGCTCACAGACAAGCAGAGAACCGTCCTTCCCGGCCAGCAAACCGTTGGAATGATTACTGGGACTGCGAAAGACCTCAAACCTTCTTCCATTAAAACGGTAGATGGTATTTTCCGGAATATCGCTGAACAGCAGGTCTCCATCAGGGTGCATAGAAGGACCCTCTGTAAATCCAAATTCGATCCCGATACGTTCCGCCAGGGCATCCCTGGAGACAACCTTCCAGAATCGTTCGCTTTTGGCGTTGAAAGTCCCCACCTGAAGCCCCTCCTCCACGGTTTTGCATCCGGGAAAAAGAAGTGATAACAGCAACAGATGGAATATCCTTTTTTTCTTAATCATATTCATATTCATTTTCCTATTCCTATTCCACTATGGCTGGAGGAGGGTCCCTGTAGATCATATTCCTGTGGTGACCGCTGGTTTCCATGCTTTTTTTATGACAGACCATACAATTTTCATGCGTCCCGATGGTTCCGGCCATCCCCTGGTATTGCAAAGGTTGCTGGTTATCCCTTTGCAGACCGTATTTGTTATAGGCCCCATAAACGGCATGTGTGGAGCCGTGACAGGCGATGCACATCACACCCTGGTTATCGGTCCGGTTGCGATAGAGTGCATCAAACCCGGGAACCCAGCTATTGAAAGCAGTACCCGCATACCCGTCTTCAAATATATGAAAATTGGTATGACACGACCTGCAATCGGGCTCCATCAGCCAGGGAATCCTTGGTTTGATCTCCTCCTTTGAAGAGGCAAATACCGGTTGCAATCCCCTGGAAAGTTTGCCTGCCGCATCAATGCCTCCCTGGGTTGCCAGCAAACCCAGTGCATGATCCTCCATAGTGCCATGACACTCGGTACAATTGACTCCTACCTGGCTGTGCCGGCCCCTGAAACAGCCGGTGTTGCCTTCAGGCCGGCTTGGATGGCAGAGGTTGCAGGACTCGTGATCCATTCCCGGGAGCAGGTTCGCATGAAAACCGTGCATGGCAGATGAAAAGTTCAGGACTCCCGGCTTTCCTGGTGCCATTAAAGCCGGATCGGCGTGGCAGGACTGGCAAAGTGCAGGATTTCCGGCCAGGGCATCCTCAAGCAGTGTGGTCCCGTTATACCGGTCATGTGCCTTAAGAATATTTTCGGCGGTGAGATCGGACATACCGGAAACCCCGTTCCAGGCCCAACCACCCTCATGGCAGTTCCGGCAGCCCAGTTCGGTGGATGTGGGAGCCACTGCTTTTGTCACGGCCAGTACCTCACCGCTGGATTCATCCCTGGCCGTGATGGTAAACAGGGGGTAGGGATTGAAGGTACCCTCATCCATGTATGGCACCACGGGAATCAGGTTTGCCGCCCAAACCGGACCCACCCACTCCATGGTTCCGGAGACACCTTTCCCCATCAGACCTGTTCCTTCAGGCAGGTCTGTTCCGAAGACCGGGGTGTCATAATCCCAGAACATCGAGTGATCCTGCGGATTTCTAAATCCCTCCTCAACTTCATATTCAATGGTCACCCCGTATGTCACCAGTTGGGGCTTTTCCCCCCTTTTAAAAAGTTGTGCATTCAGGGTATTGGCAGGTGGCAGGAAGGAGAAGTACTTCTCGTTGTCGGATATGCAATGCATCCCCAGGTCGTTCCAGACCAGGAGCACATAGTCATCACTGGCAGGGTCAAATTGCGGAATATCCAGGGGTAGCAGGGGGGCTTGATAGGGTGCATCCGGTTCAGTGGATTTTCCGAGCACCTCCCGGTATAAATATGCTGCCAAAGCCCTTTTTTCATTACCAGTCCCGGCAAAAGGAGGCATATAGCTGTTCACCTTTCCCATCCCGTTGATGATCGCCTCCAATCCGCGCTCAGTCAGCTTGTCCGATTTGTTCATAACCCCGTTATAACCATCCATCGTGTGACATGCCATACACTGCAGTCTGAATATTTCGGCACCGGCCTCAACCATGTTCTCATCGGTCACCTCCTTCACTTTACTCCACTTAGCAAGGGTCAGGAATCCCTCCTGATTGATCAGGTCCAGATCCGAAGGTGAAATACCCGTGGAATACATATGCCCGTATAAAACATATGGCTTTCTCGCAATCTCGCGCATGTATTCAAAACCGGCCATCCAGGCAAAACTGATAACCACCAGCACAAGCGCTCCGACCTTCTGTACATTTTTCGGGGTTCTGACCAGGGTGAACAGGCCTAGTCCGAACAGGAGAATGGAGCTGACCAGCAGCAGGGTGATAAAGGGTGAACTTTCCCTGTTAAAATGAAACAGGTTTCCAAATGCCTCATCGCTGATGACCCGGGTATAGTAAATCCCTGCCAGAACCAGTGCACCGAGTGGAATATACATCCACTTTGCACAAAGCCTGAACACCTTGTTCCTGGTATCGGCATCTTTCAGTCCCGACCCGGTCACCAGCCCGAATACCCCTGCAAAGATCAGCGAAATGCTGGTTCTGAAGATCAGTGAAGGAAGAAAACTGGGGTTAAAAAAACCGTGCCAGAAATTACCGGTTTCCATCCATTTCCCGGGAGTCAGCATAAAACCCAGAATCCCGTTGATAACAAAGAGACTCAGCCATGCAAAAATAAAATAGAGCCATCCCAGGATCATGTGAGGCTTATGGTCCATCTTGCCAAACCGGTAGTGGTAGATCAGCAGCGCCACGATCTCTCCGATAAAAAAGACCCATTCAATGGCCCATCCAAAGACAAAGGTATGGATCAGGGAAGAGGTTGCATCCGGATTTACCAGGGAGATGATAAACCAGATGCCCACACCGCTTATGCCTCCAAATACCAGGGAGAGAAGCAGAAAAAACCAGGTGTGTTTCCTGACATACTCAAGAAGTATCTCATCTTTTGTTTTCACAGCCTTCCGCTCGGTCAGCACCAGGAATAGACCCCCGCCTACTGCCAGGTGGGCAATCACAACATGTAAAATGGCGATAATGGCGATCAGAATCCCCCCTCCAGTATTGGGGAGGAACCAGACAGGATAATTCATGATTGCTGAGTTTTAGGTTTGAAAATCAGGGTGATCATATAGTAGAGTGCAACCAGGCCAATGACAAAGACAATCAGGAATGCGACCAGCGGAGATACCTCTTTTATGTTCTCGAGCTGCGACGGACTGAATACCTGGTCCAGGTATGCGGCCCGGGCCAGGTCGCGGATAACCACCATCAAAAGCACCTGGATCCCTCCAAGGAACATGGAAAGGTTAAGCCGGCCCGTAAAAGAGGAGTGCAGGATCAGAAATGCCCCGATCCAGGAAATGGCCATCAGGATGGTGGCAAACATGGATCCGCCCATAAATGTCTTCCACACATTTTCGGGCATGGTAAGCCAGAACCAGGTTCCCACTCCCAGCTGGATCAGTGTAATCCATCCGAAAATCTTCAGGTTTCCCCTTATTTCAATTCTTTTCTCCTCCGGATCCAGCCGGGAGAAGTGATAGAAGATGGCGCGACCCAATCCTCCAATGGCAAGGGCAGCCATTACAAAGTGCAGGTAGCGGGGCCACAGGGTCGGCTCGCCCAGGTTCAGGTTCCATCCGCCGGGATGATCAAAGTAGATTCCCCATCGGTCGGGCCGGATGGCAAGGGTGTTGTTGTTCACAAGAATAAATGCAGTATAGAGCAGGAAAACCGAAGTCACCAGCAGTGCTCCTTTTGACCAGAGGGGGGCTGTTTCTGCCTTTCGGACAAAAATATAGGCTGCAAAGTAAGCCACGATCAGAATTGGGACCACCAGGATCCAGGGTACCGCCAACATCACGGAACTGGAGTAAAAAAGGTGCCCATAGAGAACTTGGACAAAAAGCAGTGGAGGGATGCCGAAATTTACGGTCAGGGCAATCAGCGTGGGCAATGTTCCCGAGGCCTTCTTCACCGGCTTACCCCGGAGCAGGTCCCACACGGTAAGCAGGGTTCCTCCAAGCAGAAAATTCATGAGTACCATGTGAATGAAAAAGGTAAGAATCAGGAGCAGTTCGAACCATAACCAGTGCACCGGTATGGTATCGACCGAGGGAATAATCGATTCGTACATAATGTGTGTTTAGGGTTTAACCGAAGTTAAGAAAAATGTTCCGGATTTTCGGGTTTGAAAAAGGAAGCATCGGAAAGGATTTTGAGTTTCCTGCCACCGGTCCTGTAAAGGTAGATTACATAGGGGACAAACAACACCAGCAGCCATGAAATCCCCACCATCAGAATAAAATCATAAATACCATGAATCGCGACTGGAACCCATAACGCCCGTTGCATGTAATCCCTTCTAAGCTCTTTGTAGTGCCTGGCGATCCCAAAATAATAACCCATGGTTACCCCGAAAACAGCATGGGCCGGAACGGCAGTAATGGAACGGACTACGGCAGTTTTAAACCCGCCGTCCATCACATACATCACATTCTCGACTGCGGCAAAACCCAGGGAGATAAAAACGGCATAAACAATCCCGTCGAACTGTTCATTGAAACTGGGACTCTTCCAGATCACCAGGTAAAGGGCCATGAACTTAAAGAATTCTTCTGTGGTTCCCGCCACCAGAAAGGCCTGGTAGGCAGCGCTTCCAGCCTTCCCCAGTTCAGGCATGACTCCCATAAGAAAACGCTCCACGAAAAAGATGGGAATCACGGCAACCATTCCCGCAGCAAGCGCTTTGGCCAGCAAGCCCAATGGCTCCTTCTCATACTTATCCCTGAAATAAATATAGAGTGCAATGATGAAAACCGGGGCGATAGCCGATAGGAATACCGCCATGCCTACCAGCCAAAAGGTGATGCGAAAGGACTACCAAAAGAAGCCCCCCCGAAGGGTGGAGCCTGGTAGTATCCGTGACCCTGGTTGATGCTGATGGAGGCTCCGATGGAGATGTTATTCCCCAGTTTGTAAGTGGCTCCCATGGAAAGATTATCCACAAGACCCGGTGCCATGGGCATCAACGGATAGGATGTCAGGTTCTTATAACCCGATCCGTGCAGGATCAGCCGGTCTGTCATTTTATAGGACGCGGCTGCAAAAACCGCCAGGCTGGAAAAATTATTTGAGGACCGGAACTCTCCTCCCGGCATCTGAAGGCTGCCCAAACCGGTGTAATTTGAAGCAATCAGACCTCCGTGCAAAGCCCACCTGTCATTCAGCGGCAAGGTGTACATGGGCGCTGCATAAAAACCCATTGCGGAACCATATCCCTGCATATAGGTAAAACTTGTGCCCACACTTAAGTTCCAGTGGCCAGGCAGGCCCTCCTCCTCAGTAACAGTTGCGTCCCGGGATTCAGGAGCCTGTTCACCCATGGATTGCTTCAGACGAATCACTTCATCCTCAGCCGACTGTGCAACCATTAACTGCACAGAGAATAGCATGGATAATATGAAAATCGAAATCCGCATGACGAGAATCATTGGTTGTTCCGCTACAAAGATACAAATGTAGGGTTAACCTTCAGTATCCGATTCTATGAATTTTCCAAAGCGCCTGTACTTTTCAAAGAGAAGGGTATACTTTTTCACCATCGCGGGATCGGGCAGGTATTCAGTTTCAAAACCGCCACCCATGGCTGCCTGCGCCTGGGGTATGGTTTTATGAACCCCTGCAACCACCGCTGCAGCCATCGCCGTGCCCAGTGCCACGGCCTGTTCCGAACGGGCAACCTTGATGGGCATATTGAGCACATCTGCAACGATCTGCATCACAAAGGGAGACTTTTTAGCCACCCCTCCAAGGGCAATGACCCCGTCAATCCTGATTCCCTCTTCCACAAAACGATCCACGATCATTTTCGCACCGAATGCGGTGGATTCCACCAGGGCCCTGAATATTCCCGGGGCATCGGAACCCAGCGTAAGTCCCATGATCGCACCTTTCAGGTTCTGATTCGCATCGGGCGTACGCCGGCCATTCATCCAGTCAAGTGCCAGCAGGGCCGAGTCGCCGGGATCCACTCCCTCAGCAGCTTTGCTCAGTTCAGCAATCATCCTGCCGGAGGTCTCCTGCCTGATCCTCTCGCGGGTTTCAGCATCCACACCCTCCAGGTTTCCTACCACGTGTTCGATGGGCCACATCAGCACCTTTCTGAACCATGCATAGATATCTCCAAAGGCACTCTGGCCTGCTTCAAGTCCCACCATTCCGGGGACAATCGATCCATCCACCTGGCCGCAGATCCCACCCACCAGCTTCTCCCCCACTTCAGAGGCAGGGGCAATCAGCATATCGCAGGTGGAGGTTCCCATCACCTTGCTGAGGTAGTAAGGTTGAATCTCTGCGCCCAGGGCGCCCAGGTGAGCATCAAAGGCACCGGCTCCCACACTCACCCCCGGGTTCAATCCAAGCTTCCCGGCCCACTCATCACTCAGGGTTCCCACCTTCACATCACAGGTATAGGTTTCGCTGAATAAGCGCCCCTTCAGTCCCTCAAGCAAAGGATCCAGCCTGACCAGGAAATCCTCATCAGGGAGCCCGTCAAAATGCTCATGCCACATGGCTTTATGGCCGGCTGCACAGCGGCTGCGCTTCAATCCCAGAGGATCCGTATCTCCCACCAGCAGAGCCGGGATCCAGTCACAATGCTCCACCCATGAATAGGCCTGCTCTCTTACGAAAGGGTCTGCCCGCAGCACATGCAGAACCTTGGCCCAGAACCACTCCGAGCTGTAAATGCCTCCTTCAAACTTCGTAAAATCCTCACCCCCCCAGCTACGGGCCAGGTGGTTGATCTCCTCGGCCTCTTTTACTGCAGTATGATCCTTCCAGAGCACAAACATGGCATTGGGATTCTCTTCAAAACCAGGGGTCAGCGAAAGCGGTACGCCCTGCCGGTTTACTGCGACCGGCGTCGAACCGGTCGTATCGACCGAAATTCCCACCACCTTACCTGCCACCCCTGCAGGGCAATTTTTCAAAGCCTCTTTGATGGAAGCCTCCAAACCCTCCAGGTAATCAAGGGGATGTTGACGGAACTGATTCCGGGCGGGATTGCAATACTTTCCCGCTTTCCACCTCGGATACTCAAAAACATGGGTTCCCATCTCCTCACCCGTTTGGGTATCAACCACCAGGGCACGAACCGAATCGGTTCCATAATCCACCCCTATTGTATAACTGGTCATCACGTCAAAAGTCTGTTAAGTCGAAATCTATAAAATCTGTAAAGTCTATTTTTGGCCGTAGTAAGCCTCTTTTCCATGCTTACGCAGATAGTGCTTATCCAGCAGAAAAGGTTCAATGGGTACCTGATTACCAAGTACCCGGGTACGGAAAGCCATTTTTGCACACTCCTCCAGAACCACCGAGTTGTGTACAGCATCTGCCCCATCCACACCCCAGGTAAAGGGTGCATGACCATGAACCAGGACGCCGGGAATCGTGATATAATCTGCTCCCTGAAAGGTCTCCACGATCACTTTCCCCGTGTTGGCCTCGTAGTCCTTCTCCACCTCTGTTTTTGTGAGAGGCCTGGTGCATGGAACTGCCCCATAAAAGTAATCGGCATGGGTGGTCCCATAAGGTGGCAGTGCCAGGCCTGCCTGGGCCCAGGCTGTAGCCCATTCCGAATGGGTATGCACGACTCCTCCTATTCCCTTGAAATGCCTGTAGAGCATCACGTGGGTAGGTGCATCGGAGGATGGTTTCAGGTCACCTTCAATTTGCTTCCCTTCCGCATCCAGCACCACCATTTGACCTGGACTCATCTGTTCATAAGGGACCCCCGAGGGTTTGATCACGATGTGACCGGTCTCAGGATCTCTTTCACTGGCATTTCCCCAGGTGAAGACGACCAGCTTATGTTTTAGAAGGTCCAGATTGGCTTCCAGCACCTTTTCCTTTAATTGCTCATGCATCTCAGATCGTATTAGTGATTTACAAACCCCTTGCCAGGTAATAATAGAGGTCGTTCCACCTCAACTCCTTTTTGATGGAGGAGATGGTGGTCGAGTCATCAATAAGAAGAAATTCAATCCCGGCAATCCCGGCAAAATCCTCCAGGTGATCTTTGGTTACGGCCATACTGAAACCCGTATGATGAGCACCTCCGGAGAGGATCCACGCACCGGCAGCCACCTCAAGGTTTGGTTTTGGTTCCCATACCACCCTGGCCACAGGAAGATTGGGCAGGGGAGCATCAGCCGGAACTACATTACAGGGATTCACCAGCAACCTGAACCTGCTTCCCAGGTCCATAATGGAGGCATTTACGCCCGGACCGGAGGCCACATTAAATACCAGCCTGGCCGGATCGGCCTTCCCGCCGATTCCAAGGGGATGAACCTCCAGTCCCGGTTTTCCATCCCCAATAGACGGACATACCTCCAGCATGTGGGCTCCGAGTACTTTCATCCCATCGGGATGCAGGTGGTAGGTATAATCCTCCATGAAGGAGGTCCCTCCTTCAAGCCCCATGGCCATTACCTTCATGGCACGTACCAGCGCTGCCGTCTTCCAGTCTCCTTCAGCTCCAAATCCGTATCCGTCGGCCATAAGCCGCTGGCAGGCCAGTCCAGGCAGCTGAGTGAGCCCGTGAAGATCTTCAAAGGTTGTGGTAAAAGCCGAAAAGCCTCCCTCTTCCAGGAAAGATCGCATTCCTTTTTCGATGCGTGCAGCCTCCATCAGCGCGAGGCGAAGTCGCCCCCCCTTCCCGGCTTCAGCAGGCAGCTCATAGAGCTCTTCATAAATGGTGAGCATTTCTTCTATCTCTTTCGCACTGACAGCTTTGACCCGCTCCACCAGGTCACCCACACCATAACCGGATACAGAATATCCCAGCTGAATCTGGGCCGAGACTTTATTACCCTCGGTGACGGCCACCTCCCGCATGTTATCTCCAAAGCGGGCCACCTTGCCACCCTGCCAGTCATGCCAGGCTGCAGCAGCCCTGGTCCATACACCCACTTTTGACTGCACCCCCTGGTTGGCCCAGTGTCCAACCACCACTTTGCGTTCAATGTGCATTCTGGTACCAATGAAACCAAACTCACGTCCGCCATGAGCCGACTGGTTCAGATTCATAAAATCCATATCAATGGACTCCCATGGAATATCCCGGTTAAACTGGGTATGCAGGTGCATGAATGGTTTGCTAAGGGACTTGAGCCCTGCAATCCACATTTTTGCGGGAGAGAAGGTGTGCATCCATGTAATCAGTCCGATGCAGGCATTGGCATGACTGGCCTCCCGGCAAAGTGAAAGAATGGCCTCCGGTGTAGTCAATACCAGCTTGAAAACCACCTTCACAGGAATTTCACTACTCTGGTTAAGGGCTTCTGCGATCTCCCTGGAATTCCGATCCACCTGTTTCAGTGTCTCTTCTCCGTATAAATGCTGACTGCCTGTAACAAACCAGACTTCCAGTTCACTCAGTTTTTTCATCATATCTCTTTATTTTTTCCATTTAAACTTTACAACGTAAAATTGTATCCTTTTTCAATCATTCTTTCATACTTTCTTTTGTCAAACCTGTAGAGAAATGCTCCTTTTCGGGAGCTGCTTTTATCCTTCTCCTCCAGCTTTACCAGTACACCCATGGAGAGGATCTTTTTACGGAAGTTTCTTTTATCCAGTCCGGTCTGATAAATGGCCTCATAGAGCAACTGGAGCTGGGGAATGGTGAACTTTCCCGGGAGCAGTTCAAAACCGATGGGCTGGGAGGCTGTTCTTCTCCGAAGTCGGCGTAAAGCACTTACCATCATTGTGTTATGATCCATGATCAATGGGGGTAGTTCCGTCAGGCTCACCCAGGTAGCGCCATACTGTTTTGAATAATCATCCGAATAATGACGGGCCGGGATCAGTGCATAGTAGGCTACTGAAAGCACCCTCCCGGCAGGGTCTCTTTCCATCTCTCCGTAGGTTTGCAACTGCTCCATGTAGATATTCTGCAAACCGGTCAGGTCAAAGAGAATCCTGTTGGCTGCAGTGTTCAGACTTTCTTCAGATTGAAGGAATCCGCCGAAAAGCGACCAGTCTCCCAGGAAAGGTTCAAACTTTCGTTTGTGTATCAGTAACTTCAGCGCTCCATCGTCGAAGCCAAATATGATGCAATCCACAGCAACATGAAATTGCGCCTGGTCGGAATAATCGGATCTCTTCTTATTCATACATGAAGCTCAGCCTACCAAAAATAGATATAGAAGGCAATGACAAATACAATGATGATGCCCGAATTGATCACATCCCACTTGCTCCAGCTGGCACGGGTCAGGGCTCTTTGCTCGGCGGTGGCCGATCCCAGGTAGAGTCCCTGGATCTTTGCCGGGTCAGCAGCTTTTGTAAGGAAGCTAACGCCCACCATCAGGGTGATGACTATGAGAAAGAGAGCTATTTCATAGTGCAGCCAGTTGGGCGTAATGATCAGGTCGTAGAAAAATCCGTCACCTACCGTATCCCCGTAATAGACTTTCATTCCCAGCCTGAGCATGCCCAGGGTGAAGCCAGCCACCAGTCCGATAAATCCCGCCGACGGGGTAGTTCTTTTAGAAATGATTCCCAGCAAAAATACCGCTGCAATTCCCGGTGCCAGAAGGGACTGAACATCCTGCAGGTACTCGTAAAGAACCTTACCAATCCCTTTCATTACCGGAATCCACAGGATGCCCAGAATCACAATGACCACCGTAGCCAGACGGCCTACCATCAGGTAGTGCTTTTCGCTGGCCTCGGGTTTGATTTTTTTATAGAAATCGACCGTAAACAACATGGAGGATGAGTTAAAGAGTGATGCAAGTGAACTCATCAGAGCCGCCAGGATCCCTCCTACTACTATGCCTGTGAATCCTTTGGGCAGCAGATCCTTCACAAGTGTAGAGAAAGCCGCATCGTTTGTGGCAAAGTCCATGCTGCCCTGCTGCTTAAGCGCAAAAGCGATCATCCCGGGAATCAGGAAAAGGAAAACCGGAGTGAGTTTCAGATAGGCACCAAAGATAGATCCCCTCCTGGCCTGGGTCTGGTCACGACCCGATAACACGCGCTGGACAATAAACTGGTCGGTGCACCAGTACCAGAAACCAATGATTGCTGAACCAAGGATTACACCGGTCCACGGGAAGTTCGGGTCATGGGGCGAACGCATCAAACTGGCCATGCTGTCGGAAGTGGAACGGTAGATCACTTCACCAGCATCATTCAGATAAGTTACATCGGTGGATCTGACAATCTCCATCAGGTTATTCCATCCACCCAGTTCTGAAAGTCCGATGACCAGGATGGCGATCGATCCTGCAAGCAAAATGGGGGTTTGAAGAATTGAAGTATAGAGCACCGCTTTCATTCCCCCAAATACTGTATAAATGCCTGTGATGACCACCAGTCCGATGGCAGAGATCCAGAAAAAATCGATCTGCTGGTTGAAGATCGTCACGTATTCAATATTAAAAACATCCTTAAAAACCACGCCCCCTGCATAAACGGTAACAGCAACTTTGGTGAGGATATAACTGACCAGGGAAATAATGGAGAGAAAGGAGCGGGATTTGGCATTATAACGTTTCTCCAGAAATTCGGGCATCGTAAACACCCCGCTTCGGGCATAAAATGGAACAAAGAGCCAGCCCAGCATGAGGATCATCCAACCCTGAATTTCCCAGTGCGCCATGGCCATACCGCTTTCCGCTCCGGCACCGGCCAGGCCAACCAGGTGTTCCGATCCGATATTGGAAGCAAAAATCGATGCCCCGATGGCAATCCAGGTGGCATCCCTTCCAGCCAGAAAATAATCGGAGGTATCCTTATCCTTTTTTCTCAGTACATAAAAAATTACTCCCACCAATGCAAGGCAGAAGAGTCCGAGTACAATCCAGTCAAGTGTGGCCATTGATTAAAATGTTTGAGGTTAGGAGTTAGTGGGTTAGTGGGTTAGCGGGTTAGTGGGATTAAAGGTTTAATTAAGTGTAATTATAACACTTATTATAAAAAAAAACAAGGAGTGCTATGATTAATAAAGAAGTGAAATGGAAATAAAACTGATCTGACTAATAGACAAATACTTTCATCGATTGATCTTCGTTCCACCTTACGATATATATTCCTGAATTTAAATTGTGAACGGTAATCGGTTTTCCAGACATGGGTGACTGATAGCGTTTCCTTCCCCAAATGTCATAAACAGTAACAATGGTATTTTGCTGCCCCGAAATATGAAGGTTTCCGTCCCGTGAAAATAGCCGGATTTCGGAAGACCGATTTGTTGGAACTGAAACACTACTGCAATCCTCCGTAAATTCAAAGGAAGAGGGAGTTGTATTGGTGTTTGAAGAAGCCCCTATATTTTTGTATTGAATGTTACAATAAGTTCCGTTTCCTTTTGTGTTGCTGAAATAGATACCGTATCGTCCGGCTCCATTGATATCAATGTCTTTAAGTACAAGATTTCTAATGAATTTTAAATTACTTCCAATAAAAATTGCATCGTTTTTCGAGTCGTAAAAATCGACGTTATACACTTTGATATTTTGCAGATCATACTGTGTACTGCTATTGATATGTAATGCCCCTTGCTGGTTTCCCCATAAATCTCCACTAACCCCAACCTCACCGCCGGCAACACCACCTCTGTGAACCGAGATATTATAAAATTCGCTATAACCGTCGTTGCTGAATGGCATCCCGGGAAAATCACATGTCACACGAAATCCGGCTTCCATTGGGTCCATAATCACAATGTTGTAAGCCCTGTTTTGTTTGCCGCCAAAAAAACCTAATCCCGAAGCACGCCAGTTATTTTCACTGGTACTGTAACAGTAGATATTTTTTTCGCACATACCGTCAGCACGCGACCATGAGGCCATATCATCATCTCCATTGTTGCGGAAGCTGCAATGTTCAACAACTGTATTCTTACAACCATAGGCCAGATTCATTCCATCCGCATAGTTGTTGCGAAAACGGCAATGCTTCATGTTCAGATGATCTGCGCCTTCAATCCATCCACCACATTCGAAATGTTCAATCCACAGGTTTTGGACACTGGAATTGGAACCAAAGCTACCCATAAGTCCCTTGCCCACCTGATAAACAGGATCGGTATTGTAATAGCGTTTGTTATTAATGGTATTAAGATATAAACCCTCAAGTACTATGTTGCTGCCGGATGTTTCGATTCCGCGTTTGTTATAAGTGCTTCTATCGTCCGATGAAGCAGTAAAATAGATTTCAGTGTGCCACATGCCCGCTCCAATAATTTTTGTTCCATCTCCACTTATATATAACCGGCTATCCATCTCGTATTTTCCTTCCGGGAGGAAAATCGTTTTGCCTTTGTTTTGCTCTACGAAATACTGGAGTTTCCCATCATCGGGCATGTACAGGATCTTGTTCTCATCAGTTATCGATTCAAAGGTGACGGCCTGCGGAATCTCTTCGAGTTCAATAAAATCAATGGTGTAAGCCACATCGTTGTCATCGGCTTTACTCAATCGGAATGTTGCATTTGCCGGTATTTTGCCGGATAATTTCAGATGAATTTCGTCGAAACGCATCCTTGGAAATTTGGTATTCACATCAGGGGTATTATCGGGGTACTTGCTTCCTGACCTTAAAATATATTGCCAGGCCCAGTATGAATTGAGTGTAACAGGTTGCACAGAATCACCATCGATAAACAGTATGAGATTCCCTTTGGTTCCTTTTCCTTCCGAATCGTCGGGTAAAGAAAATCGTATGGTCAAACCATCTGCGGTTTTATCATTGATCCATTGGACATAGGAGCCTTTACCAATAAGTTGAACAGCAGACTGATTGGAAGCTTCGCTTTGGATTTCACGCTGATCGGATGCAGGTTCAAGGAAGGTTCCGTTTGTTTCACATTTTCCGGGTTCGGCTTCATATCGCAAATAAGGATGATCGAAATAACCCCGTTCATTTTCATCATCGGCAAACGAGATGCTTTGCGCGATTATATTCGATGAAAATGCCAATATTAATAAAATAAGAAACAGATTTCGTCTATCCATGTGTTTCAATTTTACAGAAAACCTGTATCGAAACTACAAATTGATTTGGAACTTTTTATTATCAAATTATTATCTCCCTATATTTACTTCAGGGATTCATCCAAAAAACCAGGCTTATGAAGAAATTTACTTTGCTTTCGATTTCCTTCTTAATGGTGGTGATGATTTCGAATGCACAATCACTTAATAATCCAAAAGATACGGCCGGATATTATATTGTTAAGTGGGATTGTTCTCAAAACGCCTTTGCGGCTTCAAATAACATTGAAGCAGATGAAACTTTCACTTTTGCAGTAGATGTTACCGGAACTCCTTTTGAAAACTGGTTAAAAGAAACTCCTGCAACTTCCGGAGCAACACGTGCCCTGGCTATTAACAAATGGACAAATTACGGGGATGTAAGTGGTGGAACCAACCGTTTAAAACAGATTGACGAAAACATCTTTGCCGCTACCTGGAATATCATTCAAATGGCATCTACAATGAATGTCGGTTCAGCAACCGGAATGGATTCGGTTGTCAACATTTTCGGACAGGTTTTTGGTTTTGAATTTACAGCCGTTAATCCTGGTGTTGGATGGTGGATGTGGCCTGAAGAGATTCCGGAGGGAACAACGATAGATCCGGGAACGGGTGCTATATTCAGAACGCTTCCATATACAGGTACGAAAACCAGCCCTGAGATTTGGAGTGATGACTATGAAGGCGGATTGTTCTTCTCAAATAATACACCGGAAAAAGGATACACGCTGCCATGTATGTTATCTACAGATATTGCCGAAAGAGAATTCAAATCAGATGCGATGGTTATTGGTCACGAATACTTTAATGTTATGGGTATCAGGCTTCCCAGGGAACCTCTCAGTGGATTTTATATTCATAGGTTGTTAAAGGAAGACGGAACTTCGGAGGTGGTCAAAGTGTTCAAAATTAAAGAATAGTAAGGGGTGATTGAATAATCATAATAAATTATACTTTTAAATTCCTTAAACCAACTTAAACTGATTTGTATGCAAACTACTTTTTCGCTGGGAACCGTGGACTGGCTGATCATCGCGATCTACTTTGTCTTTGTTCTTGGAATCGGATGGGCGCTCAGAAGGTATATGAAAGATGCCTCCGCCTTCCTGGAAGCTGGCCGGTCACTGCCTGCATGGGTAACCGGTCTGGCATTCATCTCTGCCAATCTTGGGGCACTGGAGGTGATCGGAATGGCAGCATCAGGAGCCAAATACGGAATGATGACCGTCCATTTTTACTGGATCGGGGCCATACCCGCGATGATCTTTCTGGCCATTTTCATGATGCCTTTCTATTATGGCTCCAAAGCCAGGTCGGTGCCCGAATATTTGAAACTCCGGTTTGATGAAAAAACAAGGGGCTTTAACGCATTTGCCTTTGCCATCATGACCGTTTTTGCTTCGGGAATCTCCATGTACGCACTGGCCCTGCTGGCCCAGGTGATCCTGCCGCTGAATATCGACTGGAACTTCCTGGGTATACACATCGGTGAATTTGATTTTTACCTCTTTATATCGGCCATGATTGTACTGGTATATATGGTACTGGGCGGACTGACTTCGGCCATTTACAATGAAGTGCTGCAGTTCTTCCTGATTGTGATCGGCTTTCTTCCTCTGGTGATCATCGGGCTGACCGACATCGGTGGATGGGAAGGGCTGAAATCCAACCTTCCCGAAGAGATGATGCATTCATGGAAGTTTGCCGGAAGTGCCGACGCCAATCCCATGGGAGTTGAATGGTTCGGAATTGTCATGGGGCTTGGATTCGTTCTTTCCTTTGGCTACTGGTGCACCAACTTCCTTGTGGTCCAAAGAGCCATGGCTGCCGGTTCCATGACTGCTGCCAGGAAAACCCCTTTGATTGGGGCCATTCCAAAAATGTTACTTCCGGCACTGGTCATTCTTCCGGGTATCATTGCCCTGGCTCTGACCAACATTGGAGCGATCGAATTACCCTTAAAGGAAGGTACCATGACCACCGATTTTGACAAGGTGATCCCGGTTCTCCTGATGAAATACATGCCCGTGGGAGTGCTTGGACTGGGACTTACTGCCCTGATGGCTTCTTTTATGTCGGGCATGGCCGGAAACGTATCGGCTTTCAATACCGTATTTACCTATGATATCTACCAGAGTTACATCAGGCCCGACCAACCTGACAAGCACTATCTGAAGGTGGGCAGGTGGACCACCGTTGTAGGAGTCCTGGTGAGCATCATGACAGCTTATGTGGCCAGGTCCTTCAACAATGTGATGGATTTCCTGCAGCTGATTTTCGCCTTTGTGAATGCGCCACTGTTTGCTGCCTTCCTGCTGGGTATGTTCTGGAAACGAACCACAGGGCATGCTGCTTTCTGGGGTCTGATCGGAGGAACTATATCAGCCGCCTTCCATCATGGGCTAACGCTTCCCCTGGGTGGTGAGGCCGGGATCAAGGGTGGATATTTTGCGCAACTTCATACCTACCCCAGCGAAATGGCCCAAAACTTCTGGACCGCCATATATGCCTTTACAGCAGCCCTGCTGATTACCCTGGTGATTACCGCGGTTACAAAACGGACTAAAACCGACGAAGATCTCAAAGGACTGGTCTATTCCTTAACGCCAAGGATACAGGATGATTCGGAACACTGGTATCAGCGACCGGTTGTAATGGCTATCATCGTGGGTGCCATTGCCCTGGCTCTGAGTATAATTTTCTGGTAATTTAAAACAATAGGAAAATGGGATTAGATATAAAAATACCGATCGGACTGATGTTCAGTATCTTTGGAATTATTCTGACCATACTGGGACTGGTAACCAACGGAGATGCAGAAATGTATGCTAAATCACTGGGCCACAATATAAACCTGTGGTCCGGACTCTTCATGATCGCCTTCGGCGCATTCATGCTGCTCACTTCCACTCTGGTAAAAAAGAAAAAAGAGAAATAGCCCGGATGAGCCGGGAAGAGAGGGCCTTCGCTAACGTGGGCCCTCTTTTTTATTCCACCCGGCCCTGATCACAACGATGGCGCCTGCCAGAACTGTCAAAGCACCCAGGAAAGCCAGGATGGAGAATGTTTCAGGGCCCACCCATGCGACCTCCATCCGAGTCAGGATGGCCATGGTGATGAAGGTGATCAGGGGATTCAGGGTAATAATCACGCTCACCCGGGTGGCTTCTGTAAATTTAATGGCCAGTGCCAGCGAACCATAGGCCAGTACCGTATTCAATCCCAGGTAGACCAGGATGAACCAGTGGGCTGCAGGCATTACTTTAAGGCTCGGGAAACTGGCCAGCGGAATGAGCACCAGTGAACAGAAGCCATAGATAAAAAGATTCAGCTGGTTGGGACGGTATGTTTTCACCAGCACCTTTTGCAGGGTGGCAAAGATCGCCCATGAAAGTCCTCCTCCCAGCACCAGGAACATTCCCCTTGTAAAATGTTCTCCAGCCCCGGTGAGGTCAGCGAGCTGCTCCGAATAGAACAGGCCCATTCCTGCCAGGACCAGGATAAAACCGACAATGTGTTTCCAGTTCACATGCTCCCGGAAAATCAGGATCCCTGAAAGGGCAAAACCGACCGGACCGATCTGAATAAAAACCTGGGCGCTGGATGGTGAAACGTATTTTATACCGGTGATAAACCCTATGTAGTTTATTCCCAGGAATATGGAAGCCAGAATCAGAAGAATGGGAGGTCGTCTGAATATGGCAAAATCGGAACGGCGGAAAATGAGCGTCCATATACCCAGAACCAGGAAGGCAAAAAAGAAGCGGAACCATACCACTGTAACAGGCGGTAATTCACTTGTAATTACCTTCAGAATGATAGCCATAAATCCCCAGAGAGAGGCAGTAGCGATGGCGTAAAGAACACCTTTTCGGTTATCGGATCCCATTTATCAGGAATTTATCTGGGGATGACATCCATCTCGTTGACCAGGTAACCGGCTCCGGCAAATTTATCAATGATGAAAAGTACATAACGGATATCCACGGCTATATTTCGACAGAGCTCCGGATCATAAAACAGATCACTCATGGTTCCCTCCCACTCCCGGTCAAAATTGAGCCCGATCAGCCTTCCTGAACCATCCAGTACCGGGCTTCCCGAGTTCCCACCGGAAGTGTGATTGGAGGCTATAAAACAGACCGGCATGGTCCCATCCACTCCGTAGGGGCCATAATCCTTAGCCTCGTAAAGTGACACAAGCTTATCAGGAATCATATAATCGGCATGCCCCTCCCTGCTTTTCTCAATCATTCCCTTCATCGTAGTTGTGGAAAAATATTCCACTCCGTCCCTGGGCCGGTAGCCCTTTACGCTTCCGTAGCTAAGTCTCATGGTCTGGTTGGCATCCGGGTAAAGAGGTTCATCATCAGCCATCTCAAGCAGGCCGGCCATGTAAGTCCGGTAGAGTTCCTCTTCTTCCCAGTCGAGCTGCCGGTGCTGATCTATGAAATGGGTCTTATAAATCGTATTGAACTCTTCAAGACAGACGGTCATGGGATCCTCCTCCACCAGGGCAACTGCCTTTTTGGAATCCCTGGCGTAGATATCCAAAAGTTTCTGGCATCGTTTCCTGTCACTAAAAAGTGTTTCAGCATAGATCTTCTCTGCAAACAGGCCGAAATCACCCCTGTGCTTTTTTGCAAGCCTGTCGAAAAATGCCGGATGGTATTCCACCCGCATCTGATTTTGATAGGCCTTCATCATTGCAGTAAAAATATCCCTGTCAATGGGTAGATAAAAATCCTTGAAGAACTGATCCATCTCACGTTCAATCGATTCCCGGGCAGCACCCCGGACCATCATTTGCCTGACCCTCCTGAGCTGGGCGAACAGTTCAATCGCCATTACTGATTCATTGTACAAATCTACAGAGAGGGAATAGGCGTCCATATCTTCATTGAGGACCCTGAATCTTGTAAGCAGATCTCCGTATTTCATGATACGTTCATCATCCTGATCCACCCAGAGCTGGAAAGCTGACTCTTCTTCCACCTTTTGCTGCACCGCCTTGTTTCGCTCCAGCCCAAGGATCATCCCCTGCCACTTCTTCCATGCATTGCTGACCCTTCGGTATTTGTGAGAATACTGGATCCGGACCTCATCTGAAACACGCATGTAGGCATCCATGATCTCAAGCCGGGTGGTCCTTAAGCCAATCTTTAAAGGCAAACTGGATTCAAGCATATACCGAACCACATCCGAGTGAAGGTATTGGGTTGTGGAGGCAGGATAGCCAAGGATCATGGTGAAATCTCCATCCCGGATGCCTCCCAGGTTCACCTCCAGGTGCTTTAGGGGTTTGTAGGGCTCATTGTCCGGGCTGTAATCGGCAGGCTGATTATTCTTGTTGGCGTATACCCTGAAGAGGGAGAAATCGCCTGTATGACGGGGCCAGATCCAGTTATCCCTGTCAGCCCCAAAATTACCGATCGACGACGGGGGTGCTCCCACCAGGCGCACATCCGTGAATTTTTCGTAGACAAAAAGGTAATATGCATTTCCGTAATAAAACGATGTCACATCGGCATCCAGGTGAGTTCCCCCTGTTGCTTCCCGGATAATGGCTCCCATATTCTGGTTGATCCTTTGCTGACGCTCCTGTGGGTCCATTCCCTGCTCCAGTCTGTCAAATACCTGCTGAGTTACATCCTGCATGTACCTGAGATAGGTGGCAGTCAGTCCCCGGTTAGGCAACTCTTCCTCCCTGCTCATGGCCCAGAAACCATTGCTAAGGTAGTCATGCTCCACTGAGCTGTGCGACTGGATGGCTCCTTCCCCACAATGGTGATTGGTCAGCAGCAGGCCCTCACCGGAGATCATTTCACCGGTACAGCCTCCGCCAAAAAGTACGATGGCATCTTTCAGGCAAGCCTGGTTGATGCTGTAGATATCCTCCGCCGTGAGCTTTAAGCCGGCTTCCTGCATCTCCTCCATGTGATACTTTTCTATCAGCAAGGGGATCCACATCCCCTCCTCGCCTCTCAGGTTTTGTGATCCGCTTATCAGAATCAGCAGGAGTAAATACAATGCCTTTTTCATCTAATAAAATTTTTCAGTTCACTGTATATTTTCTGGACCGGAAGACCCATCACGTTAAAATAACTGCCCTGAATCCTTTCCACAGCAATATGACCGATCCACTCCTGGATCCCGTAAGCTCCTGCTTTGTCAAATGGTTTGAACTGATCTACATAATATTCGATTTCCTCAGGCTCAAGATTTGAAAAGCTTACATCGGTGGATACATAGAAACTGGTTCTTTTCCCGGCCGACCTCAAACAGACCCCGGTAAAAACCTGGTGGGTTCTCCCCGACAAACAGTTGATCATTGCAATTGCCTCCTCCCTGCTACGGGGTTTCCCCAGCTCTTTTCCGTCCAGCCAGACGATGGTATCTGCAGTGAGTAATATCTGCATTTGCAATAATAATTCCGTATAGGCATCCGATTTTTGGTCCGCCAGGAACCTGGCAATTTCCCCTCCCTGCATTCCTTCCGGATAAACTTCATCTGTATGCCGGGTTTCCACCACCTTAAAGGGAAGCCCCAGTTCATTCATCAGTGCGGCCCTCCTTGGAGAACCCGAGGCAAGCACAATCTCGTATGCAGTAATCTCCGACAGCACCGGCTAATATTTGAAATTTACCAGGTAAAACACCAGCACGGAATAGAGAATCCCAAACAGCATGATCAGCTTGATGAGGGTGCTGGCCCGGTGATAATCGCGTTTATTCTTTGCACGGATCACATTGAAAGCAAGGAGGATAAAAGGTATGATCAGTAAAACAATAAAATAGACAAGTGAGTAGTAATCAGCCGGTTCCACCGAAAATAGTATAAATTTCAGCAGCAGGAAAATTAAAACAGCCAGGGTAAAGATAATCAGCCCCACCACGATGGCCTTGGTCCACCCGGAGCCCAGTACAATGGGAACCGTCTTCATCCCGTATGCTGAATCTCCCTCAAAATCCTCTGCATCCTTAATCAGTTCGCGGATCAGTGTGGATAGAAAAGCAAAAAAACTAAAGCCTGCGACCCATGCAAACAGGTAATTGAAACTCACGTGGTGGA
>JAWOHR010000022.1:0-5937 GCA_046485075.1 Bacteroidales bacterium
CGACCTGCCTCTCCTGGTGGGTGTGAAACTAGGTCCCGCCCGGATCAACCTCGGACCCGTCGGATCTTACGTGGTCCAGGAGTCGATCACCGGCGATGTTTCCAACCTTGATCCCGACTATACCATCTTCACCCAATCGATGACCTGGGGATTCCAGGCCGGACTGGGAGTGGATTTGTCGAAGATCTCCCTGGATGCCAGGTATGAAGGTTCACTTAGCTCTCTCGGAGAATCCTTTACTGTCGGGGGACAGGAATTTCAACTGGATGCCCGACCCAGCCAGTGGGTCTTTTCACTTGGATTTTGGTTCAGATAGCATGCCCGTCAGTGACCGGTCTCCCTGGTCCTGTTTTCCCGGAGCATCTTGAACCGCCTGAATCCCAGTGAATATAAAAGATCCAGGTCAAAATCGACCATTCCTTTTAATTTCCGGGGATGCAGCCTGTATGAGCACCAGTCGACGGGAAACCCTAGCCGGAAAAGGAAAGTGATGTTCCTGTGCAGGAGATTTTGTGAAGCCAGTTTCTTGTTGGTTTCCGAGATCACCCTGTAACAGATCCGGTCCGGACAGGTTAATGCGCAACCGGCATTGCCAAAAAGGGTAATCCTCTCTTTGTGCTTAATGGATGACAGGAATCCTTTGTTGTAGTTGAGGTTCATGGGCAGGATCACCGTATCATATAGCTCCAGGGCTCTTTCTATGCGGTCCTGTGAATCGATCTCCTTCAGAATGCTCGCCTCGATCTGGTATTGGGGATAATCCTTTCGGATCCAACCGGCAAGCTGGTCGTTGGTGCAGATCACCGAGTTTCCCTTCCGATGATATTTTTCAAAAAAAGGGGCGTATGTATTGTACTCATCCTGGGTTACAAAATGATTTGTAAAAGGAATCCGGAGACCTATATGGTTCTCTTCCAGTGATCTCCAATCGGCATCCGACAACTGCCTCTTCAGAAAAGGCCTCCCGCTGTACAGGGTGGATGGCTCCAGGAACCCGAAAACACTGTCCACCTGGTCCAGTGGAATGGATGAAAAGTGAATTTTCAGAAAATCCAGAACAGGCATCCTTTCATTTTTACCCCTGGCCGAGATGGTAAACGTAACATCTTTCTGAATCATCGCCCGGCTTTTAAAGGATCCATTTCTTGTCGTGAGTGGTATAATCCAGGACCCGGATCTGCAGGATCTGTCCAAGTTTGAGGGCTTCATTTTTCATCTTCTCCATCGGTCCCCTGCAGATGGCAATGAACCGTATATCGCCTTCTACAACCAGGTTGACTTTGTATGCCCTGGCTGCTTTGCCCGGCTCGGGTGTAATCATGGGACTGGCCATGTTCCTCATATTATTCAGGTTGATCCTCACCAGGGTGACATAACTCGGTTTTGGAAGGGATTCCCAACGGCCGATCCTGAACCGGATAAAGCGATCGTATTTGATAAATCGCTGCCTTACCGGATCGATGGTGATACCCTCGAATGAGAACGAAACAAATATCGCCAGGACCGAGGAGATGATGGCCCCGATGTAGGCGGCGTACACCAGGAATATGATGACCATCAGGCCAAGCAAAAGAGAAATTACTCTGAAATTGTAGCGCTCATAATTGTACATGATGCGGCCCCGGGGTTTTGAACAAGTTAAGAAACTTTGGTTTATATTTAAACAACCATTCCCATCTTGCAATGAACGGAGAGAAATTCCGAATGATTAAGTCGCTGATCCTGATCTGTTTTGTCCTTCCCCTGGCAGGACAGGATCAAAGCCTGACACTGGAGGATATCTTCAGGAACAACCGTTATCCCACAAACGGATATCAATCGGTCCGCTGGATGGAAGATGGCCAGCACTACACCACCCTTGAGGCAGATCGTACGGCAGGCTGCAACGAGATTGTCCGGTACCATGTGAAGAGCAGCGAAAGGGTGGTCCTGGCCGGGGCAGACGACCTGACCCCAGAGGGCTCGGATGGACCCCTGCAGCTGAGGGACTTCAGCTGGTCGGAGGATCAGCAAATGATTCTTCTCTTTACCAATACACGGCGGGTATGGCGCTACCACACCCGGGGCGATTACTGGGTGCTGAACCGGGAGAGCGGACAATTGAATCAGCTGGGCAAATCGCTGAAACCCGCCTCCCTGATGTTTGCGAAATTCTCCCCGGACGGGACCAGGGCGGCCTACGTGAGCGGGAACAACATTTACGTGGAGGATCTCGGGGAGGGAATCATCCGCCAGGTTACAGATGACGGCAGTGAGCGTTATGTAAACGGTACCTTCGACTGGGTCTATGAGGAGGAGTTTGACTGCCGCGACGGGTTTCGGTGGAGCAACGACAGCAAGAATATTGTTTACTGGCACTCCGATACGGAAGGAACCGGCACCTTCTATATGATCAATAACCTGGACTCCGTCTACTCAAAGCCCCTTCCCTTTCCCTACCCCAAGGTGGGGACCACCAATTCGGCGGTGAAGATCGGTGTGGTCCCCGCGACGGGTGGATCCACCAGGTGGTTCGGGATCCCCGGAGATCCCCGGAACAACTACCTGGTCAGAATGGAGGTGATACCCCAGTCGGAGGAGGTGATGATCCAGCAACTCAACAGGCTGCAGAATACCAACAGGGTGTGGGTGGGTAACCTGGCGACCATGGAGCTGGAGAACATTCTCACGGAGACCGATGATGCATTCCTGGACCTGCACGATACACCCATCTGGATCGATAATAACCGCAATTTTACCTGGGTGAGTGAACGCGACGGCTGGAGGCATCTTTATAAAGTAAAGCGCGATGGCAGTGAAATCCTTCCGGTTACGCAGGGTGAATTTGACGTGGTTGAACTGGTCTGTATTGATCCCGGTTCAGGCTACGTCTACTACATTGCCTCCCCGTATAACTTTACTCAACGATATCTCTACCGGAGCCGGCTGGATGGTAAGGGTGAACCGGAACGGATATCACCCGGGGATCAGCAAGGGCAGCACAGTTACATCATGTCGGGCAATGCCCGCTGGGCGCTCCATACTTTTGAAAGTGCGGCCAATCCCCCCGTGATCTCGCTTGTGGAGGTAAAGAGCCATAAGGTGGTGAGGATCATGGAGGAGAATCCCGGGATCAAAGCGGGCCTGGAGAGCCTGGGTCTGAATCCAAAGGAGTTTATCAAAGCAGATATCGGCGAGGTGGTTCTCGACGGGTGGATGATCAAACCACCCGGTTTTAACGCGGATCGGAAGTACCCGGTCATCTTCTTCGTTTACGGGGAGCCGGCCAGTTCCACGGTGCAGGATCAGTGGCAGGGAGGTGATCTGTGGCACCACTACCTGGCCGGGCAGGGGTACGTGGTGATCAGCGTTGACAACAGGGGCACCGCTGTCCCCCGGGGACGGGAGTGGCGGAAGTCAATCTACCGTCAGATCGGGATCCTGGCCTCCTATGACCAGGCGGCAGCGGCCCGAAAGATACTTGATACTTACCATTTTCTGGATCGTGAACGGGTGGGGATCTGGGGGTGGAGCGGCGGAGGCTCCATGACCCTGAACTGCATGTTCCGCTTCCCGGAGATATACAAGACCGGGATTGCCATCGCTTTCGTATCGGATCAGAAGCTTTATGATACAGCTTACCAGGAGCGTTATATGGGCCTTCCTTCCGATAACCCGGAGGGGTTCCGTGACGGATCGCCCATCACACATGCGGCCGGCCTGAAGGGCAGGTTGCTGCTGATCCACGGAACAGCCGATGACAATGTCCACTACCAGAGTTGTGAAATGCTCGTAGATGAGCTGATTAAACTGGACAAGCAGTTCGATATGATGTCTTACCCCATGCGTACCCATGCCATCAGGGAGCGGGAAAATACAACCATGCATCTCTACAGGACCATGGACCGTTACTGGAATGAAAATCTTAAATAATATCCCCAGCATCTTCAATGATGTGGTTGGTCCGGTCATGAGGGGTCCCTCCAGCTCCCACAGCGCAGCAGCACTTCGGATAGGAAGGATTTGCAGGGACCTGATGGATGGGAACCCCGGTAAAGTGGAGGTTCGCTTTGATACCGCTGATGCCCTGGCGACCACCCATGAGAGCCAGGGTTCTGATTTGGGGATAAAAGGGGGATTGCTGGGTTACGAAGCTGATGATTTACGCCTGACTGATCCCGATGAGTTCCTGAAAAAGGCTGAGATCGATGTACATTTTGTAGTAACGGAAACGGGCATTAAACTGCCCAATCACTACCTGATTTACCTGGAGAACTCTCATCAGCGGGCCGAGGTGACAGCGCGATCTACAGGGGGAGGGATGATCGAGGTTATCCGGATCAATGGAACATCGGTTTCTATCCGGGGCGACCAGGTCGTGGATTTATGGGTTTCCCCCGCCGGGATTCCCCTGTCCGGTAATGAGAAAGCCGGTTTTGCAATGAATAGAAGGATATACCCGGTATTGCCCGTTGGCCCCCCGGGAGCAAAGGGTGTTCCCTTCAGCAGTTGCGCAATGATGACTGCATATAACCGGAGCAGGCACCTTTCAGCCTGGGAGCTTGCTGTGAAATATGAAAGCATAAGGTCGGGGATGGACCCAGAGGAGGTGATCAGGATGATGCGGGATCTTTACAGGATCATGAAAAGTGCCATTGAAACCGGATTAAAGGGAACCCGGTTCAGGGATCGTCTCCTGGGGGCTCAATCGCCGGGATACCGGCAAAATATGAATGCAGGGAAGCTGGTGGGGGGTGAAGCTCTTCACAACATCACCCTTTATGTTTCGGCACTTATGGAGGTTAAAAGCTCCATGGGAATCATTGTGGCAGCTCCGACTGCCGGTTCGTGCGGAACTTTTCCCGGTGCGGTCATCGGGGTGGCCGATTCAATGGACCTTGATGAGGAGTATAAGGTGAAAGCGCTGCTGGCCGGCAGCCTTGTGGGGCTCTTCATAGCTACAGGGTCCACTTTCTCTGCAGAGATTGGGGGCTGCCAGGCCGAATGTGGTTCGGGTGCAGGAATGGCTGCTGCCGGCATTACATGGCTCCTTGGGGGAGGTGTGGAGCAATGTATGGGTGCTGCTTCTCTTGCCCTTCAAAATTCACTGGGGATGATATGCGATCCCATTGCCGCCCGGGTGGAAGCACCCTGCCTGGGGAAAAATATCAGTTCCGCTGCCAACGCCCTGGTTTGCGCCAACATGGCCATGTCGGGATACGATCACTTAATCCCGCTGGATGAGGTGATAGAGACCATGGACAGGGTGGGAAAGAGTCTTCCCCGGGAACTGTGCTGCACCGCCAAGGGAGGGCTATCCATCACCCCCTCTGCCAAAAGACTGGAAAGGAAAATTAACCCATGATAAAAAAGGGATTAAGGGCAGTTGAGTTTGTGATCCTCTTTTTCGGGATTCCCCTCTACATCTTTCTGGATAAGGGACTTATCCATCCCAGCATTCTGGTTCTGCCTGTTTTGATTTTCATTTTCATCCTCCTCAGGCGAACCACCGATTTCCAGTGGAGGGAGCTGGTCAGGTGGGGAATCCCGGATTCAGTTCTCTTAAAAAATGGGTTCATTGTATTGCTCACCTTTTTACTGATGCTGGGATATATGCTGCTCTTCGACCGGGGTCACCTTTTCGACCTGCCCCGGTCACACCCCTGGATTTTCCTGGCTCTCTCCCTTTTCTACCCGATCTTTTCTGCCTTTGGCCAGGAGGTGATCTACCGTACGTTCCTGTTCAGGCGTTACGGATCACTTTTTGGATCCCCGTGGCTGACCGCCCTCGTCTCCGGAATCACCTTCTCATTTTTACACATCGTTTACTACGATCCTGTCTCCATGATCATTACCTTTGTGGGGGGAATCTATTTCGCAGGGGTGTACCGGCAAACCCGCAGTGTGTTATTCACGGCGGTTTTGCACGGGCTGATGGGAATCATTGTTTTTGGAGTG
>JAWOHR010000028.1:0-6700 GCA_046485075.1 Bacteroidales bacterium
GTCCGCATAATGAATCATGTAGCTTCCGATCCATTCGGCCTTATCCTGGAAATAGTGGGTACTTTCCACTGGAAGCTTATCAGCCCTGCCCGAGCTGACATGCAAAAACAGGATGCTGGCTGCATTGCTGTTTACAGGTATCCTGACAGGTTCAATAGAATCGGGAACAGAGACCGGGTAGGCGGGGGCTATGGAACCTTTCTTCGAAGGGAGCTTCAGCGGAACCCATTCATACCCTTTCCGTCCGTCCCGCATATCCATTGAGGGCAGTTTTCGGCCGGATACCTGGTACCGGATTCCCGGCATGGCCTGGGCAAGGTGCTGGTATATTTCATCCAGCGGGGTTGTTTTCCCCGACCAGAGAATCTGCTGGCTGACCAGCATATTCATTATGATGTTATTGAGACCATAAAGCTTTTCTGTTGCACCGCACCACGTGGAGGTCTCCGCTCCCAGAATGGTGCTGTCAGAGAGCAGCGACACCCATTGATCATACTTCGTGTGACCCTGGAAATTTCCCAGAACCTGATTCCACCCCTTGTTTTTCAGCTGACTGATGGCGGTCCCTGTCACTTCCCAGGACCAGTTCATCATCAGGATATCCTTTGCTTCCGCCGCGATCATTTCCGGGGCACCCACGGTGGATGGCCATGAGTACCAGACATACTCATCCTCCGGACGACGATCCGGTCCATGTCCTTCCAGGTTATGTCCCCTGATCAGGTGATCGGCCCACATCATCGTTTTCACTCCCCGGGAGTTAAGATATTGATTGATTTTCAGAACATCCCGGGCAAAGACTTCACCATTGCCAGGCTCGCTCATCACCCGGGCACGCCACTCATCGTGACCGATGTGCACCCAATCCGGCTGAAAAACCTCCAGGTATTCATCCATCACATCAAAGAGCAACTTGTATGATTTTGGATTGGAGGGATCGTAAGAATCGGGCCATTCAGTGCCCGGCGGATCCGCAATATCCCGGTGGGCCAGGGTTAAATAGTAAGCATGGGACAGGCCCTGTATTTCGGGGATAACCTCCATATGGTAGGCCCGTGCAAAATCAACAATATCCCTGACCTCCTCCTTGGTCAGCCAGCTTCCTCCTGCAAGTTCCGTATGTGTCGAGGCCTGGAAACGGTTGTCGTGTCCCAGTGGCGTCTGTTCACCGTACTTCAGGTTTGTATCACCCATATCATACATCGATTGTGTGAAATGTTCCCAGGCAATATTGATCTCGGGATGTTGATCCAGCCTCATGCCGCCACCCACCTCAATAATCAGGGTATTAACCTTATAACCGGCAAGGAGTTTTATGAATTTTTTAAAAAATGGAATATCGTCCCTTGCAGGTAAATACACATGGATCCCCCGGAAAGGCTTAAAGGGTTTGTCTGATATCAGAACACCCCGGATGGATGCCCTCCCCTGAAAACCCTCACCCCTTCCCTGGTAGTCCACCAGCTGGAAAAGGCTCTGAATACCATAAAACAATCCGCTGATATCACTTCCGGCTACAATTACTGCAGATGATGTAACCACCAGCTGGTAACCCTCCGGCCTATTCAAACCGGGATCCGGCTTTACTCCCGATCTGTTGAATACATCTGAAATTCCCGGATCGGACAGCAAACCCAGGAAAATAGTTTTTTGATCTGTATTTGCCTCAATTGAATTTTTCCACCCCAGGGGTACCTGGAAGCGGGCAGCCATCTCCTGCGAGAGATGCTGAGCCACCTGCTGAATCCCGGTTTCAGATCCGTTGAAGGTGATGATCACCGATTCATCCAGGTTGAATCTTTCTGTAGTAAATTCAATATGTTCAGGCTCTGGAAAAACCCTGATTTCAGCGGCATGGATGCTATTCAGGAATAGAAATACTGAAATTGCAGACAAAGAAATGGTGTGTAGTCTCATCAGTCCGTCTATTATTTTGATTACTGGTTTGCAGTCCGTTTTGTCCCAACTGTCAGTTCGTCCATCCAGAGTTTCTGGGCATGCGGCAGAAGTCCCGGTCCGAAATAGGGAGCCATCAGAAACTGGTTGATCCTCATCTCCGGGAAATCCGTGGAACGAAGGATCACATCGGTATGGTCAATCACCAGTTCATTGTCAAACCAGCCCCTTACCATACCGTCCGGGTTGGGTCGGTCGTTTTCCATATCCAGGGTGTTGAGCCTGAAGTAAGCTTCAATGCAGTGCCACTTATCATCTTTGAACAGCACTTCATCACTGTCATACAGCATCCCGTTATAGCCGCCCCTCAACTCTCCCTGGGTTAGACCATGGGGCATATCTTTGTTCTGTATGTCTGTCGCGGCGAGCCTCAGCTTCCCGTTTACCGGCTCTACATAGAGGGTCAGATGACTGGCGGCCGGACCGTGGTATGCTGAATTTTCGGTGGTCATGAAATGGGTAAGATGCGGATGGTAGTTCCGGCCTGTCCATCCCCAGTCCTTTGAGAGCCTCAGATAGAAACGGATGTAAACCTCACCGGAGGGTTCAAAGAGGTGACGGATGCTGGCAGATCCGCTACTCTTCAGTTCCTGGTCCCACTCATATTCAATGCACCCTTTCCCGGCCCGGGCATCGCCCACAATGATGATCCGGCTCTCGTCGTACCAACCGTTTTTAGTAAGATCTCCTTCGTCGAAGTGTTCATGGAACAGAACCTCCTGGGACTTCAACGGACAGAAAAGGACTGACAACCATAAAATGAATAAAAGGTGTCCGGCTGTCATGATTTTTTGGTATGGATATTTCGTTTGAAATATAATGTTTAGTTTTAACAATTAAAAATAAGAAACTTCGCCTGAAAGGAAAGTAAAAATAAGATTTGAGATGAAAAGCTTAATTATTTTTTTAGTTGTTGTTATGGTGGCCGGCCCTGGCTGTTCACCGGGTAACCAGAATACTACAGACAAATCCCGGGAGGCAGGCATCATCAGGCCCTATCCGGAAAATCCCAGGTATTGGGAATATAAGGGAGAGCCGGTACTTCTTCTGGGAGGATCAAAGGATGACAATCTCTTCCAGGATGAAGATATTGAAGCGCATCTGGATGAACTGCAGGCAATCGGTGGGAATTATATCCGTAATACATTGAGCGCAAGAGATTCGGGGAATGTGGTCCGCTTCCTAAAACAAGCTGACGGAAAATATGATCTGGATCAGTGGAATCCGGAATACTGGCGGAGATTTGAGAATATGTTAGAACTGACTTCAGAAAGGAATATCATTGTACAGCTGGAGATTTGGGACCGGTTTGATTACTCCAGGGAGAGCTGGATCGTAAGTCCGTGGAATCCCGGAAATAATGTCAATTACACGGAGGAGGAGACAGGACTGGCTCAAATATATCCTGATCACCCCGGCAGGGATAAACAGCCTTTCTTCCACTCTGTACCGGGAATGCGGGATTATACAGATAAACTGGATAAGGTGCGTTCGTACCAGGAAAAATACATCATCAAGCTATTGTCCTATTCCCTTTACTTTGGCAATGTATTGTATTGTATGGACAATGAAACCAGCACACCTCCTGAATGGGGACGGTACTGGATGGCCTTTATCGATAGCATATCCGATGAGAAAGGCAAACAGGTATATATGACCGATATGTTTGACCAGTTTTATACTCCTCAAACCTGCCCTTCATGCCTCCAGGTATTGGAGAATCCTGATCTCTACACCTTTATTGATGTTTCACAAATCAACAGCCGCAATTTTGATCAGTCTCACTGGGACACGCTGCAGTGGATTATCCGGGCCAGGGAGAAGTTCCCTCTCCGGCCTGTAAACAATACCAAGGTATATGGCGGAGGCAATTCAACCTGGGGATCAGGATCCAATGAAGACGGCGTGGAGCGGTTCTGCCGGAATGTGATGGGTGGCTGTGCCTCGGCTCGACATCACCGGCCCAATACGGGAAATGGATTGAATGACAAATCAAAAGCAAGCATCAAGGCGCTCAGGAAAGTGGAGACATTGGTGAAGTTATGGGAAGTAGCCCCGCGAATGGATTTACTCTCCCAAAGAGAATCGGATGAGGCCTACCTTTCGGCCGAAGAAGGAGAAAAATATATCCTCTATTTTACACAGGGTGGTGCTGTGAACCTCGATTTGAAACCTTATGACAAATCATATCATCTGAACTGGATCAGTGTGAGCAGCGGTGAATGGGGAGGGGAGGCTGCCTTCAGGGGTGGGACCTCCCGGGAGATTACTGCTCCTGACCAGGGTGGATGGTTTGCAGTTATAAAACGCGATTTATGAAAAATAATTTATTGGCCTCTGTTGCAGGCTTATTCTGCGCCGTATTTTGCGCCTTATTTTTAAATGCATGTGCTCCGGCTCAAAATCAAATGGCCCTGGTTCAGGGGCCCTTGAAGGTGAGCAGGGAAAATCCCAGGTATTTCACCGATGGTAGCGGCAAGGCCATTTATCTTACAGGTTCCCATACCTGGGATAATCTGGTGGATATGGGCACTGCTGATTTTCAGGCGGAATTTGATTTTCCCCGTTATCTTCACTGGATGAAGGAGTACAATCATAATTTCATGCGTTTATGGACCTGGGAGCTTATGAACTGGGAAACAGAAAAAGCAGTGAAGGATCGTACAGTAGAATATTTTGTGGCTCCCCACCCCTGGTTGCGCACCGGCCCCGGAACTGCACTGGATGGTAAACTGAAATTTGACCTCAGCCAATTTGATCCGGTTTATTTTGAGCGCCTGAAACAACGTGTGGAACAGGCAGCAGATTCAGGTATTTATGTTTCAATTATGCTTTTTGAAGGATGGGGTCTTCAGTTTATCCCCAATGCTTACGAGAGACATCCCTTTCA
Organism: Bacteroidales bacterium; assembly: GCA_046485075.1. Lineage (GTDB taxonomy): Bacteria > Bacteroidota > Bacteroidia > Bacteroidales. Next base: position 4,847 of record JAWOHR010000028.1, read on the forward strand.
TCCCGACAATAATATCAATGGCATCATTGGAGACTCCGACGGAGATGGGAACTGTACTGAAATACACACATTGGGAAACCATGCCATTACATCACTACAGGAAGGTTATATCAGGAAGGTGATTGATGTGGTTAACGAATTCGACAATGTGTTGTATGAAATTTCAAATGAAAATCATCCGCCATCCACAGAATGGCAATATCATACCACCCGGTTTATTAAGGAATATGAAAAGAATCTGGCCAAACAACATCCTGTGGGAATGACATTTCAGTACAAGGGAGGTGAAAACAGCACGTTATTTAACAGCCCTGCAGACTGGATTTCTCCAAATAATAAGGATGGTTACGCTGACGACCCGCCGCCCTCTGATGGCTCAAAGGTAATCATCACAGATACGGATCACCTTTGGGGGATTGGTGGAAACGAAACCTGGGTCTGGAAAAGTTTTCTTCGGGGCCTGAATCCCATATTCATGGATGCCTACCAGGGCAGGATCCTGAACTGGAAATCGGACTCGTCCTGGGTGGAACCTGTGCGAAGGAGCATGGGACAAACCCTTATGCTGGCCGGTAGAATGGATTTAATTGCGATGATTCCTGAACCCGGCCTGGCATCTTCCGGCTATTGCCTGGCAAATGCGGGCAAAGCGTACCTGGTTTACCTGCCCGATAGCCTGGGTGTTGAGGTAAATCTTGAAAAAGCTGCAGGATTATTTGATGCAGAATGGTTTAATCCCAAGAGTGGTCAGTTCAAAAGGTCTGAAGCCATCAGGGGTGGCGATAAGCTGTCTTTCCACTCCCCGTTTGGAACCACCGGTACATTGTTATATCTGAAGGCAAGGTAAGGGGGCTTTATTCGGTCATGATTCGGTCATGATTCGTTCATGATTCGGTCCCTATCCGGTCCTAATCCGGTCCTAATCCGGTCCTGATTCGCCTGGAGTATCAGTCTTTGAATCTTCAACGCTGAAACATACCATTATCGACCACGTCTGCCCGTACCCCTGCAAGAGGAACACTTATCCCTGCAAGAGGAACATGTATCCCTGCAAGAGGAACACGTATCCCTACAAGAGGAACACGTATCCCTACAAGAGGAACACGTATCCCTACAAGAGGAACACGTATCCAGGCCAGAGGAACACGTATCCAGGCCAGAGGAACACGGTTTATCTCAGGAAATTCCTTCACCACATCCTGAAATGATAAACCAGGCCTTTTGCTGCCGGAAGACTGCCCAGGAAGTTTCAATTCATCGGGCTACTCATGGGAAAGGATAAAAATTATCCGGTTACTATACATATTTGGTGCTTTAGGGATAATAAATATTTTTCAAGGGTTATTTTTTATCCCAAACTTCATTTAAATCGTTAATAACTAAGCATCGTTTATCTATTTATGATTTTCCCCTTCTCCCTAAGTGCCAATTTTCACGTTGAATAGCGCTTAAAGCGCATATTACCCAGAATAGCAGGGGATAAACTAAGGAGCATGAACTGTGGGGGATAAACTCCCGGATAAACTCCCGGATAAACTCCCGGACAAACTCCCGGACAAACTCCCGGATAAAATCAGGTTAATAATCATCAGGGTGTCCCAATGACGAAAACAGAAGAGGGCTTTATTCGAATGTTAAATCTGAAAGCAAAGTAAGGGTCTTTGATTGTTGTATCTGAAGGCAAAGTAAAGGGGCTTTTTTCAGTCCTGATTCAGTCCTGGTTCAGTTCTGATTCAGTCCTGATTCAGTCCTGAGAACGTAGACCTGCCGGCTTCCCGTGAAGGTAGAGTTTATACCCAAAAGCCTTCCATCCGGACTCCACCTGGGATGCAGATCACACCTCCAGCCTCCGGT
>JAWOHR010000043.1:0-30304 GCA_046485075.1 Bacteroidales bacterium
GTTGAAGCCCACTGGATGCTGGCAATGACCGATTCTGCCATGATTCCTCCGGGCATTCCCCCGGCAGGCTTTCTGGGCGATGCAAGCTTTAACCAGGTGGATATTTTAAATATTGGGATCAACGGTGGTTATGCATATACCTTTGTATGGAAAGAGACACTCTTCCTCTCCCTATCCACTACCATTGGCCCTTCGCTTGCCAATAACCTGGTTCATCATTCGATAACTTCAACCACAAGTTTTAATAAATTATCCATAGGTGTGACGTCCGCTTCCAGGGTCTCCCTTGGATATAACTCCCACGACTACTATATTGGATTGAGCCTGATTCATTTTGCCATGAGAAACATGATCTGGGATCAGGGCGACTGGTTTACTTATTATACGGGCAATATCAGGTTGAATGTGGTCAAACGATTCAATCTGAAGCGACCCATTAAGATCCTTCGGCCCGATCTGTGGATTTTCTAAAATGAAAGATGACATACCTGCAAAACAGCGATCCTTGAGACAAACCATTTTGCTCATAGCCGGATTCCTCCTTATACTTTTTCCTGACCATGTCCGGGCCTCAAAGATTGATACCATCTATTTTCAAAAGGGGGACAGGGTAACGGGTGAGGTTAAATCTCTGGAGAGTAATCACCTGAGACTCTCCACCAATGATGTGAGTACCATCACCATCGAATGGAACAAAATTGACAGCGTGAAGATCCTCAATAACATGAGGATTGTATTGGAGAATGGCGAAATATTTTATGGGAAACTGATGCCATCGGGTGAGCCCGGAAGCTGCTATATATGGGGGAATATTGGGGATCCCCTTCTTACGCCCCTGCCGGACATTGTTTTATTATCTCCTCTTGAAGAAAAGTTTATTGACCGGTTGAGCGGAACGCTAAGCTCGGGGTTCAGCTATACCAAAGCCAGTGATATTATGCAGGTTAATTTAAACGGAACGGTGACTTACCTTGCTCAAAAGAACCAGGTAGAACTCTCCTATGATGGCATTCTGACCCTTCAGGATACATTGGAGGCAACCCAGCGACAAAGCGGTGGAGTCGTTTTCCGAAGAATTTTGCCGCGAAACTGGTTCCTGGCATCGGAGCTGAATGGGGAGAGTAACTCGGAACAGAACCTCGATCTGAGGACTACTTTTTCTTTTGGAGGAGGAAACAGTGTGGTCAATACCAACCGGACCAGTCTTCGCGTTGGAGTCGGGTTACAGGCCACCAGGGAGCTTTCAGGGGGCGATCGTCAGAACAGCCTGGAAGGGCTGTTAGGGGGAAGTTACTCCATGTTTATTTACGATTCTCCCGAGGTAACCATCAATATTTCAGGCAAATTATCCCCCAGCCTGAGTGACCTGGGTAGGGTGCGGGCCGACACCGATTCAAACATTAAATGGGAAGTCTTCCATGATTTCTTTTTGAAGTGGACCTTTTATTACAGTTTTGACAGCAGACCGCTTTCCACCACAGCAGAAAAGAACGACTGGGCTGTCTCCCTGCTTGGGATTGAATATAAACTTTAATGAAGATCTTATTGAACCAAGAATAACTTCAGTTGTTAATAACTCATTAAAAATCAAAAAATTAATTAATGAAATTCAAATCTATTTTTGTCACGGTTGCGTTGCTTTTTAGTGTGCAACTGATCTTTTCTGCAGCCCCTGATCAAAAACCCAACATCCTGGTTATCTGGGGCGATGACGTTGGCCAGTCGAATATCAGCGCATACACCATGGGGCTGGTGGGGTACAGAACCCCGAATATTGACCGGATTGCCCGGGAGGGCATGATCTTTACAGATTATTATGCTGAACAAAGCTGTACCGCCGGACGCTCCTCCTTTATTCTTGGTCAGAGTGTCTTCCGGACCGGTTTGAGCAAAGTAGGTTTGCCGGGGGCAAAAGAGGGGATCTCAAAGGAAGATCCTACCATTGCCGAACTGCTTAAACCTCATGGATATGTTACCGGTCAGTTTGGGAAAAATCACCTGGGAGACCGGGATGAACATCTGCCCTCAAACCATGGTTTTGATCAATTTTACGGAAACCTCTATCACCTGAATGCCGAAGAGGAACCCGAATTGCCCGATTATCCGGATCCTGATAAATACCCTGATTTCAGGGAGAAATATGGTCCCCGAGGCGTCATCAGATCGAGTGCAGGTGGTAAAATTGAAGATACAGGACCCCTTACAAAGAAGAGAATGGAAACCGTGGATGATGAGACCTCGGAGGCAGCCCTTGATTTCATCAGACAGTCTGTGAAGCAGGGCAAACCCTTTTTCGTATGGTGGAATGGTACCCGAATGCACTTCAGGACCCATGTGAAGGAAGAACTCAGGGGAATATCAGGTCAGAATGAATATGGTGACGGTATGGTTGAACACGATATGCATGTTGGAAAATTCCTTGCACTTCTGGATGAACTGGGCATTTCAGAAAATACCATTGTGATGTACAGTACAGACAACGGTCCCCATAAGAACACGTGGCCCGATGCAGGTGTAAATCCTTTCAGGGGTGAAAAGAATACCAACTGGGAAGGTGGATGGAGGGTTCCTGCCATGGTCAGATGGCCCGGTCACATTGAGGCAGGGGCTGTATCCAATGAAATTATGTCGGGAATGGACTGGATGCCCACCTTTCTGGCAGCAGCTGGAGAGGATGATGTAAAGGAAAAGCTCTTAAGTGGATATGAAATTGAAAACAGAACCTTCAAAGTGCATCTGGATGGATACAATTTTCTTCCTTTTCTGACCGGAAAAGTTCAGGAGGGGCCCAGAAGCGAAATTTTCTATTTTTCCGATGACGGTGACCTGACTGCGTTTCGGTATAATGACTGGAAACTGGTGTTCATGGAACAACGTGCACCCGGAACCCTGGCGACATGGTCGGAACCTTTTACTGTTCTTCGTCTTCCCATGATTTATAATCTGCGAAGGGACCCCTATGAATTCGCTACCATCACATCCAATACTTACTATGACTGGCTTTTGGACCATGCTTTTTTGCTGGTGCCTGCACAGGATTATGTGGGAAAATTCCTGATGACGTTCAAGGAGTTTCCGCCCAGGATGAGGGCTGCAAGTTTCAGCCTCGACCAGGTGATGGAACAGCTAACGCTTCCGGTAAGCAATTAGGCTAATTTCCACATGAGGAGAATACGATATTTTTTTGGAATGAGTTGGCTTGTCCTCATGTTTGCAGGCTTTTCCTGCTCTTCTGGTCCGATGAATACCGGACCGGAAGATATACTCCCTTCATGGAACGATGGCTTAACGAAGCAAGCCATCATGGATTTTGTGCAGGATGTGACTAATCCCGACGGTGATTATTTTGTGGAGATACCCGACCGGATTGCCGTATTTGACAATGACGGCAACCTATGGTCGGAGCAACCGAATTATTTCCAGTTCGGTTTTGCCATGGACAGGGTGAAGGCAATGGCTGCAGATCATCCCCGGTGGAGAACCACACAGCCCTTTCAGTCGATTCTTGAAAATGACCTGGAGACCTTTGCTGGTTTTGGTGAGCATGGGATCCTTGAGGTGGTGATGGCCACGCATGCAGGAAATACTGCAGAGGAGTTTGAAAGTATTGTAAAGCAATGGCTTTCAACAGCCAGGCACCCTAGATTCGACAGGCCCTACACAGATCTGGTCTACCAGCCCATGCTGGAATTGATCTCCTATTTGCAGGCTAATGATTTTAAGACATTTATCGTTTCCGGGGGTGGCATTGAGTTTATGCGTCCCTGGGTTGAAGAGGTGTATGGAATTTCCCGGGACCAGGTGGTGGGCAGCAGTATAAAAACCGAATTTGTGGTGGTCGATGGAGAACCTCAGATCCGCAGGCTTGCAGAACTGGATTTCATCGATGACAAAGCAGGGAAACCTGTGGGGATCAACCGGTTTATTGGACGCAGACCCATCTTTTGCTCCGGGAACTCCGACGGGGATTTGCAAATGATGCAATATACCGATTCGGGCCAGGGCAAACGATTTATGCTCTACCTGCACCACACCGATGCAGAGAGGGAGTGGGCATATGACCGGGAATCACATGTGGGCCGCCTGGATAAAGGCCTTGACGAGGCTATGGAGAGAGGTTGGAGTGTGATTGATATGAAAAAGGACTGGAAGGTAATCTACCCGTTCCAGATGGAAGCCCGCTAGTCGACAATGGGCCAGCTGAGGCGGTTGTAGTGGAAATCGAACATCATTTCGATCTGGCCCTTTGTGTTTCGGGGGGTGGATAGTTCTGGAAGTTCATTTTGTTTGAAAAACCCTACATCCAGGGTCTCCATGCCTGTGGTGATGGAGTAATCCTCGGCTGTGCACTCGATAAAGATCTTGTAGCTGTAATGCAGGTCTTCCGGGTGGTCATGGCATTTCTTATCCAGAACGGCCAGCAGGCGGCCCGCTTTAAGGTTGATACCCGCTTCTTCAAAGGCCTCCTTCTCGGCCACTTCACTGGGGGTAAAGCCAATGTCACACCACCCCCCCGGCATCGACCACCGTGAATCCACCCGCTCTTTCACCAGGAGGATTTCATGCCTGGGGTTGATCAGCACTGCGCGCACATCGATTTTGGGCGTTTTATAACCATACAAATCGGGCATGACCACCTCCACCACTTCCAGGGGCTGGTTGGTGATCTTTGAGATCATCTCCATGATGATCTTTTCCAGATTCTTGTACCGGTCGATGTCCCAGTCACTCTCCGTGTAGTAAAGTCCGCTCTCTGCAATGGCCTGAACCCTCTTGGCCAGGGCCAAAAGCTCATTATTCATAACTGCAATCTGTTTTGGAAAAGCATAAAAGTAGTAAAAAACCCTGGCTTTCTGATTATCTTTACACCATGAAGCAGGATGAAGGAAACCAGAGGCTGTCCGACCGGAAGAGACTCCCCGGTTGGATGCGCATGCAGATGCCTGGAGGCAAGCGTTACATGCAGGTGAAGGAGCAGGTGAACAAGCACGGATTGCATACCATTTGTATCAGTGGCAATTGTCCCAATATAGGGGAGTGCTGGGCGGCGGGGACAGCCACTTTTATGATCCTGGGTGAGATCTGTACCCGCTCCTGCAAATTCTGTGCGGTGAAGACAGGCAAACCACTTCCTGTGGACCAGGATGAACCTTACAGACTGGCAGCGTCGATCCGTAACATGGGAATCAGTCATGCCGTAATTACCTCGGTCGACAGGGATGATCTGCCTGATAAAGGATCCGCAGCCTGGGCCAGGACGATCCGGATCCTGAAGGAAGAACTTCCCCATCTGACCATGGAGACCCTGATTCCCGATTTTGATGCCAATCCTCTTTGGCTCTCTTTGTTGATTGACGCGGCTCCGGAGGTGATTTCACACAACATGGAGACCGTCGAGAGGCTCACACCCCGGGTGCGTTCCAGGGCGAAATACCGTACCAGCCTGGAAGTGATCAGGCAGATCGCCGAATCACCCCTTACTTCCAAATCCGGATTGATGCTGGGTCTGGGAGAGGATGAAGGTGAGGTGCTTCAGACCATGGATGAAATGAGAGCGGTGGGTTGCGAGGTTTTGACCATCGGACAATACCTTCAACCTACCATGGACCATATGCCGGTGGTTGAATATATTCATCCCGACCGCTTTGAGTTTTTAAGAGAGCAGGCGCTTTTGAAGGGATTCAGGGAGGTGGAATCGAGTCCGCTGGTTCGTTCTTCCTACCATGCAGAAAAACATGTGAAACAAACAACATCCCAGGCAGATGATGAACGATAGCGCTGTGATTACCTTCCGGGACCTTGGCCTGATCGAGTACGGTTCAGCCTGGGAGTACCAGGAGGAGCGGTTTAACAGGCTGGTACAATATAAGGGTGATCCAAAAGGGAAGGAGCGACCTGAACAATACCTGCTCTTTTGCGAGCATCCGCATGTTTACACCCTGGGGAAGAGCGGGGATGAAGCCAACCTGTTGATTCATAAGGATTTTTTGGTGAAGATTAATGCGACCTATTACAAAACCAACCGGGGAGGCGACATTACCTATCATGGTCCGGGTCAGATCGTGGGCTATCCCATTGTGGACCTGGAATTCCTGGGAATCGGGCTTAAGCTTTACATCACCCTGTTGGAGAACGCCGTCATTGAACTCTTGAAGGGATACGGAATTACTGCCACTCAGATGGAGGGGGCCACTGGGGTCTGGCTGGAGGCCGGCCACCCGGTAAAGGCCCGGAAAATCTGTGCCATAGGGGTTCGTTCCAGCCGCTATGTAACCATGCATGGTTTTGCGCTGAATGTGAACACCAACCTGGATTATTTCAGCTACATCAATCCCTGTGGTTTTGAGACCAGGGGTGTAACTTCCATGGAGAAGGAGACCGGATCGGCCCTGGATATGGAAAAGGTGAAGAGTTCTCTCAGGGAGATCCTTCTTAAAGGTCTCCGTTCTCAAGCCCGGTAAGCAGGATCAAAGCCTCCTCACGACTGGTTCCGCACACAACAGGATCGGCCTGGAAATTGTTGCAAACAGCCGGTTTACCAGGATCGTCATAGATCAGGCAACGGAAATCATCAGAAAGGTGAATACAGGGTCTGCCGGCCGGTTTTCCATGCGGCATTCCGGGAATGGGAGAGGAGATGGAGGGCGCAATGCAGCAGGCACCGCAGTTTTCACGGCATTTCATATCCCAATTTAGAAAAATTTACCAGGGTTCAGGCCACACTCCGTTTACTTGTTCCTGCGAGGGTAGAAATCGGGTGAGTAGTTCCTTAGTTTCTCCTTTCGTGTTTTCACTTTTGCGTCGTTCTCATAGAAGAGGGTCTCGTTGTGCTGGCTCATATCCAGACCCACATCCTCGTAAAGGCTGGGAACCCTCATGGGAACAATTTTATTGGTGATCCAGTAGAGGAGAAGCGAACCCCCGAATGCAAAGACTGCCACAATCACCAGCGCCAGCAAATGGAAAAGGAAGGTTCTTGTTTCCCCATAAGCCAGTCCAATATCCTCGGCAAATACACCTGTTAGGAACATGCCTGTTATTCCGCCGATTCCATGGGCAGGGAATACATCCAGTGTATCATCCACCCCCCGGATGGAGAAAAAATAGATCATCAGGTTGCTGGCCAGAGCAGCGGCCCCCCCGATAAAAATACTGGCCCCCACGGTCACAAACCCGGCCGCCGGTGTAATGGCAACCAATCCCACAACGGCACCCACGCAAGCGCCAAGTGCCGATGGCTTTCGGCCGCGTATCCCGTCAAAAAAGATATAAACCAGCAGGGCGGAGGCTGATGCAGTATTGGTATTCATCATCGCTTTCACTGCTACATCATTGGCGCCAAGGGCCGAGCCGGCATTAAATCCGAACCACCCAAACCAGAGCAGACCGGTTCCAAGCAGCACGAAAGGGATATTGGCCGGGTAGGAGGGTTTTGCATAATCTCTCCGGGGACCAAAAAAGAAGGCTCCAGCCAGCGCAGCCATTCCGGCCGACATATGTACCACGGTTCCTCCTGCAAAATCGAGTACACCCCAGTTTCTCAGAAAACCATTGGGATGCCATGTCCAGTGGGCGAGCGGACAATAAATGAAGATCATAAACAGGACCATAAAGATCATCAGGGAGGTAAACCTGACCCTTCCTGCGAATGAACCGGTGAACAGGGCAGGGGTGATGATGGCAAATTTCAGCTGGAACAGTGCGAAAAGTGCCAGGGGAATGGTCGCTGCAAATTTCGGATCGGGAGCGCCCCCCACACCCTTGAACATAAAATAGGTAGCAGGATTTCCGAACAATCCGAATCCTTCGGCTCCCACACTCTCTCCAAATGCCAGGCTGAATCCGAATACCACCCAGAGAATGCTGATCAGTCCCATGGCGATAAAGCTCTGCAGGATTGTCGAAATGACATTCTTTGGTTTAACCATTCCTCCATAGAAAAAACCAAGCCCCGGGGTCATCAGGAATACCAGTGCCGTGGATGCAAGCATAAAGGCCGTGTCGCCGGAATCAATTCCCGAAATATCTCCTGTATTAAAATCGACGGGTATCAGTACGCCCAGCAAAGCGATCACTCCAAAAGCAATAAGTGCAAATAGCCATTGTTTTTTCATAGTAGCCTTGATATTTTAAGGATATTTTTACAAATATATAATATTTTAGCTACACCCCTCCTTTTCAAAAGGGGGTATTTTTTAAAAATTACATATTTTTATTGGTGAGGTATGCTTTTCAGGTATTCGTCGATTTTCCGGGCCGTTTTCCGGCCTGATGCAATGGCTGTAACCACCAGGCTGGCTCCGTTTACAGCATCGCCCGTTGCAAATACTTTACCCGCATTGGTTTCCATTTTCTGATCCACCCGGATGTTCTTCCGGGGATCGACTGCAATGTTCAGCTGCTCAAGGATTCCTTCATAAACCGGGTTCGTGAAACCCATGGCGAGCAGGATCAGATCGGCTTCAATCTCCCTGGCACTTCCGGGAACACGCTCCATGGAAAGGCGGCCCTCTTTTTTGACCCAGATTACCTCTTCAACCTCGGCATGGGTCACATGTCGCTGCATCCCAATAAAACGGAGGGTTCCCAGGCTCCACATTCTCTCACATCCCTCCTCGTGCGAAGTGGAAGTCTTCAGTGTTTTGGCATAGTAGGGCCATGGATTGTCCCCGGTCCGTGCCACCGAAGGTTTGGGCATGATTTCGATCTGCGTAACGCTTGTTGCGCCCTGGCGGATGGCCGTTCCCACACAGTCCGATCCGGTATCCCCTCCACCGATTACCAGTACTTTTCTGCCTTTGGCTGAAATCCTGTTATCGTAGGCCACATACATGCCATCATTGACTTTATTTTGCTGCGTGAGGAACTCCATGGCAAAATGGATCCCGTCCAGTTCCCGGCCTTCAATGGGCAGATCCCTGGGTTGCATGGCTCCGATGGCCAGGCAAATCGCATCGTACGATTCAACAAGCTCACTAGCAGTGATATCGTGTCCCACATCAACCCCGGTGCGGATCTCCAGACCTTCAGCTCTCATGATCCCAATCCTCCTGTCGATCGTCTGCTTATTGAGTTTAAAATCAGGAATCCCGTACCTGAGCAGACCGCCTACCTTTTGATCCTTCTCGAATAGGGTAACGGTGTGACCTGCTTTGTTGAGCTGATCTGCTGCTGCCATTCCGGCGGGTCCGCTTCCGATCACGGCAACCTTCTTCCCGGTCCGGGTTTTTGGAGGCTCAGGTTTGATATACCCTTCGGCAAAGGCACGTTCAACAATGGCCACTTCATTCTCACGGATGGTTACCGGCTGGTTGTCTATATTCAGTACACAGGAGTGCTCACAGGGTGCAGGACAGATCCTCCCGGTAAACTCGGGGAAGTTATTGGTGGAATGAAGACGTGCACTTGCCCCTTTCCAGTCGCCATAATATAACAGTTCGTTCCATTCCGGGATCAGGTTATCCACAGGGCATCCCCAATGGCAGAAGGGAATGCCGCAATCCATGCACCTGGATGCCTGTAACATACGGTCCTCCGAATTAAGCACCTGTTCTACCTCGCTGTAATCGCCAATGCGCTCATGAACCGGCCGGTTCCCGGCTGGTTTTTTCCCTATTTTCATGAATCCTTTAGGATCTCCCATGGTTCATTCTTTTTTTAGTCCTGGATCATTTCCACATCTCTCTCCACTTCTGCCAGTTTTAACCGGATCTTTTCGATCTGAATTTCGCTGAGAACCTTCTTATACTCATAGGGAATGATTTTGATAAACCGTTCCATGTAATCATCCAAATTGGAGAGGATCTTTTCCGCAATCACACTTCCGGTCAGTTCAAAGTGTTTTGCGATCAGGTCTGTTAACTCTTTCTTGTCATTCAGATCCTCCACCAGGGAAAGTTCCACCATCCCCATGTTGCAGTAGAAGTCGAAATCACCATCCACGTCAAGCACATAGGCAACCCCGCCACTCATTCCTGCCGCAAAATTACGGCCGGTTTTTCCCAGCACCACCACACGCCCCCCGGTCATGTACTCACAACAATGGTCACCAACACCTTCAACCACTGCCGTTGCCCCACTGTTCCGAACGGCAAAACGCTCCCCGGCAACCCCCGATATAAAGATCTCACCCGAGGTGGCACCATACAGTACAGTGTTGCCGATAATGATGTTTTTATCCGATTCAAAGGTGGAGCCTTCAGGCGGAATCACGATGATTCTGCCCCCCGAGAGACCCTTCCCCAGGTAGTCGTTTGAATCACCCTCAAGGTATAACTCAACTCCCGGTACCAGGAATGCCCCGAAACTTTGTCCGGCTGAACCTGCGAAGCGTGCTTTGATCGTAGCCGGAGGCAGACCTCCGCTTCCATATTTTCTCACGATGGTACCCGATAACATGGCACCCGTGGTACGGTCTGTATTTTTGATGGGCAGGTGTATGGTTACCGGTTCCTTCCTTTCAATGGCTGCTTTTGATTTCTCGATCAGGTCAAGATCCAGCACCGCATCAATTTTGTGTTTCTGTGCCTCGGTCCGGTGAAGTGCGTTTCTTTTGGCAGCCGGCAGGAATGCAGTCAGGTCACTCAGATCAACATTTTTGGTTTTCCAGTGTAATACCGAATCATTCTTTTCCAGCAGGTCTGAGCGGCCAACGATCTCATTGAAGTTCCGGAAACCCATCTCGGCCAGGTATTCCCTCACCTCCATGGAAAGAAACCTGAAAAAATTCTCTACAAAATCCGCTTTGCCCCTGAACTTCTTTCTCAACTCCTCATTCTGCGTGGCAACACCAACGGGACAGGTATTGAGGTGGCATTTACGCATCATGACGCACCCAAGAACAACCAGGGCACTTGTGGCGAATCCAAACTCTTCGGCTCCCAGCAAGGCGGCCATGATAACATCCCTGCCTGTTTTCAACTGGCCATCGGCCTGGAGCACCACTTTCCGCCTCAGGTTATTCATAACCAGGGTTTGTTGCGTCTCTGCCAGTCCGATTTCAAGAGGTAATCCTGCATGTTTAATGGAGGAAGTGGGGCTGGCTCCTGTACCGCCCTCAGTCCCGCTGATGGTGATCAAATCGGCTGAAGCTTTGGCAACACCCGCTGCAATAGTCCCTACACCGGTTTCGGAAACCAGTTTTACAGAGATCCGGGCCTGTGGATTGACATTCTTCAGATCGAAGATCAGCTGTGCCAGGTCCTCGATGGAGTAGATATCGTGATGCGGGGGCGGGGAGATCAAGGTTATCCCTGGAATGGAGTAACGTGTTTTTGCAATGATTTTATCCACTTTATGTCCGGGTAGTTGTCCCCCTTCACCGGGCTTGGCTCCCTGTGCAACTTTGATCTGTATTTCATCAGCGTTGACCAGGTATTCGGTGGTTACTCCGAAACGTCCACTGGCCACCTGCTTGATGGCACTTCGCCTGGAATCACCATTCTCCATGGGTTCGAATCTTGACGGATCCTCGCCTCCTTCACCGGTATTGCTTCTTCCGCCGATCCGGTTCATGGCAATGGCCAGTGCCTCGTGGGCTTCCTTGCTGATGGAGCCGTAAGACATGGCCCCTGTCACAAATCGCTTCATAATCTCTTCTGCCGGCTCAACCTCCTCAATGGGGATGGGATTTCGCTTATAGGTGAGCATGCCTCTTAAAAAGGATGGTTTGGTTGTTTCACAGTCAACCACCGCAGCATACTCCTTATATTTGCTGTAGTCATTATTGCGCGTACTCCATTGAAGGAGCCCCACTGTTTCCGGATTCCAGGCGTGTTGCTCCCCATATTTCCTGTAGGAGTAGACCCCTTCAGTGAGTATGGTAGAGTGGACATCTTCAGTGTAGGCCTTTCGGTGTGGAATTAAAATCTCCTGCGAGATCTCCTCCAGTCCGATTCCCCCGATGCGGGAAACCGTTCCTTCAAAATACCTGTTGATGACATCGGTATGGATTCCGATGGCTTCGAAAATCTGGGCAGAACGATAACTTCGCAGGGTGCTGATGCCCATTTTTGACAATATTTTCAGAAGTCCCTTGTTGATGGCATGTATGTAATTGTGCTGGGCTTTTTCAAAATCCTGTTGAATCTCTTTTTTATTCACAAGCTGCTCAATGATTGCGAAACTCATGTAGGGATTGATGATACTTGCCCCATATCCGAAGAGGAGGGCGAAATGCATCACCTCCCGGGGCTCGGCCGATTCAACCACAATATCGATCTGCATCCGTTTTCTGCAGTTGATCAGGTGGTGATGCACTGCCGAAACTGCCATAAGCGATGGGATGGGAGCCTTTTCTTCCGTGATATCCCTGTCTGTCAGAATGATGTAGTTGTGCCCCTCGTCAACGGCCCTTTCAGCCTTCCGGCAAATATCATCAAGCGCCTTTTCAAGTCCCGATGCGCCCTCACCGGCATTAAAATGCATGGGAATCACCTCGTTGGAAAAACCCTTGTATCGGAGATTCTTAACCACCTGGAAATAGGTATTATTGATCACCGGGCTTTTAAACTTCACCATTTTCACATGGTCAGGTGTATCGCTAAGGATATTGGTCTGCAGCGATCCCAGGTAGCCTGAGAGTGACATGACCATCTCCTCCCTGATGGGGTCAATGGCAGGATTGGTTACCTGTGCAAAAAGTTGTTTGAAATAGTAGAATAGCCGGTAGGGTTTTTTACTTAATACCGTGGGAGGAACATCATTTCCCATGGAGCTGATGGGCTCTTTACCCGATTCGGCCATGGTTTTGATGATCGTCTCGATATCCTCACGGCTATAGTTGAAGGAGGTAAGGTACTCATTGAAATGATCACCCAGTCCAGGTGGAATTACATTTCCGGTTTCGATCTCCTCCAGATTTACCATGTTTTTATGGATCCATTTCAGATAGGGCTGTTTGGAGGCCAGCTCCGATTTTAGCTCCTCATCCCTGAAAATGCGCCCCTCTTTCACATCCACCAGTATGATTTTTCCCGGTTTTAGTCTTCCCTTTTCGCGAATCTCGGCCGCGGGAAAGCTCTGTACGCCCACTTCGGAGCCCATCACCATCAGGTCGTCCTTTGTAATCACATACCTGGAGGGACGAAGTCCGTTCCGGTCGAGCATCCCCCCGATGTACCTGCCGTCACTGAAGATCAGGGAGGCAGGGCCGTCCCAGGGTTCCATAAAGGTGGAGTGATACTGGAAAAAAGCTTTCAGATCGGGCGACAGGGGGTTCTTGTCATTCCACGACTCGGGAATCAGAATGGACATGGCGTAAGGCAGTGATTTACCGCTCATCACCAGGAACTCCAGCACATTGTCCAGCGAGGCAGAGTCGCTCATATCGGGCTGAATGATGGGGTAAAGCCTGCTGAGGTCGCCTAGTTTATCCGATTTAAGGATCGATTCACGCGCCTCCATCCATAGCCGGTTTCCTTTAACTGTATTGATCTCGCCGTTATGGGCCAGCATCCTGAAGGGCTGTGCCAGGTCCCAGGAGGGAAAAGTGTTGGTGCTGAACCGGGAATGGACCAGGGCAATGGCGCTCTCCATCCTTTTATCATGCAGATCCAGGAAATACTCACCCAATTGTTCAGATGTAAGCATTCCTTTGTATATCAAAACCTTAGTGGATAGACTCGGGATGTAAAAATAGCGCTTCTGCGCCATTGAAGAGGAGGCGATATACTTCTCGGCACGTTTCCGGATAATATATAGTTTTATCTCCAGCTGATCCTGGGGCAAGTCTGCCCCGACCAGGATCTGCCGGATCACGGGCTCTGTCTCACGTGCGATCTCGCCGATGGTGCTGTTGTCCGTCGGAACATCCCTGAAGCCAATAAGTCTGACACCTTCATCGTGGATGATCTGAACCAGGATCTCTTCGCACTTATTAGCCTCTGACTTGTCCCTGGGAAAAAAAACCAGGCCGGTGCCGAACTCTCCTTCATGAGGGATCTCGTACCCCTGAAAGATAAAGAAGTCCCTGGGAATCTGGATCATTACCCCCGCACCATCTCCGCTTTTGCTGTCAGCTCCCTCTGCACCGCGGTGGGTCATATTAACCAGCGTCTCCAGTCCACGTCTGATAATATCATGTGATTTTTTGCCTTTTAAATGGGCAACGAACCCTATTCCGCAGTTGTCATGTTCGAACTCGCTTCTGTAAAGTCCTTCTTTATCCGGTCTTACTTGTATCATACCCACTTTTATTTACAAAAAAGCCGTTCTCCTTTATGTTGAGAACGGCCTTCTGTGATTCAGTTCATACCATTCTCATCAGGATCGGTTCATCCTTTTTGTCCCATCCCTTTTTACCCTGTGAGAATAAGATTTCATGCATTTTTTTTGATAGTGCAAATATAGTTAAAAAATTACGAATCAAAAGAGAGATACAATGTGTTTGTTATATTTTGACACAAAAATTTGGTATAAATCATATAAAATGTAAGTGGGGCTGTCTCAAAAGTCAATTTGAGACAGCCCCACTTATCCAACTGGTTATTATTTAAGCGCTGCTTAGTTGTAAGCAGTTTCACCATGTTCATAAATATCCAGACCTTCCTCTTCAATCCTTTTGGATACCCTGATGCCAATGGTCCTTTTCAGGATAAAGAATAACAGGAATCCGAGTCCAATGGCCCATGCGGCAATGGCCACAACCCCAATGAGTTGAGAAACTAACTGGGCAGAACCTCCTCCGTAGAACAGTCCGTTTGAAGTGGAGAAAAGTCCCACTGCGATGGTACCCATGGCGCCATTGAGGCCGTGTACTGAAACGGCACCCACCGGATCATCAATTTTCAACACCTTGTCGATAAATTCAACACCGAACACCAAGAGGATACCTGCAAGAAGACCAATGATAACGGCACCTCCCGGACTAACTGTATCGCATCCGGCAGTAATGGCTACCAGTCCGGCCAGTGCTCCGTTCAGGGTCAGTGACATACCGGGACGCTTATACTTCACCCAGGTTAAAAACATGGCCGATATTGCTCCGGCTGCAGCAGCCAGGTTGGTGGTGATAAAGATGTGGGCTATGGCACTGGCATTGTCACTGCCAGAAGCAGCCAGCTGTGATCCAGGGTTAAATCCGAACCAGCCAAACCACAGGATAAAAACTCCAAGTGCACCCAGTGCCAGATTTTGCCCCGGGATCGCCCTTGCTTTTCCTTCTTTTGTGTATTTCCCAATCCGGGGGCCGATCATGATGGCACCGGTCAGACCAACCCACGCACCAACCGAATGGACCACGCTGGATCCGGCAAAATCATGAAAAGGAGTGGCCATGCTGGAGAGCCATCCTCCGCCCCAGACCCAGTGTCCCGATATGGGATAAATAATGGCCGTAATGGCTATGGAGAAAATCAGGTACGATGAAAATTTGGTTCTTTCGGCAACGGCACCTGAAACAATGGTGGCTGCGGTAGCGGCAAATACAGTCTGGAACATCAATGAAGTCATATCGGGTACACCATTGATTTCATTGCTGTTGAAGAAGAAAGATATCTTTCCCAGGAATCCTCCCACATCTTCTCCGTACATAAGGGAATAACCTATGATCCAGAAGACCAGGGAACCGATGGAAAAGTCGATCAGGTTCTTCATAAGGATGTTTACGGTGTTTTTTGATCGTGTAAATCCGGCTTCCACCATGGCAAAACCGGGCTGCATAAACATCACCAGGACGGCGGTGACCAGGATCCACATGTTGTCAATGGACATGGTGAATTCCGATATGGTTGTTGTAAGATCTTCCATAATATTTCTATTTTACTTAGTTATCAATTTGATTATCAATCTTTAATATACAGAGATTCATCGCCCTCCTCGCCGGTTCTGATCCGGATGCTCTCATCGATGGTAGAGATAAATATTTTTCCATCGCCCACTTCCCCCGTAGCAGCAGATTTTAAGATGGCGTCCACTGTTTTCTGCAGGTTTACATCCCTTACCACAATTTGCAGGTAGAGTCTTTCAATATAACTCGTATCATATGCAATCCCTCTGTATACCCGGCTCTCCCTGGCCATTCCAACTCCACGGGCTTCCCAGAAAGAAAAGAATTCAATACCATTTTCATGAAGGGTTTCTTTCACCTCTTCAAACTTGGTTTTCCGGACTATTGCTTCTATTTTTTTCATGATTTATTGATTTAAAATGATACGCCTACTACAACATGAAACTGCTCTTTATCAGGATTCCAGATAAGGGCTCCGCTTACCGGTAACGAGAACTTATCAGTGATGGAAATCTCTTTGGATGCTGTTAATCCGATGTTGCAGACGTTAAATTCACCATCGGCGGTATGCCAGCCATCTCCGCCACCCACATGGAGACCGAAATATTTAAAGCCGTATCCCAGCTCAAAATACATGTCACTGCCCTGTGAACCTGCACTTCCAGCCTCATTGAGGATATAATTTGCTCCAAGGGAGAAGCCTTTGATTTCGTAACCCAGGTTGATCTCAATTGCATGTGAACCGGTTTCGGGGGAGTAGTCAAAGTATTCGGTTCCCGGATAATAATAATCGGTAACCCCAAAGCTCAATCCGAAATCAAATCCATAGGAGGCATACAGGTCAGCTTCCGCTCCCTCGTTGCTGGTGAAACAGTATGATCCCCATCCTCCAATTTCAAAGCCGCCCACTGCGAAGGAGAGGTGAGGCTGGATGGCAGGACCGGTTCCGAACTTTGTACCACGCCACAGGTATGAGCTTACCAGGTCGCCCCCTACATCAAATGGTGATGATTTTTCTTCATCCTGTGCATTCAGATGCATAGGGGAGATGATCATACTTGCCATCAGGATTGCAATTACTCCGCCAATCAGCTCTTTTCTTTTCATAACTGTAAATTTTTAGGTTATATACATATCAATTCGAAACAAAAGTAAATATATTTTTTACAACCCCTAATAAAATAGGGGGTAAAATATAAAAAATAGTAATAAATATTAATTGACCCCCTTTAAATATGGGTAGTATAGTTGAAAAATAGGCTTTTATTTAATGTAACCCCCTATATTATTCTTATTATATAGGTGTAAGCATGCACCACTTGGCAGATTGCATCCCTTTCCTTAAATTGCGAAGACTCATGAAAGCCATTATCCATATTTTTCTGTACGCTGTTCTGATGGGACATGCAGCTCCTTCAGTGGGACAAAAAACAGCATTGCTGCTGATCGATATCCAGGAATTCTATTTTCCGGGAGGCCGGATGCAACTGGAAAATCCCGAACAGGCCGGCATGAATGCCGGGTTGGTGCTGGAGCAATTCAGAAACAGGGAGTATCCGGTGTACCATGTGAGGCACAATTTTGAGCCAGGCGGGAATATCCATCCATATGTGAGGCCCCTGGAAGGGGAGAAGGTCTTTCCCAAGGACCAGGTCAATGCATTTCTTGAGACCGGGTTGCTGGAAACCCTGCGCGCCGATTCAATCGAAGCCCTTGTTCTTTGTGGAATGCAAACACACATGTGCCTCGAGGCGGCTGTAAGGGCTGCGCACGATCTCGGGTTCGATTGTACCGTAGTCCAGGATGCCTGTGCGACCAGGGCACTTCAATATGGTGAGCTGATTATTCCGGCAAGGAATGTTCATTTCTCCACCATCTGTACCATCGAGGGATCCTATGCAAAAGTGATAACCACTGCAGCACTTCTAAAAGATTTTGATCAAATTATTCTCCCATGAATTTACTTGAGCAGTTGAAGAACTTTACCCAGGTGGTAGCCGACACTGGGGATTTTGAAAATATGAGGCAGTTTCGCCCGCTGGATGCCACTACAAATCCATCACTGATCTATGCTGCAGCAAGGAAACCTGAATATTCCCATCTGGTGAAGCAGGCAGTTGAATATGGCCGAAATGATGGAGGATCAAAACGAAAACAGCTGGAAAGCGCCATGGATATGCTGTCCGTACTTTTTGGCATGGAGATATTAAAGATTGTTCCACGGAGGGTATCCACAGAGGTGGATGCAAGGCTCTCATTCGATATGGAGGCTTCTGTGCTGAGGGCCGGGAAACTGGTGGGGCTATACGAGGCAAACGGCATTAGCCGGGAAAGGATCCTGATTAAACTGGCCTCAACCTGGGAGGGGGTTTGCGCTGCAAGAGAGCTGGAGAAAGAGGGAATACACTGTAACCTGACCCTGCTTTTCAGCATGGCACAGGCAGTTGCCTGTGCTGAGGCCGGAGTTCAGCTCATCTCTCCCTTCGTGGGGCGGATATACGACTGGCACAGGAAGGAGAGGGGTGTGGATCATATCCCCGGTGCGGAGGACCCCGGGGTTCAATCGGTTACAACGATTTTTCACTATTATAAAAAATTTGGGTACAGGACCGAGGTGATGGGGGCCTCTTTCCGGAATATTGAAGAGATCATTGAGCTTGCCGGTTGCGACCTGCTGACAATCTCTCCCTCGCTGCTGGGTGAATTGGAAAAGGGGGAAGGCACCCTTATAAGAAAGCTGAATGAATCGGACTCAAAAGCCATGAAGATGGAGAAGATCGGCCTTGATGAGAAGGGATTCCGCTGGATGCATAACAGCGATCCCATGGCGGTGGAGAAACTGGCAGATGGAATCAGGCGTTTTACAGATGACCTGTTGAAGCTGGAGCAATTTGTGGGTGAACAGTTTTAACCAGGAGATAAAAATGAGTAGTACTGAAAACGAGATCAAAGATTTACTTAAAAGGGAGGCGGCTGCCATCCGTTCGATCCCGGTGAGCCCGGGTTATGAAAAGGTAGTGGAGCTGATTCATCAGCGGGTTCATGTGAAAGGGGGTAATGTGATTGCCAGCGGGATGGGCAAGGCAGGTCATGTGGCCAACCACATTGCCACCACCCTTAGTTCCACCGGTACCCCGGCTCTTTTTATCCATCCAAGCGAGGCGCAGCATGGCGACCTGGGGGTGATCCGGGAGAACGATCTGCTCCTGGTTTTTTCCAATTCAGGGAAAACCACCGAGATCATCAAACTGGTTGAACTGACCCATGCATTGCATCCCGGCATTCCTGTGGTTGTTATTTCAGGGAACACAGACGGACCTTTGGCAAAGCAGTCAGATCTGCTTTTGCATACCGGGTCTCCTGAGGAGGTCTGTCCGCTGGGTTTGACTCCTACAACCTCGGCCACAACCATGACGGTGATTGGTGATATACTGGTGGTGCTGATGATGAAACGAATAGGCTTTACATCGGGTGATTACGCCAAACGGCACCATGGAGGTTACCTGGGTCAAAAATCGAGGGAACGGGGAGATGCGAATTAGAGCAGCAGAGTGTGCCGGCCTGGTGGTGGATTTACAGGAACGCCTCTTTCCGGTTATCCATCAATGCGATCAACTCCTGGAAAGAGTGCTGATATTGCTTGAGGGATTAAAGGCCATGGATATTCCAATCCTGCTCACGGAACAATATCCGAAGGGACTGGGAGCAACACTACCACAGGTTACTGAATTACTGGAGCCGTCAGGTACAATTGAAAAGATATCCTTCTCCTGTTGCGGCGAGCCTTTCTTTCTTTCTGCCCTTGAGCAGCTGGATAAAAAGAGGGTGATCATTTGTGGCATTGAGGCGCATGTTTGTGTTTTACAGACCGTTATTGATCTCATGGCAAAGGGGACCACACCAGTGGTGGTGGCCGATTGCATCTCTTCAAGGAATCCTGAAGATAAAAAGGTGGCACTGGAGAGAATGCGCACCGAGGGTGCGTTGATCACCACCAGCGAATCTATTCTGTTTGAACTGGCAGGTGTGGCGGGAACACCGCTTTTTAAACATATTTCCCGACTTGTAAAATAGCTTTCCATGAATCAGATCTATGCGGTAGGTGAGACCATCCTGGATATCATTTTTAAAGATGGACAACCGATGGCGGCCAGGCCCGGCGGTTCGTCATTTAATGCATCCATCACGCTGGGCAGGCTGGGTGCTCCTGTCACCTTGATCAGTGAGATGGGAAATGACCGTGTGGGGGATATGATCCAGGAGTTTCTCCATGAAAATGGAGTCGATTCCAGGTATGTATGCAGGTATGAAACGGGACAATCGGCCATTGCACTGGCATTCCTCAACCAGCGAAGCGATGCGGAGTACCAATTCTATAAGGACTATCCCCACCAGCGTCTGAATATTGAATTCCCTGACTTTAAGTCCAATGACCTGTTGTTATTCGGCTCTTTTTATGCGCTGAATCCGGGGATAAGGCCCAGGGTTAAGGAGCTTTTGATGAAGGCAAAAGCGGCGGGGGTAACGGTAGTTTATGATCCTAATTTCAGAAGTTCTCACCTGGCAGAAAGGGACCAGCTTTTGGATGTGATCCTGGAAAATATGGAATTTGCCACCCTTGTGAGGGCTTCGGATGAGGATCTGTTGAATGTATTCGGGGTGGGAAATGCGCGTGAAGCCTGGAAAAGAATGGGATCCCGCAGTACGGCGCTCATATGCACGGCCAACGCTCATGAAGTGCATCTGATCACCAATACAATGGAAATCAAGGTTGAAGTTGAGAAGATTCAGCCGTTAAGTACCATAGGTGCCGGGGACACCTTCAATGCCGGTCTGCTTTACGGGATCAGTCTTGGGGGTTATACGCGGGATCAGCTTGTAAACCTTGATCGGGACCATTGGGAAAGTCTGATCCAAAGGGCCATTTCATTTTCCCGTGAGGTCTGCCTGAGTTACGACAACTACCTTCCTATGGAGGTTGCAGAGAGGGTTAAAAAGGAGAATCAGAATGAATAAAATAAAACTGGGTAAAACAGATATTGAATTATCGCCCGTTGCCCTGGGCGCCTGGGCTATTGGAGGCTGGATGTGGGGTGGAAATGAAAAAAAGGATTCCATCCGGGCCATCCAGGCCTGTAAGGACCAGGGGATAACTTCCATAGATACGGCTCCCATTTATGGATTTGGTTTTTCGGAAGAGGTTGTAGGTGAGGCTATTGCCGGAAATCGTCACCAATATGAGATCATGACCAAGGCAGGGATGCGTTGGGATGATACAAAAGGGGTCTACTATTTCACCACCCAGAACAATGAGGGTGGCTCCTGCGAGGTCTATAAATATTCGGGAAAGGAGAGCGTGATCGCCGAGTGTGAAGGCAGCCTGAAAAGACTGGGAACCGATTATATCGACCTCTACCAGATTCACTGGCCGGATGAATCAACCCCCATTGAAGAGACCATGGAGGCGTTGCAGCATCTGAAAGATCAGGGGAAGATCCGGGCTGCGGGCGTGAGCAACTACTCCCTTGACCAGATGAAAAAGGCAGCCTCTCTCATTGAACTTGCCTCCAACCAGCTCCCTTACAGTATGTTACGTCGGGATATTGAAGATGATATTGTGCCCTGGTGCGTGGAAAATGATTGCGGGATTCTGGCATACAGTCCGCTTCAGAGGGGATTGCTAACCGGGAAAATTGGCCCCGAAACTACATTCGCTCCCGGCGATTCGAGACCTGGCCTGCCCCATTTTAAACCAGCCAACCTGGTTAAAACCAACCGTTTCCTGGATACCATCCGTCCGCTGGCCCTTGAGAAAGGGGTAACCCTTAGCCAGCTGGTAATCCGGTGGACCCTTCAGCGTCCGGGCATTTCGGTGGCCCTGGTGGGGGCCCGAAATGAGGCCCAGGTCATTCAGAATGCAGTGGCTGCAAGGTTCGAGCTCTCCCGGGAAGAGCTCGAACGCATCAACGGGTTACTGGGGCAGTTGAGTCTCGATTTGGATTGATTCTGCTTCAGTGATTATGCTTCATCCGGTTACAACAGGATGTTGTCGATGGCATCCAGTTCATCCCTTGTGAATTTCAGGTTGTGGATGGTGGCCACATTGGCTTCCAGCTGAGAAACCGAACTGGCACCGATGAGAACCGAGGTGACCTGTTTCCGGCTTAGAATCCATGCCAGGGCCATCTGGGCCAGGGTTTGTCCCCTTAATTCAGCCTCCTGGTTCAGTGCCTTGATCCGCACCATCAGGTCGGCCTCCAGGCTCTCCTCTGTGAGGAAAATACTCTCCCCGGCAATTCTCGATCCCTCCGGAATTCCGTTCAGGTACCGGTCTGTCAGTAAACCCTGTGCAAGCGGACTGAAAGGGATACATCCTATCCCTTTCTTCTCCAGGACCTTCAATAAACCATCCTCTACCCACCGGTTCAGCATATTATACTTGGGCTGGTGAATAAGGCAGGGGGTTCCCAGCTCCTCCAGGATCTCCACTGCCTTCAGGGTCTGTTGTGCATCATAGTTTGAGATTCCCACGTAAAGCGCCTTCCCCATCTGAACGGCACTGTGAAGGGCAAGCATGGTCTCCTCCAGGGGAGTAACGGGATCGGGCCGGTGAGAGTAGAAAATATCCACATACTCCAGTCCCATTCGCTTCAGGCTCTGATCCAGGCTGGCCAACATATATTTTCTGCTTCCCCACTCGCCATAAGGACCCTCCCACATGCGGTAACCCGCCTTGGTGGAGATGATCAGTTCGTCGCGGTACCTGCCCAGACCCTCCTGCAAAACTTTTTTCAGATTTGCTTCAGCACTGCCCGGGGGGGGTCCATAATTGTTGGCCAGGTCGAAATGGGTGATCCCCAAATCAAATGCCCTGTAGAGGATATCCCTGATCTTCATTGAATCATCCATCTCTCCAAAGTTGTGCCACAGGCCCAGTGAAACTGCCGGCAGCATCAACCCGCTGTTTCCACAGCGATTGTATTTCATGTGATTGTATCGGTCGGAGGAGGCAAAGTAGTGCATAGGTGGAATGTTTAAGTGTTTTATTTCTTGATGATTGGTATTTTATAGCTGATGGTGTAGGTGAAGCCAAACTCCCTTTTTCGGGTTCCGTTGCCATAGCCCGGTACAAGCAACGGGGCTATCTGCGGGTCCATCCCCGGGTTCAGAAGGATCTTATAACGGACGCTCCACCCCATAAAAAAATTCCGGGCCACTTCGGCCGTAATCCCCCCCACCAGTTCCAGCCAGTGTCCGTTCAGTGTATTCTCATAGCTCTCTATATGGTAGTCACCCCAGTAGTTACTCTCTACCGTAATATTCTCAGCGCTTTGTTTGAACAGAGAGGTGCCGTAACGGAAGCCCAGTGTGATGGCATGGTGCTGCGACCGGTCATTCAGTTTCAGTAAGTTATAATCCACACCCAGCCTGGCAAAAGGTCCGCCCGAGGAGTAGGAGACGTCATCCACCGAATCAGCCAGGTTGCCGAAACCCAGTTCAAATACCGGGTAGATATTTCGATAGATCTCGAAATCAAGCGAGGCATCAGCACCGATGACCTGCGGATCGGTGAAATAGCCAACAAGGGGGGCCAGGTTGACCCCGATCCTCGGTCCGTATGTACGCAAAGTATCCTGCCCATAAAGGGAGGGTATCAGCCACAAAAGCAGGAATCCGCTAAAAATATATCCAGAGGTGCTCCTCATCGGTACTGAGTTCTGCATCAATTTTGGCATCTTTCAATTCCACATCCATCATCCAGCTCCCGGATGCAGAATACTGCTCCAGGGTGAACCTGGAAGCAAATCCGCAGGTGTAATTAATCAGGTAAACCTCGCTGGAATGGGAGAGAGTAAGGGTATCACTTCGTATTTGATTGGTAAATACGATCCTGGTAAGAGCATTGTTCGGATTCAGAGGCCATTGTACCCTGCCCGTGGAGATTGAATCATAAAGAAGACTGTCGGTTTTTCCCTCCCTGATGCCATAAATGGTCATACCCCCCATGATGGTATCTTTGCTTAATCCGCCATTCATGGTTCTGAACCTTGCCACCAGGATCGACTGGTTGTCATCATCACATATCTCCTGAGTGGCACAGGAGGTGATGAGCAACAGTACCGTAAGTGGAAGGACCATGTATTTCATGGGAAAGCATTAATCAGAACAAATATGGGAAAAAAACTGAAGCGGAGGCAGTAAAATCCGCTCGTCCGGCAACAACACGATGAAGGACCGGGAGAGGTTCAGGGAACGTTCCGGGGACTGCTCACAGTCGGGTAACCATTGCCATAATGGACCAGCTCCTTTAGCCGGGGATTTGGAATGCCGGCATGTTATGGTGGCATTGGCCTTTTGTCCGGGTACGGGAAGAGGTCCGATTTTCAGGTTTCTGATTGCAAGTGCGCTATCTCCCGGGTTGACGACCACGATCCGGATGGTTGACTGCCCTGCGGCTTCTTTGAAAACGGTGAGGACATCCAACCCACCTGTAGAACTGATCACCACCAGGCTGTCAGTACCCCGAAACAGGTGACCCCCCAGCAGGGCATTCATTCCGTTGACCTCCACCCAAAATGGTCCCGAGACCCATCCATCCTTTTGAACCTGAAAGGTGCCCTGACTCCGATCAACCATAAAGGGCGGGCCGGACTGCGGTTTGCAGGCCCATAGGAGGATGATTCCCGAGGTGATGATAAACCGGATGTAAGTCATGTCACCAGGATCATTGAGGGTTCTGTTTCAGGTGCTTTTCAAAAAAATCCATGTACTCCCTGTAAAGGAAAATCCTGCTCTTCATGTCCCATGCTACCCCATGGGTACCCGGGGGAAAGATTTTCAGCTCGATGGACTTCTCATGTTCGATCAGGGCTTTTACAAGCTGGAAAACATTCTGCGGGTGTACATTATCATCCATCAGGCCATGAACCAGCATCATCTTTCCCTCCAGATTACCGGCATGGGTGATCAGGGAGCTTTGTTTATACCCTTCGGGGTTCTGATCTATCAGTCCCATGTACCTTTCGGTGTAGATGTTGTCATAGTTGAGGTGATTGGCGGTGGCCGATGCCACAATGCCTGCCTTGAAAACATCGGGATGGGTGAGCAGTGCCATTCCGGCCGAGAAACCTCCATAACTGTGTCCCATGATCCCGATCCGCTCCTGATCGATCCATGGGTTTCCTGCAAGGTATTGCGCGGCCTCGGCAAAGTCGCGGGTCTCCAGTTCTCCAAGCCGCATGTATACGCATTTTTCAAAGGCGCTTCCATAGCCCCCGCTTCCGCGATTGTTGATGTTGGCCACCACATAACCCGTTTGGGCCAGCCACTGGTGCCAGCCACTGGTCTCAAAGGTGTTATAGACCCCCTGTGCACCGGGACCTCCATAGACATCCATAATAAGCGGATAGCTTTTTGCAGGATCAAAATGCATGGGTTTGATCAGGGATCCGTCGATGACCTGGCCATCGGAAGTGGTAAATGTAAAGAGTTCTTTCCCTGCATATTCATAGGCTTCCATGTGTGCAGTGGCCCGTTGATGCCCGGCAAGCCGGGTAATCAGATCGCCCTGGCCATTCCGCAGGTCGACCGAAGAGGGGGTGGAGATATCCGAATAGCTGTCGATGAAATAGTCTCCGCCGGGTGACATATTCACCTGGTGGCTGCCGGGAGTGCTGGTGACTCTCTTCTTGCCCTTCCCGTTAAATTTCACGCTGTAGAGGTTACGCTCCATGGGGGAGACCTCACAGGAGAGGTAATAGAGCAGCTTTTTCTCCGCATCGAACCCTTTAATACTCACCACATCGTACTCCCCGTTGGTGGTTTGGTTCAACAGTGTACCGGTATAGTCATACTGGTAGATGTGCGAAAATCCTGTGCGATCGGAAATCCAGAAAAAAGATTCCATGCCTGGGGGGAAGTAGAAAAGGTGCATTTCACCGGCAAAAAAGTCAAAGATGTCGATCCATGTTTCAGACTTCTCCTCCATGATCATCGATTTCTGACCTGAAACCACATCAAACATAAAGAGCTTCAGGTGGTTCTGGGCCCGGTTCATCCAGACAACCGCCAGGGTATTGGCCCGGGATGTCCAGTAGATCCTGGGCATATACCCCCCTTCAGGGTCCAGGTCCAGCCAGGTTTTCACCCCAGTCTGAATATCCAGGATTCCCAGTCGCTCCACCGGCGCCTGATCACCTACCTTGGGGTAGGGGATCTCTAAATATTCGGGATGCTGACCGGAAAAATCGGTCAGCTGATACACCGGAACTGCCCTTTCATCCGATTGCCAGAAGGCGATGAATTTGCTGTCGTTGGACCACTCCCACGCCTGGACCAGTCCGAATTCCTCCTCGTTGGCCCAGCCAAACCGGCCGTTGTAAAACTGATCCGCCCCGTCGTCGGTCAGCCGGGTATGTTTCCCGGTTGCAAGATCAAAGGTGAAGAGGTTACCCCCCTTTCCATATCCGACCATTGTCCCGTCGGGAGATACCTGGGCTGTAAAAGCCTCCTCCACGATGGGCATCATGCTTTTCTCCTTCAGCGAATAATAGTAGTAGTCTGCATTGCCCGAATTACGCCAGATCCTTTCAAAATTGGTCTGGAAAAGCAGGTACTGGTCATCCCCTGCCCACTGAGAACTCAGGTAGCTGAAGGGTTCCTCTGTTCCGGGAAAGGTATGATCGCCAGAATTAAAAACCAGCTCTTCATTTCCGTCCGCGGGGATGTAGCGCCATATCTGCTGATTGCGACCCTCCCTTCTGGTAAACGAATAATGGGTACCATCTCCGGTCCAGCTTACATCCGAGGGACCCTGCTCCCCCCTGAGCGATGCGCCCGACATAAAGGCTTCGCTGAGCGATTGATACTCTTTTTTCTGGGCAGAGACCAAAAAGGAAATCAGGATCAGTGATCCTGCCAGGACAATTTTTCTTAACATGTGGGATCTATTTAAATCAGGCCTTAAAACTAGCAAAATTATTTTGAGGAACCGGTCCCGATCCCTTTGATGATCCTGCTGAATTCATCAGGCATCCCGGGTTTAGTATATATCCAGGTCGTGACCCACCTCCACTGGGCCCTGGTAACCTGAACGGATCTCCCTGATCAGCTCTTCCTCGGAAGAATCCCAGAAAAGGATGTGGTACAGCACGACTTTGCCGGGCATGGTTTTGTTTGCGATCCCGGCCAGTTCAAGGGTTGAGGTGTGGTGGTCGGCATGATACTCCTTCCATGAGTCGCTCCTGGTTTCATAGCCGGCCTGACTGTAGACCTCGTGTACGAGGATATCAGCCCCTGTGGCATATTCCACAAGTTTTTCAGAGGGCCTGCAATCACCTGAGACCACAATTACCCTGTCGGGCGTGGTGAAGCGAAATCCCCATGAATTGGGCCAGCTCCCGTGGGCAACAGGAAAGGCTTCCACAACGATGTTGCTGTCCCGGTAGATCACTCCCTCCTTTGAAAACTCCTGGCAATCGACCCTCCAGCCCTGGTCATTGGCGGGCTCAGCACCGTAAACCCGGTAGTGGATATCGTCGCGGTAGGCCTCCAGGATATGTGAGGTCATGGATGCGGTTCCCTCCGGACCGAAAACCCTGAGTGGCTCATCCCGTCCCATCACCCAGGGGGTAAGGATCAGGTCGGGATACCCGGTGGTGTGGTCGGAGTGGAGATGGGTGAGAAAAGCTGTTTTAATATCCTCAATGTGAAACTCCTCAAGAGGACCTCCATAACGGGAGGTTAATGCGGCAGCTTTCCGGATCAGTCCCGGCCCGAAGTCAATGATATAGGGTGTCTGGTTCACCAGCAGGGCCAGGGAACACCCCGACTGGGTGGGAGAGGGGTTGGGATTCCCGGTTCCCAGCAGGATCAGCTTGGTGATATCCGAATCGGAGAAGTTGCGTTGCCCGGCTAAAGGGATCAGGAGCAGGAACAGGATGGTGATAAGGATGAGATGGAGTTTCATGATCGGTGGGGTTTTGGATTTAGTTCAGCCAGCATAGTGGCGTAATCGATGCAGTATTGCAGATCGTCTTCACCCAGTGGTTGAACCGGGTAACCTCTTTTTTCCAGGATCTCCATGTATTTCCGATGGTGAGTGGCAATGTCGGTTGTTGCAAAATCATGCACCGTCCGGATACCGGTCTGGTAGATGATCCGCGCATAAAACCCGCCCACCCCCGTGATCCTTGAGAGGTCGCACAGGGAAAATAACTCCCTCAGTCTCGCTTCGGGTATACCGGTTTGTTCTGCCATTTGTTTTCTTTGTCCATCGCTCTGAACCGACTCAAAAAACTCGCGGGTGTTCCGGATACCCCTGCTTTTAAGCACCTCTGTATACTCGAGGGGTATACCGGGAAAACCTGAAAGCGCAATCGGTTTAGGCAGGTAACTTCCGGCTTCCCTTTTCAAAAGCGTAAGGTACCCTCCGGGTATGCCGGTTTTATTGGATATATTTTTGATTTTCTCTTTGTTGCCCAATGAAGCGATCAGCTGTTTCAGGTTATGGATCCCCATTTTGGTAAGGGCTTCAAAGTACCCCTCGATTCCATCCTGCAGGGTGATGCGGCTGGGGATTAATTTTTTGGACCTGGTCCACTCATAAAAAAGTTGCAGACTTACACGTTCAGGATCAATTGTATAGCGTTCCACCTGTTGAATCATTTTTGTCCCAGCAGGACGATATCAAATTCAGAATCCACCTTTGCCACTCCTTTTTCAACGGTGACATAGCTCTGGGAATAGTAATCGTAAAGCCTGGTGCCCTCCTTAAAAAGGGCGCCAATCTCTACTGTTTTCTCTCCCTTATCCAGTCCCAGCCCCACAAGCACCAGGTCGGTGTAGTTCCCAATCGAATAGCTCCTTTTAAAAAGGTAGGGGTCAGATGAGATAATTCGGTGTTCCCCGGCGCCCACCGACGGATGCTCCTTTCTGAATCGCCCCAGTTTTTGGTAGTGGTCCATCACCTCACCGATCACAAAACCGTTCCGGCTGAGGTTCTGATCCATCTCATCCCAGTTCATGGGACCCCTCAGGGTGGCATCGCCCGTTGCACCGGGAATCACAAGATTCCGGCAACTCTCATCACCGTAATAGATCTGGCAGCCTCCTGGTGATAACAGCAGTTTGGTTCCGGCTTCCATGGGTTTCACCCTCTCCCTGTCAAAAGGGGTGCCATCATCATGGGAGGTAAGGTAGTTAAGCACCCCTTTCCCTTTCAGTGTGGTATGTAATTTATCAGAGTAGGTGCTGAAGAGCTCCTCGTAGCTTCCTGTTGCATGGTATTTGAATTCGAAATTGATCAGGCTGTGAATATCCTCAGCGAAAAAATCAACCGATGTGTCG
This sequence comes from Bacteroidales bacterium, assembly GCA_046485075.1. Lineage (GTDB taxonomy): Bacteria > Bacteroidota > Bacteroidia > Bacteroidales. The sequence continues at coordinate 29,075 of JAWOHR010000043.1, forward strand.
GGGAAGTGATACTGCCTATCTGATGAGATTCCGTATCCATATACTTCACCAACCATGTAAAAATCATTGTGATCCAGAACATTGTCAGGGTGCTCACTCCTCCAGGCATTGAGGGCATTTGATGCCTCCCCGTAAAGTTCCTTCCAAACTCCTCCCTCGATGTGCTTGGCGGTATCCAGCCGGTACCCGTCAATGCCATATTTCCTGACTAAATCGGTGAGCCACTTGATCACGTAATACCTGGGGGACCTGGGATAGCCTGTTCGCAGGAAAAACTCATCCAGTTCGGCCATCTCCTTTTCAAGCCTTCCCTCCCGTTCCCATTTCTCAAGCAGGGCAGGGGGCAGCTCCACCTCCTGGTCAGAGCCGGTAAGGATATCCGGCAGGTTTTTTACCAGCGTGCAGTTCAGGGTTGATTCATAGCTTTGATAGGTGCAGGGAGGTCCGGTGCGAACCCACTCCCGGGGCCAGGCAGGATCAAGGGGTGTAACCGGACCGGTGTGGTTGACGATGACGTCCATGATGATGCGGATACCATGGGAGTGGGCCGTCTCCACCAGCAGGGCCAGCTCCTCCTCGGTGCCGAAATTGGGATCCATGCTGCTCCAGTCGCTGGTCCAGTAACCATGGTAGCCATAGGTGACCCCGGTTCCCTCATCGGTACTTCCATGGATCTGTTCAAACCATGGGGTGAGCCATAGGGCTGTCACTCCCAGTTCATCGAAATAGCCCTCCTCCAGTTTGTGGATAACCCCTGCAATATCCCCCCCAAGGAAACCCCGCATCATCGCAGGCTCGTCCGTACGGTCAAAATTGAGGTCGTTGGATCGGTCTGCATTGTAAAAGCGGTCCGTCAGAAGGAAATAGATGTTTGCGTTTTCCCAGAGAAAAGGTACTGCACCACTGCTCTCCTTAGTTTCCCGGCTTTGGTTACATGAACTTGAGATGGTCATGACCAGAGTAAGCCAGAGAATGAAAATTTTTATACCTCCATGTTTCATTTTACCTTGTATGATGGTGTGATCCGAATCAGGATTTTACCTGAGGACATATCTTCGCGATAGAGTGTGATGGCCTGGTTCACCTGCTCCATGGGGAAGATCCTGTGAACATGCGAGGAGAGAGCTCCGCTTATCCCCTTCCTGACCATGCCCACGAATCTTAGTTTATAGGGGATGCTTTTCGTATCCAGCCAGTTGCCCAGCTGAAAACCGGTTATTTTTTTACCAT
>JAWOHR010000021.1:0-4496 GCA_046485075.1 Bacteroidales bacterium
TAGTTGAAATTCTTGTATAACAAAGCTCAGGTTTAAACCTGAACTTTTTTCCAGACAGAGCATTCACGGGTGTAGCTCAGTTGGTAGAGCACTGGTCTCCAAAACCAGGTGTCGGGCGTTCGAGTCGCTCCTCCCGTGCAAATTTGATCCGAAATGAAACGAATATTTAATTATCTGAGGGAATCCTACAACGAACTTGTACACAAGGTAACCTGGCCCACATGGAAAGAGTTGCAGAGCAGTGCCCTGGTTGTAATGGTGGCATCTCTGATCTTTGCCATGATCGTTTTCGCGATGGATGTTACTTTTCAGAAGATTCTGGAAGGCATCTATAAATTGGTATAATCCATGAGCAATATGGAAAAAAAGTGGTACGTTCTCAGAGCCATTGGTGGTAAGGAGAAGAAGGCCAAAGAATATATTGAAAGTGAAATCAGCAGGTTGAACCTGCAGGATTCGATTGCGCAGGTATTGATCCCCACTGAAAAGGTTTACCAGATCAGAAATGGGAAAAAGATCAGCAAGGAGCGCAACTATTTTCCCGGTTATGTGTTAATTGAAGCGGCACTTACCGGCGAAATCCCACATATTCTCAGAAACATTCCCAACATCATTGGTTTCCTGGGATCTGAAGGAGACCAGTTACCAACACCTTTGCGCCTGACAGAGGTGAACAGGATTCTCGGTAAGGTGGATGAACTGTCAGCCAGTGACGAGGAGATCACAGTTCCATTTTTTGTAGGTGAATCTGTGAAGGTGATTGATGGTCCGTTCAACAGTTTTACCGGGATTATCGAAGAGGTGAATGATGAAAAGAAGAAGCTCAAGGTAATGGTGAAAATTTTTGGTCGCAAGACCCCGCTTGAACTGAGCTTTATGCAGGTTGAGAAAGAAGGGTAATAGTGCTCAGTGCAAAGTGCTCAGTGCTCAGTGCTCAGTGCGCAGTATAAATGAAAGAGTTTTTAAAAAATTACAATTTCCAGGCAATGATATGTCCCAAGAATGCTTCCTGTATGGTTGTCAGCGGATGTTGTAAGCGGTAAGTATATAAACTATAAATTAGAAATGGCAAAAGAAGTAGAAGCCTTAATAAAGTTGCAAATCAGGGGAGGTGCTGCTAATCCATCCCCTCCCGTGGGACCTGCATTGGGTTCCAAGGGTGTCAACATCATGGAGTTCTGCAAGCAGTTTAATGGCAGAACCCAGGAGCAGGCCGGGAAGTTATTGCCAGTGATCATTACCGTCTATGGCGATAAGTCGTTTGATTTTATCGTAAAGACACCCCCAGTGGCAGTTCAACTGCTGGAGTTGGCCAAACTCAAAAAAGGTTCGGCCGAGCCAAACAGGGTGAAGGTATCAAGTGTAACCTGGGAACAGGTTCGCCAGATTGCTGTAGCAAAAATGCCCGACCTGAACGCGTTTACCGTGGAGTCTGCTATGAAAATGGTTGCTGGTACCGCAAGGAGTATGGGAATCACCGTAAAAGGGGAATTCCCGTCTAACAATTAATTCGTTTTAAAGATGAGTAAACTTACTAAAAACAGGAAGTTAGCTTTAGAGAAGTTAGACAAAGACAAACTATATACCATAAGTGAAGCTGCTGTAGTTGTGAAGGAGATGACCAATACCAAATTTGATTCATCGGTTGATATCGATGTTCGGTTGGGTGTTGATCCGAGGAAAGCTAATCAAATGGTTCGTGGCGTTGTAACCCTTCCGCATGGAACGGGAAAGGATGTCAAAGTGCTTGTTTTGTGTACTCCTGATAAAGAGGATGAGGCAAAAGAGGCAGGAGCTGATTGGGTTGGATTGGATACCTATATTGAGAAGATCGAAAAAGGTTGGACCGATATGGATGTCATCATCACCATGCCTCCTGTCATGGCTAAAATGGGAAAACTTGGCCGTGTGCTGGGACCCAGGGGCCTGATGCCTAATCCTAAGAGTGGTACAGTGACAATGGAAATCGGAAAAGCCGTCAGGGATGTGAAGATGGGGAAAATCGATTTCAAAGTAGACAAGTACGGTATCGTCCATACCTCTGTTGGTAAGGTATCCTTTACATCAGATAAGATTACTGAAAATGCCCGTGAATTCATAAACACGATCATTAAGCTGAAACCTACTGCTGCAAAAGGAACCTATATCAAGAGTATCTATCTGTCCAGCACCATGAGTCCTGGGGTCAAGGTAGATCCTAAAGCTATAGAAGATTAATAATCGCTAAAGAGTCTCAACATAATGAGAAGAGAAGAAAAGGATGTAATCATTGAGGATCTGACGCAACGGTTGAACGAAGCCAAGCATTTCTACCTCACCGATATTTCTACGCTGAATGCGGAGGAAACATCAAAACTGAGAAGGAAGTGTTTTGAGAAGGAGATCAATCTGCTGGTCGTCAAGAATACATTACTCCGTAAAGCAATGGAGAAGGCAGAGGGCGATTTTGATGATCTGTACGATGTATTGAAAGATTCAACCTCCATCATGTTCTGTGAGACAGGGAGCATCCCTGCCAAACTGATCAAGGAGTTTAGAAAAACCAAGGAAAAGCCGGTTCTTAAAGGCGCCTTCGTTGAAGAATCGATCTATATCGGCGATGATCAACTGGATGCACTCACCAATATCAAGAACAAAGAGGAGCTGCTGGGAGACCTGCTTATGCTGCTTCAGTCACCGGCCAGAAACCTGGTGTCTGCGCTGGCATCGAGCGGATCAAAACTGGCTGGCGCTTTGAAAACATTATCAGAAAAGGAAAACTAACACATTAAAAATTCAATAAAAATGGCTGACGTTAAAAAAATTGCTGATCAGTTGGTCGGACTGACCGTCAAAGAAGTAAATGAACTGCTTGTAGTACTTAAAGAAGAGCATGGTATCGAACCTGCAGCTGCAGCGGTTGCCGTAGCAGGTCCTGCCGCTGGCGGTGACGCTGCTGTGGTTGCTGAGAAAACCGAGTATAGTGTAATCCTGAAAGCTCCGGGTGGAGCCAAGCTGCAGATTGTGAAGCTTGTAAAGGAACTCACAGGACTCGGACTGAAAGAGGCAAAAGCTTTGGTTGATTCTGCGCCAGCACCTGTTAAGGAAGGTGTGAGCAAGGATGAAGCTGAATCTCTCAAATCCCAATTAGAAGAAGCCGGAGCAGAAGTTGAGCTTAAATAGGGCAGTCGCATTATCCACTTACAGGTTTAGATCCCCCTTCAATAGGGGATCTAAGCCTTTTTGCACTTATATGTTCAAACCTTAATCCACGGATTATAAAGCGATGTCAATGCCAGTTAAAAATCAAGACCGAATCAGTTTTGCTTCCATTAAAAATCAGTTGGAATATCCTGATTTTCTGGAGGTTCAGTTAAAGTCATTTCATGATTTCTTCCAGATGGAGACCACACCTGAGAACAGGAAAAATGAGGGTCTCTACCAGGTATTTCATGATAATTTCCCTATAACCGATACCCGGAACAATTTTGTTCTGGAGTTCCTGGATTATACAATTGATCCGCCCAGGTACTCCATCGATGAGTGTGTGGAAAGGGGACTTACCTTCAGCGTTCCATTGAAAGCAAAGTTAAAATTGTACTGTACCGATCCCGAACACGAGGATTTTGATACCGTCATCCAGGATGTCTATCTGGGTACTGTTCCCTATATGACTGAAAGGGGCGTGTTCATTATAAACGGGGCCGAAAGGGTAGTCGTTTCCCAGTTGCACCGCTCGCCGGGAGTTTTCTTCGGACAGAGTGTTCATGCCAACGGAACCAAACTCTACTCTGCCAGAATTATCCCCTTCAAGGGATCATGGATCGAGTTTACAACCGACATCAACAATGTGATGTATGCTTACATCGATCGTAAGAAAAAATTACCTGTTACCACATTGCTCAGGGCCATCGGTTACGAGAGCGACAAGGATGTGCTGGAAATTTTCGGGTTGGCCGATGAGGTGAAAGTATCAAAAACAGGATTGAAAAAGCTCAGAAGAAGGCGTGCCGGTATTGGAGGATGCGCTGAAAAGGAGGTTTGCCGTGCGCAAACGCCTGGAGGGCGTCAGGCTGGAAACGGAAAGAATTCGCATGGCCGAGAAGGCCTTGAACAGGGTCGTCGCAAAATCCGCCCGAAACCCGTTGGTAATGATACTCGAGGACCTCCACTGGGCGGACGAGTCATCGGTCCAAGTCCTCGGATACTTGGCGAGGAATGTCAGAGAATTGCCAGTGTTAATAATCTGCACCTTGAGGCCGGACGTACGTCCTTCGTTGGACCTTGACCTTAATAAAATGAAGTCGGAATCGGCCGTGGCCGAATTACAAATCAAAGGTTTCTCGCGAGAAGAGGTTGCCAGCGTATTAGAAAACTCACAGCAGGGGGGGGCTTTGTCACCGGAAATCGTTGATGACCTCATGGAGAGAAGCGGCGGGAACCCGCTCTTCCTTAATGAATATCTTATTCAAATGGCGAGTGAGCCCTGCCCTGATGAAAACACTCCTCGCAACGCC
>JAWOHR010000145.1:0-20949 GCA_046485075.1 Bacteroidales bacterium
ACCTGTCCTGCTTCAAAATCAAAAGCTTTTTTAAATCCCATCAGGAATATACCAGGGGAGACCTCCTTGGTAAATAGTAGTTTCACCGGCAACAGGGCATGGCTGTTTCTGGCTACCATACGGTTCTCATTTTGCCACCGTCGATAACAAATGTTTCACCGGTGACATAGGAAGCAGCCCCGGAAAGCAGGAAAACTGCTGCCTTCCCGAATTCTTCCGGATCACCATACCTGCCCATGGGGATTGTATCGAAATTGATCTTTCTCACATTATCCAGACTGATGCGCCACTCTCCCGAATTACGCAGGTCCAGCTCCCTCAGCCGGTCGGTGTCAAAAAAGCCGGGGACCAGGTTATTAATGCGGATATGATCCGAAGCCACCTGGAAGGAAAGGCTTTTAACAAGGCTTGTGACCCCGGATCTAAAAACATTTGAAAGAATCAGATTATCAATAGGTTCCTTTATGGAACTTGAAGTAACAGTTAAAATTGATCCCGATTTTTTCCTTCTCATCTCAGGCAGCACTCCCCGGATCAGCCTGACCGCGCTCATCAGGGTGTTTTCAAAACCGGTTTCCCACTTATGATCGTCCATTTCATCAAAGGTCCCCGGAGGCGGACCGCCCCCGTTTACAACCAGGCAATCAATAGTCTTAAGCTCCTTAAGGGTAAGTTGAATCCACCGGTCAATCGATTCTGCCAGGGAAACATCGAGTTGTGAGGTGAGAATCACTGCCCCGGGTACCTCCTTCTGAATCTTTTCTGCCGCTTCTTTCAGACTCTTCTGGTTGCGACTGCCCATGGAGAGAATGGCCCCCTCCCGGGCTGCCTCCCGGGCGATACCAAAACCAAGGCCTTTGCTGGATGCAGCCACCATCACCACTTTATCTTTTATTCCCAGATCCATAGCTTTATGTTTTATCTTTTTATTCCCCTGAACCGGACAATATTTGCTGGTCCGTCGTGAAACAGACCCTCATTGAGATCTACCTCTGTTTCCTCCAGCATCTCAAGTTCGAGACTTCCGAAATCTTCCAGCAGCATCTCTTTATTAAAGAGCAATTCCAGTGCCCGGGGGCCCCCGCTGTCTCTTCCAAGCTGAGTAGTATGAAATGCCTCGAGAATCACCATGCCTCCTGGTTTTAAGGCTTCCAAAACCCGCTGATGCAGCAGTTGTCTCGATGTAACCGGGGCATGAAAATAGATCAGGGCAATGGCATCATAGAGGCCCGCTTCAAAGGGAAAATCATGTAAGCCGGATACCGAGTATTTGATTTTCACCCCCATTTCCCTGGCTAACCTTTCCGCTTTTTCGGCCCCCACGCTGCTTTGGTCAAAGGCATCTACCTCCCATCCAAGGCTGGCAGCATATGCTGCATTCCGGCCCTCCCCCTCCCCGGGAAGAAGGATTTTTCCGGGGGGAAGCGGCCCCAGACTTCTTGCAAAAAAGACATTGGGTTCTCTGCCATATACATATTCTTCGGTGTTGTAACGCTGGTTCCACATTTTATCCATCATCATTTATTTCACTCTTTTTCATCGTATAGTAATAACGAATTGGAGTTAAAAATGTTAATTTTCATTTATTTTTCTTTTCTTAGCGCCGCTAACTAAATCAATTTCATATGAAAAGATTGAATCTTATTGCTCTTTCGTTAATGGTAACTGCCACTTCTGCCATAGCTGGCGGACTTGTTACAAACACCAACCAGAGTGCTGCCTGGGCGCGTACCCTGACACGGGAAGCCTCCCTTGGAGTGGATGCGGTTTACTACAATCCTGCCGGTCTGGCACAACTCAATAATGGACTACATCTCTCCATTTCGAACCAGACCATTTTTCAGACCAGGACAATTACCAGCAATTACGCTTTTCTCAACCCAACTCCCAAAACTTATGAAGCCGAACTTTTGGCTCCCATATTTCCTTCCATTTATGCTGCCTATAAATTGGACAAATGGGCATTCTCTGCCGGGTTCAACGTAATTGGTGGTGGCGGTACTGCCGATTTTCAACAGGGCTTACCCTCTTTTGAAATTCCTGTTTCAGGACTCGTGCCCTATATGCAACAGACCCTGATGCCGCTTGACGCACTCTTTGAAGGAGCCACCGGAGTCAATCCGGGTTTTGCCAATATTACCGGATACAACATGGATGCTTCCTTTACCGGGTCTTCAACCTACTATGGAATCCAGGTTGGGGCCACCTATGCCATTACGGAGATGATCTCAGTGGCTATCGGAGGAAGGTATGTAATGGCCAACAACAGCTATGAAGGCTCCCTGACCAACATCACCATTGACGCTCCTGCAGCCTATGGTGGAACCATGGCTGCGGGAGATTACGGGAGGGTTCTCAGCGGTATAGTAACTCCATTTAATCCCGACGCCGGAGCACAGCTTGCTGCAGCTGCTGCACAGCTTGATGCCCAGACTGCGGATAAATACCTTAATGCTACCCAGTCAGGTTCCGGATTCACTCCCATTATTGGCTTGAATGTACACCTGTCGGATATGGTCAACATTGCAGCCAGATATGAGCATCACACAAAGATCGAACTCACCAACGAAACAGAGGTGGATGATGTAGGCATGTTTCCCGATGGTGAAAAAACCAGGGGAGATCTGCCGGGAATGTTTTCGGTGGGCGCTCAGGTGAAACCGCTTCAGAAGCTTTCACTCAATGCGAGCTTCAATTACTTCCTTGACAAAGGAGCATTTTATGGAAACACGGATGCAGATGGTGAGCAGATCAATAATGAGACCACCATCGATGAAAACGCCTATTCCATCTCATTCAGTGCGGAATATAAGATCCTTGGAATCCTTGGTGTGAGTGCAGGATATAACTTCGGGAACCTGGGTGTCAATGACAATTACCAGTCAGATCGGAGATATGCCAACAAAAGCAGCTCTATTGCAGGAGGTGTATTTGTGGAGGTAGGTAAAATGGTCACCATCAATGCAGGTTATGTATATGTCATGTATGACGACTATTCAGAAGAATTAGCCGGTCCCCCGGCATGGACCGATACTTACGGTAAGAAAACCGACATTGTTGCAATCGGGGTTGATTTCAGCTTCTAGCCTCAGATTTTTTAAACCCATTCAGAACCGCCTTTCCCGATTGGGGAAGGCGGTTTTTTTTAGGGTTACGCCGGGTATTGAATCAAATCCACTATTTTTGAGTACCAATCCGGATATTTGACAGCGCCTGAAAATATTGTCGAGACGCCTTTAATGAAGCAGTACTATTCTGTGAAGGCAAAAAACCCTGATGCAATTCTTCTGTTCAGGGTAGGCGATTTCTATGAAACATTCGGAGAAGATGCCATCCAGACTGCTGAAATCCTTGGCATTACGCTCACCCGTCGGGCAAATGGCGCTGCTTCCTTTGTTGAACTGGCAGGGTTTCCTTACCACGCCCTGGATACCTACCTGCCCAAACTTGTTCGCGCCGGTCAGCGGGTGGCCATCTGTGAGCAGCTGGAGGATCCCAAACTCACAAAAAAGATAGTCAGGCGGGGAATTACCGAACTGGTAACCCCTGGGGTCACTTACAACGATCATGTTCTTGAGAATCGTGAAAACAATTTCCTGGCCAGTGTTTATCTCGACCGGCAGCTGATCGGTATTGCTTTTCTGGATATCTCCACGGGAGAGTTTTTGACCTCTCAGGGCGACCGGGCCTATATTGATAAGCTGTTAAGCAGTTTCAATCCCAGGGAGGTGCTGGTTCAAAAAAGCCACAAGGATGAGTTTATGGAGTCCTTCGGCAATAGTTTCTACACCTTTATGCTCGACGACTGGGTCTACACCGAAGATAATGCCAGGGAGAAACTGCATCACCAGTTTGGTACCAAAAATCTGAAGGGATTCGGAGTTCAGGATTTGCGGCACGGGATTATCGCCAGTGGTGCCATTCTTCAATATCTTGATCTGACACAACATTCAAAAACGGGCCATATTTCAAGGCTTGCCAGGATCGAGAGGAACCACTATGTTTGGCTTGACCGCTTTACCATCCGGAACCTGGAGGTGTTTAACGCCCTGTATGAGGGAGCCAGGACGCTTATTGATGTGATGGACCGTACCGTTACCCCCATGGGTGCCCGGCTGCTTAAGCGATGGCTCTCGCTTCCTCTGAAAGATGTGCTCCTGATCAGGGAGCGACATAATATGGTGGAGAAAATCCGGGATGATGAGTCACTGAGGGAATTTCTGGCAGATAAAATCAAACAGATCGGAGACCTGGAAAGGATCATTTCCAAAGTGGCCGTGGGCAGGATTCAGCCCCGGGAACTGGTTCAGCTGAAACATTCGCTTCATGCGCTTGAACCCCTGAAGGAGCGGTGCGGCCAATCGGAGGAGGTATCCCTTCAAAAGCTTGCCGCACAGCTTGATCCGTGTACCTGGGTAAAAGATCGGATTGAAAAGGAGATCGCTGCCGAACCCCCGGCCATGCTCAATAAAGGGGGTGTGATCGCAAGTGGGGTTTCCTCCGAACTTGATGAGCTTCGTGAGATCATGCATTCGGGAAAGGATTACCTTCTGATGATGCAGCAGAGGGAAATGGAGCGCACCGGTATTTCCAGCCTGAAGATCGCATTTAACAATGTATTCGGGTATTACATAGAGGTTCGTAATACGCATAAGGATAAGGTTCCTCCGGAGTGGATCAGGAAGCAGACCCTGGTATCGGCCGAGCGGTATATCACCGAGGAATTAAAATCCTATGAAGATAAGATTCTTGGGGCAGAGGAGAAGAGTCTCTCCCTGGAGATAAAAATTTTCCAGGATCTTGTTATGGGAATTTCGTCATCGGTGGAAGCCATCCAGATGAACGCCTCCCTGATCGCCAGGCTCGACTGCCTGCTCTCATTTGCAAGGATTGCCCTGGACTACAATTACTGTCGGCCGGAGGTGAATGAATCCACCACCATAGAGATTTCTGAAGGGAGACACCCGGTAATCGAAAGGCAGTTGCCTGCTGATGAAGCGTATGTGACCAACGATGTAAGGCTCAATGATGATGATCAGCAAATTGTGATTCTCACGGGGCCCAACATGTCGGGGAAATCAGCATATCTGAGGCAGACAGCCCTGATTACCCTGATGGCACAGGTGGGAAGTTTTGTGCCGGCCCGTTCGGCCAGGATCGGCTGGGTGGATAAGATCTTTACCAGGGTGGGTGCTTCCGATAATATCTCCCTGGGGGAATCCACCTTTATGGTCGAGATGCTTGAGGCGGCAAGCATTTTAAATAACCTTTCGGATCGCAGCTTAGTGATCCTGGATGAAATCGGGCGTGGTACGAGTACATATGATGGAATCTCCATTGCCTGGGCCATGGTTGAGTATATTCATGAACTACCATCGGGAAAGGCAAAAACCCTGTTTGCCACCCATTATCATGAGTTGAACGAAATGGCTGCTCATTTCTCCCGCATCAGGAATTACAATGTGTCTATAAAGGAGCTGGACGACAGGGTGATATTCCTGAGAAAACTGGTTCCCGGGGGCAGCGAGCATAGTTTTGGGATTCATGTGGCCCGGATGGCAGGAATGCCCCGCAGCGTAGTGAAACGGGCCAACGAGATTCTGCAGGAACTTGAAAAGACCGGAGGGGAAAAGAACCTGAGTAAACCTGTGGGAGGAATTGCCGGTCATCGTGAAGGCCTGCAGATGAGTTTTTTCCAGCTCGACGATCCGGTTCTGAAGCAGATCCGGGACCAGATTGCAAACCTTGATATCAATAACCTTACACCTGTTGAGGCGCTCAATAAGTTAAACGAAATCAAAAAACTGTCTGGATTATAGTTAAAATTGCAGAAATCAATTTTCAGTATTATATTTGCAATCCATTTGCGGGAATAGCTCAGTTGGTAGAGCACGACCTTGCCAAGGTCGGGGTCGCGGGTCCGAGTCCCGTTTCCCGCTCCAATGAAGAAAGAGGTCATTCATAAACGGGTGCCCTCTTTTTTTATCCCTGATGCGACGAAATTTCGGGTAGAATTGTTGGGCTTTTTTATTTAAATTTGCTTCGCTTTTATGATAGAAAAGTCTGCTTAATGCCCGGATGGCGGAATAGGTAGACGCGCTGGACTTAAAATCCAGTGGCCAGTAATGGCCGTGCCGGTTCGATTCCGGCTTCGGGTACAGAAACGGAAGAACAGATTTTTGATCTTGTTCTTCCGTTTTTTTATTTTGTTCCACCGTCTTGGTGAAATAAGTACTGTATTGATCCCTGCAGCTATTTTATTCCGGATTCTCTTTAATCCTCTGTTCTGTTAATGAAACTTTTTTATACCATGTGGTATTATACCAAAAGGTATAAATGATTTTATAAAAAGTCATAAAATTTGATTAAAGGCGTTTATTGGTTTAGTATCTGTGAGAATCAACCAGGGAATTCTGGTATGATAATCAAAATACCGGGATGACATGCCATCTTCGGGAGAATGAAATAAATTTGACTTTGATTATTTTCTATCATAAATTTACTATTATCCCTATTGAATAGAAAGCTAAAATAATTCCTGTAACCCTTATTACCCAAAAGATGAGCGGGGATGGCCACCAAGAGCACATTCAGCCTGTTCTTCAGAAAGTTTGACCAGGATCTCAATGATAAGATTTTCCCCGCTCCAGGAGGGGGTAGATGTGGGGTATATCCAAAGAAGCCAGGTCGCGGTTCCCACCATCCCTTGATGGCCTTTGTTCCCGAGTTGAAGATGGTTCCCAATGCATGGATACGATCTGGCTCGACGAAGTCAATTTGAACGCTTCAAGTATGTATTTGACATAATTAACAAACATATTATTATGAAAAAGTTATTTGCACTTTTTATTGTTATTCTGATCACCCCTGTTGTATATAGCCAGGCACCTCAGAAAATGAGTTATCAGTGTGTGGTTCGCAATAATTCAGACGAACTCGTTACTAATCAGGCTATAGGAATGAAAATCAGCATTCTTCAGGGGTCAGTGACAGGTGAAGTTGTTTTCTCAGAGACCTACAACCCTAATCTAAAGACCAATGCAAACGGACTTGTAACAGTGGAAATAGGAAGCGGAACTTCAACAGTTGGAGACTTTTCAATAATAAATTGGGGATCAGGCACATATTATCTTAAGACAGAGACTGATCCGGCAGGGGGCACAAATTATACGATTGTTGGGACAAGCCAGCTATTAAGCGTACCCTATGCGCTATATGCTCATAAAGCCGCAAATGGATTCAGTGGTGAATGGACAGATATAAACGGTAAGCCTGTTTTTGCAAGTGTAGCTACCAGTGGCAGTTATAATGATCTACTAAGCAAGCCATCACTCTTTGACGGTACATGGACTTCGTTAAGTGGTAAGCCGACATTTGCTGCGGTAGCTACAAGCGGCACATTTGCTTCACTATTATCAAGACCTACGACACTTGCCGGTTATGGAATTACTGATGCTGATAACAGTGTTACCAACGAGATCCAAACCATTTCGATAGCCGGTTCAGCACTGTCACTTTCACAAGGCGGAGGCACTATAGCTATTCCAGGGGACAACTGGGGTACACAGACTGCTGTTACAGATGCTACTCTTGCCGGTAATGGGACGGCTTCAACTCCGCTAAAAGTTGCAGACAACGCGATTACTTCGGCAAAAATTGCGGATGCAAGTATTGCAGCAGCAGATCTGGCTAACAATTCCATAACCACAGAAAAACTGGCAACAAATACTGTAACCACCGATAAAATTGCCAATAATAATATTACAGTGGCAAAACTTCCTTCTGGTGCTGCTTCCGACAAGTACCTGCGGGGTGACGGAACCTGGGCAACCCCTGCTTCAGCTGTTATTACTGAAACCGATCCAACCTGGAACGGTGTTGCCAATCAGACCGTGAATATCGGAAGAACCGGCAATGTGGGAATAGGAACTTTAACCCCATCAGCCAGACTGGATGTTGCAGGAGGTGATGCACTGATCAACGAAATGACTGTCGGGAAAGGAGGTGGTTCGCAGCTTTCAAATACGGCGATAGGCTACAGCGCTCTTTCTTCCAATACATCAGGTATATACAATACTGCTGTTGGAAATGCCGTCATGTACAATAATACTGAAGGTAAAGAAAACTCTGCTTTCGGATTCCGGGCTCTTTTCACAAACACAACAGGTATGCAAAACACGGCAATAGGAATCCGGGCGCTTTTTTTCAACCTGGGGGGGATCTCCAATACTGCCATTGGAATTGAGGCGCTATACGCAAATACACAAGGCGATTATAATACCGCCAATGGTTCCTTTGTACTTCATAAAAACACTACGGGAGTATCCAACACCGGAGCCGGATTTGCCGCCCTTAATGAAAACATAACAGGTACACATAACACTGCCCTTGGAAGCGTAGCACTTAATCACAACAAAACAGGAAGTGAAAACACTGCTATCGGAACAAATGCACTTTACTCCAGCGAAACAGGCAAACAAAATACTGCCATAGGAAGCATGGCACTTTTCAGTAATAAAGGAGAAAAAAACACAGCAAACGGATACAGGGCGCTTTATTACAACATAACAGGAATTAATAATACAGCAATTGGACATTCTTCAGGAGCTTCATCCACAATATTTCTTACGGGAGGGAATAACACTTTTGTAGGTACCAATACAAATTATACCGATGGAACCATAAACAACAGCACGGCCATTGGCGCCAATGTTATCCTTACCCACTCAAATACAGTTATCCTGGGTAAAGATGCCAATGTGGGTATTGGAACTACGAATCCCGCCCATAAACTTGATGTCACGGGGACAGCAAACCTGAACAAAGGTATTGGTTCAGGGGTTGCATTGAGATGTAACGGGGCTGAAGCATTATGGTTCGACGGCACCTATTTCAGTTGGGGGCATGATGCTTCTTACAATTATTTTGCCGATCCGGTAACCATTGGGACAGCCGGTGCCCCTTCATACACGCTCGTAGTCAATGGTACTGCCGCTAAGACAGACGGAGGCAACTGGAGCGTATTGTCTGATTCCCGTATGAAAGACCTGACAGGTAATTATGAAAAAGGATTAAAAGAGATCCTCGATCTAAAGGCTGTACGATTTACCTATAAAGACTTGAATCCCCGACATCTGGATTCTGATAAAGAACAAATAGGGTTTATTGCCCAGGAGGTACAAAAGGTATTCCCTGAAGCAGTGAACCAGTGCGAAGATGGCTATCTTGATTTCAACATGCATGCAGTTAATGTGGCAATGGTAAATGCTATCAGGGAGTTAAAAGCCGAAAACGACCGGCTGAAAGCCGAAAATGAACAGTTTAACTCACGACTTACTAAACTTGAAGCACTTTTTGAAACAGTTTCCGTAAAGCTATTTTAATTGGAGCAGTCCCAAAAGCAAAATGAAAAAGAATCAAAATGTATAAATAAAACGAGTATTATCAATTAGAAAAGGAGGTTATAAATGCAACACAAGCGAATTAAATTAAGTGCATTTCTCTTGTTAGGGCTTGGACTAGCTGAACTACAAGCACAAGAAAGCGTTAATCCCACAGGCGGGAATGCTTCGGGTAGCGGAGGCTCTGTGAGCTATTCTGTTGGACAGGTTGCGTACCAAATCCATACCGGCACAAATGGCTCGGTGGCGGAGGGCGTACAGCAACCTTATGAAATCTCGGTAGTAACAGGAATCGAAGAAGCCAAAGGCATTAACCTTTCGGTTTCGGCTTATCCCAATCCAACTACCGATTTTCTTACACTGAGTATTGATGGATTTGACATTTTTAATTTATCGTACCAATTGTATGACTTGACTGGAAAACTTTTGCAAAACGAAAGGATTACCGGCAACCAGACAATCATTGTTATGAGCAATCTTGTACCTGCTAACTATTTTTTGAAGGTAAATCAAGGAAACAAAGAAATAAAAACGTTTAAAATCATTAAAAACTAATCGTTATGAAAAAGTTATTTGCAGTTTTTGCAGCTTTATTATTAACGGCAACACTTTGGGCACAAAGCCCAGAAAAAATGAGCTATCAGGCAGTAATTCGCAACAGTAGTAATGCCTTGGTTACCAATGCTCAAATTGGCATGCAAATAAACATCCGCCAAGGCTCTCCAACAGGCACGATTGTTTACACCGAAACACAAACACCTACCACCAATGCCAATGGTTTAGTAAGTATTGAAATAGGTGGAGGTGCGGGTTTTAATACTATTGACTGGTCAAACGGTACTTATTTTATTGAAACAAATACAGCCGTTGTTCCGCCATTAACAAATTATACCATTTCCGGCACAAGTCAATTATTGAGCGTAGCTTACGCATTACATGCTAAAGCAGCGGACATGATTACAGGTACCATTACCGAAGCCGACCCGCTTTGGACTGCCAGTCCGTCTTTCGGAATAACCAACACAAACATCTCAAATTTGAATACCGCATTTGGCTGGGGCAACCATGCCACCGCAGGTTATTTGACAAGTTTCACAGAAACCGACCCTCTTTGGTCTGTCAGTCCGTCATTCGGAATAACAGGTTCAAGTATTTCAAATTGGAATACTGCATTTGGTTGGGGCAATCATGCAACAGCAGGTTATTTGACAAGTTTCACAGAAACCGACCCACTTTACACATCAAAATTTGATATAACCGGAGCGACAAACGGCGATATATTGAAATTCGATGGTATAAAATTTATAAAATTTACTCCAAATTATCTAACATCAGAAATTGATGGTTCTATAACCAACGAAATACAAACACTTTCTATAAACGGAAACGATTTAACAATAAGCGGGACTGGCAGAAATACAGTTACTCTACCAAGTGCAGACGGTTCCGAAACCAAAGTAACTGCAGGCACTAATGTAACCGTATCAGGTAGCGGAACAACAGCAAGACCTTATGTGGTAAATGCAACTGGTAATCCAACCCTTACCATCGGACAAAGTTACCAAGGCGGTATCATATTTTGGTTAGATGCCACAGGACAACACGGATTAATAGCAGCCACAGCAGACCAAAGCACAGGAATACAATGGTACAATGGAACCTTTAGAAATACCGGTACTACGGGCGATGGATTGTATGCAGGGGAAATGAATACAGCTATCATATTAGCCACACAAATGGCAGATAACCAAACAGGAGATTTTGCCGCAAAAGTTTGTGCCGATTATTCAGTTTCAGTTGGTGGCGTTACTTATGGCGACTGGTACTTACCTTCAAAATATGAGCTAAATTTATTATACCAACAAAAAACTGCGGTTGGCGGTTTTGGCAGTGACTACTATTGGAGTTCTGCCGAGTACGATTTCCATAACGCTTGGTACCAGTACTTCGACGATGGCAGTCAGTTCTACTACTTTAAGTACTATCCACGCAAAGTGCGTGCTGTTCGGGCTTTTTAACAATTTAACGATTTAAGATCGATAATTATAACAACAACATCCCGAACGGCTTACCAAAACCCAGATGATAATACGCTTTATTATTTTAATCGGACACTAATGATTATTCAAAAATGGAGAATTAATCTCGCAAGCAACCAATAGGAACTACCAGCACACCATCAGACCGCCTGTATGCAACCAAACCCCCTGTTAGTACCATAAGAAAAGAGGGCTGATTCATCTTTTCTGTATCAATTTTTTGACTAAGTTTTATTAAGTTGGCAGCTGCTTCTTCAATTTGCTTCATCCCCAGTTTTACCTCAACAGCCGCCCACCGGCCATCATGAAGCTTAATGACAAGATCTGATTCAAGTTCTGATTTATCCCTATAGTGAAAGACTACTCCATCAGAAGCCTGGGTATATACTCTCAAATCACGTGTACACAATGATTCAAATAAGAAACCAAAAGTCTTAAAATCCCGCAAGATCCCTGTTGCATTTGTACGCATCACAGCTGTTGCTATGGAAGGATCAACAAATTGACGTTTGTTTGCCTTACGTAAAGCTGTTTTTGAACGAAGTGAAGGTTGCCAGGCAGGAACATCCTCAATAACAAATATTCGACGAAGTGCATTAAGATAGGAACTCAGTGTCTTATCTGTGATAGATGACTCGTTAACCTGCATATCATCCATTATAGTTCTGGATGTTGCCATAGTGGAAATATTGCGAGCTAATGACTGTAGCAGTACACGTACTCTTTCAGGGTCCTTTTCAACTCCATCAACACGTTGAATGTCCAGATTAATAACAGGTCGCATGAGCATCCGGGCGATCCTGCCAGTACCCGAATGAGCAGTTAGATTGTCACGGGGTGTCGATGATCCGGTAAGAATAAATTGTCCCAATGATCCCCGTTTATCAACAGCAAATCTTACGGCATCCCATAGTACCGGAGCCATCTGCCACTCATCAAGTAATAGTGGTGGATCCCCTTCCAGCAAAAGGGATGGTTTTGTATCTGCCATAGCCAGATACCCAGGCCCTTCATCATTGCAGAGTAAATATTTGCATACTCATTCTTATTGGATTCAACTATCTGTGCAAGAATTAACTATTTATCAATAGCAATTCAACAAAGGGATAAAAGTTACCTGGCTGTTATACAATTTTGGTGCTTTTCTTCTAAAAAATATTCATCGACAGATATTAAAAATCCAAATCAACATTAAAACAGTTAATAACTGGATAAAATTTAACTATTTGAAAATATCGACACCAGTCTTAGTTGATACAAGAAGTAGTATAACCATTTTTTTGACTTTTCACAAGTCGCAACCCTGTATCACAGCCCTAACCTTCAATTCAATTTGTTTCCTTTCCTTCCACAAACTAACGATGTCCAATAAATGAGGATGATTGGCAATGTGCTAAAATGGTGTTAACTTCAACTCATCAATGATCCATATTGATAGTAATACCATCGGAAATGCAGCTCCGGTCAAGGATTGGATCGCTGCTATGGAGGGTGCCCTGAAGGATACTGCCGAAGGCAGGGTCGAGGTCCCTTTGCGGAATCATTTTAACAAGGGACCCAATACCTTTTTGATGATGCCATGTTTCGGAGAGAAGTACTTCTGCACCAAGCTGGTTTCTGTGTTTCCCCAAAACCAGTTGAAGCAAAAGCCGGTGATTCATGGTACGGTGGTTTTAAATGACGGGGAGACCGGGGAGCCCTTGGCAATACTCGATGGCAGTAAGCTGACAGCCATGCGGACCGCAGCTGTGGGTTCGGTGGGGATCAAATATCTTGCTCCGGAAAACGCCGATACGCTTGGAATCATCGGACTGGGTATTCAGGGGTTTCACCAGGCATTGTTTGCCTGCGAGATCAGGCCCATAAGGGAACTGAGGATCCTTGACCGCTCCAGGGAGATCATGCACCTTTTTTCAGAGAGGTTCAGTGCCAGGTTTAAAGATATTAAAATCGTTTACTGTGAAACAGCGGATGAATTATGCAATTCCTCGGCAATCATTATTACAGCCACAGGATCAGATCGGCCCGTGGTTCCAAAAACAGGTGGATGGTGGCGCGGGAAAACCCTGATCGGAATCGGATCCTATAAGCCCGGAATGCGTGAGTTTCCTGATGAAGTGATGCTTGAATTAAACCAGGTGTATGTGGATACCTTGCATGGACTGGTTGAGGCGGGAGACCTGCTGATTCCTCTTCAGAGCGGGATTATCACCAGGGAGCAGGTGGTGCCGCTATCTGACCTGGTATGCGGAAAAGCGGTCGTGGAGGAAGGGACCCGGTTTTTCAAATCGGTGGGCATGGCTGCCTTTGACCTTTACGGGGCCACGTTGGTTTATGAGAGTCTGAGAAAAAACGAATCGTGATCAATATGTATCGAAAGCTTAGAAAGTTGAAGTGGGAGCCTTCTTCAGAATGGTTGAAAATTTCCACCATCGATATGCATACCGGTGGAGAGCCATTAAGGATTCTGATAGACGGATACCCTGAAATTAAAGGAAAAACCATCCTTGAAAAGCGAAAATATTTTCGGGATAACCTGGATTTTATCAGAATGGGAACCATGTGGGAACCCAGGGGGCATGCCGATATGTATGGGGCAGTCATTACGGAGCCCTGCACGGAGGGTGCCGATTTCGGGACCTTTTTTCTTCACAATGAGGGATATAGCACCATGTGCGGTCATGCCATCATTGCCCTCACAAAATTTGTTCTGGACTCAAGGCTGATCCGGAGAAGGGGTGAGTGGGTCACCCTTCAGATCGATGCCCCTCCCGGACGAATTGTTGCCAAGGCGAGGCGGGAGGAGGGGACCATCCAGTATGTAACCTTCACCAACGTTCCCTCCTTTGTGCTCTACAGGGACCAGCAGGTAGAGGTTCCCGGTATTGGAAGGGTGAAGTATGATGTGGCTTACGGCGGTGCATTTTATGCCATTGTAGATGCCGGTAAACTGGGATTGTCACTGGAGGCATTTGAATATGCAACACTGGTCGACCTGGGGCGGAAAATTAAACAAAGCGTAATGAATAATCATAAGATTGTTCATCCGTTTGAAGAGGAGCTGAGCTTCCTGTACGGAACCATTTTTACCGGGAAGGCACTTCATCCCAACAGGCACAGTCGCAATGTGTGCATCTTCGCAGATGGTGAACTGGACCGGTCCGCCACAGGTTCCGGCGTGAGTGCCAGGGCTGCGCTGCATCATGCACGCGGAGAATTGAGAATGGGAGAGAGGATTGTGATTGAGAGTATCCTGGGAACCATTATGGAGGTTGAGGTCTCTGGTATAACCACATTTGGTCCGCATAAGGCGATTATTCCAAAAGTAACAGGTACAGCCTCATTTATTGGGAAAAACCAGTTCTGGTTTGATCCTGAGGACCCGCTGAAAGATGGCTTTATTTTTCGCTGAACTGTTCAATAACATCAAGTTATTCAACAGCTAAACGCATCATGCGTCAACACTCTTCGTAATTTTGAAGCATAGGTTTCATTTAAAATCAAGACCATGTCGAAAATTACAAAAGAAGATGCCCTGAACTATCATAGTTGCGGCCGGCCGGGAAAAATTGAAGTCATCCCAACCAAACCCCACTCCACGCAAAGAGATCTCTCCCTTGCATATTCTCCGGGAGTAGCAGATCCCTGCCTGGAGATTCAGGCTAATCCGGAAGATTCTTATAAATATACTGCCAAGGGAAACCTGGTGGCGGTCATGTCAAACGGTACGGCAGTGCTGGGGTTGGGCGATATCGGAGCACTGGCCGGGAAACCCGTTATGGAAGGGAAGGGGTTGCTCTTTAAGATTTTTGCGGATGTGGATGTATTCGATATTGAGATTGACCAAAAAGATGTGGATAAGTTTATCGAGGTGGCCAAGGCGATCTCACCCACTTTTGGTGGGATTAATCTTGAAGACATCAAAGCTCCCGAGTGTTTTGAAATAGAAGAGAAATTAAAACAGGAGCTGGATATCCCGGTATTTCATGACGATCAGCACGGCACTGCCATCATCTCCTCAGCAGGATTGATCAATGCCCTGGAGCTGGTGAATAAAAAGGCTGAAAATATTAAAGTGGTGGTAAACGGAGCCGGGGCATCTGCCATCTCCTGTGCAAAGCTTTATATTGCCCTGGGTGTGAAACAGGAGAATGTGCTGATGTGTGATTCCAGGGGAGTCCTCAATACCCGACGCACCGGAATGAATAAGTATAAACAGCAGTTTGTCAGGGATACTGAGGCTGATACGCTGGAGGATGCCCTGAAAGATGCCGATGTTTTTTTGGGACTCTCGGTTGCCGATGTATTGACCGAGGGTATGCTCAAATCCATGAGACGTGATCCCATTGTTTTTGCCATGGCCAATCCTAATCCTGAGATTTCCTATGAAAAGGCTATGGCTGCCAGGGAGGATATCATATTTGCCACAGGAAGATCAGATTATCCCAATCAGATCAACAATGTTTTGGGGTTTCCATTTATTTTCAGGGGAGCGCTGGATGTCAGGGCCTCCAGAATCAATGAAGAGATGAAAATTGCAGCAGTGAATGCTCTCTCTGAACTCACCAAGGAGGATGTACCCGAAGTGGTTAATAAGGCCTATATGGTTGATAACCTGCATTTCGGAAGGGACTACATCATTCCTAAACCCCTGGATCCCAGGTTGATTTTCCGCGTTGCTCCGGCTGTGGCCAGAGCGGCCATGGAGACAGGGGTGGCCCGGTCACCCATCACCGATTGGGATGCATATGAAGAGTACCTGAAGGAGCGTATGGGTGTAGAGAACCGGCTGATCAATGATGTCAGGATGAAAGCGCAGCAAAATCCAAAGCGACTTGTATTCAGCGAAGCGGCCAATTTCAAAATGCTTAAAGCCATCCAGACTGTTGTTCATGAAAACATTGCACGACCTGTACTGCTTGGGAATAGAAAAGAGATCATGGAGATGGCGAAGGAACACCACCTGGACCTGGAATCGGTGGAGATTATCGATCAGACCGGTTCAAAGGTGAATTCCCTCAGGAAAAAGTATGCTAAAAGGCTTTATCAGTCCCGTCAAAGGAAAGGCATGACCTATGAGGATGCCCTGCAACTGATGCAATTACCCAATCAGTTTGGAATGATGATGGTTGAGGCTGGAGATGCCGATGCTTTCCTGTCGGGTTTTTCCAGTAAATATGCCGATGTGATCAGGCCGGCGATCCAGATTGCCGGTACCAGGACCAATAAACATATTGCCGGGATGTATATCGTACATACCAAGCGGGGTCCCTATTTCTTTGCCGACACCACAGTAAATATAAAGCCCGATGCCCGTACACTGGCCGAGATTGCGCTGCTGACCGCTGAACAGGTAGAACACTTTAATATGAAACCTGTGATCGCTATTGTCTCCTATTCAAATTTTGGTGCCATCAAAGGTGAAAGTTCATACCGGGCACATGAGGCTGTTGAAATTCTTCACAGGGAGCATCCTAAACTGATCGTGGATGGAGAAATGCAGATGAATTATGCCCTGAACACAGAACTGAGAATGCAGAAGTTTCCTTTTAATAAGCTGGGCAATAAGCGGGTCAATACCATTATTTTCCCCAATCTTAGTTCCGGAAATATTGCTTATAAAATGATGCAGGAGATTGGGGGCAGCCAGGTTACCGGCCCCATCTTGCTGGGTATTGGCAAACCCATACATATCCTTCAGATGGAAAGTGATGTAAGAGAGATTGTCGATATGGCTGCGTTTGCGGTGGTAGATGCTCAGTTCAGGGGTTAGAAACGACTGCGGATCACAAAAAAAGGGCGGCCATAATACCACCCTTTATTTGATCCAACCCAAAACTTATATATAGAGTACTTAACTGTAATCCACCAGTGATTCCATCAGTTTTTTTCGTGTGAAAAAGATCCGGCTTTTAACTGTACCAATTTTAAGATCAAGCTGCTCGGCGATCTCCTTGTATTTGTATCCCTGGGTATGCATCAAAAAGGGAACCTTTAATTCATCCTGTAGTCTGTTGATGTGTTTATTGATTTCCTTCTGATGCATGGAGGAGTCGGGTTTAATATGAGTTGACTCCTTTGAATTATTCAGGTAATAAAGGTCCTGAGTCGTATCTACAACGGTATTTTGCCTGACAGCCTTCCTGTAGTTATTGATGAAGGTGTTCTTCATGATCGTATAGGCCCATGCTTCAAAATTCGTAAACTCGATGAACTTATCCTTTGAAGAGAGCGCCTTTAAATAGGTCTCCTGTAATAAATCTTTTGCTGCGTCACGGTTCGATGTAAGGCTCATGGCAAATCTTTCCAATCTGCCCTCCATGCTTATCAGTTTGTTATTGAAATCCATTGTTGTCATAATATAGGGGCTTTATGAATTTGTCTGTATTTAATTGTTTAACAAATATATGTTATAATTAAACACTAGTCAAGGGTAAGAGTTATCAAAAGGCTTGAAAAATAGGATAATCCAAATAAGAAGAAGGTCTGAACCCCTTATAAATAAAAGAGGGAAAGGTGTTTTTTTCTGTTCTATTCTAAATTACGAAATAATTAGATTTTGTGGATCAATACCCCTCTATCCCTAAACATAAATGGATTTGAGCTTAAAAAGGGAAACTAAAGGTCGGAAATGAAACCGGTGAAATCCTGGATGGTATGGATATGAATGAGGTTTTTGGCTAAACCGGCAGGCTGAATTTCGGGGGATTCGGAAAAGAAGAGGATTTTTTTATCCGGGAAGGCACCTCCCAGATCATTCAGGCAAACCATAGAGTCGAATCCGGGCCGGTTTGTGGTGAACGAGACAACCAGGTAATCGAACTGCATCGCTGCCCCGGTGGCCAGCACATCAGAATAGGGGACAGATTGTCCAAGGTATATTACCTGGTGATGAGCCTCTTTCAGAAGGTACTGGGCAAAAAGAAGGGCAATTTCATGCCACTCCCCTTCAGGAAGCATCAAGATGAACTTTTTTGCATCCGGATGGAAAGTATTGGGTAACCTGTTGGTTGCAGAAATAATTTTCTGCCGGATCAGATTGGAAACAAAATGCTCCTGGGCAGGATTGGCTTCTCCGGATTGCCAAAGGATGCCCACTTTTTTGAGAAACGGATAGAGGACCCCGGTTACAGTCTCCTGAAATCCGATTTTTGATATGGATTTGTCGACAATGGACTCAAGAATATACTGATCCAGGTCGATCATGGCAATCACAAGAGAGTCTACCAGGGTTTGGTGAGAGCTGGTGGATACGGTGGCCCGTTTGATCTCCTCCTTAAGCTCCTGGTCGCTCAACCTGGCAATATGAGAGATTTTTATCCCCTGCCGGTTCAATACGGCAACATTGAGAATTTTTTTGAGATTTGTATCGGAGTAGTACCTGATGTTGGTGTTGGTCCGGAGAGGTTCGATCAGTTTATACCGTTTCTCCCATATCCTGATGGTATGGGCTTTTATCCCGGAGAGCTTCTCCAATTCCCTGATCGAATATACAGCCATGTTTTAGTGAATCTTCTATGTGGGTATTGCGTATTAACAAAGGCACATGGAGATTTGTTTAGTGAACGGGATAAATAATTAAACAGTTAGAGTTTTTTAATGACCATCAGCCCATCCCTGATGGGAAAAAGCAGGTTCTCGACCCGGGGGTCCAGCGTAACCAGCTGGTTGAATTTCTGGATGGCCCTGGTTGAAGGGTCGGTTCCCTTATTTCCAAGCACTTTTCCTCCCCAGAGAACATTGTCTGCCAGTATATAACCACCTTTAACGACCTTTTGCACAATCATTTCGTAGTACACCGGATAGTTCTCTTTATCGGCATCGAGAAACACCAGGTCAAACAGACCGGGAAGTACGGGGATGATCTGTAATGCATCTCCATTGATCAGTTCTATGCTTTTACTCACTCCGGCCTTTTCAAAGAAGGCAAGGGTAGTTTGCCGGAGTTCATCATTCAGCTCCAGTGTGGTGAGTTTTCCGCCCGGTTTAAGGCCTTTTGCCAGGCAAATGGCAGAATACCCGGTATAGGTTCCCACTTCCAGAATCCGGGAAGGAGATAAGAGCTGACTGAAGAGGGTCAGGAAACCACCAAGAACCCTTCCCGACAGCATATTGGGATGGACCTCTTTCAGATAGGTGTGCCTTGTGAGTTCGGCAAGCACAGGATCTTCGGAGGTGGAGTGCGTTTCAAGGTAGCGCTCCAGCATTTCGGGTTGTGAAAAGAGTTCCATTATTCGAAAATCAGGAGGTTCAGGTTTTTTGAATGAAGGATCTCATTGGCGCTCTCCCGGAGCTGAGCAGCCGTAATCTCTTCCAGCTTTTTTTGTATGTTTTCCAGGGTATCGACCTGGTTAAAGATGAGTAAGCTTTTGCCGGTCGTAAGCATCATGTGCTCGTTGTTCTCGTGTGAAATGGAGAGCTGGCCCATCAACTGTTTCCGGGCATTGATCATCCTTTTTTCGGGAATCAGCCGGGTTCGGAGCTTGCTGATTTCATCCCTGGTCACCTGCATCGATTTCTGAAACTTCTCCGGGTCACAACTGAAATAGATCATCAGGGCCCCTGTGTCGGTGTAGGGTGCATAGTGCGACTCGGCGCTGTATGAATAACCCCTGCGTTCACGGAGTGCCAGATTCAGTCTGGAATTCATACCGGGACCTCCAAGGATATTATTCAAAAGATAAAGTTGCAGGCGCCTCTTGTCGGTCAGTGAATATGCCTCTCCCAGCAGCATGACATGTTTCTGGAATGTATCGCGTTTTTCAGTGACCCTGATTCCCGATAACGCTTTCGGCCTGATTCGTTCCCGGCTCCTGCTTTTGTGTGGGATCTCCCCGAAATACTTTTCAGCCGCCTTTCGGATCAGATCAAAAGGAATGCTGCCTATAAAAGAGAGAACGATCTCTTCTGTTGCATAGTTATCTTTCAGGAACCTGCTGAGCATCGCGGTATCAAAGCGGGTAAGCGACTCCTCCGAACCCAGGATATTCCTTCCCATGGCGTGGTTAGGGAATAATAACTCCTCTGCCCTGTCAAAGATCAGTTCCGAAGGGGAATCATCATAGCTCTGGATCTCATTCAGAATCACCTCCGCCTCCATTTTTATCTCCTTTTCAGGAAATGAGGAGTGGAGAAAAATATCCTGGATCAATTCCATAGACCTTTTATAATCCTCCTTCAGGAATGAGGCGTACAGGGCTGTCTCCTCCTTGGTGGTGTATGCGTTCACCTCGCCACCCACATTTTCCAGCCGGGAAATAATCTGGTAAGCAGACCTTTTGCGGGTCCCTTTGAAAAACATGTGCTCCATGAAATGGGCAAGTCCGTGCTCCTCTGTAAGCTCCTCGCGGGTGCCTGTATGTACGATGAGGCCGAAATGGGCCACTGCCGACTGGTTGAGCCTGTGGATCAACCGAATGCCGTTCTTATAGGTGTGTGTTCTGATGGTAGTGTTCATTCAGGGAACAAATGTAGAAAAACAAAAAAAAATTCATTACATTTGCCTCGCT
>JAWOHR010000002.1:0-9384 GCA_046485075.1 Bacteroidales bacterium
TGTACTACCGGCACATCAGTCATTGGATAAAAGTGCTTTAACACGGTCCAGGTACCATGATCCAGGCCCCATTCCTCGTCCAGACCGACATCTGCCGGTTTCAGGATTTCATTTGTTTCCCGGGCGAGTGCCGGGTTGCCCCGGGCCGGATACTCCTGGGCATACAATTCGGCGGGAAACCCGTAAAAGTCATGAATAGTTCTTGGCACCTCCATAACCGTTACCCTGGTTCCCCGGACAAACCAGTGAGCAGATATACAGAGAATTGCCCGGGGTTTTGGAATGGTCTGGGCCATACTCCTGAACCCCCTGACAAACTCATTATCTTCCAGGGCGTTCATTGGACTTCCATGACCTATAAATAAAACCGGCATCATTTTAGTTCCACAATCTTTTTAAGCCTGATATCCCCGGCTGATGCACCCACCATGATTTCAATATCACAGGGATCATAATCCCAGTTGCTGACCGATTCATTCCAGTAAAACAGATTCCTGACAGGAATGTCAAGATTTACGGTTTTACGCTCTCCGGGTTCAAGGGTGACACGCGAGAATGCTTTAAGTTCCTTTTCAGGCCACTCTACCTGAGGGTTTATCCTGTGAACATAAGCCTGTACAACTTCGTCGGCCTTCATTGCGCCGGAATTTTCCAGTTTAAAGGAGATGGAGATTACATCATTCCTGTCATATTTCCTCTTAATTGTTCTCAGGGAAGTGTATTCAAAGGTTGAATAGGTCAGACCGTGTCCAAATGGATACATTACAGGAATCTCCCTGGTATCAAACCATCGGTATCCCACCAGCGATTCTTCGCTATAGCGTGCTGTATTTGGATCATCATCAACTGACTGTTGATTGCCACTCGCTGCAACACTATTATTTTCAACGGTCCCTTCGACAAAAATATCCCTGTTTCGTCCCTTCTGGGGGTAATTTCCGAGTGCATATGCGGGTGAATCCTCCAGCTTGACAGGGAGTGTGAAGGGTAACCGGCCGCTGGGTGAAATCTTCCCGATCAGTACATCTGCGAGTGCATTTCCCCCTTCCGAACCATTGAACCAGGAGATAACAATCGCCTTTGAGAGCGGGTTTACCACATTGAGATCATTGGGAGCACCGCTGACAAGAACAGTGATGATGTTGGGATTGATCCCGGCGATCATCCGGATCAGATCCTCCTGTCCGGAAGGCAACATGATATCACCTCTGTCCCTTGCTTCCGATTCAACCATGCGATTGTTGCCGCCGATGAAGAGCACCAGGTCAGCCTTCGAGGCCAGTTCCAGGGCTTCTTCCCTGAGTTCATTGTTGCGTATCTCCTTTTCACGGTCCTCCTTTTCGATCTCTTCTTTCGATTTTCGGCCATACATCCGGGCAAAATCAAATGTTTCAGGTTCATATCCCCTGGCATAGGAAACCTCTGCCTTCTTTCCGATCCGCTCCCTTAAACCCTCCAGGGGGGTGACCTCGTATAATGTTTTTACACCTGCTCCCACCCCACCCTGGGCCATTATTCGATCTGCATTGTCGCCGATTACTGCAATATGGGGCTGCCTGCTTAAATCGATGGGGAGTAATCCTTCATTTTTGAGCAGTACAATGGATTTGGAGGCAACCTCATATGCTGTCTTCTGTTGATCCGGCTGGGAGGTGACCTCCCTGTTGGCCTGCTCCTCTGGGATGGCCTCAATGGCGAGCCGCACGCGCAAAATTTCACGAACTCGCTGATCAATTAACTCCCCGGTTACAGCCCCGGCTTTAACTGAGTCCAGCAAAGCCTGGCCAAAAAACCTGTTACCGGGCATTTCAACATTAAGCCCGCTGACAACTCCATCGACCGTAGAATGTGTGCCATACCAGTCGGATATTACCATTCCTGAAAATCCCCACTCATCCCTTAATATCCGGTTAAGAAGTATCTCATTTTCGGCACACCACCGGCCGTTCACTTTATTGTACGCCGCCATCACCCCATAGGCGTCAGCCTCCTCAACCGCAGCCCGGAAAGGCGGAAGGTATATTTCGCGCATGGCGCGTTCTCCTATCAGGACATTCACATTCCCGCGATTATTCTCCTGGTTGTTAAGGGCATAATGTTTCAGGCATACGGCGACACCATGATCCTGGGCTCCTTTTGTATAACCGACCGATAGCCTTGCGCTCAGGAAAGGATCTTCACTGAGGTACTCATAGGTGCGTCCTCCTGTAGGTATTCTCTGGATATTGATGGCGGGCCCAAGGATCATATCCTTTCCGCGCAGCCTGGCCTCACGGGCCATAGCCATCCCGTAAGCATATGCCAGTTCGGGACTCCAGGTGGCAGCCAGCGCTGAACCGGTCGGAAAAAAGGTGGCCTTATCTGTTTCCCAGCCAAGAGGTGCCCAGCCATCAGGCTGTAGTTCTTCCCTGATCCCAAACGGACCATCCGCATACTTCATTTCAGCAATACCCAGCCGGTCTGCACCCGCCGATACAAAAGTGTGCTTGCCATGCATCATTTGTATCTTTTCCTCTAGGGTTAATTGGCCAATCAGGCTGTCGATCTGCAAATCATACTTCATTAAGGAAGACTGCTGTGTTTGTTCTGTTTCACAACCATAAAATAATGCTCCGATAGTGACGAAGGTTAAAGTCCTGCTTCTCATCATTTATTCCGTTTATCAAAGATATTTTCCAAATTACAATATACGAACTTCTCTTCAGAGTCTCCGGGCAGGCCCGCAAGCTGAACATGTGATCGCTTCCATCACTTTTTGAAGGTTCAGGATCGCTGTTCCGGTTGATTGTATTTACATAGAAATTCCTTATGTTCGTAGTGTCCTGAACGATACTGTGCCAAAACTTAACCAATATCTATGAGAAATTCAAAAACATCCATCTACCGGGTTGCGCTTACCGTTGCCCTGGGTGGTTTTTTAATGGGATTCGACGCCTCCGTGATCTCAGGGGTGGTAGGATTTATTGAAACTGAATTTGACCTTTCAAAATTACAGCTGGGATGGGCTGTAAGTTGTCTGACACTGACATCCACACTGGCCATGATGCTTTCGGGCCCCCTGTCCGATAAAATCGGGCGGAAGAAAGTGCTACAGTATGCGGCGGTATTGTTCTTCGTATCGGCTATTTATTCAGCCCTGGCACCCAATTTCGTACATCTGGTCATTGCCCGGATGATCGGTGGTCTGGGGGTTGGCGCCGCACTCATTATTGCGCCCATGTACATTGCAGAGATCTCGCCGGCTAAGATCAGGGGAAGACTAGTCTCATTCAATCAGCTGAACATTGTACTCGGTATTTCAGTGGCATTTTTTACCAATTATCTCATTCTGCAATGGGGGAAATCGGATGCATCCTGGGCACAGGCCCTGAATTTCAGCCAGTATACATGGCGCTGGATGCTTGGACTGGAAGCACTCCCGGCCATTCTCTATTTTGGATTCCTGTTTTTTGTACCTGACAGCCCCCGCTGGCTGATCATGCACGGGATGAAAGAGAGGGCCCTGGTCATCATGGAAAGGATGACCAGCAAACAGGTGGCTGAGGAGGAGATGAATAACATCCTGAACAGCATCGAACAGGATAAAAACAAGGCGAAGGTTCATATCAGGGAGCTGTTCAAACCTGCCCTGCGGTTTGTGCTGACCATCGGCGTTGTGATCGCCATTCTTCAGCAGATTACCGGGATCAACTCCGTGTTTTTCTACGCACCCATGATCTTTGAACAAACCGGGATTGGCCGGGATGCCTCATTTATCCAGGCCATCATCATCGGCCTGACAAACCTTGTTTTTACCGTGGTGGCCATCCTGGTCGTGGATAAGCTGGGGCGAAAACCTTTGCTGATTTTTGGTCTGGCCGGCATATTCATCTCCATGTTTTTACTGGGATCTGTTTTTAAAGGGGCAGAATACAAACTTACCACTGAATCGATCAATGAATTGAGCGAACTGGAAGGATACCAGTCCCTGATGCAGATCGAAGGTAAAACCTACCACAGCGACCTTGATTTCAAAAGCGCCATCTCAGAGGTTCTTGGAGAAAAGACCATTATCAAACACCAGGGTACCATCATTGCCAAGGCCATCAGCATCAATTCATGGCTGGTGCTGATCGGGATCATCGGTTTCGTGGCCTCCTTCGCCGTATCCCTGGGACCTGTAATG
Source organism: Bacteroidales bacterium (assembly GCA_046485075.1). GTDB lineage: Bacteria > Bacteroidota > Bacteroidia > Bacteroidales. The sequence continues at coordinate 4,166 of JAWOHR010000002.1, forward strand.
TGGATCCTGTTTTCAGAGCTGTTTCCAAATATGTTGCGGGGAATAGCGATCTCATTCGCTGGATTTATCAATTCAGGAATCAGTTTTACGGTTCAGCTCCTCTTGCCCTGGGAGCTTGCAAATATCGGCAATGCAGGTACTTTTTTCATCTATGGTGGTTTTGCCGTACTTGGATTCTTCTTTGTAATACGATACCTGCCTGAAACAAAGGGCAAATCTCTCGAGGAACTTGAAAAATTTTTGGTGAGATCAAAAAAATAAAACCCCACAATATTTAAAACCAACAATGATGAAAGCACATAACATTATTCAACTATTCATCCTGATCGTGATTATGGGCGCATGCAACACACCTTCCCGGCAAGACACTGTTTCGAAAGTGGTACTGAAGCAAAACGAACTCAACCAGTGGCGCATTTATGTAGATGGTGCGGAATTTTTTGTAAAAGGAGCAGGATGCGAGGGAGGCGATGTGGCCGCCCTGGCAGCCAATGGCGGGAATTCCTTCAGGACTTGGATGGATCAGGAGATACGTCCCACCGAACAATCTGTACTGGATGATGCCCAGCAAAACGGTTTAAAGGTTCTCATGGGACTAAAGCTGGGAAGAGAAAGGCATGGTTATGATTACAACGATGAGGCATGGGTAGCCGCGCAATTTGACTCCACGAGAGCCATGGTCCTGAAGTTTAAAGATCATCCAGCCCTTCTGGGCTGGTCCATAGGCAATGAAATCAACCTGGGGGCTGAAAACCTGAAGGTCTTTGATGCGGTCAACGATATCTCCAAAATGATTCACGAGGTGGATGGAAACCACCTGACCACCTTTACCCTGGCAGGTATCGGCAAGCGGGAGGTTGATTATATCAAAGCGCATTGCACCGATGTTGATTTCCTGAGCATTCAGATGTACGGTGACATTGTAAACCTCCAGACCCGGATTGCAGATGCAGGATGGGATGGCCCCTATATGGTAACCGAATGGGGTGCAACCGGACACTGGGAAGTGGCCAAGACTGATTGGGATGTGGCCATTGAACCCACCAGCCAGGAAAAAGCCCAATCATTCATCGAAAGGTATCAGATCGCCATTGCCTCTGATCCGGTACATTGCCTGGGCTCCTACGTGTTCCTCTGGGGTCAGAAACAGGAACGCACCCCCACCTGGTATGGCATGTTCCTGGAAAATGGAAATCCGGGTGAAACGGTAGACGCCATGCACTATATCTGGAACGGAGCCTGGCCGGAGGATCGTTGTCCAACCCTTGATTCTCTCCGGCTGAATGGCCTGACAGCCTATGACAACATCAGGCTTCGTGCGGGCAGCTCCTTTGCAGCTGAAGCATTTGCAAGGGATTATAACCAGGACTCCTTAACATACAGGTGGGAGATAATGCCCGAAAGTACAGACCTGGGATGGGGTGGGGATTTTGAAACCAGACCGGAAACCTTCTTTTCGGTTGAAGGGGCCGCAAAAATAGAGTTAACGGTACCAAAAGTGGGAGGGGCATACCGGTTGTATATCTATGTAACCGATCCGGGCAACAAGACTGCTACTGCGAATATACCTTTCCTGGTGATATGATCATCACGTTATGAACTGGGATCTGTTTTTAGGGGAGAACCCACTGCAGTTGGTGTCAAAACCGGTACTGGGCAACATGGTTGATCTGGATGGTGAGAAATTCTACCGCATCTCCAACTACGATGCAATGGTCCCTTTCTTCATGACCATTGTCAGTGACTCCGACCACTGGATGTTTATTTCAAGCAACGGGGGCCTGACCTGCGGCAGGAGAAATCCTGAAAATGCACTCTTCCCCTACTGCACCGATGATAAAATACATGATGCCTCTGCAACCACCGGACCCCTCTGTATCCTGTTAATTGAAAGAGACGCCCGCTCCTATTTGTGGGAGCCTTTCAACACAGGCTTCCCGGACATCTACCAGGTGGAAAGAAACCTCTATAAGAGTACGGTGGGCAACAAACTTATTTTCGAGGCCATCAACCATACCCTACGGGTAAAATACCGCTATAGCTGGCAGAACAGTGACAGGTACGGGTTTGTAAAACGATCAGGCCTTGTAAACCTGGGATCCGGGAAAACAACCATTGCCTCCGTCGACGGGATCAGGAACATTTTGCCATACGGGGTCAATACCATGCTGCAGTCGAACATGAGTACGCTGGTGGATGGATATAAAAAGTGTGAGCTCCAAGAACCAGGTGGCATGGGCATCTATACCCTCAGCTCCATCATTTCCGATAAGGCTGAGCCCAGTGAGGCCCTCAAAGCAACAACTGTCTGGGCAACAGGGTTGAAGAATCCCAGGTACCTGCTCTCCGAAAACCAGTTAAAAGCTTTCCGTGAAGGGGTCATTCCCTACACTGAAAAGGTCCTGAAAGGTAAACGGGGGGCCTATCTTGTATATGATCAGGTTGGATTAAAGCCGGAAGAATCACATGAATGGATACTGGTTGCAGACATCAACCAGGGACCTTCCGATGTGCCCGCAACCTTGAATAGATTAGGGTCTGGTAAAATCATGCAAGATGTGCTGGAGGATGTTCAAAAGGGTACCCGGAGGCTTATCAACCTGGTGGGTCTGGCCGATGGGATTCAGCATACGGCAAATACATTAAAATCGGCACGTCATTTTTCCAATACATTGTTCAACATCATGCGGGGCGGTGTTTTCCCCAATGGCTATGGTGTGCAGGTCAAAGATTTTTCTGATTTCATTGCCCGTTGGAACAGAAAGGTATATCAACGGAACCTGGGGTTCATTTCAAGCCTTTCGACTGAATTTATTGATTACCGGGAGCTGTTGTCATACGCCGGGGAACATGATGATGATTTCCTCAGACTTGTGTATGAATACCTGCCGCTCACATTCAGCCGCCGGCACGGCGATCCGAGCCGGCCATGGAACAGGTTCTCCATCGATGTGAAAACCGGGACAGGTGAACAAAGCTTCAGCTATCAGGGTAACTGGCGGGATATCTTTCAGAACTGGGAAGCACTTTCCATCTCCTTCCCGGGCTTTGTCGAGAGTTTTATTTTCAAATTTGTGAATGCATCCACCATCGATGGCTATAATCCATACCGGATCACCAGGGACGGTTTCGATTGGGAGGTACTGGACCCCGGGGACCCCTGGTCAAATATTGGCTACTGGGGTGACCACCAGGTTATCTATCTCGTAAAACTCATGGAACTTTCCCTGAAATACCAACCCGGGAAAATCAGCGGGTTTCTGGCAAGGGACCTGTTTGTGTACGCCCATGTTCCCTACAGGATTTTACCATATGCTTCCATCCTGGACACTCCGCGGGATACCATTGTTTTTGATGAAGAGCTTGCACAGACCATTGACCGGCGAGTCGACGGTCTGGGATCAGACGGGAAGCTGGTTACCGCGGGTCCGGAGATCCACAAGGTCAATTTAACCGAGAAGTTGCTGGTAACCCTGCTCACGAAGCTGAGTAACTTTGTTCCCGGGGGAGGTATCTGGATGAATACCCAGCGGCCCGAATGGAATGATGCAAACAATGCACTGGTGGGAAACGGGCTGTCCATGGTAACCCTGTATTACATCAGGCGCTTTTTGGGAATGTTGCTGAAGATTTTTACACCTGAAAAAGATGATGTTACACTCACACAGGCAGTCCACGGCTTTTTCCTTGAGGTTTTCGAAATCCTGGAGCAAAACAGGGCGCTGCTCCGGGGTACGATAAACAATACAGAAAGGCGCAGGATAACCGATGCCCTTGGATCCGCAGGATCCCTCTACAGGGAAACCGTCTATCAAAATAAAAGGATGGATCACAGGGAGTTGATTTCCGGGAAGGATCTTCTTGCATTTACAAACCTCTGCCTCGATTATGTGGATCATACCATTGCAGCCAACCGGCGGGAAGACAAACTCTTCCATTCGTACAACCTGGTAGAATTCGGAGATCATTCCTGCAGTATTCACCCCCTGGTGGAAATGCTCGAAGGGCAGGTGGCCGTGATCAGTTCAGGATATTTATCCGCAGCGGATACACTGGAAGTGCTGGATGCACTGAGAAGCAGCAAGATGTACAGGACCGATCAGCGCTCCTATACATTGTACCCCGACAGGGAGCTGAAACCCTTTCTGGAAAAGAACCTTTTAAACTCCGGGATCATCAAACAATCGGGATTCCTCAGCGCCGAGATCCAATCCGGAAATCACAGGATCGTTGAGGAAGATGTAGGGGGAGCCGTTCACTTTAACGGCAGCTTCAAAAATGTAAATGACCTGATGGTTGTTCTGAAGGGGATTGAAGGAATCCAGCAGGCTGAAAGGGACCTGATATGCGATGCCTTTATGGAAACCTTTCATCATAAACAGTTTACAGGACGCTCCGGATCCTTTTTTAAATACGAGGGACTGGGAAGCATTTACTGGCATATGGTTTCCAAACTGATGCTGGCCGTGCAGGAGACCCATATTCGTGCAAACCAGGAAGGAGCCGGGGAAGCAATTCTTTCCGGGCTGAAAGCGCACCTGGATCAGATTGAGGAGGGAATCGGCGTGATGAAATCACCCCTTGAATACGGAGCCTTTCCCATCGATCCTTATTCTCATACTCCCGGATTTGCGGGTGTGCAGCAACCGGGGATGACCGGACAGGTGAAAGAAGATATCATCAGCCGGTTTGGCGAGTTGGGCGTATCGGTGGAAAAGGGTTGTATCACCTTTCATCCAACCTTGTTGTCGGATGCTGAGTTCCTGTCAACCCGGGAGGAGTGGTCCCTGACAGGACAAAACATATCCCTGAACCCCGGTCAGCTGGGCTTCACACTGTGCGGAATACCGGTCATCTACACCAGGGCCAAAGAGCCACAGATCCTGGTGGAATATCATCATGGCGAGAAGGCAACCATTCCCGGCCATACCCTGTCTGCCGAACTGTCATCCATGATCTTCAACCGTTCCGTATCCGTTTCCCGGCTCCTTGTGAACGTTCAGGGATCTGCGTAAAATGTGCCTATCGGAAAATGGATCCCGTCAAGGACTAATTTTTAAGACCTACAGATCAACTTTTCAATTCAATCCCGAATGCAGTTTCTCCGGGCCTGCTGGATACAGATAACAAACCGTTGTGCAGGTGGATGATCTGCCTTGAGATGTACAGGCCGATTCCGGAACCGTTTTCTTTCGTTGTAAAAAAGGGAATAAAGATTT
>JAWOHR010000042.1:0-8903 GCA_046485075.1 Bacteroidales bacterium
TTACCGGACCCACCACCTTCTCGTAGCTTGCTCCTCCGCTAGCGCCTCCCATCGGCCGCCAAAGGCTTGCCGACGGCGATGCGCAGAATAGCTTCAGCGCTCGCGGAAGTGAAAATGAATAGAAAGGCCGCAGGCCTGATATTAATTGAACGACGCCTTGGGTATAAGGCGGTAGTGCAGGTCGGCCTAAGGCCAGCTTAAAAAAAGGACAAAGTAAGATTAAGCTAGCCTTACAGGCCGCTATTTTCATGGCGTATCCTTACCCAGGGCAAGTGAAATGAATAGAAAGGCCGCAGGCCTGATATTAATTGAACGACGCCTTGGGTATAAGGCGGTAGTGCAGGTCGGCCTGAAGGGCCAGCTTATACCAGCCCAGGGCTAGTGAAATGAATAGAAAGGCCGTAGGCCTTATATTCATTTCACTAGCCCTGGGTATAAGGCGGTAGTGCAGGTCGGCCTGAAAGGCCAGCTTAAAAAAAGGACAAAGTAAGATTAAGCTAGCCTTACAGGCCGCTATTTTCATGGCGTATCCTTACCCAGGGCAAGTGAAATGAAGATTTAAGCCGAAGGCTAAATCTTCATTTCACTTGCCCTGGGCTGGTATAAGCTGGCCTTTCAGGCCGTTGATGCATTAACAGGATTGGACTAAATCATTTCAAACCGTTGATGCGTTAAGAGGATTGGACTAATTTTAGGAATCTTCTTAAAAAAGAACTAATTCACCTGTTTTTTACAGGAAAACCTCATTGAACCGAAATTTCAGATATAAAATGCTCTGATCAATGGATTGGGTGCTAATTAATTGTTCAGTGTATTATTAAAAAAGTTAATTTTGCGAAAAAATACCAGGATTTACATTTAACACCTATTTTTGAAATGAGAAAATGGCGCATTGAAGATTCAGCGGAATTATACAATATTAACGGTTGGGGCATTAATTTCTTTTCCATAAATGAAAAAGGGAATGTAATTGTTACTCCCAAAAAAAACAATGTTAAGGTTGATTTATCCGAGCTTATTGATGAACTTCAGTTACGGGATGTTTCAACCCCGGTATTGATCCGTTTTCCGGATATTCTTGACAGCCGCATAGAGAAAATGTCGGGTTGTTTTTCCATTGCCGCTGAAGAATATGGCTATAAAGCAAAAAATTACATTGTATACCCTATCAAGGTAAACCAGATGCGACCTGTGGTGGAAGAAATTGTAAACCACGGCAAAAAATTCAACATCGGGCTGGAAGCAGGGTCAAAACCTGAATTACATGCAGTAATAGGATTTAACACCGATAACGATTCACTTATCATCTGCAATGGATATAAGGATGAAGATTATATTGAGCTGGCTCTTCTTGCCCAAAAAATGGGCAGACAAATTTATGTGGTCGTTGAAAAACTCAATGAGCTAAAACTTATTGCCCGAATTTCCAAAAGACTTAAAATCAAGCCGAACCTCGGAATACGTGTTAAGCTGGCTAGTTCCGGCAGTGGAAAATGGGAGGACTCAGGGGGTGATGCCAGTAAATTTGGACTGAACTCCAGTGAATTACTTGAGGCACTCGACTTCCTTGAAAAAAATAAGTTAAAAGACTGCCTTCGTCTCGTTCACTTTCACATTGGCAGCCAGGTAACAAAAATACGACGTATTAAGATTGCTCTAAGGGAAGCGGCTCAATATTATGTTCAGATGCATGAGTTGGGTTTTCATGTTGATTTTGTGGATATTGGCGGTGGATTAGGGGTGGATTATGACGGAACGCGTTCCTCAAGCAGTGAGAGCAGTGTTAATTATAGTATACAGGAATATGTCAATGACGCTATTTCAACCATGGTTGACGCCAGTGACAAAAATGGAATTCCTCACCCGAATATTATTACAGAGTCAGGCCGGTCACTAACAGCTCATCATTCAGTCCTGGTTTTTGAGGTTCTCGAAACTACGACTTCACCCAGCTGGGATGAAGAAATAGATATTAAAACATCAGACCATGAGCTGGTTCAGGAATTGTATTCATTATGGGATACCATTAATCAGCCAAGGATGCTCGAAACCTGGCATGATGCGCAACAGATCAGGGAGGAAGCACTCGACAGGTTTACCCTGGGATTAATCGATCTTAAAACCCGTGCCCAGGTGGAAAGACTCTTCTGGACCATTGCAAAGGAGATCCAACTGATGACGGAAGAATTGAAACATGTGCCAGAGGAGCTGCTTATTCTGCCTAAATTGCTTTCAGATAAATATTTCTGTAATTTTTCAATTTTCCAGTCACTACCCGATTCCTGGGCAATCGATCAGATTTTTCCGATTATTCCTATTCAAAGACTGGATGAAAAACCCGACCGGTCAGCCACGATTCAGGATATCACCTGCGATTCGGATGGGAAAATTGATAATTTTATCTCTACCCGGAAAATATCGTACTACCTCCCCGTTCATTCCATTAAACAAAAAGAACGATACTACATTGGGGTGTTTCTGGTAGGAGCTTACCAGGAGATACTCGGCGATTTGCATAATTTATTTGGTGATACCAATGCGGTGCATGTGTCGGTCGATGATAAGGGTTATAACATTGATCAGATCATTGACGGGGAAACCGTTGCTGAAGTGCTGGATTATGTCCAATATAACCCTAAAAAGCTGGTAAGGACAGTTGAAAGCTGGGTAACCACCTCGGTAAAATCAGGAATTATCACGGCAGAAGAAGGAAAAGAATTTCTTTCCAATTACCGGTCAGGATTATATGGCTATACATACCTGGAGTAATTGGATAATAAATGCTTTTTCAGCTTTTTTCACTACCTTTGAACCTTATTGAACATAAATAAGTTATTCTACGTTAAGGTATTATTAAAAAGGAATTTTTCAATGGTTCAGGTTAGGAATTTTATTATTACTTCACACTCGATTATTTTCTCATTGTTGTTAGCAAGTTTGCTGCTGTTTTTAAATAACGGCTGTTCAAATGTGTCTGGAGAACCGAAAGATTCCGACGCACCTGCACACAAATATACCGTTTTGCCGGCTGAATTGCCGTCCGAGCTTGATTTTGCAGGCGAAAAAGTTCCTTTGGAACTTATGGATGTTATGGAGAGTCTTGACCGTGAGTTGCTGGTGAATATGTATTGGCAATCCCAAACTATGCTTTTTCTGAAAAAAACAAAAAGGTTTTTTTCAATAATTGAACCCATTTTAAAAAAACATGGTATACCTGATGACTTTAAATACTTATCCCTTATAGAAAGCGGCTTTTTCCCGACAGCAGTGTCACCTTCAGGTGCAACCGGTCTTTGGCAGGTTCTTGAAGGCACTGCCAGAGATTACGGGCTGGAAGTAAATGCTGAAATAGATGAAAGGTACCATGCGGAAAAAGCTACCGAAGCTGCATGCAAATACCTTTTGGATTCTTTTAAAGTTTATGAAAGCTGGACTATGGCAGCGGCCTCATATAATGCAGGAAGGAATGGGATAAACAGACAGATTGGAAGACAAAAAGAAAAAGACTATTATGACTTGTTACTGAATGAGGAAACCGCAAGATATATTTATCGGATCCTCGCAGTTAAATTGATTATATCGAAGCCTGAGAAATATGGTTTTTACCTCACTGAAGAAGATTACTACCCCGTTGTCCCCTATTTCGAAGTCACTATAGATCGCAGCATAGATGATTTTTCAGTCTTTGCGCGGAGCTATGGCATCAGCTACAAAACTCTTAAATGGATGAATCCCTGGCTACGCGATACAAAACTCACCAACAGACTAAACAAAACCTACTACATTAAAATCCCACGAAAGGGACTATTCAGGCATTTTGAGGATGAGCAAACCCTTTACCCCGAAGGAGAGCAGGATAATACCGGCATTTTATAATTGTTGAAAATGAAAGAAAAGGGTTACGAAAAATGGATTCAGGTGTTGGGTGCAAGGGTGCATAATTTGAAAAACATCGATGTTTCTATCCCCCGGAACCAGCTTACGGTAATTACCGGGCTTAGTGGCAGCGGGAAATCTTCACTTGCTTTCGACACCATTTATGCAGAAGGTCAGAGAAGATATGTTGAAACCTTGTCTGCTTATGCACGCCAATTTCTGGGCAGCATGGAGCGTCCCGATGTGGATAAAATCACCGGGTTAAGCCCCGTAATTTCCATTGAACAGAAAACAACCAACACGAATCCACGCTCAACCGTCGGCACCATCACAGAGATTTATGATTTTTTGAGGCTTCTTTATGCCAGGGTTGCTCTGGCATACTCCTATAAAACAGGAGAGCTGATGGTGAAATACACCGATGAGCAGATTATTAATCTGATCCTGGAAAGATATGCGGGACAGAAAATTTTTCTTTTATCCCCGGTTATTAAAGGGAGAAACGGTCATTACAAAGAGTTGTTTGAATCATTTCGCAGAAAAGGGTTTCTCTATGTCCGCGTTGATGGCAATATTGAGGAAATCCGGCACAATATGAAGGTGGACCGTTACAAGGCTCATAATATAGAATTACTTATTGATAAACTGGAAGTTTCCGACAAAGACAGGAACAGACTCAGGGATTCAGTAAAAACCGGGATGGAACAAGGGAAAGGAATTATTATGATCCTGGAGAAGGAAAGCCAGGAACCCCGGTACTTCAGCAGGCAATTAATGTGCCCTGTTACCGGGATTTCGTATAACGAACCTGCTCCCCACACCTTCTCCTTTAACTCTCCACATGGTGCCTGCCCAAAATGTAACGGTTTGGGAGAAGTTAGCCAGATAGACCTCGACCGGATCATTCCTGACCCCCTTTTAAGCATAAAAAAAGGAGGGCTTGCCCCGCTGGGCCCTGTAAAAAACGCTCTTATTTTCTGGCAGATTGAATCAATCCTCACCCGGTATGGATTCGACATGAATACCCCTTTGAAGGATATATCCGAGGAGGCGATCAGTAAGCTGCTCTATGGCTCAGATGAGGCTTTTCGTTTAACAGCATCCCCTCTTGGAAATTCCACTAATTATTTCCTTAGTTTTGATGGGATTATAAGCCATATACAAAACCATAATGGTAACGATAATTCAAGGACAGAGCAAAAATGGGCCGGACAGTTTATTCGAAAAGGCGTTTGTCCGGAATGCCATGGTGGCAGATTAAAGAGAGAATCCCTGCACTTCAGGTTAAATGAAAAAAGCATTGCTGAGCTTTCAGCCATGGACATAAATGAACTCAGCAGTTGGTTCAATGACCTTGAACCCTACTTGTCTGATAAACAAAATATTATTGCCAAAGACATACTGAAAGAAATACGCAATCGGCTTAAGTTTCTGCTGGATGTAGGCCTGAACTACCTCTCACTGAACCGTCCGTCATATCGCCCCGGAACAGGATCTCCCCGTCTTCTGCCAATTTGAATTCGACACCCGGCAGGGGTTTTCCCACAGACCCGACTTTTCTGTCACGGCCGTGATGGATATGGGATACGCCCGAGCCTTCCGTCTGCCCGTAGACTTCAGTGATCCTGAGTCCCAGAGCTCGGTAGAATTTGAGAATTTCAGGGGAGATGGGGGCGGATCCGCTGAGGGCCAGCCGGACCCGAAGAAGTCCCATCTTGTCCAGAAGATACCGATACATACACAGGTGGCCGAGTCTGTAAAGCATCCTTTGCAGCAGGGAATACCGCCCCTGTTGGATCTCTTGCTCCACGATGTTCCGACCGATGGGCATCCAGAATGCGTAGGCCCGTCGCTTGAACCATGAGGCATCCTTCATGCGAATCTGAATGGCCGAATGCATCTTCTCCCAGATCCTTGGAACCCCCACAAAGATGGTGGGGGCGATTTCATAGAGGTTTTCCTGAATGGTCTCCAGACTCTCCGCAAAATTGACGGTGTATGCGGCATAAAGTGCCAGGACTACCGACATGAGCCTCTCAGCGATGTGGCACAACGGGAGATAGGAGACAGCCTCGTCCTCACTGGAAATCGGTGTCTCTTGTGAAAAAGCGGCTGCCAGTGAGAGAAGGTTTCTGTGGGTGAGCATGGCGCCCTTGGGCGGACCGGTGGTGCCCGAGGTATAGACCATGAGGGCCACATCCCGGTCCCGGGTTTGGAAGACAAGTTCCTCGAAGTGTCCCGGTTTTTCCGAGGCCATGGCTTTGCCCAGATCTTCCACCTGTTGAAAAGAGAGGATACGGGGATCATTGTAGTGTCGAAGGCCCTTCATATCGATGACGATGATTTTTTTCAACAGGGGAAGCGATTCCCCTACCTCCAAAACCTTGTCCGCCTGTTCCTGGTCTTTGACCACCACCATCACCGAATCGGAATGATCCAGCACATACTGCACCTGCCTGGGTGGGTTGGTGGCGTAAATGCCCACGGTCACGGCCCCGGCGGCCTGGGTTCCCAGGTCTGCATAGAGCCACTCCCGGCAGTTATCACCAAGGATGGCCAGTTTGTCGTTCCGCTGAAGCCCAAGGGATAGGGCTCCAAGGCAGAAATGCTTCACATGCTCGTAATACTGATCCCAGGAAACTTCCTGCCAGACACCGAGGTCCTTTTCCCTCAGCCCCACCCGCTTTCCGTAGTGCCGACGGTTGCGGGCCAGGAGACGGGGGAGGGTATCGTACGTATCAATGCTGTTCCGGGTTGATTCCATCTGCCTCTTCACCGAGATAGGCCTTGATGACCTCAGGGTCCCTGCCGATGGTTTCCGGATTTCCTTCGGCAATTTTCTCTCCGAAATTGATGACCAGAATGCGATCGGAGATATCCATGACCACCCCCATATCATGCTCTACAAGGAGGATCGTCATCCCAAACGTCTCGTTGATATCCAGGATGAATCGTGCCATGTCCTCGGTTTCCTCCACATTCATCCCAGAAACCGGTTCATCCAAGAGGAGCAGGCGGGGTTCCAGGGCAAGGGCGCGTCCCAGTTCCACCCGCCGCTGAATCCCAAAAGGGAGGGTGCCTACGAGCTTCTTCCGAACGCTTTCAATCTCGAGGAAATCAATCAGTTTTTCCACCGCCAAACGGGATGCCAGTTCTTCCCGGACGGCCTTACCCCAGAAGATCCCTCCCCGAATGACGCCGGCCTTGAGGGAGGGGTTCCGGCCCAGCAAAAGATTATCCAAAACAGTCATATTGCGAAACAATGCGATGTTTTGAAATGTACGGGCAATCCCCTTCCGGGCAACCTTGTGGGGCCTCAGATGCGTGATCTCCTCCCCTTCAAAATAAATCCGACCCCGGTTCGGTCTGTAGATCCCGCTGATACAGTTGAATACCGTACTCTTTCCCGCTCCGTTCGGACCGATGAGGGCAAAAATCTCTCCTTCTTTCAGTTCAAAGGAGAGGTCCATTATGGCACTTACCCCGCCAAAGTACATGGAAAGGTCCGTCACTGCCAGTTTCGGCGGAGGAGTCATGAAAGCCACCTCTTCCTTTTCTTGTAGTGTTTCACCTGACGGAAGCTTTTCTTTGCCCCTACCTCGGTGAGCCCCAGGTAGAATTCCTTCACATCTTCGTTTTGAATCAGTTTTTCACTGGGACCGTCCAGTACAATCTTTCCGCTCTCCATGATATAACCGTAGCTGGCGATGGTCAGCGCCATATGCGCATTCTGCTCCACAAGGAGAATGGAGGCCTCTTCCTCTGCGGTGATCCTTTGCAGGATGCGGAAGATCTCAACTGCAATCTGAGGGGCCAGGCCCAGAGATGGTTCGTCCGACATGAGGAGGCTGCACCGGGTCATCAAGGCCCTGCCAATAGCCAGCATCTGCTGTTCCCCACCGCTTAGATATCCGGCCATCTGCGACATCCGCCCGCGCAGGACCGGGAAATAGTCCAAGATCTTTTCCGTGTCCTGCTTCACCCGGGCCCCGTCCGAGCGTGTATGGGCACCTACGCGAAGGTTCTCCGCCACAGTGAGGTCATCGAAAATGCCCCTCCCTTCAGGGACCTGGACGATGCCCATGGAAACAACCCGCTCAGGCGCCACACCGGCAATGTCTCGACCATCAAATTCAATTTTTCCTTCGGTAAGTTCCCCATCCTCCAGTTCCAGGATATGACTGATGGCCTTGAGCACCGTGCTCTTGCCGGCCCCGTTAGAGCCCAAAAGCGCCACGATAGCCCTGTCGGGGACCTCAAAGGAGACGCCCCGGACCACCTTGATGACGTCATTGTAGACAACTTCGATGTTTTTTACAGAGAGCATGGTCTGTCCTGTCGCTGACACCAGGGTTGGATCCAAAAGGTGCTGTTTTGAAACCCGGCTGAAACACTTCGATCAGTTTTTCACAAAAGCGTACCCATCGCTCAGGGCCTTTTGTCCCCGATCGTTGACCACATCAAAATGGAGGGCCCTGCCGTTTTCCTGATCCACGGCGCCCTGGAGTTGAACAATAATTTCCGTTCCGGGAAAAACCATGTGGGAAAATCGACCGTAGAGGATCTTGAGCCTGAAAGAATCGCCCCCGACTTCCCTGTTGATCAGTACCCTCACCGCGTGAGCGAGTACGGCGGTTCCCTGTACGATAATTCCGGGAAGGCCGACTTCTGTCGCAAACTTTCCTGACGTATGGATGGGAAAGAAAATATTGCTGCAGCCATCGTAGATATAGGTCTGCATGGGGTCGATGAAAATCCGCTCTTGCCAGAGAGTCCTGGGATGATGTGGATTTTCAGGGGTGGGGGGCAGAAGGTCGACGACGTTACCCTTATCTTCACACCGAACCCCCCTGAGAAGCGCCCCTGCAATCTCAGTAAAAACCGACTGTCCGGTCCCGGCGGCGTCTTCTGCGTCATCATGCCGATGCGCTGCGCGCCTGAACCCGCCGCCATCCGCCAGGAAGCCCAACCGGCCGCGGCGTGAAAGGGCATCTCCATTCGCCCATCCATGCATCCAACTCCCGCCG
>JAWOHR010000085.1:0-3603 GCA_046485075.1 Bacteroidales bacterium
CAGGATAGAGAGGCCAGCCGGGGCGCCCCTTGTGGGCGCCTGTACAACTAGGCGAGCGCGGTAGCGGGCAGCGGAGCGAACAGGCAGTTCAGCGTGCTAACGCTGACGCTGGGGCGGGCCAGGGTAAAGTACTCGTGGCAGGCCAGCTTCCCGGCATGCTCGGCGGGCCTCTTTCCCGTGATCATATCCGCCTACGAAATCATCCTCATAATTATAAGCAAATATTGATGTCCAATCCTCGTGATTTTTCCACCAGCTGACATCAACACCGCTTGTATAATCAATGTCATTGAATACCTCATGAGAGACGGGCCAGTTTAAAAACTCGTTTTTGGCATGGTAGGTTCCAAAAATGGTTGAAGGCGGGAACAGAACCTGGTAATTAACATCCGTATGGACACTCGTATTGGCAAAATAAAGAAACGAATTGGTGAAAGGAGTTGTATTGGTTGGCCTGAAGGTTACTTCGAAATATGACTTACCCGGATAAACTGAGATTCCCAGCATGAATTTCATGCGGTCCCTGAGCTCCAGTTCCCCAATCCAAAGGGTGGCACTTCCGTCGGCATTTTGCTGTATATCATAATCCACGGGCATAAAGGCGTTGGCCCTGTGATGGTGAGGGAAGTTCCATTCAATCCCACCCTCAAGCCAGGCTCCGAGCATTCCTATCAGGGCAGGTTTGACCACATACTGACGATAAACAAAGTCATACTGGTAAGTTTTGTCAAGCGCTCCCCACAGACGGCCTCCTATTTCCGGCAAAACATCAACCTTGATATATTCATTCTCAAGATATACCATATTGTAGCTTTTATCAGCCTTAACCCGTGACAGGTTTTCATTAATAGGATAGGGATAAACGCGTCCCTGGGCTCCCTGATATGCACGACCGTCATAAAAACGAGGGCTCGTGCTTGAAGGATCGACCAGATATGTTGGTAACGTCTTCGCCTCTTCCCATATCCTTACGGAGGCACTGCCACCCGGTGTCTGACAGTATTGTCTGGCAATGGGCACTGCCAGCAGAACGATACACAGTAAAACCGTCTTTCTCATGTTTTATTTGGATTATTGTTGTAACCTTATCTTGTACAGCGAATCCGCTATATTTCTGGATTTATCAATCATCTCCTTCTGGGGCACATCGCCCACCGTCAGGAACCCGGCCTGGTAGTTCTCTCCATCCCCCCTTCCGGCAACCGACTGGTCAACCAGCTGGAACCAGTGTGCGCCTATGATGTATGGGTTCTCCAGGGCCTGTGTCAGGTAATATCCAAACAACTCTGCCCTCTC
The DNA here is from genome assembly GCA_046485075.1 of Bacteroidales bacterium. GTDB lineage: Bacteria > Bacteroidota > Bacteroidia > Bacteroidales. Next base: position 1,297 of record JAWOHR010000085.1, read on the forward strand.
ATCCTGGTCGGCAGCATAACGTAACCCCGGTTGCAGCAATCCGGTTTCGAGACTTCCGAAATGATATTCACCGATAATCAGCGGATAGTCTTCCCCGTCAGGGGGTACCAGCTCAGCGCACGTATATCTGTATCGGTTGAAGCTGACAACGTCACAATATTTTGAAGCAATTCTTATTATATCATTCAGTGTGGTGTCTTCCGGGTAAAGGTGGAAATCCATTCTGCACCCGAGGTAAAGAAGGTCAGGAGCGAGTTTTTTAACTGATTGACTGCAAATTGAATAATAAAGAGTTGTGAATTCATTCATAAATTCCTTCATGTCATCCGCTGCACCCGCAATGGTTTTCCTGCTCAACAGGTACTGGTTCCAGTCACTGAAGGATGTACCCCAGGCATCGTTCAATGCTGAAATAGTTCTGTATTTCTTAACCAGCATTTCTCTGAAGGCGATTTTTGCAGGTTGATTTTCTGGCGCCTCCTGGATTTGTTCGCCGATTTTAGGAGCCCACTTCACTCCCCACTTCAGCTCATTATCGATAAAAACACCGATACACATCGGGTCATCCAGTTCTTTTCGGCTTGCTGAAAGAGTGCTTTCCAATGCCTCTCGGTAACCGGTCTGGTAGGGATCGGAAATCTCCCCTGTTTTTTGGGTATATGCGGTAAGCACGTATGGAGTCTTTCCCTTCAGGTAGATATCAGGATCAGACCAGTTGCCAATAGTGTTAAATCCCCAGCTCCGCATCCGCTGATGGATCTTCTCCATGCTAATCTCCCTCCATGATTCTCCATATTTCCTGAAGAGATTCAGGGAGTGAAAACTGAGGTGCTTAAGGGCATTTTCTCCATCTCCAGTGGTGTAAAATAACTTCGCTTCCTCACTTTCGGGCGAAGGCAGATATTCAAAGTAGCCCTCCCGGCCTGTGACAAGGGTCTGGCTCTGACGACCAAATTCCACACAGTCAAAACCATTGGACCAGAACAACTTACCATCCGGATCAACAAACCACCATTTCCCTTCGTATTTCTCGACCCTGAATCGTCCGGTAGCTTTTAACGATGGCCCGTTTGCCCATCCGCCATATTCATTCCAGCCAGGAGGTCCGGGAAAGGCTTCAAGATCTGCATTTTCTTTATTCTCATTATCAGTCAGATCACTCTCCTGGCGGATCTTGTCAACCCATTCCCTCGTCATGAGCTGTCCGAACCTGTCGACAAACGGATAAAACTTCTGCCTGAGCACATCCGCCGGGTACAAAACATATGGCTCTTCAAGCCATATCCTCCCGATGCTCACCGTTGATCCCGCTTTTGATCCGGGGAAGAGCAATTTTATGTATTCAATTGAATCACTGGTGCTGCTCATCCATCCGCGGAGTATTCCATCAGGCTTACCGTGCATGACCGGGAAGAGGCTGTCGATATACCCGGGATGCGCGGTCCGGTAGATTATAGCCTTCAGCGTCTTCTTCCCTCCCGGAGCGACCAGTGTTCCTCCGAGGGTAAGGTCATAATCTCCAAACCCGAGTTCCACCAGCTGAGGTGCGTTGCCCCTGTTCTCAATTTCACAACGGACAAACCGATAAGCGGAAGCGTCCCACAGACCATCGGCCGGACTTATCCTTATCTCAGAGCCGAACTCCCCCGGCTTAAGATTTATTTCCAGGACATTGCCATCTGAACGGAAGGAATCACCGTTTGGCGAGCTTACCAGTCCCGGGTCGGATGCTGCAGGATCAAAAAGTACGAGGGATCCGGTTTCTTTTCTGACACAGCCCGACAGGCAGATAAATATGACGGCAAGAGTAATAAAACCTTTAGCCCCGAAATTCTTTACAGTGTTCATTCCTTTACCGGTTTTATTGATGTGACAAAATCAAAGCGTTGCGGCAGCACCTGGTACTCGGGGAAAACCGACCTGGCAGTACAGCCTAAACCGCTCGTGACATAATCGAAATTGAAAGTGATGCCGTCAAACGGATGCAGCTGATAAGTGTAAAGGGCTTTTGTAAGATTTTCAGCTGAGTAGGGATGAGCGCTGAAATTGAACAACTTATTGCCCTTGAATTCCAGACCGATCCCGTCTCTGCCGACCAGTCTCACCCAGCGGTTATCAGTGCGTAATCCGTAATCCTGCGGAATCAGGTATGGAACATACATCTCCTTTACGGTTGACCCGTAAATTCCAAGATGGCCGCGTTGCTGACCAAATTCGGCTGCTGCGTAACCTGGGCCAGCCGGTCAGATACCAGCACCAGATCAAGGGTTATAATCACCGAGTGGACACCATCCAGGCCGCGATTTT
>JAWOHR010000055.1:0-7453 GCA_046485075.1 Bacteroidales bacterium
CATTTGTGGTGGATATAACAGATGATATCCGGGGGATTGAATCAAACACCATAGATGTGAAGCTGAATAACGAGGATAACCCGGAAGCCGGTCCGAAACCGCTTCATCTGCTTGATTTCAACATGTACGGGGGGTTATACAGAGATGTATTCCTGGTGGTGAAAAACCAGGTGCATATAACCGATCCACAATTTGCCAATCAGGTTGCAGGAGGCGGAGTCTTTGTTACCTATCCGGAAGTTACCCATGAAAAGGCCATTGTTTCCATTAAAACCCATATACAGAATTCGGGAGTTAAGGCGATCCGGGTTGAGGTAAAGCAATTATTGAAAAAAGAGGGCAGATCCATCGGCGGCGTATCACAGGAAATCGCACTGGATCCGGGAGAATCGAGAGAAATTGAGCAGGAACTTGAGGTTCTGAATCCCCTTCTGTGGTCACCTGAATCCCCTGATCTGTATCAGCTGGAGACCACTATCGGGGATAAAAGAGAGATGCTGGACCGCGAGATCACAAGGATCGGTATCCGGAAATTTACTTTCCGGGAGAATAAACTTTACATTAACGGGGAAGAGACCTTTCTCAGAGGTGTCAACCGCCACCAGGAGTATCCCTACATCGGCTATGCATTGTCAAATCATGCACAATATCGCGATGCACTGAAGATAAAACAGGCGGGATTTGATTGTGTCAGGCTCTCCCATTATCCACAATCTCCATCCTTTATCGACGCCTGCGATGAGCTGGGGATTATCACCATTGCCCCGATCCTGGGATGGCAGTATTACAGCGAGGATGAAAAATTCAAAAACCATGTGGTGCAGGACTGCCGTGATCTGATCCGGCGTGACCGGAATCATCCCAGTGTGCTGGCATGGGAGGTGTCCCTGAATGAGTCGTGGATGCCGGAGCCATTTATCGATTCACTTGTGAAGGCTGCCCGTGAGGAGTATCCTGGCGAGGATTGTTACACCACAGGATGGCAAACTCATGGTTATGATATTTATCTGCAGGCCCGGCAACACAGGTTAGGACATCCTGCCGAATATCCGGATAAACCTTATATCGTATCGGAATATGGCGACTGGGAATACTATGCCATGAATGCAGGATTAAACCAGGATGCATGGGGAGAGCTCCTTGCGGAGGAACGATCGAGCAGGCAGGCTCCGGGAAGCGGTGAAAAACGACTGCTGCAGCAGGCCCTGAATATCCAGGAGGCACACAATGATAATTTCACCACTCCTGCGGTTGCAGATGGATACTGGGTAATGTTTGATTACAACAGGGGCTACGCAGATGACCTTGAAACCTCAGGAGTCATGGGTATCTTCAGGTTGCCCAAATACAGCTACTATTTCTTTCAGAGCCAGAGATCCGCAGGTGAAACCATTGCCGGAAAGCCCTATGAACCGATGGTTTTTATCGCCTCTGAATTTTCAGAATCATCCTCCCGTGATATCAGGGTTTTCAGCAACTGTGAAGAGGTTGAACTGCAGTTGAACGGAAGTATTATCGGGACTCAAAAGCCCGACCAGGACAGGATATCCGGTCACCTGAATCATCCCCCCTTTACCTTTAAGGATATCCCTTTCATTCCCGGGAACCTCACAGCAATTGGTATGATTGGTGGAAATCAGGTAGCAGAACATAGCATCGCAACTGCAGGTGATCCCCTGAAAATTTTTCTGGAAGCTGATATTTCAGGAAGATCATGGGAAAGCGGTATGAAGGATGCCATATTTATTTATGCCAAAGTTATGGACGAAAATAACCAGGTGGTCCATGGGTTTTCCGATCGTATAACTTTTGAGATTTCAGGTGATGCAACCATCCTCGGGGATCATTCACCCTATGCTGAAGGAGGTATTGCCACCGCACTGGTGATGGCCGGCGATAGGCCGGGTGAAATCACCCTATCTGCTTTTTCAGGAGATATACAATCAGCCCCGCTTATTATGAGTACGCATTAGTATGACATACCAAACAAAAGATGGGTTAAGAATTCGAATGCTAACCATGGTGGCAGGCATATTCCTTACTTCATTTTTTGTTTCATACGGACAAATCTATATGATCAATGAAATCGCTCCACTGAACGATTTTTATGCCGATGAGTATGGAGAGTATGATGATTGGATAGAGCTCTATAACAACGATGTGAATACAGTCTGGCTTGATGAAGTTTACCTGACAGATGACTTCGATGAACCCCTCAAATATAAAATTGACGGTCCCTATAAGATGCAGCCTGGAAGTTTTCTAATCATCTGGCTTGACGGACAAACTCACCAGGGACAATTTCATGCCTCATTCAAACTGAAATCAGGGGGTGAACAGCTTGCCATTACACAGATTATCGGGGATGAAATGATCTGGATTGACTCCCTTACCTTTGGTCCGGTCCTGATGAATACCACCCTGGGTAGAATTAGCGATGGTAATCCAGACTTTGACCTCTTAACCGGGATTACCCCCGGATACTCAAACAATGGAGCCCTCCGTTATATGGAGGCTCCTGATATTCAACCGGAAGGAAAAATTCTTGAAGGAATTCAGGAAATTACAATAACAGCCCCGGATGCGGTATCACCCATCTATTATACCCTCGACGGTACAGAACCAGGCAAAGAATCGAACCTCTATTCCGGACCATTTAGAATAGACAGCACCCTTCAGATCAATGCAAAGGCATTTAAAACAGGTTTTTCAGGGGCCACCTCGCGAGCCTCCTACATTCTGAAGTCTCCGGGATCCATACCGGTGCTCTCCCTTGAACTGGCCTCTGATGACCTTTTTGATGATGAAAAAGGGATCTATGTGCAGGGTAGCAATGGGGTTACCGGGTATTGTATCGACTATCCTGCCAACTGGAACCAGGACTGGGAAAAACCGGGACGTATCAGCATGTTTGAACCCGATGGACGGAAAGCCTTCAGCTGCAATACCGGTATCCAGATCGGTGGAGGTTGTTCAAGGGGATTGAATATGAAGAGTTTTAACCTCTATCTCAGGGATAAATACGGATACCCGTCCATTCCTTACCAGGTCTTTCCGGGAAGTGAGATTCGTGAATTTCATCGGTTAAAAATACGGAATGCCGGAACCGATAATGGCTCCATGATGCTCCGTGATGGCATCAATCAACTATTATTCAGGGACAAAATTGACATGGATCTGATGAACTACCGGCCTGCTGTAATCTACCTGAACAGTGAGTTCTGGGGGATATATGGGATTCGTGAATTCATCAATGAAGATTACATCTATTCGCATTATGGTTATAAAGAAGATGAATATGATCTGATCAAGAGCCCCTATTCCTGGATGGATATTAAGGTGGGTAACGACAGTGCCTATCGGGAGTTATACCGCTACATCATCTCCAATGATCTCGCAGAGCAAACCAATTACAGTCACCTTGAAGAGCTGATGGATATCAACGAATATATCAATTACAATATAGCCCAGATCTACCTGGCTAATTACGACTGGCCATCCATCAACACCTATATCTGGAAACCACACAAGGAGGGCAAATGGCGGTGGATACTTTTTGATACGGATGGATCCACCAACTTCGATCTCTTTTATGACACCTATCCCTCTTATAACTCTCTCATGCATGCCACAATACCCATGTTTGAACAGTGGCCCAACTCGGAAGAGAGTACCCTGTTTCTTCGAAAATTTTTGGAAAATGAAAGGTTTAAAAACGAATTTGCACAGCGCACCTGCACCTATATTGAACTGCTGTTTCATCCCGATCGGGTGAATCGGATTACCGACAGCATCGTTGAGTTAATAGATCCGTATGTGGACCAGACCCTCCAAAAGTGGGGTCAGAATATTCCGGAACTTGGATGGGGCCGGGCGATGGGAGGTTCGAGGGAGAAGTGGGAAGAGAATATACAGCTCTATAAGGATTTCTTTATGGAGCGGCCCTTTTATATGCAGAAGTATATCAATGAATATTGCAGGTTCGGGGGAACCTACAGGTTGAATCTGAACACCGACCGGAACTCCCATGGTAAGGTATTTGTAAACAGCAACAGAATAGAGCTTCCTTTGGGTTTTGGAGCAGATTACTTTAAAAACATTCCGGTGAAGCTATTTGCTGTTCCGGATGAAGGATACGCTTTTTATAAATGGGCGGAGATAGATGATCCAAATGCGGAAATTGAATACTTATCGGGCCAGGATGCGACACTGACTCCCCTGTTCATTCATCCAAGTGAGGTAAGGGAAAATCATTCGTCCGGGATCACCCTCTATCCGAACCCCACCAGCGGGATCATTCATATAAAGCAAAAAAGTCCGCAAGCAGGGCCTGTGAGCATATGGGTATTCAATGTTACCGGTCAATTGGTATTGAATGAAACCTTCAATGATGCAACCGCAGAAGAGATCCTGGAGTTTAACCTTTCACATCTCCATGACGGACCCTATACAGTGAAAATTCAGACTGAGCAAACTCAGATCATGAAACAGTTCATCCTGATAAAGAAATGAGAAAAGCCCTTTTAATCCTTGGTTTCTTAATCCTGAATGGCTTTACCTGGTCGCAGGAGCTTTATTTGGGGGGTACAATGGGATTTACGGATTACCTGGAGAAGAGGTGCGGAATTGTATTTAATGAGAATGGCGTTCCCAAAGATCCTTTTCAGAGCCTGGCCGATCATGGGGCCACCATCGTCCGGTTGAGAATTGATCACCCACCCTATTCCAGCAGCTACTCTGAAGGTGAGATGGTTGATCATTCATCGGTTGAAAACGTAAAAATAGGGATGCAAAGGGCCAAAGATGCAGGGCTGAAAACGCTTCTCACATTCGGTTATACCTCGTGGGCACTGGAAGAGAGTCAAAAGCTAAATCCATATGTGGCTCCCCTGGCATGGCAGGAGATCGCACTGGAACTGGATAAAATCACCGATTCGGTATATACTTTTACCTACGGGGTCCTGGATGAATATTGCAAAGAAGGCCTGATTCCTGAGATCGTATCCATAGGAAATGAAAGTGTCTGGCACATTTTGATGCCCAATGTTCATGAACCGGAACTTCCTCCGTACGATGCAGCCCGAAGCGCCGCACTGCACAATGCAGGGTCAAAGGCCGTCCGCGATATTTCCACAAAATATGGAGTAAGGATAAAGGTCTGCTTTCACATGATGGATCCAACCAAAACCAGGTGGTGGCTGGAGGAGCATACACCCTATGGACTGGATTTTGATATCATAGGCATTTCCCTTTACCATGGCTGGAACAAAGATGGATACGCCGGGTTTGGTTCACTGGGAGCCTACGTGGATTTCATAGTGAAGAAATATCAGGTTGAGTTCCTGGTTATGGAAACAGCGCAGCTGTTCAGGAGTGGTGGAATTGACAATCATGTGGATATTCTGGGAATTGAAAACATCCCGGCCGGGTATCCCAACCCTCCAACCACTGACACTCAGAAGAAATACCTGACCGACATGACCCGTGAGGTGATCCATAACGGGGGATCGGGTGTGATCACATGGGGGACAGAATGGGTGGGTTGTGATTGCTACATCTACGCAGATCAATGGGGAAAAGGATCTTCCTGGGAGAATAAATCATACTGGGATTTTAATTATAATCTTCATGATGGAGTGAACTGGATGAAATCCTTCGGATATAAAGTACCGGTTACCTTTAAGGTGGACATGACCGGTGTGGATGTCTCCAACGGAGTATACGTAACAGGCGAATTTCCCAATGACCTGGGTGAAGAGTGGAAGCTCAACAGCATGACCCTTGAAAGTGACAACATCTATGCATACTCCACAGAGATGGAGATCGGTGCATCGGGGGCCTATTACTTCCTGAATGATGATGACTGGGGAGCACGGGAGAAAGTTCCGGTCGAATGTATCGCCTACTGGGGACTGGACCGGGGATTTGAGATACCTCCCGGCTCCGATAGTATGACTTTTGCATATGTCTGGTCCAGTTGCGAGCAGATCAGCCCGGTTTCGGTTCCTGACCCGGCCCATTCAAGACTGGAAAGCCTGTTTGAGATCATCCCCAATCCCGTTCAAAATAACCGGTTAAACCTCTACATGCAGGTAAATGATCATCTGTTTCTGACCGTCATGGATCTTCAGGGCCGAATCCTGCATCTGCAGGATATGGATTGCTCTGCCGGAGATATTCTGACCATTGATCTTGGTACTCTTACTAAAGGTGCATACCTTGTAAAGCTGTCCTTCACCGGGCACCTCAGAAATGAATCGAAATTCTTTGTGATCACAGGTAAATAGGAACCGCAATGAAAAAAAATCAATATTTATTACTCCTTCTTATTCTCCTTGTTGTTCTTGTCTTTAATGGTTGTGGCAGCCACGCCTCCCGCTCCGGATCGGTCGGGGGCTCGTTCTTCAATATGGATACAACATCCCGGGGTGTTGACATCCCCCTCTATTCAGAACATTCTGAATGGTCGGGCAGTGCATGGAGAGGGGAACGGATCAGCAGCCAGTTGCTGATCTGGGTAGAGGAACCCGGTGGGGAGCTGAATATCAATGCAACCGCACTTTCAGGAGTTGGGAATGCAATGATTCCCGGGGAATTGATCCGGCTGTACGAGGTCAAATATGTAATGACCGATGCTTTTGCCGACGGTTGTGCCAAAACCGGGATAGAAAATTATGATTCGTCACTGGTTGCAGATGTTCTTGAACCCTTAAAGTCTCCGTTCTCACTGGAAGCCCTGGTACCCAAACTGATCTGGATTTCAGTGGATATCCCTCCTGATGCTGATCCGGGTATTTACACTGGAACCATCACTGTGGCGGAGGGGAGAAAAAAAGGGGTCGATTTTCAACTTGAAGTGGAGGTCCTGACCCCACAATTACCAACTCCTTCTGAATGGAGTTTTCATCTTGATCTGTGGCAGAACCCATTTTCGGTGGCCAGGTATTTCAACGTTGAACCATGGTCAGCGGAACACTTCGAAAAGATGCGGCCCACCATGGAAATGCTGGCGAATGCCGGTCAGAAATGCATCACATCGACCATAACCGGCAAGCCGTGGGGAGGGCAAACTTTTGACCCGTTCCAATCGATGGTGAGAAAAACAAAGTTCGCCGATGGCTCATGGAGTTATGACTATTCGGTATTTGATGCCTGGGTGGAATTCGCCATGGAATGCGGTATAGACCGGCAGATCAACTGCTACTCCATGGTCTCATGGAGCAACGAATACAACTATTATGATGAATCCATGGGGCAGGAGGTTGCTGTATCATGCAAACCCGGAGATCAGGCATACAATGAAATTTGGACCCCTTTTCTTAAGGACTTCAGGGACCACCTCAGCCAAAGAAACTGGCTGGATAAAACCACCATCGCCATGGACGAAAGATCATTGGAGGATCTGCTCGAGGTAATTAAACTGATCGACCGGGAGGCTCCGGGATTAAAGATT
>JAWOHR010000182.1:0-15239 GCA_046485075.1 Bacteroidales bacterium
GACGGGTTTGCTGCCACAGAAATGGCCGCCGAGCTTCAAAAACAGTGGGGTATCCGTGCACAACTTACCGATGCTCCGTCGGGCCAGTCCATCATTCTGACCCGACGGAGCATCGGTAAGTTGTGCACGGATACCCCACTGTTTTTGAAGCTCGGCGGCCATTTCTGTGGCAGCAAACCGGTCCTGCTCACTGGCATTGCGGTCCAGTACAATGGAGAGCGATGTGCCGGGAACGAACTCTTCGCCACCCAGAACGACCTCCCGGGTATAGGGGATGAGGGATATCCCGGCATTGAACAGCGCGGATTGAGCCGATGTGCTGCGAACAGATACAACGGTAAAAAACAGGAGCGAGAGGAAGAGGATCCGCATAAAATAATGATTTAACTGGTCAGACGATATTAATAGATCTTCACACCCTGAACCACCCTGGTAATTGAACCTCCCCTGGAGGGTGAGTCCGGGTTCAGTCCAAATTCAAGGGATTTGAAAAAACCAATGATCTGGGCGGGAATGATACAAAAAACAGAAAAGAATTCCCCGGGAACGTCGGATATGCATGCCGGGTAACCGATGATATAATCCACATTCAATCCCTGCTTTTCCAAATCATTCCCCACACACACATGGATGGCTTTGTCGGGCGCTTCGCTGATTGATTTTATCAAATCAATCTCATACTGTTTCACCTGGCCGTTTAAGGCTAATAAATAGGTAACCAGTGTGAAGTCATCCACCACTGCCCTTGGTCCGTGGCGGAAGCCCAGGAAGGAATCGAACTTTCCGATGATCTTCCCATCGGATAGCTCCTGGACCTTCAGATGCGATTCGTGGGCAATACCGAATAAGGGTCCCGAACCGAGAAAAACCGCTCTCTTAAAATTCAAAGCAGAAATTGCTTTAAGTTTTGAAAGATTTTCATGGATGATGTAGTTTCCGCACTTGCATATATTCTCAATGACCGGCAACAAAGTTTCAATTTCCCGAAGATGCAGCATCATCAACCCGGTCAGCAACATGGATGAGAATGAACTTGTCATTGCCAGGGAAATATCATTGGTCTCTTCAGGCAAAAGAAACACATAGGTGTTTTCGCCGGGACACTTTCGGGCTAAAACTCCGTTTTTATTACAGGTGATGATCAGTTGATGAAGATGATCGCAATGGGAATTTGCCAGTTTCACGGTAGCCAGGCTCTCGGGACTATCACCCGATCTTGCAAAAGAGATGAGCAGGGTTGGCTTCGAACGAATGAAATAATCTTCAGGATGGGTGATGATATCGGTCGTGGCGATGCTCCTGGTGCAAACCTGCAACTTCCTTTGATAAAACCCCGACAATGCTTCCCCTATAAAAGCCGAAGATCCGGCCCCGGTTAAAATGACACAAGCGTTTTCCTCCCCAAGTGCTTTCTCCAGGAATTTCAATAGCTGATCTTTTTCCTTCCTGACCCTTTTATAGGTTTTCAACCACATATCAGGCTGACTAACGATCTCTTTCGCTGTATGGAAACCTCCCAATTCCTCAAGTTCAGCCCTATCAATACCCAAGTATTCCATACGCAACAAGGTTTTACTATTTAAACAAATATAATTATATATTTTCGCTTTCTTTTTATAATAACAGATATTATTTCATATAATTACGATAATGTTATATAACATTTCATAACCTGAATTTTACTGGTCCACTGCTATTTTAGTTTCCGACTGGAACAGTCTGCCTTCAGGGGATATCCCGGTTACCCTGATGGTAAAATCACCCGTCAGATCTCCGGTATAAAATTGAATCGAATTTTCGCCCGATGGGCCGATTTTAAAATCGGGCTCCCACAAGATCAAATGCCTGAAATCGGGGATCCTGTTCAGGGTTTTGGAAAGGGAGGAGTCAGGGATATCAAATTTCCATCCGGGTTTTGAAGCCATGGGCCAGATCACCCTGACCATCCCGGGAAGCAGTTGAACGGCATTAAAATCGGAGGCGAAAGTATGCAGATCCACAATGCCTCCAAAGCTAAAATCACCATAATAATAGACTTCGGGAATAATGGCTATTTTTTTAATCTTTCGAACCGGGATATGTGCGATTTCGCCATAATCTGAATAGAGAACTCCATCCACAAATACCCCCGGTTTCTCCTCATAAGGGAACCCGCTTACCGGGTCAGTAACCCTGATATCCACTTTACCCCTGCCCTGTATAAACTTTACTGAGGGCACCAGCTCATAGAAATACTCAGCCAGGGAATCCAGTAATATATAGTCGTCCATTCGAAGCAGGCGACTGGATGAAGTGTAGAAACTGCTGCTGTCTGGCAGGCCCGGCTCCAATTCGCCGCTCTTCAGGAAACCCGGCTGGTTGAATTTCTGCTGTAACTGGAAATGGATATACTTCTCTCTCAGGAAAGAGAGGGTATTCTCATCCAGGCAAAGCGCCTGCATTCCGGGAGGGGATCTGAATCCGTTCCAGTAGGGATCTTCCAGCTTCAGGATGGCATCGGCTGCCGGCAATGTAAATACAAGTTCCTTTTCCCCCTCCTGCGGGGTGATCAGAAAATGAAAGGTTCCTTCACCGTCTGAAAGGGTACTGTTCACTTTTGTTCCGGGGCCCGGTTCAGACAGGATCACCCTTTCGTGGGTTCGTGCCATTCCGGAAACATCTTCCAGCTTTCCTGTAAGCCTGATTCCGCGGTAGTCCGGGAGGTACAGGATCTCCTCTGCTTTTAGTTTCTTTCCTGACGAAGATTCTTCAGGCTGTCCGCGGCAAAGATCGGGTTCGGTATAGCAAACCGAAACTGAAAAAGATCCGTCCCCTGGCGTTCCCTCTTCCGGGTTCAGTTTAACCTGGAGGGAAACCTCTTCCCGTGTAGTGTATCTGACTTTATCCGTGGAGAGCAATATTCCAGAAGATGAATGATCTGTGGCTCCCGGTCCGGAAAGGTCATTTGGAATGGAATTGCAGGTGTCAGAACCCGTTACCAGGCCCCGGTCCGGATGAATGATGACGATGCGCTTCCGGTCAAATGATTCTTCTCCAAAATTTTTCAGCCAGTTGGTATAGGTCAGGACAAAGTAGATTCCGGTACCAAGATCCTCCGGCAATACAAATTCCCCTTCGCCTGTCCCCCGTTCAAGCATTACTTTCTTTCTCAGGACCGGAACATTCAGGTCACTGACCAGCTCAATAAAAGCCATCCGGCTCAGCTCCAGTTCAGGAAAGAAGGGATTGGTACAATAAATTTTAAAGGCCAGGACTTCACCTGGGAACAGGCAGGTCTGTGAAAGATGCACCTTCATCATTTCCCGGGGATATTCCACAGGGGATGGACCGGCAGCCTTCTGCCCGTAAAGGGAGTGGCAAAACAGGACGGTTATCAGAAGGTTTACAACGCTTTTCATTTCAGCTCTGCTTCGTTAACTTACTCCCAAAAATCGGGTTGCTCCGAAGTTCCCCGGATCCGGCAGTCGGTACAATAATTATTGGTGGACCACACATCGGTCTCCCCTCGGTTGTATGTTCCATATAAAAATACGGGCAGATACCTGGGTATATCGGTGGTCCAGCCGCAACCGGCAAATGCAGTACCTTTCGAAACACTATGCTGGGCGGCCTCAATAAATATTCTTTTGGTGTGTACAGCGGATGCCATAAAATATCCAAGTGCCTGCCTGGATCCGTCGCAGCATTTTATATTACCCGGGATCCGGGCAGGGGTCTTTTCATAAATACCTCCCGTTTCTTCATTGGATTCGCGCACCATCCGGAAGAAATCGTAGAGGTCCCTGGCAATGACATATTGTTTTAAGAGGATGCTGTATTTAATATTCAGCCTGTCATCGGGCGGACCTATGGACTGGATCACAAAGTTCCTGATTTCATTGGAGGGACTGTCGATGGTCGATTTAACCAGGATGGATTGGGAGGAACCTGAAACCCAGCAATGCTTCTTTACGGCTTCTATCTCCACCGTTTCAATGGTCGGAGGAGGTGAGAATGCATCGGTTCCGTGGTCGACACGAATGTAACCCGGCATTTCAAACTCCCAGGTCTCCTCAAATTCCCATTTGAAGTAAGTGACCTCCTCCCCCGGAGCCCGGGCATCCAGCATGATGTTGATCCAGTGTTCGGTATAGGGTGCGTCCTGGTCAAAATAGGTTTTACCGAACTCCTCGAAGTATACCTGCTCTACTTCCACTCCTTCCTGCATCAGGACCGGGGAAGATTCATACTGGATTCCATCCGGGGTCGTAACCGACAAAGTATAGGAATAACCCGGAGTTCCGTTCAAATCTTTCTCTTCAGTCTCATACCATCCCGCCTCATTTTCAAAAAGCAGGTATTGGTTTTCGCGGTCATCCGTAATCTGAACCACTGCTCCCGACACAGGGCGGAATTCGTTCACAATATTCGGGTCGGTATTATAGACCGGGGCACTGGAGGTAAGCCTGATTCCAAAAGCCCCGGTTTCATTTGTAATCAATCCTTCAACCACAAGTAAATCCTGGGCATCCGATTCATCAAGGACCGGTTCAAACGGATCAACACAGCCGTAAAACAGAAGAATCAGGCAGCAGGCAATCAAACCCATGTTTTTGGTCATCCTCATCTCATTCTTAAAATCTGAAATTATAACTGACAGTGGGAATCATTGTTCCAAAAATGGATAGTTGATAAGCTTCGAACTTCCCGCCTTCACTTCTGAAATATACGGAATAGGCATTCTTTCTTGCCGTGAGGTTATATATGGAAAAAACGAAAGTACTGTGAAACAGTTTTTTCTTTTTCAAATTGCCATCAATGGTCAGCGACATATCGATCCGGAAGTAATCCGGAATCCGGTACTGGTTGTACTTTGAATAATAAAGGATCACCTGGTCACCGAGTTGATATTTTGCCACCGGGTAGGTAATGGGCCGACCGGTGGAATAATTCAGGGTAGTTGAAAATATGAACCTCCGGGAGGCTTTCAGATTTGCCAGAACGGTAAGGTTGTGCGGCTTATCATAGTTGGCAGGGAAATACTCCCCGTCGTTTATCAACTCTTCCGGAAAATCGGTTACTGATTTAATCAGGGTCCGGGACCATGTATAATCGATGTGCCCGTTGACCCTTCCTCCCGGTTTTTTTATTGAAAACTCGGCCCCGTAGGATTTCCCCTCCCCATCGATAATTTCTGTTTCAATATGGTCATTCAGAATCAGGTTGGCGCCTGCCTTATACTCCTTCATATGATGGATCTTCTTGTAAAACAGCTCCACCGAAGTCTGAAACGAATGATTCATGAAGTTCCGGAAATAACCGGCAGATACCTGGTGCCCGGTCTGTGGAGCCAGGTATACATCACTGAGTTTCCATGTATCGGTTGGTGAAATAGCCGTGGTATTTGTAAGCATGTGAATGTATTGTACCGTCTTATTATAACTGAGTTTTACTGAACTGAACCTGTTCACCGTATAATTGCCGGATAACCTGTACTCGGGCTGTATGTAAAATTTCTCCAGGCTGTTTTTGCCGGTCATTACCGTATCGACGATATGATCAACGTTCAGGGGTAATCCGGGTGCATACTGATAACTTTTACCGTCACTCAGCGAAAACAATCCGGAAAGCCTCAGTCCGGCTTCAATTTTCAGACGATCGGTCAGAAAGAATTCATTTCCGGCATAAATCCCGAATTCAACCGCCCGCTCATCTTCAGAATCGATGGGAATTACATTGGAGAATTCACCTGCTTCTCTCTCTCCGGGGTTCACGGTATAGAGAATTGCATCGCCGCCAAATTCAATCTTTAACCCATGCCGCGTAAAGTACTCCAGGTTAGCCTTCAGACCGGTATGATTGAGACGGTGCGTCAGGAGGGAAGCCAGGTTTATATCGCTTTCATCTGATATACTATATCGAAAATTGCTTGAAATGAAGGATAGCTCGGAATTCATCTTCTGAACGATCTGATGCTTCCAGGAGACGGAAATGATCTGGTTGTCATAGGCATAGGTCGAATCACTATTCAGCTGGAACTGATCATTACTCTTGTAATAATTGACCAGCAGCTTGTTTTTTTCATTCAGGGGAAGGTTTAACTTGGCCTGGGCATCATAAAAACTAACCTCGCTGTTATAAAGGCTCGGAACGTTGATGAAATCCAGCAACCAGTTTGAATAGGTCGTTCTGAAACTGACCAGGAAAGAGGAGTTGTTCGTAAAAAAGGGTCCGTCCACCTGTAAATGGGTTGAAACCGGGCTGATCCCTCCTGAACCGGAAAACTTTTCCGGATCCCCATCCTTTGTGATGATATCTAAAACGGAAGAGATTCTGCCTCCGTACCGAACGGGTATGCTCCCTTTATAAAGCGTTGCATTGCTGATGATATCGTTGTTTATTGCCGAGAAATTGCCGAAAAAATGAGACGGGTAATAGATGGGGGCCTGATCCATCAGGATCAGGTTCTGATCTGTTTTTCCCCCCCTTACATTATACCCTGCAGTACCTTCTCCCACGGATTGCACTCCCGGAAGATTTAAAAGGCTTTTGATCACATCGGGTTCTCCGAAAAATGCAGGGGCCGATTTCAGCAATGATATATTGATCTCTTCAACTCCCAGGTGAACCTGTCCCAGGTTTCCTTGCCCGCGTCCGATGACCACTACATCCTCCAGCAGGTTGTACTTTGTTTCCAGCACCACATCCAGCCTGCCATCGGAATACAGATTGATGATCCGGTTGGTAGCATGCATATCAAGACTGCTGAAGCTGAGGGTCTGGTTCCCCAGGGGCAATTGAATCTCATAATATCCACTATTGCTGCTGATCACTCCTTTCCGGGTATCTGCAACATAGATGTTTGCACCTGCCACCGGTTGTCCGGTCTCGAAACTTGTCAATGTTCCCGAAACAGTGGCATAACCTGAGGTATTGCGGCCAGGCGTGCCGATGTTTACCATCTGGTACCCGAGACGTTTCAGGATCTCTCTCGAAATTTTTTCTTCAGGAACGCTTTTCTTATGAATCACTTCAACCTGCGGCTCCTCCGGAAACAGGCCTTTTAACGATGCTCCCGTAAAGATGGAAACCTGGTTCTGTGGTGAGATATAAAAACCAAGTCCTTCCCCGGTAAGGATCGTTTCCAGGCAGAGGGTAAGGGGCGTTTCCTGAAAATCCGCATCGATCACCTTTCCCTCCAGCGTATTTTGATCGAAGAAGAATTGCAATGGATAATTCCTTTCCAGTGTTTCAATAACCGTGATAAGAGGTAGATCGTGAAAATTTTCACTGATCAGTACATCCTGATGCTGTGCCCTCAGGGTGAAGGCCATCATCCATAAAAACGGAACCAGAAGGAATCTGAATGTCATTGTTTAATTTTCGGACACATCTATCTCATCAAAATATCTCAGAACCAGGATAATATTTTCAGGAGCCAGTGTATTTATTTTCAATCTCTTTTCCCGTATAAATTTTTTCAGCTCCCTGGTATGCCTGTCCAATAAACCCAGGAGCGCCTTTTTAGAATTAAATCGCTCATAACGGCCCTCCGTCCGGATGAAATACTCATAACTCCGGCTGTATACTCCGCCGAAACTTCCTGAAGGATCTTCAATGATCGTACACACCGGCCTGATCACAAAGGTCGTTTTGCCTTCATAGACTTTCTCATAGATTTCTTTACCCTCTGTCCCGGGAATCCGGAAATACTCGTAATGGTGTTCCCGGTTGACCGAATCGGTGTATGAAAATGATTCGAGGTAATCTTTGGACAGAACAATGTATTTCTTGTTCTCATGGTCGGTATACAGCAGGATAAAGTCGTCCTTATACAGGTCATAATTGATTTGATATCCCGAATACTTTTTCCCGCCATAGTTAAGGATTGCAAAGGGCCAATGGTCTTCCGATATAAATGGATTTCCCTTGTATTGCTTCCGGTAGGTCCATTTCATACCATTGAGGATCTCCCTGGCGGAAGAATAGAGCTCCAGGCTTTCCAACTGATCGCGAAGGGCCAGGCCCGGGGAATATTCCGGGTTTTCCCCGGTACCCTCCGTTGAAAATACCGGGCTTTCCCCGGTAGCCTCCTTTGAGGGCATCGTGGGAACAAACACCCTTGCGGAGGTGATACCCGGCCATTGATCAGTGCGAAATGGCGAAGCCGGGAGGTTGGTCATTGCACCGGACCGATTGTAAAGGTTGGCTCCTGAAGGTTGATTGGCCCATGCGTACCGGACTGCCACCGGATGATCTGTATTTTTGTTCCGGACGATGACCTGGTCTCCGTCAATGTTGGCCTGTGCTTCCACAAAAATGCCATCACTGCCCGAAATGGTAAAGCCGTGCAAAGCCCCGTTTCCTTTCGCCGTAAGACCATCGCCTACATGGTTAAAGAGCAGCCAGCATAAGTTCTCCTCAACAAACATTTTCTTGAATAAAGGACCCGAATCATCCGGATCTTCTCCATAGGCCACTCTTTGAGCAGCGAGGAAGAGCCGCCTGCCCACTTCCTGCTTATTTTTTGGATGAATATCCGTTGAATCTCCGATATCGATGGTGACGGCCATGGCAGTTTGGGGGATGCCCAGGGCCATGGTCTGTGCCTCCCTGAGTTCGGGAAATACCTGGGGTTCGAATTGATAATTTGCCAGTTGTACAAACAGGAAAGGGAAATCTCCCTGTGCCCATTTCTTTCGCCACTGGCTGATCAATGCAGGGAACAAATCCCTGTACTGGTAGGCACGATAGGCATTCGACTCGCCCTGGTACCATAATACGCCCCGGATCCCAAATGGAATGACAGGGGCTATGATCCCATTGAAAAGTACAGAGGGCTGATTGAAATATAAAGGTTCCTCCTGCCCCTCCAGCCTGGCTTTTTCAACTTCCCGGACAAATTTTTCATATTCCTGGCTCAGCCACTCCTCATCCTCATTATAGGCCGGCCAGTCCCTCAGGATCTCTCTGAACGCCGGGTCGGTTTCAAGGGTATCCATGGGTGTCCAGGCTTCGGCCGTGGTGCCGCCCCATGAGGCATGAATGATCCCTACCGGAATGTTTTTCTCCTTGTAGAGGTTCAGGGCAAAAAAGTATGCAGTGCCACTGAAATGCCCCACAGTAGAGGGATCGCAGATCTCCCAGGAATTCAGCCAGGAAGTGTTGCCATTTTCCTCTGTAACCAGATCTTCACTGGCCACGGATGCTTTGGTCCTTTTTACCTGGAAATGACGAATGGCAGGATAATTTGCAGAAGCGATTTCCTGGTCTGCATTCAGACAGTTCCGGACCTCCATGGCCATATTTGATTGCCCTGAACATACCCAGACCTCGCCCACCAGTATATTCCCAACCTGAACGGTATCCTTCCCGTATATGAACATATCAAAAGGACCACCTGCCTCCAGTGGGCCGATCCTTACCATCCATTTCCCTTCAGAACCGGCGGTTGTCTCAGCGGTAAATGCACTGATTTTAACGGTCACTTTTTCACCGGGATCTGCCTTTCCCCAGATGGGCACGACCATCTCCTGCTGCAGGACCATATGGTCTGAAAACAATGCATGGAGCCTTATATCCGCTTTTGCATTTTGAAAACTCAGGAATAAAAGCAGTGGCAGGGTGACCGGTTTGAAAAGTGACATGATCGCTTGATTAACTTCTATTTCTTCCCCGGACCGTAGTCCACTTCTCTAACCGCCTTTAACTGTCTTTCCCTGTCACCCGTGGTAAGATCTGTCTCTTTATACTTTTCAAGAACCGGGGGATTGGGATCGGTGATCAACTGGTATGTTTCCGGTCGCCTTGATTTGTAATAGATGGCCCTTGCCTGGTTGGTCCCGTTAATGGTTTCCCACCATTTGCTGGAGTTCAATTTTTCCCTTGAAAAGTCAATCTCTGCCATAATCACCACATCCTCAGCTCCCACAGATTCGGCAATCACATTTCCATCAAAGTCCAAAATACCGTTTCCGTCTTTTCCCAGTACCACCGGGGCAATATAGACTGAATTGTCCCTGGCCCTGGTAATAAAAGTGTGTGCGGTTTCAAGGCTCTGACCGGGGAGGTTATCCTTGGCCATGGTCGGATTAAATATGATATCTGCCCCTTTTAAGGCATAGATGATTGAAATCTCAGGATACCAAAGTTCCCAGCAGGTAGCAATGGCAATCTTTGCAAAATCAGTTTCAAAGACTTCGTATTCATCCCCGGTGGATACCAGCCAGGTCTCCATGACAGGCAGCAATGTTTTACGGTGCAGTCCCATGATATTACCCTCGCGGTCCATCACCACCGCAGTATTATAAATTTTATCACCCGACCACTCATAAATTGGTGCGATGATATACATATGGTAACGTTTTGCAATTTCTGAGATCCGGTCTGTCAAAGGCCCGGGAATCTCAACCGCCAGTGCATCGAAGAGAATTTTTCCGGTTTCAGGATCCTTTTTATCGATGTGCAGACCGTAGGCCCCGATGTGCTGCATATCTTCCGGACCGCAAACAAGATCTGCGCCCATTTCTCCGGCCTTTTCAAAGAGACCCAGTAGTTTATCAAGGTGTGCCTCCATCTGGGGCCTGACCATCGCAGGATCATAAGTTCCCATAAAAGGGTCCTGAATGGGCAGTCCCGTGGCCTGGATCAGGGCAATATTGGCTTTCTTTGAAGACTGGCCGTCAGTGGCCACAAACGAAAAAAGAGATAACCACAAAAGAAAATATAATTTTGACCTGGATTTCATTTTGCAAAATATTTATATAACAATCATTTGAAAGATAAAAACAGCAAGATAAATGATTTTTACTTGCGATAAGTAAATAAAATGTAAAGATATGAAAATTTAATCGGCCAGCAGGTAGACAGAAATCATGGCAATCACCATCCCGGCTATGATCGCGGGACCCGGAATCACCATATAAATAATCAGGGAAAGAATGATGGTAATCATCGGTGCAACGGCATTGGTCAGCGGTGATACAATGATCACTTTCCCATATCGGATGGCATACACCAGCATGAGTGCACCTATTGAATTCAGGGTATGTATAATTGCCGCAAAAACGGGGCCCCTGAAACCCCAGTTGATCTCCTGCGACATGTCGGTCATCAAATAAGCGATGGGCGTCAGAAGAATTCCGGTGATCATCATATAAAAGAAGATACTCTCGGCTTTCATGATGGTGTTTGCCTTCTTCATAAAAAAGGCCTGGGTTCCCCATGCAATGAAAACCAGGATCGCAAAGCTAAACCAAAGATAACCCTTCACCACTGAGTCGTCGGGTTTCTGCAGGGACATCAGCAGGATCGCCCCAAGGGCCATCGTGATTCCAATCCAGTGTCGTTTTGAAGCGGTCTCCTTCAGGAATATCACGGATAAGAGGATGGTGATCACCGGGGAGAGGGAGATGATGGGAAAAACCAGGTAGGCAGGCCCCACAACCAGTGCATGAAACAGGGCCAGCTGCCCTCCTGCTCCCAGCAAACCGATGGTCATCCCATACATAACGGATTGCCAGTCATGATCCAGTTTCCATTTGATGATCGCCAGCCCTACCAGTGCACAGGGAATCATGGTGAGGGACCAGACGATATAACCCAGTGTTGCCGGAAATCCGGCTTTCTCAGGAATCTCAATCAGAGCGCCCCATGTACCCCAGAACAGAGTGGTAATGAGGGCATACAGTAACCAGGGTTTCTTAAGCATAAGGAGTTATACAATGATCAATTCAATTCCCAGGTTCTTTAATCTTGACTTGTCCTCTTCCGGGATTCCGGAATCTGTGATCACCGTGTGGACCTTGGTTATGGGGGCAATGAAAGCAAATCTCCTTCTCAGGAATTTTCTTGAATCGGTGACCACAATCACTTTTTTAGCCATTCCAATCATGATCGAATTCACGTAGGCTTCTTCAATGTTCGGGGTTGAAAGTCCGTGGGAAGTATCAAATCCGTCCACACCCAGAAACAATTTATCACAGTAGAAATTCTTAAAATTTTCCCCTGCAAGCGCACCGATCAGCGACAGGGATCTCTTCCTCAGAACGCCTCCCGACATGAGAATATTGAAATCCTCATATTCTGAAAGAATGCTGGCAATATTCAGGGCATTTGTAATGATGGTAAGATTGCTGAAGGGCTCAAGAATCTTTGCGATTTCGGAGGTGGTTGACCCGGAATCGAGCACAATGGTATCCCCATCCTCAATAAGCTTCACGGCAGCTTTTGCAATTCTTTGCTTTTCCCTAAGGAACTCTTTTTGTTTTTCGGAAACGGAAGGATCGACTTCAAGGCGGTAATACTTTACCTTAATGGCTCCACCCCTGGCCCGGATCAGCATGTTTTGCTTTTCAAGATGGGCAAGGTCATTTCTGATGGTTACAGTGCTGATATTGAACTTCTGACTCAGGTCACTCACGGTAACCTGACCCTTTGAATCAAGCTCTTCTAATATCTTTGCCCTGCGTGATACGGTTGATTTGTTTGATGATCGGTCCATTTCCTTCATTATGTTTTTAACTATCAATTAGCAATCCTCGAAAATAATCCGCAATAATAATTAAAACCTGTGATTTGAAAGTGATTTTCTTAACCTTATTATTTATCTTTCATTCAAGTAATGGAACTAAAAATAAACTAATTAAAATGATTTTGCAACATGTTCAAATTTATTTATCTTATTTTTACTTTGAGAATCAAGCATTGATCAGTAGTGATGAGGTTTCAAATAAAAAGTGAAATAGGCAACTATATAGAGGTATCCAACAAAAAATATTCCTTTTTTGCCGGAAATAATTACCTGGGGCTCGCCGCTCATCCGGACCTTAAAATGGCAGCAAAAACGGCGATCGATCAATATGGTCTGAATTTCGCGGCTGCGAGACACACCACCGGGACCTCAGATATCCACCTGGAACTTGAAAAAGAGCTCTCCGCATTTAAGGATGAAGAGGACTCGGTTGTATTTGCATCCGGATACATGGGAAACGGGATCCTTCTGCAGGTACTTAAAGACCGGTATAACACTGTTTTTGCTGATGAATCTTCTCATCCCAGTATCCTGGACGGAATTCCCCGTGACATCAGAAACATTCATTTCTTCAGGCATGGCGATATGCAGCACCTGGAAGATCTTTTGATTAAACATAGAAATCACCCCGCCCTGATCATCACCGAGGGTGTTTTTGCCCTGACCGGGGAGATCAGCCCGATCGATGAAATTTACGCACTGGCACACAAATACAATTCGCTTCTGATCGTCGATGATGCACATGCGACAGGTGTTCTCGGTGAAACCGGGAAGGGGACCCCTGAATATTTCAACCTGCTGCATGCCCCGGGTATGTACCAGACCGAAACAATGAGCAAAGCACTGGGGGTATACGGAGGATTTATCTCCTCCGGTCAGGAGACCATTAACCTGATCCGGGAGCGATCCACCACCTGCCTGGGCTCCACATCATTACCCCCCCCGCTTGTCTCGGCAGCATGCGCATCCATCCGGATGGTCAGGCAACAACCTGAACTCCGGCCCATCTTATACAAAAAAGCCGGAGATATCCGGAGAGGAATCATCGGGTCGGGTTATCATACCAATCAAGCTCCCACTCCTATTATTCCTGTTTTTTTCGATTCGCCCGACCAGGCCAGGAATTTATCGCTCTACCTGGAAAAAAAGGGCATTATTGCACCCTGTATCAGTTATCCGGTAAAAACGGATCAGTTCATTGTAAGGATTACGGTATCGGTAAACCACACCCCGGATCAAATTGAAGAGTTATTGGAAACCTTAAAAAAATGGAAATCGCCACATGGAACCCCTGCAAATTAAACAGATCCATATTGAAGCTGTAAATATCAAACTGGATGAGCCTTTTTCAATATCCATCGGTACCAAATACCAGATTGAAAATGTATTGATACGCTTAAAACTTGAAAATGGTATCGAGGGACTCGGAGAAGCTGCTCCCCTGGAACCGATCAATGGTGAAAACCAGGCCACTGTTCTGGCTACACTGAATACTTGCAAAGCGTTCCTGACCGGGAAGGATGTTTCAGAATACCGCAGGATTTCCATGCATTTAAAAACCGTTTTCCGGGTCCAGGTTACTGCGCGCTGTGCCATTGAGATGGCCATGCTGGATGCGTATACCAAATCATTAAACCTTCCCCTGTATAAATTTCTGGGTGGAATGGAAAACCGCCTTGAAACCGATTATACGGTGGACATCGTTACCCCCGAAGTGGCCAGGATCAACGCTGCAAAACTGGCAGCAAAAGGATACAATGTGTTGAAAACCAAAGTGGGCAAGAACTTTTCTGCTGATCTGGAAAGAATCCTGGCGATTAAAGAGGGAGCTCCGCACTGCGGAATCACACTCGATGCAAACCAGGGCTACTCCCCTTCGGAAGCAGTCCACTTCCTGGAGGTACTCAGGGAAAACAATATCCGGCCCCTGTTGTTTGAACAGCCTGTCGCCATGCAGGATCTCCAGGGCATGAAGTTCGTAAAGGATCATACCTCTGTACCTGTGGGTGCGGATGAATCGGTATTTACCAGCGCAGACGCAATCAATATCGTTCGCTCGGGATGTGCCGATGTCATCAACATTAAGCTCATGAAATCCGGAATTGTTGAAGCCCTTGATATCGCTGCGATCGCAAGGAGTGCAGGCATAAAGCTGATGATCGGGTGCATGCTGGAGACCAGGCTGGCATTGGGCTGCGCAGTGCACTTTGCAGCGGGCCTGGGAGGCTTTCATTTCATAGACCTGGATCCGCACCTGAAACCCGGGGACGACCCTATTTCAGGCGGACCGGCTTTTTCAGATCCGGTTTACACGCTATCAGAGGAAACTCCCGGAATTGGAGGATACCTCAGGTAGGGCGAAAGATCAGGTAGGGCGATACCTCAGGGCGATACCTCAGGGCGATACCTCAGGGCGATACCTCAGGGCGATACCTCAGGGCGATACCTCAGGGCGATACCTCAGGTAGGGCGAAAAATCTGCTCAATCTCTTCCAGGCTTTTAACCTTTCCTGTTATAGTCATTGGGAAACCCTGATGGTTTTTCACCTGATTTTCTCCGGGTGTTTCTCCGGGTGTTTCTCCGGGTGTTTCTCTGGGTGTTTCTCTGGGTGTTTCTCTGGGTGTTTCTCTGGGTGTTTCTCTGGGTGTTTCTCTGGGTGTTTCTCTGGGTGTTTCTCTGGGTGTTTCTCTGGATGTTTGTCCACCAGCTCCTGTTTCTTAGTTTATC
>JAWOHR010000053.1:0-3257 GCA_046485075.1 Bacteroidales bacterium
GGCCCTTCTTACCATATGGTCCCTATCCTCCGAGAATGCATCCAGATAGAGGTGTGTATGTGAATCGGTGTACATTTTTTAAGCGGCTACAAACTTACAATAAATGCAAGCAAATAAAAGCAGGCCCCTGTCAAAATACCCCGTTTGATGATTGAGATTTATACTACACCCTGGGCCATCATGGCATTGGCTACCTTTACAAAGCCTCCGATGTTGGCACCATTCACATAATTTACATATCCGTCGGATTCGGCTCCAAAGTCCACACAAATCTGATGAATGTTCTTCATGATGGTTTGCAACCTGGCGTCAACCTCCTCCCTTGACCAGGGCAGCCTCATGCTGTTCTGTGTCATCTCGAGCCCGGAAACTGCAACCCCTCCTGCATTGGCTGCTTTACCCGGTCCGTAAAGGATTCTGGAGTTCAGGTATACTACGATGGCATCAGGGGTTGAGGGCATATTGGCACCCTCGCTGACCACCTTGCAACCATTTTTTATCAGGGTCTCGGCATCCGATTTGCCGATCTCGTTTTCAGTGGCCGAAGGGAAGGCAACATCGCACTTCACGTGCCAGGGACGCTTCCCGGCAAAATATTCGCACCCAAATTTCTCGGCGTACTCTTTTATTCTGCCCCTTCGGATATTCTTTAAATCCATTACCCATGACAGCTTTTCAGCATTGATTCCGTCAGGATCATAGATTGAACCTTCCGAATCGGAAAGAGTGACCGCCTTTCCTCCCAGCTGGGTCAGCTTCTCCACGGTATACTGTGCCACGTTTCCGGAACCAGATACTGCAGCGGTTTTTCCCTTCAGCGAATCACCCTTGGTTTTCAGCATCTCGTTGGCAAAATAGACCGCTCCGTATCCCGTAGCTTCAGGCCTGATCAGGCTTCCACCCCATTCCAGGCCTTTACCGGTCAGGACACCGGTAAATTCATTTCGAATTCTTTTGTACTGACCAAACATGTACCCTATTTCCCGGCCACCTACCCCGATGTCTCCGGCCGGTACATCGGTATTTGGTCCGATGTGCCTGCAGAGTTCGGTCATGAAACTCTGGCAGAAGCGCATCACTTCGTTGTCAGATTTGCCCTTTGGATCAAAATCGGACCCTCCCTTGCCTCCTCCCATTGGAAGAGTGGTCAGGCTGTTTTTTAATACCTGCTCGAAAGCAAGAAATTTGAGTATCCCCAGGTTCACCGTGGGGTGGAACCTTAAACCGCCTTTGAAGGGTCCGATGGCTGAATTCATCTCGATGCGAAACCCCCGGTTGATCTCCACCTCGCCCTTGTCATTGATCCAGGGTACCCTGAACAGGATTACCCTTTCCGGTTCGGCCATCCGCTCAAGAATCTTGGCATGTTTGTACTTGGGGTTATCCTCAATAAAGGGGATCAGTGATTCGGCGACTTCCTGTACCGCCTGATGAAATTCGGGCTCTGCCTGATTTTTGGCCTTGATTTTAGCCATGAATTGATCAACTCTGGGATCCATAGAATTATTTTTTTTTGGTTCAACTGCCCTAAATCTAAAAATCTTTCCATGAGTTCGGTATGTCCTTTATCATAAAGGGGATATGTCATTAAACATTGTCAAAGAACATTATCAGGGTTCAGTGGAGCGAAATTCTGGTCCGGTACCTGTTTCCAGGTTCAACCGAGATCCACTCTTTCAGCTCCATCTCCAGCAAAATGGCCAGAATGTTTTGGATGGGCAGGCCCACCATTTTACTCAGGGTTCCCGGGGTGATGTCGGGGATCTCCCCGATGGAGATCAGCAGCTTTTGCTCCTGGGTGGTGAGATCCACTTTCCGGACAGGTCGGGTCGGTTCAATATTCCCGCAATCCCAGTTCACTCTCCTGATGATGTCTTCTGCAGATTCAACCATCGTAGCCATACAGCTCTTGATCAGGTTGTTGCAACCACTTGACCGGTCGTCGATCACCCGACCGGGTACAGATAGCACCTCCCTGTTGTATGAGAAGGCAATGTCGGCTGTAATCAGTGCACCCCCCTTGAGGGCCGATTCCACTACCAGGGTCGCATTTGAAATTCCGGCAATGATCCGGTTTCGCCTGAGGAAATTGTTACGTTCCGGACCCATCCCTGAATGGAAATCGGTTACCAGGGCTCCCTGCTGAACTATCTTTTTGGCCGTCTCCCGGTGGGAGGAGGGATAGATGGTGGAAAACCCGTGACCCAGGACCGCCACCGTCGGTAATCCATACTCCAGCGCAGCACGGTGAGCGATCACATCAATGCCGTATGCCAGTCCGCTTATAATGGCCACATCGGGCACGAGCCGGGCAAGGTCCCTGATCATCTCCCTGCAGATCTCTTTCCCGTAGGAGGTAGCCCTTCTGGTTCCCACCACACTCAGGCTCCTTTGACAACGGAGTCCGTGATTACCCATTGTATAGATAAGTACCGGTCCGTCGTTGCACTCATTCAGGAGCGGAGGGAAGTCAGGATTTTTATAGCAAATCGCCTGTATATGATGCTTTCCCATGAATTCCAGCTCTCTCTCTGCCTGTCCAACCAGGGATGATTCGTTAATGGATCGGGACAGACAGGGTCCGATTCCTTCAATACTTTCCAGGGCTTTTCTCTTCTGGAGGAAAACATCCCGTGCCGATCCTACCCTGTTCATTAGCTTTCGGGCCGTAACCGGTCCTATGGACGGAACCATGGTCAGGGCTATCAGGTACTTTAATTCAGTCAGTTCATCAGCCATCTCTTTTTCAGGGTTAATGTGATAACATTCCTGCTTATCGTTGTCTCCGGAGGTGGACCCGTCCTGTTAAAATGGAGTTAAAAGCATGATATATAGATTTTTAAGAAATATATTTCCTACATTAATCCCATACAATCAGAAAAAATATTGAAGGTGGAGATGAACAGGAAATTATTAGCACTTCTCTTTTTAGCCGGATGGGCCGGCTGCCAGAATCAGGATCAGCGCGCCTCATTGCTGCCTCTATACGATGGTCTTTCAAAGTATCATCGGCCAGTCACCACAAATTCAAGGGAGGCCCAGGAATATTTTGACCAGGGACTGGCACTCTATTATGGTTTTAATCATGAAGCAGCCATTCTTTCTTTCCAACAAGCCCTTGTTCTGGATTCAAATTGTGTAATGGCCTGGTGGGGTCAGGCTCTCTCTTCCGGACCAAACATCAATAATACTGCAATGGATGACCATGCGAAAATTGCTGCATGGGAGACCATCGTGATGGCCCGGGAGCAATTAGA
>JAWOHR010000066.1:0-17086 GCA_046485075.1 Bacteroidales bacterium
GGATCGTGGTCGTTCGAATAATTGATAACACGCTGATCGGTTGGTAGTTGATCCTTCTTTTCTTCACCAATTTGTAAATTCACCCGGTCGAAAAGCGCAGTGTAATCCTTCGTGTGTGAAGCTTTAATATCGGCATAGGATTTGCCCGCAATTCGGGTAAAGGTTGCTGACAATTCATCGGCAGGATCAAGCCCTTCCCGGCCGGGCGATTTAAACCGGCCATTAAAACTTGTTGCGCTGGATAAAAGTAGTACAACCTCATCAGCATTTTCAACCTGGATGGATACCGAATCCGAACCGGTCCATACTTTACCTCCCCTGTTGACCACCTTTACCCAGGTTTCGGCCTCCATTCCCTCCCCATCCCAATCATCGTAGATTACCGTTTCATCAACAGGCAAATTCCAACGGTAATTGGGTTCAACATGTTTGGGGGCTTTGACTCTCTGAACTAAAAACTGATCCCGGATGCTGTTTTTGTGAAGAACCTGGCTATCCATGGAGAGGCTAAATGAAACAGAGGCCTTTTTGTCGGCCGTTATTTTCATGACAAGCACCCGATCGGGATAACTGATCAAACATTCCCGCCTGAAGGTAATTCCATTCTGAACATAGGAAACAGTGGCAATGCTTCTGGAAATATTCAGGTCGCGATAATATCCTGTTACTGCCGAGGTATCTTTAAAATCGAGTTTTAATTCTGCCAGTGGCTGGAAAGACTGGTTATAGGGACCCTGCATCTGATGACAGAGTTCCTCGGCCCCTGCATAATCCTCTTCCGCCATGGCTTCCATCACCATGTGTAATACCTTTGCAGCACCAGGATTATTCCATTCCCCGGGAGCCCCCGACCAAA
Source organism: Bacteroidales bacterium (assembly GCA_046485075.1). GTDB lineage: Bacteria > Bacteroidota > Bacteroidia > Bacteroidales. The sequence continues at coordinate 857 of JAWOHR010000066.1, forward strand.
AATCAGTATGGTTCAGTGAGATCCATTCATGATGAGTCCTGCCATAAATCATGGCCCCCTGCAATCCGTTACCCAGGGGAAGAGCTTCAGTCCATGTCCGGGCCGGCGTATCGTACCAAAGTTTCAGGTCACGATCAACAGGTTTATGGCAACCCATCAAAAAAGAGAGATTGAATATTAAAATAAAGCTATAGTAACTCATTCCGGGGTATTTTATCGTCTTTATACAAAGCAAGGGAAAAAATGTGTTTTATCCCAGCTTTCGTATTACAGTGCTAACCCATAAGTCAGCTTCACCAACACCTGGTTCTGGTCCTGCTGCCACCGGTCGGTGAGCTCGGGCTGGATGTTATGCTTGTAGACAATATAGAGGTCTCCCAGGGGTGCAAAGGTCCACCTGAGCCGGGAATAGGAACCCACCGAATTGGACTCATTGTCATACTGAACAAAAAGGCTGATGTTCAGATCCGAACTGATATTCATTGCTGTTCTTGCCGAGAGAAGCTCCTTTTTAAAATCACCGGCGGGGATCTTTCCGATATGATTCTCATACATAAATTCCAGGATCAGGAAGGACATGACCCGCCAGTTCAGCTGCAGCTCTACCTGGTTCAGTTTTCCCCCATAAAATCCACCGAAGTCGTAAGAGGCTTTCCCGTTAAGAGCCCGTTTGCTGGCCGTTGAGGCTTCCAGGCCGCAGCGTTGCCAGTGGTAACCACCCGGTTCAATGACCACACCATCCGATATCTCGAAGGACTCCCTGAGGTACTCTCCCTGGGGTTGCAGATTGAACTCGAAACTGTCTCCGCTTTCCAGGCTGACATCCAGCGGTGTGATGGACACATCGTAGCTCTCCCATTGATGATGAAGATCGGTATACAGCGACGGACTGATCCTGAATTGATACTGCCGGACCAGACCGTTTTCGGGTCGGGGCATAAAATCGACTTTCCCCGAATAATTATAGAAGCTCTTACGGGCCACAAAGCCCATGGAGGGATCGAAGGCATCCCCTATCCGTCTGAATTGTACAAACCAGTCCCACAGATCATTGGGATAGTCTATCTTAATACCCACGGCGGTTTTGTCCCCTTCAAGGTCCTCCCTGGCGCTGACCATGCCCCAGGCCCCCACCAGGAAATTTTTACCTGTTCCAAGGGTGGAGGTCTGGTAGGTAAAATCCACTCCTGAGGTCCACGACTGACTGGCCCCCCCGGGATCGCCAAAGGTGGCGATCATCCCAAATGATGATTCCTTAAATAGGTTCTGCTTGACCCTTACAACTCCCATTTTGGTTCCCGGCACCAGCGAATCCACCTCGCGGGTCTGGGTAATCAGCCCGCCGAACTGGGTATTTTTTACCTTCCCGTTCAATTTTCCTCCCCATAAAAGGGGTACCTCCTTCCCTTCATAGAGTCCGATCCGGCGGCTGTAAAAGGGCATCAGGGAGTTCCCCAGACTTAGACCGAAATCATAAATATCTGCCCCTTCCAGGAAGAACTGCCGCTTTTCGGGATAGAGCACCGGAAACCTGGTAAGGTTGGTCTGCCTGGAATCTACTTCGGTTTCAGCAAAATCGGTATTCACCGTGAGTTGTGCGGTGATGTCTGTGGTAATGCGCTGGGTAAGATCAAGGCTGGGTTTCCATTGATAAGTGCCCGGATTCTCTGCATCCTGGGTTACTTTAGCCAACATGGATGCCCGGGGAGTGAGCCCTATTCCCCGCCTAAAGGAGGGGAGTTCCGATATCACACCGGCATGCAGGGTCTGTCCTATGGTATAATCCAGACTTGCACCCGACCAGCGGTTAACCTCCAGAAAGCGCTGGATTCTGCGCTCCACATTAAAACCCCATGAATCAAGGTTTTTATTATAGGTAAGCGTTGAGACGGGAATCCGGATCTCGGCACTCCAGAAATTTCCATCCACCTGGGTTTGGGCCTCCCAGGCGCCGTCCCAGTTGGAATTTTCCGACTCCCCGTTATAGGAGACCAGGGCATCATACCGGGCCCCAAAAGGATTGATGGCGAATATATATCCATTCCTCCCATTTTTGTAGGTGTCAAAAATCACTTTGAGGTAATCCTCATCTTTAAGCTCCGAATCCCTGGCCTTGGAAAAGGCCACCACCTCTTCAGGCTGGTCATCGAAGCATATAAACCCCAGATAAATATTTTTAGAAGTGACCAGGATTTTCACCAACGTAGGGAAAGTGGGAGTTCCGTTTTCAACAGGTTCCACCATGGTAAGCGAGGTGATGGAATCGGCCCTGGACCAATCCTCCTCGTTAAGCCATCCATCCACGTTCAGGGCCTCATCGGTAATCACACAAGAAATCACTGTTTTTGCATCATCCTGCCCTTTCACAAAGGAGACAGTAAGCAGGATAGCTGCGCCAAGGATGAACCGCTTCATGGCAGGCAAAAGTAATTGATTTAATCAAAGAAGTAAAGGGCATAGGATGGTATAAATATTTTCCAGTTGAAATCTTATTTTTATGTGAACCCACTTTTAAATTGCTTCATCTAATTTTCAGAATAACTTAATCTTCTTCAAATAATTCCTTCTCATTGCAAGCGTATTTTTGCCCTCATTATTCATTAAACTCTATAAGAATGAGAAGAATTTTACTGTCAACCTTATTCATGCTGGTTTCGGGAATCCTGTTCACTGCGATTGCCCAGCAAACCATCACACTGAAGATCATTCAAACCCATCTGGATGGTGAAACCGCCATCTCTTACGATGATGGTGAATTCGAAAACGATTCCATCGATAAAGTGAACGATGATGACCTGGACATGGGATGGGAAGGTGAGGACCTGAACATTATGACCACCTATACACGTTTCCAGAATGTGATGATCCCCAAGGGATCCACCATCCATTCTGCAGTTCTGCACATATTTGCACATGAGGACGAGGCAGATGAAGCACGTGTAAGCATTTATGCCGAGGATGCTGACAATTCTCCCATGTTCTCGGAGACCGAAGCCCTGGAAGACCGCACATGGACCGAAGCGTCTGTGCGCTGGGTCATTTCGGAACCCTGGACCATGTGGCAGGCCTATGATTCTCCCGATCTTTCCATAGTGATCCAGGAGGTCATTAACAGGTCCGGCTGGATGGCAGGTAATTCCCTGACCCTCTTCCTGACCGGTGAAGACCAGGGAGCCAGTCTGCTGGACAATGCCCGGGATTTTGAATCTTTTGAGAATATTGAAGATCCGGACGATGGTGGTGACGGACTACACCACCCTGAAAGGATTCCAATGCTGGAAATCCAGTATACCCCGCCTGCAGGCGAACTCGTTCTGACGATTATTGAGACCGATAAAGACGGAGAAACTTCTATATCCTTCGATGACGGCGAATACGAAAACGATTCCATTGACAAAGTGAATGATGATGACCTGGATATGGGATGGGAAGGTGAAGACCTGAACATCATGACCACCTATACACGATTCCAGAATGTGACTATTCCCCAGGGAGCACAAATCGATTCCGCTGTCCTGGTAATCTATGCTCATGAGGATGAGTCGGCCGAAGCATTTATAACCGTGTATGCCGAAAATGTGGATGACTCCCCCAGATTCACCGAAGACGAAGCGCTTTCAGACAGGGAAATGACTTCTGCGAAAGTGGAGTGGGACATTACTGAGGACTGGACCATGTGGGAGCAGTACCATTCCCCCAACCTGGCACCCGTAATCCAGGCTGTCATTGACAGAGCGGGCTGGCAGTCGGGAAATTCGCTGACCCTCTTTCTGATGGGTGAAGACCAGGGAGCCAGCCTGCTGGACAATGCCCGGGATTTCGAATCCTTTGAGAATATTGAAGACCCGGATGACGGGGGCGACGGACTACATCATCCTGAAAGGATACCCACATTAAAGATTTACTATAGTTTGGCAGCATCCTCCAGGGAAGAGATAAGAATGGCCCATGCTTCAAGTGTGGATATCTTTCCAAACCCTGCAGATAACGGCACATTGCATATCATATCAACAGGTCTGGAATCCCTGGATGTGGAGATATACAGTTTAACGGGCCGGCTGGTGAAGACGCTCAGAGGGGGTTCACAAAACCTGACCATTGATGTAAGTGATCTTGGTGAGGGCTTATACCTGATCAAAACCATCCAGGGAAATGAGTCAGAAACCCACAAAGTGATTATCCAATAGAAACCCAATATCCATCACACTTTCCTGGCCTGGCAATATGATTGACCAGGCCAGGATTTATACTATGGGTATCTATTCCCGACCTATAAATTGCAAATACTATGAAATCCTGCTGGCTGTTCCTGATCATTTCAAGTCTTGCTTTGTTACCGGTTTATGGTCAGCAAAGCTATTTTTTAAATGGAATTGTGATCGATGCGGCAAACAATGAGCCCTTGCCCGGAGCTACCGTCCAGATCGAAAATACCCGTCAGGGAACCGCAACAAATACTGACGGGGTTTTTTCCCTGAAGAATATCAGGAATTCCTCCATTCAACTCAGGGTTAGTTTTCTCGGTTATGAGCCGGTCACCCTGCCTGTTCATTTTCAGGACAAAAAAAGCCTGGAACTTAAGGTAGGGCTGATCCCTTTGGCCACAGACCTGGATGAAGTGAGGGTCCTGGGCCAGACGGAGGGCCAGACCAAGGCCTTACTTGACCAGCGGGTGGCTATCAATATCAAGAATATTGTCTCCTCAGAACAGATTGTCAAATTCCCGGACATGAATGCTGCTGAGGTCATGCAACGTATTCCGGGCATCACGGTTCAAAGGGACCAGGGTGAAGGCAGATATGTACAACTGAGGGGAACACCGCCCGAGCTCACCAATTTCAATATCAACGGGGAGCAAATCCCTTCACCGGAAGGTGGTGTGCGCTATGTGGGTCTGGATGTGATTGCAGCCGACCAGATCGACTTCATTGAAGTCTCCAAGGTACTTACCCCCGACATGGATGCCGACGGTATCGCCGGGAATGTGAACATCATCACCAAGACTGCCAGGGACAGTAATCCCAGGATCAGCGGATCGGTTGCAGGGGGCTATAATCACCTGATGGGAACGGGTAACCAGCAACTCCAGTTCTCATATGGACAAAGGCTTAAGAAATTCGGTTTCCAGATGAATGCCAGTTATTACAATAATAACCAGGGATCGCATAACATGGAATATGACTATTCACGGGGACCGGTTCTTTCACAGGCACAATCGGGCGACAGTACTGAGGGTGCAGAAAACTTCTATATACTTTATGAGGACATTGAATTGAGGCATTATACACTCAACCGGAAAAGAATCGGTCTGAGTGCCAATTTTGATTATCGGTTCAATGACAAAAACCTGGTATATTTCCGTAGCATGTTCAATCAGTTTTCAGACAATGAAGTGCGCCAGCGTTTAACTCACTCACTATCCGATGCAAATACCCTGGTTGATTACAGGGAAACCGGAATTCACCGGGACGTTCGGGAAAGATTGATTGTCCAGGAGATCTCGAGCTTCAACCTGGGTGCCGAACATACCCTTTTCCATGGAAGTACCCTTGACTATGAAGTCTCTTACGCTGTAGCTACCGAAGAAAGCCCTAACTACCTCTATTCAGATTTTGATCAGGGGGGGATTGATGTACACATTGATAAGACCGATCCAACCTGGCCCAGGGTGGACTATATCGATGCCCAGGATTCTCTCGATGCTGCCAACCTGGGTTCTTACGAATTCAACGAACTGACCCAGCGAAGAACCTCTGTCTTCGACGAAAACAAAACAGCCAAGATAAACCTGAAAATCCCGTATTTACAGGGGAAAACCCAGGAAGGATATTTAAAGATTGGCGGGAAAGTCAGGTGGAAGAACAAAGAAAGGAACAACGAAGCACAAGTCTTTAACAAGTATTATACAAAAGTCAACCTGTATTCCCAAACCGGACCGCCCCTGAACCTTGGAACCATTCAGGGCGATTTCGAGGAGTTAGACCTGCTCGGTCATGGCTATGAATTGACCAACATGGTGGATCCTCAAAACATGCGTGATTTTTTCGAAGAACATCCCCAACACTTTAAATTTGATGAACAAAGTACCTGGGAGGACACCTACCAGGAGGATTATACAGCACAGGAAGACATCTATGCCGCCTATATGATGGTTCGCCATGACATCCGCAATCTGATGATCCTGGGTGGAGTCCGATTCGAACAAACCAACCTGGAATACACCGCGCAGGATGCATGGACCGATTATAGTGATGGCATCCTGAAAAAAAATATCAAAACAGATTACAGAATCAAGCGATTCTGGCTTCCACAGTTTCAGATCAAATATTCCATCGACCAGAAAACAAATTTAAGGGCCGCTCTCACCTACTCATACTCCAGGCCCAATTTCAACGACATCATCCCCTATCGCAGGGTCAGTGACAATGGAGATATCAGCAAGGGAAACCCAACCCTCGAATATCCCTTTTCAATGAACATCGATCTGCTCGCAGAAAGGTACCTGCCTGCAAATGGCATCCTTTCAGGAGGCTTTTTCTTCAAAAAAATAGATAATTTCGTTTTCAAATATGTCAGGCGTGCCCATGAAGGGGAAAATTTCAACCTGTACGGCCTCAGAGAGATCACCATGGCCGTGAACGGCATCGAAGCTTATGTTTACGGAGCAGAGTTACAGAGCCAGGCAAAATTTAACCGGCTCCCTGGATTTATGAAGAATTTAGGAGTCTATTTTACCTATACTTTCACCGAATCCAAAGCATATATCAGTAAACGATATCCGCAGAATGAAAATGACATTATTTTCTCTTTTGATGATTATGAATCGGGCTTCTTCACAGATAGCAAAGAAACAGAGATAATTCCATTGCCCGGGCAGGCAAAACATACGGTTAATCTGGCACTCTTTTATGAATCCAGGAAGCTCTATGTCAAACTTTCAGGAAATTATCATACCCCGTTTCTTTACGAGCTGGGTAATGACAGTGACCTTGATGTATATTATGACCAGAGTTTTCACCTGGACTTTACCACAAATTACCAGGTTTCAGACCATATCCAGGTATTCCTGGATGTTATCAACCTGACCAATGCACCCCTCAGGTATTATATGGGTTCGACAGACTATTTCAAACAGCAGGAGTTCTATTCATGGTGGGGCAGAGTGGGCTTAAAACTTAATTTTTAATAAACCCAAACTGGTGCAGGAAGAAATGTTCAATCCAGGTAAAATCATTACCCTTTGTTTTTTGGTCATCATTTGCGCCATTCCATTGCGGGCTGCTATTATAGAGGTTCCCGGTGATGCATCGACGATACAGGAGGCCATAAATAAGGCATCGGCGGGAGATACAATTCTGATTCATCCTGCCGTTTATCATGAAAACATTCAACTCACCAAGGGCCTGACCATTGCTTCCCGGTATATACTTGATGGCAATGAATCCCATATCAGTGAAACGGTTATTGATGGCCTTACCAAAAGTGTTTTAAACATCAGCGGTACAATGAAAGAAAATCCTGATATCATTGGACTTACCATTCGCAATGGTGAGGATGGGATCATGGCCTCCTCGCCATTCAACATTTACCACTGTATTATAACATCATGTGAGGATGGCATTGATTATGAAACGGGCAGTGGTGGTCAATGTTGTTATAACATTTTTCGCGATAACCTGGATGATGGCATTGACCTGGATGGTTCACTGAAGGATGTGCTTATCATGGAAAATCTGATTGTGAATAATGATGACGACGGGATAGAAATCAGGCTTCACCCCTACCAGGGAGAAACCCTTTTTTGTCAGATCATGAACAACAGGATCATGAACAACAAGGAGGATGGTATACAGTTTATTGACTATGCCGATACCAGCAGCAGGGTTTACCTTGTGGAGCGAAATCTGATCCTGGATAATGAAATGGCCGCTATTGGATTGATGGATGATGGGGAAACCCGTGAAGATTACAGGGGCGCCGCTATTCCTGAAGCCATCTATCTCTTTAACAACACCATCAGCGGCTGTCACTATGGAATTACAGGTGGATCCGGGCTCTTGGTTATTAACAATATCATTCAGAATTGCACAGCATCTGGCATGAAAGGTCTACGGGGCCGGTCCGTATTATCACATACCCTGTTCCATAACAATGGAACAGACCTGGAGAACCTGGAGATAACACCCCTCTCCATATTAAATGAAGATCCCCTTCTAAATCAGGATTGGGAACCCATGCCGGGAAGTCCGTGCATTGAACAGGGTCTTTCGATCTATATCGAGGATCAGGATACCCTGCTGAAATTTGAGGTAAATGAATTTTCAGGATCAGCTCCTGACCTGGGTGCCGTTGAATTTAACGGAACCGCAAACGTCGGCTACATTGGGCAGGGCCATATTCTTACTGCCTGGCCCAATCCTTTCTCAGATTATCTCAGAGTCGGGACAACTCATCCCACAGGACAGGCTTACAAATTTTGCATCCTTGATCTGGCCGGGAAAGTGATCGCTGAAAAGGATTGCCATGGAACTTCGACTCTGATTGGAACCAAATCCTTCCCAGCCGGCACCTATTTGCTTTATTGCATTGTTCAGCAAAAAAAAGAAACATTGCGAATTATTAAACTGTAAATTCAAATGAAAAACTTCCTTAAATTCCTTTTTGTGCTCTTGCCGGTAAGCTCTTGTCAAATGCAGTCAAAAAAGGAATTGCCCCCTGCGGATCTGGCCATTCAAGGGGATTCACTGGCAAATGCCGGGAAACTTGAAGCCCGGGAAGATTCTCTTGAACTTGCACTTGCACTTTCCCTGCAGGCCGGGTTTACCACGAAAGTTTTGGCCGATGTTGAAACTGAAGCTGTTGAATCAGCACTTGAGGAGGATGCAGCCGATGATCCCGCTATCTGGTACAATTCTGATGATCCTGTCCGAAGCCTTGTTCTCGGTACGGATAAAAATGCGGGAATATATGTCTATAACCTGGAGGGTCAACAAATCCAGTCACGAAAAGTGGGCGAAATCAACAACATTGATCTGAGGGACGGTTTCAAATATGGCGGAAAAGAGGTCGTCCTTGTGGCCGGGAGCAACCGGAGCAATAATTGTATCACCCTGTTCACCATTGACAGGGAGACCGGAGTCTTATCCGACAGCCTGATCAACATCCCTTCCGGAGTGGATGAGGTTTATGGCCTTTGCATGTACAGGAATAAATTGGAAGATGAATTCCATGTATTTGTAAATGGGAAAGGCGGCAGTCTTGAGCAATGGATCATCACCTCACAGGGCGGACTCCATGCTGAGCTTCTGCGCAGGACCAGGCTTTCGAGTCAACCGGAAGGAATGGTTGCCGATGATCAAAGCGGAAGGCTGTATGCAGGGGTCGAAGGCGAGGGGATTTTCCGACTGGATACCGATCCTGAGGGTGACACCACCCTTTACCTGATTCAGGGTAGTACGGCTGAGAATACAAATATTGCCTATGATATTGAAGGGCTTGCCCTTTTCTCCACAAATCAAAGCGATTATCTGATCGCCTCCATTCAGGGTAACTTCTCATATGCCATCTTCGACCTTAAAGGGGAAGGTAGTTATATAACCAGCTTCATTATTCCGGAAGGTAAGATCGACGGGGTAGAGGAAACCGACGGACTGGAAATCATCACTTTGCCGTTGAATAAAAGGTTTCCGATGGGAATACTGGTTGTACAGGATGGTTTCAACTCTGAAGGAAGTCAGGCCAGAAGCCAGAACTTCAAATTTATCTCTGCGGATAAAATCCTGGACTTACTTGTAATCCAATAATTTGAGTGGATCCCTATCCACCCCATTGTTATCTTTCAGGGTATGGTGGGCATCCTGGAGCCTTAACAACAAATCATTGACCCTGAACATGACGTTTACAAATTTATCGATGTGTTCAACCTGATACCTGTCCTGGGCATAATACTGGTACCATTCATATAACATCGATTCCAGGTATTCAACTACCTCATCTGAAGTCTCTTTAAAAAAGGCATCCACTGCATCTGAAATCATTTTATACCCTTCAGGATTTAGTCTGCATATCTCACTGGAAGATGGTAGCAACTGGCTTTTCATTTTCTACGGATTTTCTTATATTATGGAGCAATATACATACCTGCTCATCCAAATACAAGAAATTACAGAAGATATAATGATTAAATAATATACTGGTAATCTGAACGTTATATGAACAAAAAAATGTTAATAACCTGCCGGGTTATGAACAATCCGGTGGAACAATCCAGTGGAACAATCCGTTTAGAAATTTTATAAGGAAAACTTAATTTTATGTTATTCTGAGAGTTATAGTTGATGTATATTTTTATCCTGAAAAATAAATCATTATGATTCCTCAGGATCTTCATATACACACCATTTTTTCAAGCGGGGATAAGGTCGTGGTCAACGAGCAGACCATTACATTGATAAGACAGGTAAGGCATGCAATAAGAATTGGGATCAGCGACCATTTCGAGTACCTGGTCGAGGACGACATATTTGATCAGTATCAAAAGGAAGTCCGATCTGCAGGATTTAAAGTGGGCATGGAAGTGAGTGGTTATCCGCTTGTCCGGGAAGCCAAAAAACATGAAGACTAAAGCTCTTTTGGAATTATTAAAAAAAAATATCAACTTGATAGCCCATCTACCCTCCAATCTATGAAAAGATCTGTATATCAAGTTCTCGCACTCGTAACATCCTTCCTGACAGGATGGTTCCTGATTGACTTTCTCACCGTCCACCCCCTTGAAATGAGTCTCTACCTGACACTCACCCTGCTCGGTGTGGTCCTCCTGCTGGTATGGATTTATGCCCTTAAAAAGAAGCGCTGCCGATGGATCGCAGTCCTGATTTCTGTTATCGCTTTCCTTGCCGGTTACCTCATCAATGCCCACATTTTTCTGGACCGGGAAGATCCCCGCTTTGTGCCTGAACTGACACGCCAGGCCGGGGATCCTGGTAAGGGTCATACCGCTGTGGTTTATTTTACCCATGGGGAACCGGAAACCTATGATCCCATTGGATGGATCAACCAGTTCAGGGAATTCGATGAGCAGGGGATCAAATTTGTACCTTTCGTGGCCAGGCCGGTTTTCGCTTACATGCTCAGAAATAGATATCTTGAGATCGGAAAGAGCAATCACCGCATGGTTCATCATGAAATGCTCCATTCCCTGGAAAAAAGATATCACCTGGAGGGAGACTCAAGCACCCAATTCTACATATGCTTTCTGGATGATGAACCCCGACCGGATGCTGCTGTAATTGAAGCATTGAACGACGGGGCCGATACCATTATTGTGGTGGATGTGTTTCTTACGATTTCGAACCACACCGCAGAAGGACAGAATTTAATTAACGAGCTTGAAGTGGAAAAAAAACTTGGGATTCCCATCATCTTTACCGAGCCCATGTGGAGTTCTGAAAAGCTCCAATCCGTTTTCCTTGAGAAGGTATATGCTCAAATAGGCAATACACCCAAAGATAAAGTGGCCATTGCCCTGGTGGGACATGGTCAACCCGATGAATGGGACCTGGAATGGGCCACGGAAACGGAACAGGAAATGGCCTTTCGGGAAGTGATCATGAAACGCTTTGTTGAGGATGGTTTCAGGGCTGAAAACCTGGGATCGGCCTGGATGTCCTTCAAGGATCCCAAGCCGGCATCCCTTATGGCCGATTTCGTGGCCAACGGGGCCACAAAGATTTTTTATTTTGCGGCTGCAATCTCTGCCGATGCCATGCACAGCCAGATTGATGTACCCCGACTGGTGGAAGAATATGATTTTCCGGAAGGGGTTGAGACCATAAACCTGGGTGCCTGGAACAATCATCCTACGGTTATCTCAGCCATCCGGGAGCGCATCGATGAAACCATGGATGCACTTTGAAAGTTCTGCATCATATCAGTCAGGTCAACAGCAAAAGGAGCATTGGCAATAAGGCCGCATCGCTCCATAAAATGTATAAGCTTGGTTTCCCTGTACCGGAAACCTTTGTGATTCCTGTGAAGGTAAGGGAGGCTTTTTCCCTGGATCCTGAAAAAGTCAAAGAACAAATACGCAGTGAAATCCTCCCCCTGGCGGCACAAGGCTCCTCCTGGGCGATCCGGTCATCCGGTAAGTTGGAGGACCTTAAAACCCATTCCTTTGCAGGCCAGTTTGTCACCCTCCTCAATGTTAAAGGGGCAGGTGAAATGATGGATTCCATTGAAAAAGTCTGGGAATCCGGTGACAAAGTTTTGAATGGCCTCTATTTGACAGAAACTTTGCTGGCAAATAACCCATCGGGTATGGCGGTGATCATCCAGGAAATGGTACAATCCCTCTGGTCGGGAGTGGCCTTCAGCATCCATCCGGTTACAGGCAGAAATGAATTTGTAATAGAGGCAGTAAAAGGCAGCGGAGCAAAGCTTGTACAGGATGGCGTTAAACCTTTTCGCGCAAGCTGGTGCCAGGGTATCTGGGACTATGACAGCGAACCGGACGAAGCATTCAGGGAGGTACTGGCTTCACTGGTAGAGGGTATAAAGAAATTGCAAAAAGTTTATGGTGAAGCCTTGGATATTGAATGGGCCTATGATGGGGAACAATTATTTTATCTCCAATGCCGCCCGGTGACCGTCAGTGAGTTTCCAACGATCTATTCCAATCACATTTCACGCGAGGTGCTTCCAGGAATGATCAAACCCCTGGTCTGGTCGGTTAATATCCCCCTGGTGAACAGTGCCTGGATCCGGCTGCTTGAAAAGCTGCTTGGAAGACTGAACATGGCACCGGAGCAGTTAAGCGAGTCCTTTTATTACCGCGCTTATTTTAATATGGGAACGCTGGGAACCTTATTCAGGCGAATGGGACTCCCAAAAGACAGCCTGGAGAGCCTGATGGGCCGTAAGAATCCATCTGGGAAAAGCAGCTTCAAACCTGGCCTGAAGACCATGCGTTACCTCCCTTCCATAATTGCCTTCCTGCTATCTAATCTATCCCTGAAAAGGAAGTTTGAAAAAGATTTTGCGAAAATCACTGTCCGTACAAATTTGCTCAAACAGAAAATGGACAGGCTGACTCCTGCGGAGTACCAAAGCTCCTTCCGGGAAATATACAGCCTGGCTTCCCTGGCTGCTGATTACAACATCATCGTCCCACTCGCATTTCAGATCAGCAACCGGATCCTGCAAAAGAATCTGATGAAAAGAGGCATTGCCTATGAAAATCTTGATTTCGTGAAGGACTTCCCCGGACTATCGGATTACGATCCCAGTGAAGATCTGTCAAACCTGCAGCACCAATGGGCCAGCCTGCAGGCTGATACCCGTGAGGAAATCAGAGATTTTAAAACATTAATGGCCTCCAAAGATCCGCTCCTGAGAGGAGTTATTGAACAGTTCGAAAGGCTTTTGGCACAATTCGGACATTTTAGTGAAAGTGGCAATGATTTTTCTTCCACACCATGGCAAGAGGATCCGGACTTCCTCTTCAGGCTCATAAATAGGCAGGCAAAAGGTGAAAAAGACTCCATGGAACGCTCAGGAACTCTCACCTCCGAATCCAGAGGCATCCCGAAAAGGTCATATCGAAGGGCCGGCCGCTTCCGCCTTTACAGGGAAATGATCAGTTCAGAGTATACCAGATGCTACGGGTTGTTCCGGGAATTGTTCCTCATGACGGGCCATTTCTTCGAGGAAAAAACATGGTTGGAGGACTCCAAAGATGTATTTTATTTGACCCTTGACCAGCACAACAGGCTGATGGAGGGTGTCGGAGAGGAGGAAGCAAAGACCATAAAAAAAGAGGTCGATACTGTGAAGAAGGAGATGGATGAATACAGGGAGATGGTCCTTCCTTCCATCATTTACGGTGATACACCTCCCCCGGTACCCAAGCAAATTGCTGAGTTGTTGGAAGGCATCCCCACCTCACCTGGAATATTTTCAGGGGAGTTGGTGGTGGTCAGGGGATATGAAGATTTTCAGAAGAAAGTGGAAGGCAAGATTCTGGTGATCCCTTACTCTGATGTGGGATGGACCCCCTTATTGGTGCAAGCAGGTGCCATTGTATCCGAAGCCGGAGGCATCCTATCCCATGCCTCCATCATTGCCCGGGAACTTTCTATTCCTGCCATATCTTCCGTCGATCATGCCTGCAATCTAAAGGATGGCACAAAGGCCATCATTGACGGTACCAACGGAAAACTATTCATCAACAAATAGGCTTATGGAAACAATTATAGAAAGCCCTATTGCAATTTTGGTCCTTGCAGCTGTTACAGGATACCTGACCGGTTCCATTTCTTTTGCCCGTTTGCTCACCTGGATGGTCACAAAATCCAGCTACGTGAAACCCATCAATGAACCTGTTCCCGGCAGTGATATCATGTTTCAGTCCAATAGTGTCTCAGCCACTTTAGCACATTTGAATCTGGGGAAGAAATACGGGTGCCTTACAGCCCTGCTGGATATGAGTAAAGTGGCCATTCCCACCTTCTTATTTTCTTTGTTTTTTCCTGACCAGCCCTATTACCTGCTGGCGGCTGCCTGCGGCATAGCAGGTCATAACTATCCTTTATATCATGGCTTCAGGGGTGGGCGTGGTGAATCACCCATGCTGGGAGCCATGCTGGTGATTAACTGGTTTGGAGTTTTCATTGCCAATGCTGCTTCCTTGATCCTGGGTTACCTGACGGGAAGCGTCCTGGTGATTCGTTATGGGTGGTATGTGCTGATGATCTTCTGGTACTGGATCTATTTTGACAATATTTTCTATATCCTCTTCATGATCATTGCCAATTTCCTTTTTTGGTTCGCCATGAGACATGACCTGGCCACTTTCGCGGATTTAAAAAAGGTGGATGACCTTGAGGTATCTGAGGAGGCCGTTTCCGATTTTCTCCTGATGGGCAAGGGCCTGGGGCGATTTATCGACCGTTACGGATTACCTGCCCTGATAAAAAGGCTATTGAGGCAGTAGAATTCTGCGGCAGATTTTTTCACCGTTTTCAAAATGAATCCAGAGGGTCAGCATTCCCGGTTCGACATTGGAAAGATCGATTTTTACAGGCCGGGTGACTGTCATCAGATCAGAAACAAGGCTTCCGGTGGCATTATAAATGCTGATCCGGCTGATATTCTCAGCAGCATCGAAATGCAGGGTTGATCCTGCCGGATTGGGATAGATCCTGACATCAGCCTCTGTCCATCCCGGGAGGCCATCAATGGATAAAGTCTGATCCATCCGAAGACTGGGCATAATGGTTTCAACCCACCTTCTGTATTGAATTTCGCTGGGATGCAGGCCATCTGCGGCTACCAGGGATGTATTGTTTAAGCCTTCCCTGGATATGGGTGTGATATCAATAAAGGCGATCTTGTATTCAGCTGCAACCCGCCTTTTAATTTGGTTATAATCATCAATCTCCTTGGAGATGCTGGCATTACCACTCCCAAAAGGTGTGTAGGCATAATCGGGAATGGAAAGCATAAAAACCCTTGATGTGTCCTGATGCACAACACTCAGCGCCAAATCGATGAGCGTTCTAAGATCGGGCTCATACGAGGCGATGGGAATTCCCTGGTATTGATCATTTACACCAATTAATATGGATACCAGGTTATAGGTTTTCCCCTCATCGACCCTGTATCTGACCGCCTGGATCAGCCTCTGGGTAGTCCACCCGGTAGTGGCAATGTAATCCGGATACATCCCTGATACCCCAAGTTTTCTTAATTCATCCATAAACTGGTGGGGCCATCTGCCGGAAATATCCACACTCTCACCTATGGTGTAGGAATCGCCAAGGGCAAGCATGGTCACTTCTGTGTTTATAACGATTTGCTGACCGGTCACGGTGATAGATCCATAAAAAAGTGAAAGCAGCAAATATACCTTTTTCATTTGAGCCTGTTTTGAAGGAAACAGGTCAGGTTCTGAATTGTTTGAAAATTACCCATTGGCCTGACATCTATTGAACATTTTTGATTTTACTATGTTTAATGTTTAAATTAATTGTTTAAACAAAATAGATCATGCTACAACAAAAGATAAATGGATTCACACATGATGAAATCGGGGATGAACATCTCTTTACCGGTCTGGAGACCCCGATGAAACCCAATGCATTTGAAATGTCTGATGAGGAAAAAAAATACAGGATTGCCGGACATTTTGCAGAAATCATGGACATTCTGGGTCTGGATCTGAAGGATGAT
>JAWOHR010000103.1:0-3010 GCA_046485075.1 Bacteroidales bacterium
TTCGTGTTCAGGTTTTAATAGTTTTTGATATATCCTGAATTTCTTTACTATTTTGCCATCGAGCCTTTCGCATTCGGCTCTCATCCGTGTATTGTTTTCCAGGATGAGATGACTGTCAATAAGTGTCATCTTGTTCTTTTTGGCTGAATTCAGCATTTTTATTGCCATCAGTACATCGATCCCCTTACCACGAAAATCCATTCTTATTCCGCCCAGCATCAGCATCATCTTTTTCGATTTCTTCATCTCTCTCAGGATTTTAAAGATCCCGAAAGGGAATAATTTACCTTTTGCAGATATTATGCCCGGAGTCATGTCGGGTAGTGCGATCACGAATCCGATATATTCACTGCCAGCTTTTACCACTTTAACAAATTCAGGATCCAGTATAGGAAGATAACGGTTGGCAAATTCTTCCTTCTCAGGGTCATTCAACGGGACGAACCCATAAATATCGCTGAAAGTCTGGTTCATAAGTTCCAGTATCGGAATAATATAGGGCTTAATTTCCTTCTTGCTGCTGAATTCTATCACTTCAAATTCACCATTCCGGGAGAATCTTTCATATGCTTTCATATAAAGAGGAGGAAGTTGATCGGGCATAGGAATGTTGTAATTTACCAGATCAACCTCTTTAAAGTAGCCTTCAGTTTCCATCATAACCGGCAGATAAGGCGAATTGGTGGCAGCTGTAAAAAGATAGGGATATTCAAAACCTTCGATCTGAAAACCCTGCGGATCCTTGTCTGAGAATCCAAGAGGCCCGACTATCTTTATCATCCCCCTGGTTCTTACCCACTCTTCGACCTGTTTCAGCAATGCATGTACAACCTCCCGGTCATTATAGCACTCCATGAAACAGAATCTCCCATGCTTTTCATTTTTAATGGCGTTATATCTGTTGTTGACAAGGCCCATTATCCTTCCGACCGGCTTGTTGTTTTTGTAAGCAAGGTAAAAAACGGTATCAGCGTACTGGTACGATCTGTTTTTATTTTTGTTGAACAGAAGCCATTCATCGTTATAAATCGGGGGAAGCCAGCCCGGCTCATCTTTATGTACTCTGGAAGGAAGATAAATGAACTCGCGGAGCTCTCTCCGGGTTATTACCTCTTTTACAACTATCTCCACCATTTTAGGTTATGTTTTCAGGTGCCAAGAAACAAAAAAAAACGATATGGACAATATTCTCCCGATTTTAATAAGGACCATTTACAGCATAATAAGGTCCGGAATAACGAATGCCGCAAATAGAATACTGGCTATTCCGTTGGTGGTCTGAAATGCCAGAGTCACCCTGCTCAGGTCGTCGGGCTTCACCAGCATATGTTGCCAGATAAGAAGTATTGAAAAGATTGCGGCACCTGTCCAGTAAAGAATATTGCCTCTGCCTGCCACTCCGGCCACGATAATTAGAATGAAAGTAAGAGTATGTACCCATACTGATATTGCCAGAGCTTTTTTCCTTCCTGCAGCAGATGGCAGGGAATGGAGATTATTCTCCCTGTCAAACTGGTCATCCTGAAGTGCATAGATTATATCAAATCCGCTTACCCATGTCAGTACAATAAATGAGTAGATTATCGGAAGAATATTAAAAGTTCCTGTCACTGAAATATATGCACCGATTGGAGCCAGACTTAGTCCTAGTCCGAGAATAAAATGACACAGATATGTAAATCTTTTCGGCTTCGACTATATCGCAGGCGGCGGTATCGGTCTGGGTCAGACAGTGGTGCTCTCGGAACCATCGGCTGTGACTCTGCTGATGGTGCCAGCGGGCGAGTTGCGTGAAGGGCAGGGAAGAATTGAGCTGGGGGCGATGCGAAGATTCGAGATGAGCGAGCTTGACCAGGGGTTCGCGGCGGCGGCATATCGTGTGCGACAGTTGACGGTGGCGGCGGGGGTGATGCAGTTCGGCGATGGCGATTATTATGCCGAGAGGACTGGTCTATTGTCGGCGGCGTATTGTCTGAACGCGCTGTTATACAAGAGTAAACAAAACGGCAGGTTAGCAAATATGCCGCTTCATTTAACGGGAGAAGATTCCAACAATTATGGATTTCCAAATTTCACAGCATCCTGAACCGGGAACCCGACGTATTCAATTTCGAGGTGATACGCCGACCTTTACCCTCACACTTTCGAAACCCGTTCCCGGTCGTGCATTTTTGCGAACCAACATCGGATATGCTGAAATTTCCTGGGAGGAAATTATCCGCAATGTTCATGAAGAACATCCGCCTCTCGCCCGTGACTGGTTCGATATCCCCATGAAACGCACGGGTGATGAGACATTCCAAATAACCGTTCCCTTGTGTGAAGTCGGTCATTTTGAAGGAAAATGTTTTTTTATCCAGAAGGATACCACCAAACCCATATGGCCGGAAGGACCCAACACCACTCTGAACGTTGAGCCTGCCGACACCTGCTGTGCCAATATTATCTACAATGCCTTTGTCAGACAGTTCGGGCCCAACAAAAACCATGATGCCCACAAGGACCTATCCTTGCTCCACAAGGTTCAAGAGCTGGACAAAACCGGGTATACGGTCATTCCTCCCTCGGGAACTTTCCGGGATCTGATCGGGCAACTCGATTTTATCATTGGAACACTCGGATGCAGATTTCTTCAACTGCTTCCCATACATCCCACCCCCACCACATATGCCAGGATGGGACGATTCGGAAGTCCTTACGCCTCATTGAGCTTCACAACGGTTGATCCGGCCCTTGCGGAATTTGATCCACGAGCCACTCCGGTCGAACAGTTTCTTGAGCTGGTGGATGCCATCCACTATAGAAACGCCAAAATCATTATCGATATTGCGATCAATCATACCGGGTGGGCCGCTAGTCTCCATGAAACCCATCCCCAATGGCTGGTTCGGAAATCCGACGGACGTATCGAAGTTCCGGGGGCATGGGGTGTGCTTTGGGAAGACCTGACCATGCTGGACTATTCCCAGAAAAACCTCTGGATATATATGGCTGATGTGTTTCTTACCTG
>JAWOHR010000205.1:0-8374 GCA_046485075.1 Bacteroidales bacterium
ATAGTGCTCAGGGGACAGGGGATAGTGCTCAGGGGACAGGGGATAGTGCTCAGGGGACAGGGGATAGTGCTCAGGGGACAGGGGATAGTGCTCAGGGGACAGGGGATAGTGCTCAGGGGACAGGGGATAGTGCTCAGGGGGTTTTAAAGTAATGGATAGGAAAAGATCCATAAAAGAGCGTTCCAATGCCATCCGGGAGGAGGCGTTGAGGCTGGGTTTTGCCGCCTGTGGGTTCTCCAGTGCCGAAAATCTTTCCGGGGATGCTGTCCGCCTGAAAGAGTGGCTGGAAAAGGGTTACCACGGCCGCATGGGCTACATGACCAACCATCTGGAAAAGCGGAGCGACCCCACGCTCCTTGTGGAGGGATCAAAGAGTGTTATCTCGCTGCTCTACTCCTATCATTCTGCTCAGAAGCAGGTGGATCCAGAGGCTCCCATACTATCAACCTATGCCTACGGCAGGGATTACCATTTTGTATTGAAAGAGAAGATGAACCAGCTTTTCGACTTCATCAAATCTGATTTCGGGCCGGTGGAGGGAAGGGTTTTCGTGGATTCGGCACCGGTGCTCGACAGGGCCTGGGCCCGGAAGGCAGGCCTAGGCTGGATTGGTAAAAATTCCAACCTGATTTCCCGGAAGTCAGGCTCCTTTGTCTTTATCGGGGAGATCATTCTCAACCTGGAGCTGGACTACAACCGCGTCCCCGAGGGGGATTTCTGCGGCAGTTGCACGCGATGTATTGAGGCATGTCCCACGGATGCCATACTCTCAAACCGCACCCTTGACTCCCAAAAATGCATCTCCTACCAAACCATTGAGAACAGGGAAGACATTGATGCGCAACTGGAGGGAAAACTATCCAACCGCGTTTTCGGATGCGATATCTGCCAGGACGTTTGCCCATGGAACCGCACAGCACCGCTACACTGTGAACCTGCGTTTGAAGCGTCAGAAACCCTTCTGAGGATGTCCCGGGAGGAGTGGAACCTGCTGGACCGGGAGCAATATAACCAGTTGTTCCGGGAGTCGCCGGTCAAGAGGGCCGGGTTCAACAAGCTGAAAGAAAATATTACCTTCCTCGGAAGGGATAACAGAAAATAGCTCTTTCACTGTAACAACATTCGGTGTGGTTCGTCTTATTGCTAAACATCAAAAGACGACCATCATGAAACGACTTATTATTTCTTCAATCGCAATTGCTTTCTGTGTCTCGATTTTTGCTCAGCCCGCCGGTTACCACAATGTCTATAACACATACAAAGGGGAAAAAGGTGTGGTTTCAATATATGTCCCGGGGTTCCTGCTGAAATTTGCCGGAATGTGCGCCGGTCTTGAGAACCAGGAGCGAGAGCTGGTCCGGTGCCTCCGTTCGGTATCCGTGTTGACCATTGAAGACAGCCATCTCTACCCCGGGGTCAATTTTACCAAAGAGATGAACGTGACCAGGATGAATGACAATTACAACCTGTTGATGGAAGTGCACGACGGAGATGAGGACGTGATCATCGCAGCCCGGCAGAAAAACGGCAAAATAACTGACCTGATCGTTGTGGTGGGTGGGGAAGAAAATACACTGGTTCATGTGCGGGGGCGCATGAACAGCGACTTGCTGGAAGAGCTGGCCGATGTCTCCGGTGTAAAAGAACTTCAGTTCACCGCCAGGCTTTAATTTCCGGGCACAACAGAACCCATGACGGTCACCAATATGTTCCTTTTGGTGCGTGGTCCGTCAAACTCACAGAGAAAAATGTTCTGCCAGGTCGAGAGCCCCATTTTTCCCTCCACAATGGGGATGGTCTCCTGCGGACCGACCATACCGGCTTTCAGGTGAGCATCCCCATTGTTATCCTGCCGGTCGTGTTCCCAGGCCCCCGCAGGGACCAGCCTGCTGAGAAGGGTGATCACATCATTTTGCACCGACTGATCCCAGTTCTCCTGGATCATAATGGCCGCGGTGGCTCCCTGTACATACACATTGACAAGGCCGGTCTGAACGCCTGATTCGGCTACGATGGCCTCTACCTGCCGGGTGATATCAACCAGGCCGTTGTGGGCAGTGGTGCGTATTTGGATGGTTCGTTGCAATATTTGTATTGATTTCGTTGGTAATGAGCTTGTGGGTCTTAGTACTTTCTAATCACGGGTGCTTACTTTGAACATATGGCTCTTTTATATTGACAAATACATATATTTTATGCATATTGCAGAGATGAAAACAACATTAAACATAGACGATCAGATCCTTAAAAAAGCGTCTAAACTTACAGGCATATCTGAAAAAACAGCATTAGTAAGACTTGGATTGGAAGCCTTGATTGCGCAGGAGAGTGCTAAACGACTTGCAGCATTGGGTGGCACTGAAAAGAGACTTAAAAGCATTCCCAGGAGAAAATCGACAACGGTATGATACTGGTGGATACTTCTATATGGATCGACCACCTTCATAATTCAAATAAGGATTTGAAAGAATTGCTGCTATCAAACCAAGTTTGTATTCATCCCTGTATTTTGGGTGAATTATCGTGCGGGAATATATCAAATCGAACAGAGGTCCTTTCACTTCTCAGAGCACTCTCAATAATTGATTCTGTATTAGATGAGGAAGTACTTGTACTTATTGAAGACCGTAAGCTTTATGGAAAGGGCTTAGGATTTATTGATGTTCATCTTCTTGCGTCGGCTTTGGTTCATCATGTCTTAATTTGGACAAGAGATACATCTTTAAATCGGGTTGCCAAAGAATTTGGTATTAGCTGGTAAGATAGGATACGCCTGGAACAAATGACTCCGGTATTATTCAAATGCTGATAAAATAGTCCGCCAGATCTTAGCGGTTCCTTCATCCGTAACATCCAATGCATTTTCATATTCTGAGTGGTTCTCCTGCGCTTCAAGTGTTACCATGCGGACAAAGACAAAATTCCTGGAAGGATCAACAATACAGATATTATGATATGCCCCCAGAAAGCCGTATCCTGATTTGTCCACACCTTCAAAAATTCCATTGGTGTTTACAAACATTTGCCATCCGTAACCACGGCGACGAAAATCATCCTGACCATCGGCAACAGGTATTTCAGAAAGCAGGGGATCACTGACAATGGCTTGATCAATAAAATCTTCACTAAGTAATTGTAATCCGTTCCACCGGCCTTTGTTTAAATAGAACTGTCCGAATAAAGCCAATTCACGTGCACTGATCAACACGCTACGCCAACCCAGGCAATCGCCTTGACGGGAGCGGAGCCAATCTGCTTCCAATATACCAATTGAATTAAATATGCGTTCACGTAAAAAAACAATTGGCTGCTTGCCGGTAATTCTTTTTACGATAATCGAAAGGGCATGTGAAGTCGCTTGTTCATAAGACCAGGCAGTTCCGGGTTCTCTTTCCATGGGCCAATTCAGCATCGCATCGGTAGGATCAGGGGAATTGACGTATCCGTCGTAGTCCAGCTTTAAACCTGATGTCATCGTCAGAAGATTTCTAATGGTAATCTCTTTTCGCCCATCATTAGCCCATTCAGTGAGAATGTTGCAGGCTGGGTCATCCACCTTTAGTTTTCCATCATCTGCCAATAATCCGATGGCTGTTGCTGTAAATGCTTTCCCCGCGGAATAAATGTCAAAGCGTGATTGGGGACCAAAGTCCTTCCAATAATGTTCCCAGACCAGATGGCCATTTACCAGTAAACATGCTGCGCTGGTTTTGTTCGCGCCTAACAGTTCGGTCAACTCCTTCTCCAGCACCTCAGATTTCATACCCATTTCTTCCGGCTGAGCAACTTGTAGTTTTGTGAAATTCATCTGTCCTTTATCCGGACAAGAGGTTTGGTTGGAATCGGACTTATTGGTACATGCGGATGCTAAAATAAACAGGCTCGTTACGGAATAAATAAAATAAAAAGGAAAACGTTTCATAAGGTATATAGGATTTGGTTTTATCGCTCTTCATATTTCAAGCAGAATCCAATTCATTATAATATCTAAAACTTCTTCTGGTAATTGATTTGAAGATATCATTCCATAGCCAGATTGAATCCCGGCACTATCTTCTTTTAATAATAAATGATTGTAATCCGGTAATATATGGACTGAGACATTCCCGTTTCCTGTTTTTTGCAATTCATCTGCTAAAATGTAAGCATCAGATGCGGGTACCCTTCTGTCTCTTTCTCCAGAGATAATCAAAACTGGTTGATGAATTAACCTGATTGTTTCAATGGGGTCATAATCATAAAGAAAACGCATATTAGGTTCTTGTTTCAATCTTCTTGTAAGATCTCCGGCAGGTATTAATCCATTTTTGATTTGAAAGTTTATCACATCACTTCCTTTTGAACCAACGGCCGATAGTAATGCGATGATTTTGATTGTGGAATCTTTTGCAGCAATCAAATGTGCAATTGAAGCACCTTCGCTTAATCCAATTAGGCAGATTCTTGTTCTGTCAAATTCATGTCTGCGCTTTATATAGCTGATACATTCCTCAATATCCCCGGCTCTATCTAAGGTGTTCATTTCATTGATATTTCCCCCTTTAGATTTACCAACTCCTCTATCATCTACCCTTAGCACAGCAATTCCATTGGAAGACAGCAAATGTGCGATTTGCCGAAACGGCCGATATGCATTTAAAGGCTTTTCCGGACTCGAGTTGTCTCTGTCATGTGGTGAACTACCGGTTATCAATATAGCCACCGGACATTTTTGAATAACGGGTTTTGGAAATGTCATACTTCCAGCCAGGATATCACCATCATGTAACCTTATCCCGACTTCTTCATACTGGTAGTTAGCATTTTCTGGTGGATAATAACTCACACTTTCTTTAGAGTGATTTATGCAGCTTGAAATCAGAATAAGTGAAAATATCCTGGTAAATATCTTCATATCAAATGATACCGATAACGGTGTTTGTATATTAGGATTGGTCCAATTTCAGTTTTAGCATTTTCAAGATTGCTAAATCCTTCCTGTTCAATGCCAACGATTACGACCCAATCCAAGGACTCCACAAAATGGCAGAAATTCTTCAGAACCGGTGATTTGTTTGTCAGGAGGATTCTCAGTAATCAATGCCTCGCAGAGTGTCCATGTCAGTTTTGGAGTGAGGATAAACTGTTCTTCAATATACTCAACGAATGCGAATGCGAGTTCAAGATTACCTCGTTTCCCAGGCAAATTCGATTGGGCAAGTAAATAGGCCACAAGCTCGCTGTTGTCAGGGGGATAGCGTTGCAAATCTGCCAAATGTCGTATCATTTCTTGGTGCCCCACATTCTATACAATTGGGCCTATGTACACAGACAATGGATCCACACGCAGTACAGGTCCACCTAACATTCTCATACCTGATGAATTGCCTGATACCTACCCTCTCTATCTGCTCCAGATTCTCTATCATGCTCATGCCATACTTTGTCCGATACCTCTTATCAAGGTTTTTCAATCGTTGACAAGGGAACGACAAACAAGTATGATCACAGTATTTCCCCTTGCGTTCAGTGCAAAAACGCAACGTACATTGCCTGCTACATTTTGTATTGGGTGTGAGACAGCCATCACATTGATTCTTAGTCCTTACATATCCAATACAAAGCCGGCAGTTCATGCCACATGGCGCAATCTCTGATATCGTTGTCTCTGAATTCATTCGGAGTTACACTGAAGGAAGATTAAGAATATAATTCGTACTTCTTCCTCCCTCACCTGAATCAGACAAGATTCCTTTTTCAATTAAATCATGAATATCTCTTCGTGCTGTATCTCTATGCACTTTTGTCATCTTTGCCCATTTGGATGAACGCAATTTTCCTTTAAAGTCGTCAAGAAGGATATTGAGCATTTTGACTTGCCTCTCATTTAGCTGGGTGGTTTTATGTAGTTCCCAGAATTTTGCCTTAACTAAAACCTTCGAAAGCGTTTCATCTGTTGCTTCAAGAGCCTCAGTTAAACGCTCAAAGTACCAAACCAACCACTGGCTTACATCAGGGTTTCCTTTCTGGGTAGACTCCAGTATGCCATAATACCCCTTTTTTGATACCATTATCCGAGCCGACATGCTGTAAAACCTTTGGTTGGTTCTGTCCGATCTTGCTAATTGAGAGTCGGCAATAGCTCTTGCAATTCTTCCGTTCCCGTCATCAAATGGATGAATACTTACGAACCATAAATGGGCTATTGCGGATTTGATCACAGGCTCCATACTTGTGTCAGTATTGAACCATTGAATAAACCGATTCATTTCTGTTTCAAGTCGTTTCGCTTCTGGGGCCGTGTAATGCACCTTTTCTCTTCCCATTGGACCAGATATAACATGCATTGGACCCTGTTCATCATGCCTCCAGTCACCAACTGTTATCTTATGCATCCCGCTCCTTCCTGTTGGGAAAAGAGATGCATGCCAACCACACAGACGATCTTTTGTTAATGGAGCTTCATAATTCTGAGTTGCATCGAGCATCATTTCTACAATTCCATCAACATTCAGGCTTGCTTCCGGTAATCCGGAAATATCTATTCCCAATCTTCGGGCTACTGACGATCGAACTTCATCCGGGTTTAAGAATTCTCCTTCAATTGCACTGGATTGAATAATATCAACAGTTAACGTATCAAGCAGCGCCTCTTCTCTAAGCCTGAAACCTAAGCTTTCCATTCTACCAATTAATCTCCCTTGAAGATTTCGCACCATACTCACATATGGAAGCAAGGTATCGTTATCCCAGTTGAAATTAGGCCAATCTTTTCTTTGATGTATATACATTAGAAAACTCTATTTGCCGTACATTATACGTCAAATATAGAATTTATTCGCAGTATTCCGAAATAAATTTAATTGCAGAATTGGATCTTAATTTAAACTATTTCCGAGCCAATGCGCCAATTACCTCCTGATTTTGTGCAATTCTATTGGAATAACAGTTTGAAAGTTGATGAAATCGCTATCCGTAGTAAATATGGGCATCCGATGGCGAGTAGAGATAGCACATAATAAAAAGTCAGTATTCGAACCTTGGATGCCATTTTCCCGAGCTGAGTTATAATACTCGGCTGCCAATTCATAATCTTCAGTTTCAATCGTAAGGTCCTTGAATGCCCTAAGATGCCTTTTTAATACTTTATATTGCTTTTCTGATCTGATTCCATTGAGGAGTTCTTGACGGACTGGCCCTATGAGTTGGGCACGGACCTCTTTTATTAGCTCTTCTAATTCTTCAACATATTCGTTTTCAACTTCTTTACTTCTCCGCAAAGCTAAGGACCATACACTAGTATCGACTATAACTTTCATTTTACAGCCCGTTGCTTTTTGTAATCGTAGTCCTGATCGTAATCAATTGAATGGAAAATCCGTAGGATCTCAGATTGCTTTCTGCGCTGGATATATTCCATCAATGCCTCAGTAACAGCTCCTTTTTTAGTTCGATGTTTACCAACCAACTTTGCTTCTTCTATAAGCCAATCATCTATTGCTAAATTTGTAGCCATGTGTAATATATTTAACTCTTTCTACACACAAAGATATAGCTTTCTATGTGTAAATCAAAGACGCTTAAATCGGTTCTTTGCAGAGTGGATTAAGAATTATATTTGATCCAGTCCGACTATCGTAGAGGGTACCTTCAACGCAAAGAAATCTCTATTTCTAGCCAGATTAGTAAAGATTTTTACGGTTTTTGTGGAATATGGGTATTGATTCCATTGATCCGGAAGATCCTCCATTTCCTCAAGAATGAACTCATCTGGAAACTGGATTTTCGCTACAAGTATTTTACAATTATTCATGATGTTTATCAAATTGTCCCTTAGTTTATGAATGTGTTATTTACCTAATCTCTTTTCGATACCAATGCATAAATAATGTCCCATGAGTCTCGTATCACTTAAAATCTCCGAGAATTCATCCGATAGACCGATTTTGAATGAATAGAACGGTGACAATATTAAAGTTTCCGACAAATAAAAATCATATCCTACTTTTGCTTGAATCCCAAAATACCATGTTGCGCTTATGTTTTGATATTTTTCTTCTAAGTCATACTGAAAGCTGTCGATTCCGCCATTAACATTTCCACTCCATCCACTCTTGGTACCATGGAAATCTTCTTGTATTAATCTTGATAATGATATACCAAAATCAAGATCAACATGATTAAAAAGGTAGAGATTTATTGGGTATATGCCCAGTGATATTGTAGATTTCGCAAATTGAACATTAGTTGTTGATCCGCTAGCTAATCCACTATACTTTTCCAGTACTTCGCCACTATAATTGTGAATAACCAACCAAATCTATTCCACAATTTTGGGCCAGCTTTTTTGCCAAAAGATGGGTTCGGGTGAGTAAATCCTTTTCGAGCGTAGGTT
>JAWOHR010000005.1:0-8286 GCA_046485075.1 Bacteroidales bacterium
ACCTGGACGCCTTTATCGGCGACTGTGAAACGCCCACCCATTCGGGGGCAGATACAGTCAGTGGCAATATTTTACCTGCTGCCCAGTTGACAGCAGATTCAAGCTCACCTGCGTTCAAGGGCATCCTCCAGATGGATTCAAAACCAAGTTTGACCTCTCCGTCGGGGGGGATCAGCTGCGGAATGGAAATCACCCTTCCCTGGTGGTAGTTGAAAGCCAAAGCCTTCTCATTTTCATTTCCGGGTTCAGTTTCCAGATACATCTCATCGGTCAGACTGACTCTCCGGAGTCTGCGCCACTGATCGAACTTACCGGTATTCCCGGTCACAACAATGCCCCCTCCGCTTTTCACAAAGGCTTTAATTTTTGCGATGGCGAGGTCACTTAAGCACTCCTGGTTGGCAAGCACCAGCACATCATATTTACCCAGCAGATCCATTTGCTGGTCAAAAATGATATCAAATGGAATTTGTCGCTGTTGCAGAACCTGTTCAGCCATATTGACTGCCACCTGGGTTTCAATCACACTGTAGGCCATGGAGGGATAGCTTCTGAGTATGGCTACTTTTTCCCCTCCGATCATCCCGGTATATAACTCTTTATGGCTGATCCAGAAGTCCAGGTAATCTTTCCCCGCTCCTTCCGGAATGTTCCTGCCCAGGGAGCCAATGGTTCGGTTCAGGGCCAGGTTTTCAGCAAAATCCTGCGCTTTATGATTCCCAGTCATGATGAAATTGTGGGTGGTGCGGCCCAGTTTATAATGGCGGAATTTCCCGATCGCCACACCATTTTCCCATCGGGGATTGTTGGTATCCTCGGTCCAGATCACGTTGGTGTACTGCATGAGGTCGGGATGGTTGATCCCTGCTTCCCAGGCCCGGTTGCTTCCCACAAGTCCGTGCGGATTCACTTCAATGGCAATCTCTTTATTCAGTTCACGCGCGAAACGGGCACATTCTGCCAGACGGGTTGTGAAGGTCCAGCACCGAAAATCGATCCATTCCTGTATGACCGGATCATTGATCACCACCATTTTCTCTGCCGGATTGGGATCGTTCCACATGGGGGGAAGAACGTGTGACACATCGCTGAAACCAAACCTTTCCAACCGGATCTCCGGGGTGTATTTGTCTTCAAGATACTTTCTGAAAGCAGCGATGGTTGCCGGGTTGAAATCGGCCTCCGGGGGATAGTTAAAATCAAAATTATCGAAATGGATGAAATCGGTCTTTACCGTTTCCACCGCATATCGAATGATCTTCTCCTTAAAATAATCCATGTAGCCGTCATGGTTGAAGCAGGGCCTGTAGCGGAACGATTGCTGGTAGCTGTAGGTGAGAAGAATGGGTTTCCCGGAAACATCAATCTGGTACCACAGATCGGTTTCAGCTTCGGGGACTTCGGCAAAGAAGGTCTCATAGGCCATGGTATTCCACTGGATGTAGGTGTCCACTTTCATACCATATTTGTGGGCAAGTGCAGCAGCTTTTGCTGCCTGTTCCATGTGCTCCCTTTCTGCTTCAAAACCAAATCCCTTGTAGCAATAAATGTGGTATACCGTGATGCCGGCTTCAGCAAGTGATTTGATATACGCTTCGGAGGTCTGGTAATCATAAAACTCCTTTTGCCACTGGTTGAAATCTTCATTGTTTCGCCGCACCTGGAAAATCCAGGGTTCGTGGGTAGCACCTGCATCCGCAAAGCCCTCCCTGATCCACTCCGGGGTGTACCTTGCCAGGTCCTGGTTCTCATTCTGGGCAGGCAGCCTGTTTATACTGCCAAGAACCAGAAGCAGGGAGAAAAGAAACAGTCTGTTATTGAAGCTGACCTTCATCATTCTTTCAATTTATTATCGTTATGTGAATAAAATGCTAAAATAACTTTCGTATAATTGCTTTTGCGTATATTTTCTACCAAAATATGAAATTTCTAATGAAACCTCTGCTTATTATTAATTTTCATTTACTAATAAGCCTTTTTGTCCTCACAATACCTGTCAGCGGTATTGAGAAGTACGAAAAAGGAAAGAAAACTTTTGTGATTACCAACTGCATCACCGATCTGGATGAGTTCAGGGAGTTGGTGAATCTCACAGCCCGGCTAAAGAAATATGGGAATGTCCAGATCAATATCGGGGTTGTTGCAGAAAAAGCTTTTTATGAAATACCCGACGGGGGTAATCCATGGAGTGAATATGCAAGCAATTTTGCTTCGATCTATAAATTCTTTCCCGGTGAGAAACTGGCACCTTATGTACCTGCCGATTTTGTCCGGAAAAACCAGGAGATGATTCTGGCCAAAGCAAAAATTTTGCGCGAGAATGGAATGGAAGCTGCTTTTTATGGAAATGAGCCGGCGATTCTCCCTGCAGCTTTTTTTGATGCATACCCCCAGTTACGGGGAGCCCGGGTGGATCATCCAAGGAGGAGCAATTACCCCTTCTTTTCCCCCTGTCTGAGCAGGGTGGAGATGCAGGATATCTATTCCGATATGATTTCCGGATTGTTGAAAAATGTACCCGAGGTAAAAACACTGTTTTTTAAAACCAATGATGCCGGATCTGGCAACTGCTGGTCGGAATGGCTGTATGTCGGGGCAAATGGTCCGGAATTTTGTAGAAATGAAACGACAGGAGAACGGATCCGCCATTTGATGAACTCCCTGCAGTCGGGAGCCGAAAAAGCGGATGGTAAACTGGATGTCTATCTCTCCTTCCCGCAGGGATCTTCAAATTTCACCGATGAGGAGAGGGCCGATATCCAGTCAAAACTTCCCGAACATTGTTACTTTGGCAGCACTCCCGACAATGAATTAATAAGCCTGGGGAGCAGCCTATCCTTTACCTATCCTGCCAAAGGCATCATCAATGTAGCCTCCTATTTGAAAAACCTGGAGAAAATTGACGATCAGAAGCCGCAGACCATTTTTATCAATTTAAGATCGTTTTATGACCGGGGGAATGAAACCCCTGTTGTGGATGATCTGATGTTTGGTCTCCTCGAGGACCACCTTGCAGGGATGGGGAAAGATGAGCAAACGGTTTCCCGGACCCTTCAAGGGTATTGTGTGGACTGGGCAGGTGAAAAGGATGCGGATGTTTTAAATGAGGCACTTACTGAACTGAATAGTGCAGACCTTTACAGGCATCCTCATTTGAATAATTTATATGGTGTGTACTGGGGGGTCTCCTCCAGAATGATTAACCGGCCCCTGGTCATTGCCCCTCAGAGGCTCTCGGAAGAGGAAGAAGCCTATTTCCTTCCTTTTATATTCAATGTTTCACAGGAGGAGGCACGGACGGACTATATAGACATTCACGGGGGCCGTTGGAAAACCTCACCCGATTCAATCAAAGTTTATGTGGAGAAAATCATCCAGGTGTGTAAAAAACTTGAAAGCATTGATCCGTCAGCTGCGAAAAATGATTTCATTCAGCAATTGGCTTCATCCTTGAGAATTCACGCCAGCATGATGCGAAGCTATGGAAATTTTGCCGCTGCACAGCAGATCAGGGACAACCATGCCGCTGAATTAACCGGTCCGATCCATCGTCCCACAAAGGAGCCGACCATGACCGGCGATCCGGATTTACAAAGGTTCAATGCCATCATGCGCAATGAACTGGAAAATACTGAGGAATTAATATCCATTCTGGAAGCCGGAGGTGATCATCTGTTATGCCATGCC
Organism: Bacteroidales bacterium; assembly: GCA_046485075.1. Lineage (GTDB taxonomy): Bacteria > Bacteroidota > Bacteroidia > Bacteroidales. The sequence continues at coordinate 3,688 of JAWOHR010000005.1, forward strand.
CAGGATCCGGTTTATGAGGATTGCTTTCTGCTGGGTCCGGATATAATTGCACAATTGAAGGAAAAGCGTAAAACCATGCTGGTTCACTGGCGTGATATAGAGGACTATATGACAACACCTTTTAAATAGAATAAAAACCATGAAAAGCTTGTATAAGATCATCCTGTTGGCAGGAATCGTTTTAATGGGTATCAATATATTCGGTTTGTTCAAATCCATGAGGAATCCGGCTATCTATACCGAGGAGGTGACTTTAAGGAACAGGATCGGCGATGTTACCATTGAATATCCAGAGATCAGGGAACTACTGAAAAAAGGGGATCAGGAATCCAATGTGGATTTTGCCGTAAGGATTAACAAAGTCGTAAATGATGGATTTGCCCACTACTGGAAAGCAGAGGGGACCAGGAAATACCATTTAAGGGTACCGGTTTGGGAAAACTATCTTTTAAATGCGGCTGCCTATATCCTTCCCGAAAAATATGGGCGATATGAATTTGCCAACTATAAAAAAAACCTGGAAAGGGGTGTGGGCTTATGTTCGTCTCACTCGATTGTGGTGAAGGGCGTCCTGCTTGAAAATGGAATAAAAGCAGAACTGCTGGATGTGGGAGGTCATCATGTGGTGGTCAGGGCTGAGCTTGACGACACGGCCACCTATATTTTAGATCCGGACTTTGGAATCGTCGTTCCGTTTGATACGGCAGCCATTACAGCCGATCCTGAACTGGTCCGCGCTCCCTATCAGAACATGTCAGAATTGTATTATTCCGATGCCGTAGACCCCTATACCACCCAGATTCTGGTTGATATTTTTGGAGACAGGTTGCATGTTTACAATGTGGAGAACTGGTTCGAGAATTTTTCTTACTGGGCCATCTGGATCATTCCACTCATCCTCATGATGCCTTATGCCCTTTATCTAATCAGGAGGAAGAAAAACATTCACAAATCATAGCATCGATATCATGAAAGGGAAACTGAGAATACATGGTGCCATCCTGCTAACCATCATTACCATCATTGCCATCATTGTTTTTCCATCAAATTGCCTGGCCCAGTATAATGAAGTTCCCCACCGCCAGGTTTCAGGCAATGAAAGAGCCGTAAAAACCACAGGGAGTTATGCTGAAAAAGGGGCTGTGTATGTTCTGGAAAATGATATTTCAAGTGAAAAGAGTCCCCTTTTTCTTGGTAAGGATGTGATCCTGGACCTGAACGGATATACCATTAAATATGCAGATGCGCCTTATGAGCATATTGCCAATTCGGGATTTGAAAAGGGACTGGATGGCTGGGATATTTCTAAAGCACCCGGGGCAAAAGTGGTTAATACAGCTGATGTTCATGTATTTATGGGAGATAAAATCCTCAGTCTTCAGGCGGGGGATGAAATTACTTCTTCATATATCCATCTTCCGGTCCCCGACCGTTCCTATTTTGCCATGTGTGGGATTACCGGCAGGTATTACCACGATATGAAGAAATATCCGGACGATGAGATGAAGGTCAGCGTTTTTGTGGAGGATGAGCAGGGTAACGAGGTTGTATGTCTTACGGAATACGGAGACGGGACCCTCCAGAGTTGTCCGGTTGAGAAAAAAAGCCCAAGGCTTGGTGGCGGATTTGTTTATGCCCACCTGACCCATATGCCATCCGGGCGATACAGGGTCCGCGTCAGGGCAGACACCGATTGCCTGGTGGATGAGATTGACATCCGGCCTGCCATGGATGTGGGTATCAGCATCATTGAAAATACCACCCCACTGGCTCATTATGATCATGTGATAATGGAATCCTATCCCCCGGTTATTCCTGCCTTCTATGACTATACTGCAGATTTCAAAGCCGGACTGGCCCTGCCATCTATCCCCCGCGTGGAGGGGAAAGGGACCATCACCATCAGAAACGGGGTGATTGAGAGCGGCACGGATGGTATTCTTTCCTGGGGCATTCAATCCTCTGCAGATGATGTGAAAGTGATCCTTGAAAATGTCAGAATCATTGCGGGCGGGATTAGTTCAGGAGCTGCAGATATTTCTTACGCAAAGATCGATCATTGCCGCTTTGATGTGGATATGCCCTTTCTGATTCAGCGCCATGTGGGAATCTGCTCTGTTATTTTAAGAGGAACCAATGCTTCTGAAATTGGCCACTCTGCCTTTTACGGTGGACAGGGTTGCCTCTCCGTAAAAGGAATTAAGTCACTTGTCCATGATAATTTTTTTGAAAACCACCAGGTGGTTACCAATCATTACAGCATTATGGGAACCGGTGACAGTTCCAAAATATTCAATAACACCTTTGAACCCAAACAGGGTTCAGGTATCTATGTGTCGCGATATACCGAGGTATTCAATAACTCATTCAAAATTGAGACCTCACCTCCTACCTGTGAATATGGAAGGGAAGAGTACAGCACCGCAGCCATCAGGCTTGGGGATTATCATGCGGCTCCCGGATCCCCAAAAGCCTCTGTGGGCAACAGGATCCATCACAATGAAATTACAATCACTGCAAAAGCCTACCCTGAGCCGGAAGAGTATCTTCCCATGGCCTGGGGGGTCTTTTACAGTGCAAGCGGAGGCGAGAATGAGGTTTATGAAAATAACATCATTGTGAATAAAGTTGAACCATCTTCCAAAGTGAAAACGGCAGCCTTTTATATTTGTGGCGGCCCGAAGTACTTTGGAGGGCAGTTTTATAATAACCAGGTCACCACCAATGTACCTGTTGCATGGGTTGCATCCATGTATGGCGGGGCATCCCATTCAAATATCCATAACAATACCATCATCCCCCTGAACGATGAGCCATTTAAAACTTTTACAATCGGATTTGCCGATTGCGAAAGTTGCATTGCAAATCATGTGGCGTTCAGATCAAATGAAGTAAGGGGAGGGAAATTTGAGATAGAGGCGACCGGACAGGATCATACCTATTCGGTGTTCTGGACCCTTCGCCTGGTTGTGCAGGATTCAAAGGGAAATCCGGTTGGAGATACCGGTGTTTCCATCCTGGACAGGAACAAGAAAGTTGTCCTGAACACAAAAACCGATGCATTGGGAAACCTGCAGGCAGAGCTCCCGGAGTATTCCGTTGAGGGAAAGAACAGGATCGTTTCATCGCCCTATACGATCGTCATCGGAAAAGTTGAAAAAGAGATTGATCTGGAGAGCAATCAAACCATCTATATCACTTTAAACTAAATGGGAAACCCTGTACCACTCTGGCAATCGGCACACAGACATACGGGACTCGGACAATCGGGACTCCTGCAATCGGGACTTCTGCAATCGGGACTTCTGCAATCGGGACTTTTGCAATCGGGACTTTTGCAATCGGGACTCCGGTTCGTATCCCTGCTGATGCTTGTTACCTGTTTCTTCTCCTGCCAGAACAGTCAGGAGAAGGGCACGATCGTCAGATTTCCAAAGTTTTCGGAGCCTGTCCAGATTACATCCGGACCCAGTGAGCACCTGTTTGCAAGTTACTACGGGATCAACTCGTGGAGTGCGAACCAAAGGTATGCCACGGTACTTGAAACCGATGTCAGATTCAGGATCCCCACAGAAAATGATACCGCCACACTGGGGCTTGTGGATATGGAATCGCTCGAATTTATCCCTGTGGCCAGAACCACGGCGTGGAACTTTCAACAGGGATGCATGGCACACTGGCTCTCCACATCGCCCGACTCAATGATCATTTACAATGATCAGGTGGATGGAAAATTCGTGTCGGTTATATTGAATGTATTTACCAGGGAGAAAAAAATCATCCCCTACCCGGTTAGTGCCGTCTCACCCAACGGGAAGGAGGCTGTCAGCATCAATTTTGCAAGGCTGAGAATCACCCGGGCCGATTACGGATATGGCGGGAATGGACAGGATCCAAAAACAGGGGAGACATTTCCTGATGAGGATGGCATATTCCTGGTCAATCTTGAATCGGGGGAAGCCACCCTGCTGGTCTCCCTGGAACAGATCAGGCACCAGGTGCCCGTCCTGGAAGGGGATGTCATGGAATATTTTAACCATACCCTTTTCTCCAGGGACGGAAGCAGGATATTCTGGCTGGCAAGGGCTCATAAACTATGGAACACCACTGCCTTTACAGTGGAGAGGGACGGAACAAATTTACAAAGATGCTTTCCTGATGATTGGGGAGGGTCGCATTTCGACTGGCTTGACAGTGAGAACCTGATGGTTACGGCGAAATACAGGGGGGAAGGTTACGGACATATCCTTTTTACGGTGGGCGATCGCAATTTCAAAAGAGTTGGCAACGGATTGCTTGATTTTGACGGTCATGGAACCTTTTCACCGGATGGAAGATGGATGGTAACAGATACCTACCCGGCAGACGGATCGCACGAGCAGAAGCTTTTTTTAATGGATATGGCCTCAGAGGCGGTCCTTTCAATGGGCCGGTTTGTGGAACCTCCTGAATTTACCGGAGGCTGGAGGTGCGATCTGCATCCCAGGTGGAGTCCGGATGGAAGGCTTTTGGGTATAAACTCTACCTTCACGGGAAGCCGGCAGGTCTACGTTCTCAGGACTGAATCAGGACTGAATCAGAACTGAACCAGGACTGAAT
>JAWOHR010000083.1:0-4283 GCA_046485075.1 Bacteroidales bacterium
GCAAATACCACAGGACAGCAACTCCAGCTTACTCCTCCGGTTAAGGCCCAATCCTTTCTTTAATAAGCGTGAGGAAAATACCCCCAGCAACACACTCATACTACTCGAGACAAGGTAGATGGTAAAGAATGGGAGCCCGATCTCCTTCAGGTTTACACCGAATTTTTCATTCAGGAATTTGGCTCCCCAAAAAAGATAAAACCACCAGATGGGATCGGCCATAAATTTAGCGAAGGCGATGGCCCAGGTTCCCCTGTGGGGTAAGATGACCCTCCAGGGCAGTCTTTCTCCCTTTTCATTTTCCTCCGAATCGCTGTTGATATAGGCCAGCTCTTCCTTCGAAACCCGTCTATGTTGCTCGGGACTCCTGTAAGAAAACAACCAGAGTACAATCCAGAGGAAGCTGATGGGCAGGGTCCATAGAAAGGCAACACGCCAGGTTCCAGCCATCAAAACCAAACCTGGAATAATCAAAGGAGCCAGGATGGTCCCCATATTGGCTCCTCCGTTAAAAATTCCAACTGCCAGGGCCCGTTCCTTCTTTGGAAACCACTCTGCCACCGCTTTAATGGCCGATGGAAAATTGCCCGATTGTCCGACCGCCAGGCTAAACCTTGCAATAGCGAAACCAATCCAGCGTCCTGCCAGGGCATGGGCTGCAGTTGCCAGGCTCCATATACCAATGGACAGCACATAACCTTTTCTGGTACCAAAACGATCGATAATGGAACCCATCACCAGGAAACAAATTGCATAAGCAATCATAAAAGCTGTATTAATATAGCCGTATTGTTCCTCACTCCAGCCAATGGATTTTTGGAGATCGGGAGCCAGGATCCCCAGGGCAGACCGGTCGATGTAAAGAATGGTAGTTGCCAGGAAAAGGAGAATCAAAATGAACCATCTGAACTGTGCGCTATATTTCATGTCTGCATTTTTATGTTTGTGAAGACAAGATGGTCAGGTTTGTTAGTTACTCAGGCAGAATTTCAACTTCGACATATATGGGCTTATGGTCAGATGGGTAGGCACCTTCCACATTGAAGTCAACTTCCTCATATTTAAGAACCCTCACAGCACCCTTATACAGGATCCAGTCAATTTTCTTTTCATCCACAAAGGTGTTTTTAAGTAAATCCGAATCATTCGATTCACCATTCCCCACCAGCACATTGTAAGGTGGACTGCCGGGACGGCAATTAAAATCACCCATAAGAAAAACAGGGCGTTCGGCGGTCCATCCACCAAAGCGATTCAGTTCGGAGATTCTTTCCTTGATGAGTTTGGATGCATTCAACCTGCCAAGGGTCTCATAAGGGCCATTAAAGAAATGCGTATTAAACACATAAAACTCCTGGTTATTCTCCCAGTGTCCACGATAGTCCGAAGGGTAAGGACCCGCTTCTCCTTCAGCTTCAATGTCAATCAGGGCAAACCGGGCCCAGCTGACCATCCTGGGATTTATTTCCGGACCGCTGCCGATTATTTCGGGTGTATTCGACAGCTGAAAACTTTGCATTTCCCGCAGGCGAAACTTATCCCGCTTATAGAAGATCGCCATGTGCTCATCATCATCACCTCCCTTCCTGCCTTCACCCACCACCACATATTCGATCAGGTGATCTGCTAAATAATCGATTTGCTCTTTTAATCCTTCCTGGGTCCCAATAATATCAGGATCATATTTTCGGATCATGTCGATTTGCATATCACGCCTTACTTCCCAGGAGGGCTCAAAGGTGGGACTGGCAAACTTCAGATTATAAGTCATCAGTTTCAGGCTTTGTCCCCAGGCCACTTTATTGAAACAAGCCGTTGCAAAGATCAATGATGCGATTGCGACCAAATGCTTTGTAAAGTTCTTTTTCATAGCTATTTATCTTAACTACAATTTAGAGTTTTACGAATTTTTTCGTGACGCTTTGTCCTGCTACCTCAATACTTATAAAATATACCCCTCTGCCAAGTGCTCCTGAGTCATCTGCCAGGCTCAAATTAATTTCCTGCAGCTGACCTTCATAAATACCGAGTACTTTCCCCGACATATCTATAAGCTGTAATTTAATAGAACAATTGCCAATAGCCGTAGAAACAATTTGTACATGATCTGAACTTGGGTTTGGATAAAGAGCAAAAGTACCGGCATCCACCCTCATTCTTTCTGCAGAAACTGTACTCGAAACATGAACTTCGAATACTTTTTCAAAGCTCTCATAGGTCTCATCCGTACTTGCAATTCTTAATGAGAAGGTATTTTGAGTCTGGTAGTCAAAGACCATGTTGCTTAGGAGAAAGTTATTAAATATAGCGAATTTTGCATTGTCGCTATCTCCCTCTCCCGACACAAGAGCGTATTTAAAAGATTCGCTGTCAGGATCCTTGGTGCTTAATACCCCTATGATTGTGCCACTGGATTCATTTTCAGGAATCACATTGTCTGAGAGGGCAATATCAGTGGGTGCCTGGGGATTGCAATTCCCCCTATAGAGCCATTGCTCGTCCAACCAGGCCAGGCGGGCTATCAACCAGGTTTTCAGCTTATCTATTTCTCCCTCATAGGTATCGGGATAAGGCTCGACGGCAGGCCAGACATAGTTTCCAAGTGTCGGGAACCTTGCAAAATTTCGATCTGCGGCCTCCCCTATGGTATTCACACAGCTGTCAATAATAGCCAATACACGCTCATCACTGTAAATGCTGTCCCGGTGTTCTGTCCACCTGCAATAAGCCTTGTTCGCATAATAAGAATCCTCCATCAGTCGCTCATACCAGTATATCCGGCCTGACTGCGGATAACACCATCCATAAGTCTCTTTGGCATCCCAGCTATCCCCATAATCTAAATTCCCATATCCCAGGTTGTAGTCCCATGGTGGACCTGCAACCAGTTGTCCACCATCTGCATCATTTTCTTTATAAAAATAATTGCTAAATACATAGTTATCAATTCCTTTTGATATCTCATTCAGAAACATAATATCGATAAAGGACTTTGTTTTTATGTATTTACGGTATCCGGTTTCGGGATCGTTGAAGCCGGATCCTGACATTACTTCATCAAAATTTTGCATCCAGTTACGGATATAGAAAGCCTGATCCGTCGTAAGATCCGCATATTCGGGGTCGTAATATTCGTACCACATGGTCGCATGAAAAGGTTGTTTCACAGGTGACTTCCACCACTCTTCGGCTAATAAATTGTTAGTCTTATCTTTTCTCAGGATGTATCCACCTGAAATTTCGAGGGGTGAAACATCCTCACTGGTGAGCTTATCAATATCCACCCTGTTTTCGTCACGCTTCAGTTTTTCAATCAATACATATACACCCTCGTAATCGCCATTGATTACCACTTCAATATATCTGGTACGGGGTGCCCACCGCCCCGTTTTTCTGAATAGTTCGTAGCTCAATACATTCTTTACCAGGGTCTGATCGCTGAAGGGTCCATAGATTATAAAATCGTTCTCTTCCGGCAAACCAAGCAGGGATACATTGTGATTTGACCCATCGGCATTCTGAAGCTCAAGGCTGTATGATTTTTTAGCAAATTCGGACGAAGATTCACCACGCAGTTCAATGCTGATCAATCCGGAATATTCATTCCAGGGATCATCAATCGAGTTTATGGCACCTTCACCGTTGTATATCAATCCCATGTCTGCCACAATCCGAGTTTCACGGGGTATCTCCTGTCCATGCGTATTGATAAGCATTAAAGGAAGATTAAACTCTGAAAAAGAGACCGTATCTCCAAACCACTCCGTGACCGGACCATACAGCGTGTCAGCAACCGTTATCAGTGCATGCAGGAATACATTTGCGGTAAAATCGTTGGAGTTAGCCCTATAGCTGTGAACCTCCACTGCCAGCACATTCTTACCACTATCCAGATCCGAAGCAATGAACTTACCAATCTCCCATCTTTCCGGGTTCACTCCTGTGTACATGATTGCTTCCCGAAAATATTCAAGTTCCATGTTCCAGGTGATGGGGTCCTCCACATTATCGCGAGCCACCTCAGTTCCATTTAAGTAGGCAACAAATCCAGAGTCAAAGTCCATATCAAGAAATAAATCTGCAACATCAGATATGTTTTTAACTGTAAACTCAAATCGCATATAAACAGCCTGCGATCCCTCAGGAATCAGGGTATTGTCATCCCCGTCACCAAAACCGAAACCCGACTGACCCAGCTCCCAGTCACTGTCGTCAAAATTCTTTTGCTGCCAGTCTGTACCAAGATCACGATCAGGTACCTTATACCTGCAACTATCACCCAC
>JAWOHR010000088.1:0-94689 GCA_046485075.1 Bacteroidales bacterium
TGCGACCTCCACCTTCTCAGCGCCTAATCCTTCCAGTTCGGAAGCCAGCAATGGTTCCAGACCTTTGAAGGTTTTTGCGTGGTACTTTTCAAATTGTGCCATATCCCAGTTTTTTGAAAATAATCTCTTCTGCCCGTGCAAAGCGCTCCTCGCCAGTTCCGGTAACCAAATCCCACTCCATTCCGAAATACACGATCTCCTTTTTGTATCTTTCAAACAGGCGTTCACGTTCAATGCCTCCATTCTCCCTTACTCCATCCGGAATCCAGGGTATGTCAGGTGCACACAAAAGGACAAGGTCAAAACGGGCCCCTTTTAACGCATCATCGATCCATGCCGGGACCGTTTTGAAAACCACATCAAACCACACCCTGGTGATGATGAGCCAGGTATCGAAGAAGACCCACTCCTTATCAGAGATTTCCTTCTCATAGGATAAAATCTGATGCCTTGCTATATGCTCAACATCTTCAAAGGTATAGGGACGATCAAGCCCCTCCACAAAACCTCTGGCATACTCCTCAACGGCTGTTCCGTTAAACCGGTTGGTCAGCCTGCTCACCAATTCGGTTTTTCCGGTTGACTCGGGTCCGGTTACCAGTATCCGTTTTAAACTCCTGTTGTAACCTGACATGTCCTTTTCCATTGAAAATATCCGATCACCGCCAGCACGGTATATATCGCAAATAACAGAAGGGTGGGATATAACCCGCGGTAAAAATACAAAGCCATGGAAACTACATCAACAATAACCCATATGATCCAGTGTTCGAGAATTTTCCTGGCAAGCATCCAGGTGGCTGTGAAACTCAGCGCAGTTGTAAAGGCATCCCAATAAGGAAGAGGCGAATCGGTATACCGGTCAAGAATGAATCCTGTCCCTGTAAAAGCAACGACCGTAATCATGGTCAGTATCACTCCCTGCTTCAACCTGATTCTTGTAACGGGCATTCCGGCCTGATCACCTTTCTTCCCCTTTGACCAAACCACCCAACCATATATACTAATCAAAAAGTAGTACCCATTTAGTCCCATATCCGCATAAAACTTCGACTGGTAAAAAACCACCATATAGAGTATGGCGCCAATCATTCCCATGGGCCACAAAAGGAGATTTTGCTTTATGCTGAAAAAGAGATACAGGAGGGAGAATAAAACGCCCAGGATCTCCAGGTACTGTTCACCCATCCATGAGATCATCTGACCCCGGCTTTAGCCAGTTTCTCATTAACCCCGGCAGGATCATTCAGAATCTCCACCGCTTTATTATAAACCTCGTTGGAGGTGTTATAGATCTCATAAAAACTGGACATGTCCCATAAATCCCTCGCCATGTATCCCTTTAGGAGAAGGGTTATCTGGTTGCCCGAAATATCCCACTGATCCTGTTTAAAGTCGAGATCCTCCCCTGCTGCAAAGCTGATCAGGGCATCCTTCAGTTCCTTCCCGGGTTCAAATTTTTCCTGAAATGATTTAAAATCCGGATTTTGAGAAAGGAGCTCATCCCGGTGTTCCTCCACATACTGAAGTATGAAACGGTTAAATATCCCCCTGCTGATCAGCTCCCTGTAGTAGTCTGAATAGGCACTGGTATCCATGGGTACAAAAAAGTCGGGCATAATTCCGCCACCGCCGTATACGGTCCGGTTCAGCACAAGGGTCTGATAACGTTGAGACTCCGGGAAAACGATACTGTCTTCATTGCTGAGTTCTCCACGATTATACCGGTTAATCAGGTCCATGGCGTACTCTTCATAACCATCCTCGTAGGGCTTCTGGATGAGCCTGCCGGTAGGTGTATAGTAGCGGGCCACTGTAAGCCTGATCATAGAGCCGTCACCCAGGGGGAAGGGCTGTTGCACCAGGCCCTTGCCAAATGAACGGCGCCCTACGATGACTCCCCGGTCCCAGTCCTGGATCGCACCACTGACAATTTCACTGGCCGAAGCTGAGTTTCCATCGATCATGATTACAAGTTTTCCATCCTCGAGAAGCCCGGTCTGGCGGGCCCTGTATTTTCGGACAGGCATGTTATTCCCTTCTGTACTTACAATCACCTTGTTTCCTGAAAGGAAATGATCAGCCAGGTCAACGGCCACAGGCAGCCATCCTCCGCCATTCCCCGAAAGATCGAGGATCAGATCCACCATCCCCTTCTCTTTCAAAGCCACCATGGCAGTCTCAAACTCCTCAAGGGTCGTGTGGGAAAACCTGGCAAGTTTTACATATCCAACCCGGTCATTGACCATATAGGAGGCATCCAGACTAAATACGGGTATCTTGTCCCTGGTAATGGTAAACTCCAAAAGACCGGGAACACCCCGGCGGCGAACAGAAACATCCACCATCGTACCTTTGGGTCCCTTCAGCAGGTGCTGAACTTCCTTTGTAGTTATGCCCGTTCCCGCTACAGTCACACCCTCTACCTTAATAATCCGGTCACCTGCCGCGATACCAACCCTCTCGGAAGGACCTCCCGGGATGGAACGAATAATGAAAATTGTATCATCCAGCACATTGAAACTAACCCCGATCCCGTCAAATTCACCCTCAAGCTGCTCATTCATCTCCTCAAGCTCCTCCTTGCTCAGATAGGAGGAGTGAGGATCCAGTTCGTGCAGCAAATGCTCAATGGCATCCTCCATCACTTCTGTGGTGTTAATGGAATCGACATAATACTGGCTCACCCTCTCCATCACCAGGGCCAGTTTAAGGGCTTCCGGACTTGAAAACTGGGCCTGTCCGGGGAGTGCACCCATCAGGATAACTCCCAGGAGACTGATATATTTTATTCGAATCATGATTAACCTGTTTAGGTATATAGTTATAACCTCCTGAAGTCAAAATTGTTGCAAAAACAGTGATCCTCTTTTTACTCCCACTCAATGGTAGCCGGCGGTTTTGAGCTGATATCATATACAACCCTGTTAATGCCCCTGACCTTGTTGATGATATCATTGGAAATCTGGCTCAATACTTCGTGGGGAAGATGCCCCCAATCGGCTGTCATTCCATCGGTGGAGGTTACAGCCCTCAGGGCTACCACGTATTCATAGGTGCGCTCGTCACCCATCACTCCTACCGACTGAACCGGAAGGAGGATGGCTCCCGCCTGCCAGATGCGGTCATACAGACCATACCTGTGTAATGCTTTTATATAGATATCATCAGCCTCCTGAACAAGACGGATCTTTTCGGGTGTAATCTCTCCCAGGATCCGAATCCCAAGCCCCGGTCCCGGAAAGGGATGTCGTTTTAAAAAGGAAGCTGGAATTCCCATGGAATAACCGACCCTTCTCACTTCGTCTTTAAACAGCAACCGAAGCGGCTCCACGACCCTCAGAGCCATTTTCTCCGGCAATCCACCTACATTATGATGCGATTTTATGGTCACAGACGGACCATTCACCGATACAGATTCAATCACATCGGGATAGATGGTTCCCTGACCAAGCCAGGAGATGTTTTTCAGTCGTTTGGCCTCCTGTTCAAATACCTCAATAAAATTCTTGCCTATACTCTTTCGTTTTGCTTCCGGTTCGGTGATCCCTTTAAGGTCGGAAATAAACTTTTCACCAGCATCCACACCGATCACATTCAGTCCAAGGTGCTGGTAGGAATCAAGTACAGTCTTAAATTCGTCCTTTCTTAACAACCCGTTATCCACGAAAATACAGATCAGGTTGCTGCCAATGGCACGGTGCAACAGAGAGGCAGCAACCGTTGAGTCCACCCCTCCGGATAATCCGAGTACCACCCTGTCATCCCCCAGTTTCTCTTTCAATTCCCGGACAGTAGTCTCCACAAAAGTTTCCGGGGTCCAGTCCATTGAGCAGCCACAAATCTCCGAGAGGAAATTGAAGAGAATGGTACTCCCTTCAGTGGTATGATAGACCTCGGGGTGAAACTGAAGCCCGAAGGTTACCTCATCCTCTGCCATGTAGGCACCCACCTCCACATCACCTGTTGAGGCGATTACCTTGTGGTTTTCAGGCAATCTGTTGATGGTATCTCCATGTGACATCCAAACCTGGGAATGGGCAGACAGGTTTCTGAGCAGGGGATTCTGGTAATCAATAAAACTGAGCCGGGCCCTGCCATACTCCCTGGAGTCTGATTGTTTCACTTCACCACCGTAATGATGGGAAAGGAACTGGGCACCGTAACAGATCCCAAGCAAGGGGTATTTCCCCTTTATGCTCCCCAGGTCGGGAATTGGAGCCTTTTCATCCCTCACTGAAAAGGGACTACCCGAGAGGATCACACCCTTCACGGATCCATCCGGCTCCGGGTATTTACTATAAGGATAAATTTCACAGTATACATGATGTTCCCTGACTTTCCGGGCAATCAGCTGGGTATACTGGGATCCAAAATCAAGGATTAAAATTTTTTCGCTCACCTTACTTCTCTTTACCTGAAATGAAGGGACAAAATTAGCATTTTATTCGGTTGTCACCCTTATTTGCTCAACGGAATAGCAATCTCCGTCGTTGACTCCAAAAGTCGGTTCAAAAATGGATCTCGCCTCTTCAACCAGCAGCGAGTGATCCTTATACCGGCTGGAGAAATGTCCGATCAGAAGCCTTCCGGCACCCGAGTCCCTTGCAATGACCGCTGCCTGAAGTGCAGTGGAATGAAGGGTTTCCAGCGCAAGCCTTCTATCCTTTTCAGCAAAAGTAGCCTCATGGAAAAGAAGGTCCACATCCTTCAGCCTTTCCGGCAGGGAAGGTTCAAAAACTGTATCGGATATGTAAGCATAGGAGCGCTGTCTGTAGGGAGGCAGGGTTAACCGGTGATTGGGGATCACCTCCCCGGTTTCGGTTACATGATCTGCCCCCTGCTTGATTCTCATTACATCTGCAATTCCCAGTCCATACCCGCCAATGCACTCTTTTCTTAAGTTTAACAGCTTTCCCTTCTCCCTGAAAAGATAACCATAGGTTAATGTTCTGTGCTTCAAAGGTATGGGGGTAACCGTAATCCTGTTATCTTCAAAAATATAGCCTTCACCCTCCTGACCGGGAGCGTGATAGATCATCCCGAACGGGGGATTGCCAAAGAATGAGAAATGCTGTTTCATCATCGTTTCCAGGGTATCGGGACCATAAAGGTGAAGCGGAACCCTCCGACCCATCATGCCCATGGTAGAGAGCAACCCGAACAAACCAAATACATGATCACCATGGAGGTGCGATATGAAGATATGGTGTATACGGACAGGGTTAAAACCAAATTTTCTCAATTGCACCTGGGTTCCTTCCCCACAGTCGATTAAAAAAAACCGCTCATCTACCTGAAGTAAATGAGCGGTCGGAAATCGTTTTGTAGTTGGCAACGCTGAACTGCTGCCAAGTATGGTCAGGTTAAAAGACACCTAACAAAGAATTATCCAGCCTCCTTGATCAAAGCTTCTGCCTCCTGCAGTGAATTTGAGATGTTCAATACAGTATCGAGCTGAGAAATGGTGATCAACCTTTCCACTGCATCATTCAATCCTGTGAGCACGAAGGTTCCACCTGCATTCTTGCACAAACGGTTCGCCACAAGTATTGCACTCAATCCTGATGAATCACAGTAGCGGCAGTTGCCCAGGTCCAGAATGATGTTTTTCTCACCATTTCCTGAAACAAGTACCAACTCGGATTTCAGTGTCGGAGCAATGTGGGTGTCGAGTTTTTCCTCCAATACTTTGATCAAAGTATGGTTTTCAAACTTGTCAATCTTGAATTCCATAGCTGACTAATTTGTTTAAGGGTTTTACTTACTCTTGCTTATCGTTTCCGCCTTTCTTCGCTTTTTTATTCTCGTTCTCTTCCATCTCTGATTTCAGGGCGGCGAGCTCTGAAATGTCACCGAGCGTGGTTTTCTCCAGGTTTGTTTTAAGCTTCCTGGTGGCTTTCCTCACTTCGGAACCCTCTCCTTGTTTGGCGGCCCGGGTCAAAGACTTCTGTTCGTCCTCATGGATACGACTATGAGACAAGATAATCTTTTTTGCGGACTTATTAAACTCAATCACCTTAAAATCTATTTTTTCGTCCACTTTCACATTGGTTCCATCCTCTTTCACCAGGTGCTTCGGTGTAACGAAACCTTCAACCCCATATGGAAGTGCAATGACAGCACCTTTATCCATCAGTTCGATAACGGTTCCCTCGTGAACGGAGTCCACATTGAACACATCCTCGAATACGTCCCAGGGATTCTCCTCAAGTTGTTTGTGACCCAGGCTCAGCCGACGGTTCTCCTTATCGATTTCAAGAACAACCACATCAATTTCGGCACCAATGGATGTGAATTCGGCCGGATGCTTCACTTTTTTGGTCCAGGAAAGATCAGAGATATGAATCAATCCGTCCACTCCCTCTTCGATCTCAACAAATACCCCGAAGTTGGTGAAGTTGCGGACCTTCGCGGTGTGCTTACTTCCAACGCCGTACTTCTCTTCAATCTTCTCCCACGGATCGGATTTAAGTTGCTTGATTCCAAGCGACATTTTTCGCTCCTCCCGGTCGAGGGTCAGGATCACCGCATCCACTTCGTCTCCAACTTTCATAAACTCCTGGGCACTCCTGAGGTGTTGCGACCAGGACATTTCGGAAACGTGAATCAGACCTTCAACCCCGGTGGCAATCTCAACAAATGCACCATAATCAGCCATAACAACCACACGTCCCTTCACCTTGTCTCCTACTTTCAGGTTTGCATCAAGTGAATCCCATGGATGAGGTGTCAGTTGCTTCAGACCCAGCGCAATTCTCTTTTTATCATCATCAAAGTCAAGGATCACCACATTCAGCTTCTGATCCAGCTCAACAATCTCCTCGGGATGGTTTACACGACCCCATGAGAGGTCTGTAATGTGGATCAGTCCGTCTACACCACCCAGGTCGATAAAGACCCCGTAGGATGTGATATTTTTAACGGTTCCTTCCAGTACCTGTCCCTTCTCCAGTTTGGCAATGATCTCTTTCTTCTGCTGCTCCAGCTCCTCTTCGATCAGTGCTTTGTGGGAAACGACCACGTTCCTGAATTCGTGGTTGATTTTGACAACCTTGAATTCCATATTCTTTCCAACATAGGCATCATAGTCCCTGATGGGTTTCACATCGATCTGCGATCCGGGGAGGAAAGCTTCGATTCCGAATACATCAACGATCATCCCGCCCTTGGTGCGGCATTTGATGTAGCCTTTGATAACCTCATCCTGGTCAAGTGCCTGGTTAACCCGGTCCCATGACCTCATTGACCTGGCCTTTTTATGCGATAGTACCAGCTGACCTTTTTTGTCTTCCTGACTCTCCACATAAACCTCAACCGTATCGCCGGCTTTCAGATCCGGGTCATAACGGAATTCCGAAATGGAGATTACTCCCTCTGATTTGTAACCAATATTGATCACCACCTCACGCTTGTTCATGGAAATCACTGTTCCATCGATGACCTCATTTTCGGCAATGGTCGAAAGGGTGGCTGAATACATTTTTTCATAATCTGCCTTGCTGACCGAACTTTCCAATTCATTGGAGGAAAAATCATCCCAGTCAAAATCTTCCATACCGGTTTTGGAGTTGGGGTCAGTTTTGGCAATTTCTTTTACTTCCGCAGGTGCGGTAGCAACGACAGGTTGTTCCTCCACGGCTGGCCCGGTTTGTTCTTCAGTCGGCAATTCTTCTTCGGTAGGCTCTTCAACCGGGGCCTCTGCAACAGGCTCCTCGACTGGTTCTTCTGCAACAGGCACTTTGACCGGTGCCTCTGCAACAGGCTCCTCCCGGGTTACATCCTGGGTTGGGGTACCTTCTGCAACAGGCTGTTGCGGTTCAGCCTGGTTCCCGGCTGCTTTTGTTTGATCTTCGGCGGTTGCCTCAGCTCCTTTTGTTGTTTCTGACATTGTAAATCCTTTAAAATTAATAAGTTAGACATTATATTGATTCAAACGAGGCGCAAAGTTAACAAAAGCCACTCAAACCCCCAAAAAAAGAGGATAGTAAATCACTAAAAGACCATTTCTCGTTTTATCTTTATTAAATTACCTTTACGTTGCATTTTAAAAAACTCTAGAAAATGAAAATTACGATTGTTGGAACGGGCTACGTGGGACTGGTTTCCGGAACCTGTTTCGCAGAATCCGGGATTTCTGTTACCTGTGTGGACATTGACCAGGATAAGATTGAAAAGCTCAACCAGGGAGTGATCCCCATTTATGAGCCCGGTCTTGAGGATATGGTCAGAACCAATGTTGAGCAGGGCCGCCTGTTTTTCAGCACCAGTCTTAAAGAGAGTATTGTGGATAGTGATGCGGTGTTTATTGCCGTTGGGACCCCTCCCGATGAGGATGGCTCGGCAGACCTTAAATATGTGCTGGGGGTAGCCGATGAGATCGGTACCTACATGCAGGATTACCTGGTTGTGGTCACCAAAAGTACGGTCCCCATTAAAACGGCTGAAAAGGTAAGGGCCCAGGTCTCAAAAGCCCTTAAAAGGCGTGGTTCAAACCTGGAATTTGATGTGGCTTCCAATCCTGAATTTCTTAAGGAGGGTGCAGCCATCCAGGACTTCCTGAAACCCGACCGCATTGTAATCGGGACCGATTCAGAAAGGGCCGAAAAAATTATGGGCCGTCTGTATAAACCCTTTCTGCTCAATGGCCATCCCATTATCTCCATGGATATAGCCTCTGCCGAAATGACCAAATACGCCGCCAACTCCATGCTTGCCACCAAGATCAGCTTTATGAACGATATAGCCAACCTGTGTGAAATCGTTGGAGCTGATGTAAACATGGTTCGCAAAGGGATCGGCAGCGACACCCGGATTGGAAATAAATTTATCTACCCGGGGGCAGGTTACGGTGGAAGCTGTTTCCCAAAGGATGTCAAAGCTCTGATCAAAACAGGGGATGATTATGGCAGATCCCTCGAGATCCTGAAAGCTGTTGAGTATGTAAATGACAACCAGAAGCTGGTGATCCCCGCCAAAGTCAAATCCCATTTCGGGGATAGACTGAAAGGTCTTAAACTTGGTTTATGGGGATTGTCATTCAAACCCCACACCGATGATATGAGGGAGGCTCCGGCTTTAAAAATCATTGAAGAGCTTCTGAAGGAGGGGGTTATTATAAAAGCGTATGATCCCGTTGCCAGGGAGGAGGCAAAGCGGATTCTTGGAAGTTCCATTGAACTTTGTGAAGACAAGTATGAAGCCCTGATCGATGCCCACGGGCTCATTGTGGTCACCGAATGGCCGGAGTTCAGAGTCCTTAACTATAATATCATTCAAAAGCTGATGCTGGAAAAGGTAATTTTCGATGGCAGGAATATATACGATCCCAGTGAATTGGTAGAGTTCGGGTTCACCTATTACAGCATTGGAAGACAACCGGTAAAACCGTAACCATTTATAATGAACCGTATACTGATTACCGGGGGAGCAGGTTTTATAGGGTCGCACCTTTGTGAAAGGCTCCTTGGGGAGGGAAATGAGGTGCTCTGCCTGGATAACTATTTTACCGGCAGCAAAACAAATATCAAGCATCTCCTGGACAACCCCTATTTCGAATTGATCCGGCACGATGTGACAGCTCCTTACTTTGTGGAGGTTGATGAGATCTATAACCTTGCCTGCCCGGCTTCACCCATTCACTACCAGTACAATCCCATCAAAACCGTGAAAACCTCGGTCATGGGTGCCATCAATATGCTGGGGCTTGCCAAAAGGATCAAAGCCAAAATACTCCAGGCCTCAACCAGTGAGGTATATGGTGATCCCATGATTCACCCTCAGCCCGAAACGTACTGGGGTAATGTGAATCCCGTAGGAATACGTTCCTGTTATGATGAAGGCAAGCGCTGTGCCGAGACTCTTTTCACTGACTACCATCATCAAAATGGAGTAAGGATAAAGATTATCCGCATATTCAATACCTACGGTCCGAAAATGCATCCCAATGACGGACGGGTGGTTTCCAATTTTATTGTTCAGGCACTGCGTGGTGAGGATATTACCATCTACGGAAACGGGTCCCAGACAAGGAGCTTCCAGTACGTGGACGACCTGCTGGAAGGAATGATCCGGATGATGCGGACCGGAGATGATATCACCGGGCCAATCAACCTGGGAAATCCTTTGGAATTTTCCATTCTTGAACTTGCGGAGAAAGTCATTGAGCTGACCGGGTCAATATCCAAAATCAGCTTCCTCCCGCTTCCCCAGGATGATCCCATACAACGAAAACCTGACATTACACTTGCCGGGGAGATTCTGGACGATTGGAAGCCGCAGGTGGAACTTGAAACGGGACTGGAGAGAACCATTGCATATTTTGACAACCTTTTAAAAGAGGAGGAACAGAAAAAATGAAAGGAATCATCCTTGCAGGGGGATCGGGTACCAGGCTTTATCCCATTACCAGGTCCATTTCAAAACAGATTATCCCCGTGTATGACAAACCGATGATCTATTATCCACTCTCGGTACTGATGCTGGCCGGAATCAGGGAGATTCTCATTATCTCCACGCCGGAGGATCTGCACCTTTACCAGACCCTGCTGGATGACGGATCGCAACTTGGAATCTCCCTCACCTATGCCATTCAGCCTTCGCCCGACGGTCTTGCCCAGGCATTCCTGATCGGAGAAGAGTTTATTAACAGGGAGCCGGTCTCTCTGATCCTTGGAGATAATATCTTTTACGGACACGGGTTTAGCAGAACGCTTCAAACTGCAGCAGCACTGAAAGAGGGAGCCGAGATATTCGGATATTTTGTTAATGATCCGGAACGATACGGCGTGGTTGAATTTGATGGTTCCGGAAAAGCCGTCAGCCTGGAGGAAAAACCTGAAAAGCCCAAGTCAAAATATGCGGTAACCGGCCTCTATTTTTATGATCATTCCGTGGTGGCCAAAGCAAAATCCCTTAAACCTTCCAAACGGGGGGAGCTGGAAATTACCGACCTGAACAGGCTCTACCTGGAAGAGAATACACTCAGGGTGCAAATCATGGGACGTGGAATGGCATGGCTCGACACGGGGACACATGAGAGCCTGCTGCAGGCATCCAATTATATCCACACCATTGAACAGCGCCAGGGATTAAAGATTTCCTGTATTGAGGAGATCGCCTATAAAATGGGATTTATAGACCGGCCAAAGCTGCTGATTCTCGCCGAAATGCTGAAAAAGAGTTCCTATGGTGAATACCTGTTTCAAATTGCAGATGAAACCACATTCGATTTTACAAAAAGAGATGCATGAAGACCATTGAGACAGGCATGGAGGGTCTTTTGATCATCGAACCAAAGGTTTACAGGGATCAGCGCGGATATTTCCTTGAAAGTTACCACCAGGAGAGATTGAAGGCACTCGGAATCGGTTATCACTTTATTCAGGACAATCAGTCCCGTTCGGTAAAGGGGGTAATCAGGGGATTACATTTTCAGAGGGATCCGTTTGCCCAGACCAAATTGGTCAGGGTTACCGAAGGGGTCATCTATGACGTGGCCGTGGATCTGAGAAAGGGGTCAGGAACCTATGGGAGCTGGTACGGAATCGAACTGAGTATTGACAATCACCTTCAGTTACTGATTCCCAAAGGTTTTGCACATGGATTCTCGGTGCTCTCCCCAAACGCCACCATCCTGTACAAATGTGATACCATTTACCATCCTGAATCTGAAGCCGGTATTCGTTTTGATGATCCGGAGCTGAAAATCGACTGGAAGGTTGACCTGGCATCAGCAATCATATCAGCGAAGGACAGGATATTGCCCCATCTTAAGGATTTAAAACAGATATAACATGAGCCAAGTACTTGTAACAGGTGCCAAAGGTCAGCTTGGGCGGGAAATCAAAAAACTGAGAAACCTTTTCAGCCAGGTATACACCTTTACCGATGTGGAAGAGCTGGATCTGACCGATGTTGCAGCCATAGAGAATCAACTGAAAACCCGGCCGGCAAAATACATTATTAACTGTGCTGCATATACCGATGTGGACGGGGCGGAATCGGACCCTGACCGGGCTATGCTGCTAAACCGTGACATTGTCAGGAACCTCTCCGGGGCGCTGGAAAAATTCCCGGATACCAGGCTTATCCATATCTCTACCGATTACATATTTCCCGGCAACCTTCTCCGGCCCCTGAAAGAGGATGATACTCCCGGTCCACTCAACATCTATGGGATCACAAAGCTTGAAGGAGAGAAAGTAATTCAGGATCACCCCCGTGCTCTGATATTTCGTACCTCCTGGCTTTACAGTGTATTTGGCCGGAATTTTGTCAAGAGCATGATCAACCGGATGGATCAAAAGGAGGAGCTCAGGGTTGTGTATGACCAGGTTGGATCGCCCACCTATGCAGAGGATCTTGCCAAAGCGATTATGCAGATCATTTCCGATATAGAGTCGGGTAAAAAACCATTTGTTCCGGGGATATTCAATTTCTCCAATGAAGGGGTTTGCAGCTGGTATGACCTGGCCATGGAGGTTTGCAGGCAGATCTCATGTGGAGGGAACATCCTGCCGGTAGAAACCTCGGGTTATCCCCTGCCTGCTAAACGCCCGCCCTATGCGGTACTTAACAAATCAAAGATCAGGGAGGTATATGGGGTGGAAGTCCCATACTGGCGTGACAGTCTGGGAAAATGTATCAAGGGTCTAATATAACTGTCGTACAGAAAAATTTTCAAACTATGAACAAAAATACAGAAATCCTGAAAGAGGTTACCAAAAGAGCACAGGCATGGTTGGATAGCCCCATCGATGAAACATCCAGGCAGACCATACGGACCATGATAAAGGAAAATGAAACGGAGCTCATTGAGAGTTTTTACCGTGACCTCGACTTCGGGACCGGAGGCCTCAGGGGTATCATGGGGGTAGGAACAAACCGGATGAACATCTATACTGTGGGTATGGCCACCCAGGGATTGTGCAACTACCTGATTAAACAGTTCAGACACCGCGATCAGATCAGCGTGGCCATTGCCTACGACTGCCGGAATAACAGTCCGCTTTTTGCAGAGATCACGGCACAAATTTGTATAGCGAACGGCATCAAAGCCTACCTGTTTGAGAGCCTGCGCCCTACCCCCGAGCTCAGTTTTGCCATCCGGCAGATGGGATGCCAGAGCGGTGTGGTGGTAACTGCCTCGCACAATCCCAAGGAGTACAATGGTTACAAGGTATACTGGGAAGACGGTGGCCAGATTATCAATCCCCACGATGAGAACATTATCAAAGAAGTTCAGAAGATCAAATCAATCGGGGAAGTTAAATTCGGCGGAGATAAAAGTGAAATCATAGTTCTTGGGGAAGAGACAGATGCGCTTTATATTGAAGAGGTGGCTAAACTATCCATTCATCCCGGGGTAATTGCAGCAAATTCGGATATAAAAATCGTTTACACACCCATCCACGGATCCGGAGTAAAAATGGTACCCAGAGCCCTGAAAAGGATCGGATTCACAAATATCTATAATGTGCCTGAGCAGGATGTGGTGGATGGAAATTTCCCCACAGTAATCTCCCCGAACCCGGAGGAACCGGCTGCACTGGAAATGGCACTTAAAAGAGCAGACCAGGTGGGTGCCGATATGGTAATGGCCAGTGATCCCGATGCAGACCGGGTGGGCATAGCCATCCGGGATAACCATGGCCGGTTGATGCTTGTAAATGGGAACCAGACCGCCTCCCTCCTCTCATACTACCTGTTGTCGCAATGGTCCGAGAAGGGGAAACTCACCGGTAAAGAGTACATGGTCAAAACGGTGGTGACCACAGAATTGATTGCTGAAATGGCCAACCACTACAAGGTCCCCTGTTGGGATGTTCTTACCGGCTTCAAATTTATTGCCGATATCATCCGAAGGAATGAAGATTCCATGACATTTATCGGGGGAGGTGAAGAGAGTTACGGCTTCATGATCGGAGATTTTGTGCGGGACAAAGATGCGGTTTCTTCATGCGCCATGTTAGCCGAAATCGCAGCCTGGGCAAAAAGCCGGGGGATGACCATGTTTGATTTACTGATGGAGATGTACCAGAAGTTTTCCATTTACCAGGAATCATTGATCAACGTGGTGCGGAAGGGAAAAGCGGGGGCAGAGGAGATCCAGCAGATGATGGTGGAATTCCGAAATAATCCGCCACAAAGCCTGAACGGATCACCGGTGACCACCATTCGTGACTACCTCGAACAGCAGAGCACCGATACCTTTACAAAGAAAAAGACCCCCATCGATCTACCAAAATCCAACGTACTCCAGTTCCTGCTAAAGGATGGGAGTAAAATCTCTGTCAGGCCTTCGGGTACTGAACCAAAAATTAAATTCTATTTCAGTGTATCCGGCAAGCTGGAGAAGAGAGAAGATTATGAGAAGGTAAAAGCGAAACTCGAAGCGAAAATCCGCGGGATAGCAAACGAGTTAAAACTCAACTGATCCTGATTATGAAATCGTACCGTAAGGAACTCTGGTTCGACATCGCCCGGCGAAGGGAACTGATCAACATCACCCGGGAGGTACAGGCCTGCCTGACAGAGAGTGGCATCAAAGAGGGTCTGATCCTGGTAAACGCCATGCACATCACAGCCTCTGTCTTTGTCAATGATGATGAGTCAGGACTGCACCATGACTTTGAGGTGTGGCTGGAGAAGCTTGCTCCCGAAAAACCTTACAGTCAATACAGGCATAATGGTTTTGAGGACAATGCCGATGCACATCTCAAACGCACCATTATGGGACGCGAGGTTGTAGTGGCCGTCACCGGGGGTAAAATGGATTTCGGCCCCTGGGAGCAGATCTTTTACGGAGAGTTCGACGGCAAGCGCCGTAAACGGGTACTTGTGAAAATTATCGGAGAGTAGGAGTATCAGGAACCATCATCTGCCAGTTGCAGGGATGAAATGGTCTGGTTCAGGCCCCGCTTAATCTGCTTCTCCGAAAGGACTTCAGACGCTGTTCTATTCCAGTTGGTGTACCAGGTGTCGAATCCCAGGTTAAACTCCTGTTCCGAGACCTTCCCGTCAGCATCAGCATCCATTGCAGACAGGAACAATCTGGCAACCCACTCCTGTTTGCCGGGAGACCCTTTTGCCGCAGAATAACCATCATCAAGTCCTTCAGATCTTCCTGCCAGTTGATCCTCCACCGATTTGCTTCTGGCAGCCACAAATCCTTTGATGGGTTTTGCGGAAGGATCCGAACCAAAACTGCCGGGAGAAGGGGCGGGATCGCCAGGGTTCCTTGCCGGAAGAATATTTGCATAGCTATGGTGCGAGTCTAGGGAAACCAGCCGGTTAAACAATTCCAGGTTTTCGGGAGAATCATCGCGTATGGCCGGACGAAGGACCCCGGCGAGCGCTTCAACCTGGGCATTAATGCGCTCAGGCATGAAAAGAGAATCATTCATCACCTTTATATGCGACAAATAGGAATCTTTGAATTCAGGGATATTGAATAATCTCTCAAGAAACAGATTTTCTTTATCCCAGGGTTTGTTCAGACTTAGTTGTTCCCTCTCTTGCTGGGTTCTGGTCCACTGGCCGAATGAATGATCCTGGTCCCATGGGATAAAAATAAACTTATGGGTATCGGGTTTCAAATAAAGATAGAAATTCTGACCGGAGCCTAAAATACCGTCAAGGTCACTGATCAGTACGGTGACAGCCAGGTAACGGGCGGTTTCATTTAGATCAATAAAGTCACCAATCCGGGCTGAGAATTCATAATCGGAGGAGTGGGTAACCAGTCTGCACAAATCTATTAACCGCCATTTCGCTTCATCGGTCATCCCGGATTTAGGATCATAGATCTGATCATATGCCTCCCAACGATCACCAAGGTCACGGAACAGGAAAGGGGTGACTGGTTTAAGAATTGCACCCTTCTTCGTTCCGAACCTCTCCTGGATGAATTGCTTATCAACATTTTCGACAATGGAATAGAGCCCGAAATACTCCTTATCATATTTTCCCGGCACAGAAACATACACCCTGGCATAACTGGTCCGGGGTGCAGGCACTCCGGCATCTCTGAAGAGCTGGTGAGCGATTACCTCATTCATGTAGCTGGGATCGGTGATGCAGTTGTGCAGATTAAGCTTAACCGCACCTCCGACCTCCCTTCCGGGATAGCCATCATTAAAGTCAATTTTAAAGGGTAGTTTCGGGGTACCCATCGCATTAAGGTAGGTTCCATTGCCTTTATAACGGATGGTTGTTGAAACAAATGAGGTCTGATTAATTTCCAGGTCTGCGGTAGTTTCCGGGTACTCTAAACCCAAAACAGAGGCAATTCCATTTCTCTCTCCCCTGGCACCTCTAAGGTTAAACCTGTCCCCGTTCAAATGGTAGGTCAGAGCGCCAAATCCGAATCCTATCTGGTCGGCATCAAGCGGGTCTGAACTTCCGGAACCCCATTCACTGAACCATTTCTTCCCCAGGGACTCAAATTCTGCCTCCGAAAGCATGTCGTCTCCGTCAGAATCGCCGTCTGCAATAAATGCGGGAGCTATAAAACCTCCATAGCCAAATGCGCCTCCATCTGCTGTCCCGGAATCAATGAAGTTTCCCGGATCCATGGATTCCCAGTTTTCAGCGGTAAATCCCAGGTGAATTTCCCAGACTTTGGCAGTAATAAAGAGGTTTTGTTCAGGATCATTTGCCAGGGTTAGAACCCACATACAAAAACCCATCAGAAACAGACCGGTAATCCTTTTCATGCTCTTCATCCGTGTTTATATTTCATAACAACGGATGCGGGCGATCCACAAGAAAGAACTTGCTGTTTAACAAATATTTAACACCCAGAATCCCATAGGGATCTGATAAGTTAAGAGAACCTCTTGGGGGGCTTGTCAGGAATAACTCCTAGTAATTGCTCTTTCTTGGCTTGGCCTCGTTGACCACAATGTTTCTGTTTCCCAGCGATGATTCATTTAATCCGGCAATTGCTTTTTTGGCTTCTGCATTATCATCCATGGTAACAAATCCAAAGCCCTTGCTTCTGCCATTGTACTTGTCTGTAATAATACTCGACGAACTTACTGTACCGTATTCAGAAAATAATTTCTCCAGGTCATCCTCAGTTACCTTATAGTCAAGATTTCCAACATAAATATTCATAATACTCTTAATTTAATGAGGTACAAAGGTAATTCAATATTTAATATAAATCCCATACTGTGGATTTTCATCCCTTTGAAGCACCGGTTCGTACCTCTAAAGGGAGAATTAAACCATAAATTTGACACCGTAAAAATCAAATTGTATTTTTGAAACTGTTGTTAAATAATTAGTTATGAATATTTTACTCATTAACCCAAGACATCCTGATACATACTGGAGTTTCAGACATGCCATCAGATTTATTTTAAAAAAAGCTTCCAATCCGCCGCTGGGTCTGATTACTGTTTCTGCCATGCTTCCCCATGAATGGCATAAAAAACTGGTGGATCTGAATTGCCATCTGTTGAACGATTCAGACATTCGTTGGGCCGATTACGTGTTTATCAGCGCTATGTCCATTCAAAGTGATTCAGTCTCTTTGGTAATTCAAAGGTGCAAGGCCCTGCACAAAAAGATTGTCGCAGGCGGACCTCTTTTTACCGGAGATCCTGATTCATTCGCGGACCTGGAACATCTGATTCTTAATGAAGCGGAGATTACGCTTCCCCTTTTCCTGGCCGATCTCAAAAATAATACTCCCAAAAGGGTATACAGCACCGGTGATTTTGCCGATCTCCTCACCTCCCCTGTTCCGGACTACCACCTGATCAAAGCATCCAACTATGCCCAGTTAAGCATCCAGTATTCACGTGGATGTCCACATCATTGTGAATTCTGTGAAATCACCGCACTGCTCGGACACAGGGTCAGAACAAAGTCCACCATTCAGATTCTGAACGAGCTTGAAAATATCCTGAAAACAGGTTACCGGGGTAACATCTTCTTTGTGGACGACAATTTCATCGGGAACAGGCACAAGCTTAAAAAGGATCTTCTTCCGGCCATTGCAGCGTGGAACAGGAATCATAAGTACCCGTTCTCCTTCACCACCGAAGCCTCCATAGACCTTTCCGATGATCCTGCACTGATGGCCGGTATGGCTGAGGCCGGTTTCGAAAAGGTTTTCGTGGGAATAGAAACTGTGGATGAGGTGTGTCTGAAGGAGTGCGATAAGCATTTGAATCTGCAACACAACCTCCTTGAGAGTGTCCGGAAGATTCAGTCTTCAGGCATTGAAGTATCAGCCGGTTTTATTGTAGGTTTTGATAACGACTCTGCCGGTATTTTCCAGCGCCAGATCGATTTTATCCAGCAGAGCGGCATTATTACTGCCATGGTCGGACTGCTGAATGCCCCTAACCATACCAGGTTATATAAACGACTTAGCGGTGAAGGAAGGATTATTCATAAAAGCGGGGGTGATAACACCAACTACTCCATCAATTTCATCCCTAAAATGAATCTGGAGGTTCTGATGGAGGGTTACCGGTCTATCCTTACCAACATCTATTCAAATAAACCATACTATCTTCGTTTGACAGGCTTTTTGAAAAAATTTGAACCTGCAGTAAAAACCAGGAAGCGGATTACCCGGGGAAAAATATGGGCGCTTTTTCGTTCCGCACTCTTCATTGGCATCATCAGCAAGGGAAGGCTTTACTACTGGAAACTTGTCATCTGGAGCCTTTTTACAAGGCCTAAATTGCTTCCCCTTGCCATCACATACAGCATTTATGGTTACCACTTCCGGAAAGTCTACAACATCGATTCCTGAACCGGAACAAACTGTTTGGCCAGGTTAACCAGGTAGAGCCTTTCCGAAGCCCTGGTAAAAGCCGTATAGAGCCATCTCAGGTAGTCCTGGTTCAACATCTCATCCGTAAAAAAACCCTGATCGAGAAAGACTGATTTCCACTGTCCACCCTGCGCCTTATGGCAGGTCACAGCATAGGCGAACTTCACCTGGAGCGCATTGTAATAGGGATCGGCTGAAATTTTGAGGGCCTTCTGCCTGCGACTGGCAGCCTCGGGGTAGTCCTCTGCAACGGAAATATAGAGGCCTTTTTGCTCCTCCTTCCCCAGTGAAGCGGTCTCCAAATCGATCACATCCAGCAAAACTTTCGCACGAAGTTCGATTTGCCCGTAATCGGGAAGGGAGATCTCCACATCTGCAAACTTATGCCCGTGGACCTCTTCTGTACCCAATATGCGTTCTACCTTGACAATATCACCGTTGGCAATGAAATCAATTCTGTTTTCGCCATCCTTCCAGAAGTAGTTGTTTTTAACCACCATAAGCAGATCGCCTGCAGTCAGTTGCTCCTCACGACACAGAATCTGACTTCTTATTCCGGCATTAAAGCGATTCGCGCGTTTATTGGAACGGGTCACCACGATGGTCTCCCCGATACCATACCGGTCGTAGCTGGCACTAATGGTTTCCAGCAGATCAACACCAGAGACCATGGTGATGTCTTCAAAGGAATCAAAATTAAAATCGGGGTATTCCCTGATTTGTGCTGAAATCAGCTTCCTGATGGAGGTGGCGTTATAAAGGATCCCCGATCCTTCAGCCTGCCGGATCACATCGGTCATCTCAATTTCGCGTACCCGGTATCCAAACTGTTCCAGTCTCTGACGATTCAGCGCCGGGCTGATTTCCAGTCCCACCGGCGGAAGTTGTGCAGTATCACCCACCAGGACCAGTCTGCAGGATGAACCCATCTCCACAAAATCGAGCAGATCACGCAACAGATCACCTGATCCAAAAACAGTGTCCGGCGACCTGTCCCCGATCATCGAGGCTTCATCCACAATAAAATAGGTGTTCTTATGAAGATTTTTATCCAGAACGAACTCCCCCAGCCCATCCCTGCCTGTTTTTTGTCTGTAAATCTTCTTATGAATGGTCCATGCTGAACTGCCCGTATAGGCGCTGAGCACCTTGGCTGCCCGACCTGTAGGTGCCAGCAAAACGCATTCCTGATTCATGAAGGCCAGTGTTTTTACCAGGCTGTTTACAAGGGTGGTCTTCCCTGTCCCGGCATATCCTCGCACAAGCATTACTTCACCCGGATCATCCGAGGCCACAAATCCTCCCAGTTCATCCATCATCGCAATCTGCCCCCGGGTAGGCTGAAATGCAAGATTTTCAAGTATTTTGGAGGCAATAAATTTTCTCAGCATGGCCCTTGATTAATGCACAATTAAAAATTTATAATATACTTTTTTTTACTAAATTTGTGCGCAAACTAAAATAGCATACCCCATGAGAAGAGTAATCCAGGTTCTGTTTGTATTAATAATCATCGTTTTAGGTTATTTGATTGTTGAGAGTATCATGGAACCAATACGCTTTAATAAAGAAGTTAAAGTCAGGGAATCTGCCACCATAAAAAGACTGATTGAAATCAGGGAAGCTCAGAAAGCATATAAAGACATCTACAAACAATATACGGGAAGTTTTGATACCCTCATCTCTTTTCTGGATACTTCTTATTTTCAGGTTGTGAAAGCCATTGGTGATATTCCCGAAGATTGGCTGGAAGAAATGGGGTTTGATAAGGCCCGTATCAAGGCTCTTGCCGAGGGCATCATCATCCGTGATATCACACAGGTTCCGGTTCTGGACTCCCTCTTTGGTGAAGGTTTCAACTCAGACTCGCTGCGGTATGTCCCTTACACAAAAGGGGTGCAATTCACCATGGAATCGGGTGAAATTCTTACCTCATCCAACCTGACGGTCCAGGTTTTGGAGGTGTCTGTTTTGTATGATGATTTACTGAAAGGAATGGATGAACAGCTGATCGTGAATTACAAAGACGAACGAATGAAAATTGTAGGATTCGAAGGGGTAAAATTCGGATCATTGGAAGAGGGTACGGTTACCGGAAACTGGGAATAATTTCGAAGATACCCATGCAGGTAGAGGGTATTATATCGAATTCCATCACACAAGAAATCAGACTAAAAGGTCACCAGGCCATCCGTTTCTCTGCGGATGGCTTTTCGATTCTTATCTCTGACGCCAGTTATAAACCTGTGTATCTGAAGCAGTTTTATTACGATTCATCTGTCCCGGCCTCCAAGTTCCCTGCAGAATGCGCACGTATTCTGGAAGATCAGCATTTGCTCGACTTTAAAGGCGAAACCGTATTTATCCTGGATTCTCTTTCGTCAACTGTTGTCCCGGAGCAGCTTTTCAACCCATCCGATTCCCGGTCTATGCTTGAAAAAACGGCCGAGGTTGCGGAAACTGATATCGTTGCACATCGATACATCAGGGATAGGGACCTGAATATTCTGTATACCATCACCCCCGACCTGGAGAATCTTAAAGAAAAGATTTCCGGCAGGGTTCAGATCCTCCACGCTTCAGAATGCCTGTTATCGCTCTCCGACCAGGTGCAGGCCAGTGACCACCAAAGGGGATTTATCCTTCTGGAAGTTCAGAAATACACCCTGGAAATTCTTATTATCCAGAAAGACAGGGTCACGTTGATGAATCACTACATCTTGAAGGATCCATCCGACTTTATATACCATACCCTGAATACCCTGAAACAGTTGGATCTGGATCGCGAGAGCATCCCTGTTTACCTTTCCGGAATGATCCACCCTGAACATGAGCTATTCGGACTGCTGGGGAAGTACATCCGGCACATCAAAACAACCCCATACTACCTGGAGGAGCTTTCCAGGACCCAGATGCTCCGTTTTATGATTCTTTCGGAGGGAAGCAAGTGCGTATCATAAGCGGAGCATACAGGGGCAAACAGATTCACCCGCCAAAGAATTTCAGGGCAAGGCCGACCACCGATTTTGCAAAAGAGAGCCTGTTTAATATCCTGTCGAACAGATACGATATGGATGAGCTTGATGTCCTGGACCTTTTCTCGGGAACGGGTAGCATCACCTATGAATTTGTTTCACGCGGAGCACGCACCGTCGTCGCAATCGAGAAGGAACATGTCCACTTCAATTTCATCCGCAAAACCTGTCAGGAACTGAAGATGGACCTCGTTACAGTGATCAGGGGGGATGTATTCAGATACCTGAACAGGCCCTCCCAGTCCTTCGACATTATCTTTGCCGACCCTCCCTACGACAACCCCCTGCTGGACACTTTGCCCGATCTGGTCTTTCATTCAAATATCCTGGCAAAGGAAGGAACCTTCATCCTCGAACACCCGGGCAGCCACTCCTTCACTTCCCACAGTCACTTTTTTGAACACAGGAAGTATGGAGGAGTGAACTTCAGCTTTTTCAAGTAACCCTACTGAGTCTTTATAAACTTACTCCTTCCAACCAGTTCTCCCGATTCAATGCGCCGGATGATGTACATGCCCCTGGTCAGATAGTGGATATCCAGGTTGAAGATCTGATATCCCGGCTGAGTCTCCATATTCAGAACCATCCTTCCACTCAGATCAAACACCTCAAGTACTCCCGGTTTTTCAGTCCTGCTTCCCAGGTTCACATACAGATCATCTTTAGCCGGATTGGGGTAAACCTGCAGCTCTCTCAAATCCCTAAACCTGTCCAGTATACCGGTTGGGGGCGTTTTATAATTGACACCTGCCTGCAAAATCTCTTTTGTATTCCGATCCTGAACAAATGCAACCACCACGAGATCAGCGATATCCTCCACAAACGGCTCAAAAGTCCATTGGTTGGTCATACTCACATTGTCCCCCTGGTTCCAGTTCTGACCCAGGAGCTTTCCTGCCGGTGTCGGGAGCATCTCCAATACCACATTCCTGAATGCACTGTCTCCATTTGTGCCCTCGTAGATTGTGACCAGGGATTCCATCACGACCACATAGAGTTGAATATATTCGGGGTAGCGATCAGATTTACATGTAACTGTGGTATAAGCCGTCAGATCGCTTTCAGTCCAGTCCACTTCCACTTCAATTTCAAACGAAGGGACCTTGAGGGATAACAGATCGAGATCATCTGACCCGGGGATATTTTCAATACTTGAAAAATCGTACCGGTACAAGCCGTTGGACCCTCCATCGAGAACCGCATAGGGCACCAGTCCCACACCTAAATTACCGGCCCGGGTCGTAACCATACCCGGATTATTCAGGTTCATGGGATCTTCCCCTGGATAAGCAGTATGATATTGAAGATCAATCACCTCAGAACGATTTGCTTTAGCATAGGCATCCACCTGGATATCTGCTGAAAAGGAGTTCTGATCCGATGAATTTGTGAAGTGTTCTAAGACTGATAATTTCGTCTTTTCTGAAATCATCAGATTGTCAAATGCAAATCCCTGGTTGCCAATTCCCTGGGCTCCGGTAGTGGCTATTGCCAGGCGAAGGGTTGCTAAACGGCTACCCTTGAGTGCGCCCAGGTCATGAGAGGCTTCAACCCAATCCGTATCCGGACTGAATACATCAAGGCTCCATCCCACCGGGCTTCCTCCCGGATGATTAAAGATATCAACGGAGTTATACCAGTTAATTCCTTTAGAGCTGGCACCAACAGTCTGCCATCCCTCTTTCCGGCTTTTCATGAACTGAAGAACCGAGCCATTCACATTGGGAACAAAACTCTTCATCATATCCAGCGCGATCATCGGACGGTCCATATCACTGAAATCGAAACAGGGACTCTGAATCCAGGAGTGCTCCACATATCCGGAGCTATATCCCGATAATTCGGTATACCAGGAGTTCCCATTTCCATCGGGAGTATACCCTTCGAAATCGGGAGTACCCCAGACCCAGCTGGCATTCCCGTCCTCCGACTCAATGGTCCATCCTCCCTGGTCCAGGTCAAATACCTCGGAATATCCCTCAGCATTCAATTTGAAAGTCGGCCTTAATTCCACCATTTTAGAAACGGTATCAATGCAGGCACCCTGCGTTATGGCTTGAAGCCTTACCAGGTATGTGGATGCATTTGGAAACAGATATTCAAGGGTATCAGAATCTGAGATCACCTCATCGAGGATATCTCCGGATTCGGACATGAAAATCCACTTCATCGATTCTATGGGTGTGAATCCTTCGGGGGTCAGGTTCACAAATTCAACACCCTGGTTATCCACAAAACAATCACTGATCCATGTAAAATCACTTTGGGGATTGCTGCTTAACAGGGCATCCACCTGAAATCCTGAAACACATCCGTCATAAGTGGTGGCCGTCAGTGATATGGACCATTCACCCGGATTCGGATAAAAGTGCTGCGGATCTATTTCACCACTGTAATTATCAGCCCCGCTCAATGGATCACCAAAATCCCACCGCCATGTTTCAACGGATAATTTCGAGGTGCTCTGGTTATTGAAATAGACCATTCCGCCGCCATCGGGGAGGCAGGAACTTCCTATTGTAAACTTAGCATCCGAGGCTGCATGAACAGTCAACACCAGTAAAGTAACCTTTTCACATCCGGTCTCAGATGATACTTTACAAGAGATGGTATTTTCACCTGCCGGAGCAACAGAAGGATCAAAAATAAAGCCGCTGCTTACATTTCCGGATACTCCGTTACCGGAGAAAACAGCAGCCGGATCGCTGGCAATGAGCTGGATTGCATCTTCATTCTGACAGAAAGTTGTTTTCCCCGATGGTGAAAGGATTTCAGGCTGGGCTAATTCTATTAACTCAAAATTTTCCCTGATATAGAGCTTTACGATATCAGTATAGGCATATTCAACCGTATAAACACCGCCAGCCAGTTGCAAGGGATCGATGGTGGCTGTATTATCCCCATGATCGGTAAGCCCTGCTACAAAGTTGTTGAGAGGGTCCTTCAGGGTAAATGTACCCAGGACTCCGGCAACATTCGAGGCACTGACAAGGAAGGGAGCACTGTAATCACATACCTTCGGCCTGGGAATATAGAGGTCCCCATTGGCCCCCAGTACAAACACCAGCGCACTAGCAATGCTTGTACAACCGGTCGGGTTAACATAGGTATAGTATATGGTATGCGGTGAAAGAACGGTATCGGCAACAGCAGGACTAAAATAACCGGTAATACTGTTGACACCGGGTCCTGAGAATACACCTCCCGGAATATTGGCTGTAAGCTTAAAGGGGGTTGCTTCCACACTATACCCTGATTTCAGATTGGTGAAGTTCACGGGAGTTGAGGCATTCACTGAAACCTTCACGCTGCCACTTCCTGCATTTTCCACCCCATTCCGGTCCGTTACCTTGGGTATACTGTACCACGTGGTTTCCACGGGCGATACAAAAACACTAAAAGGGCTCGCATCAATATCCTCAATCAGCAATGTTGTATTTCCATCAAACAATTCGATGGAGAATGGCTTCCTTCCAATTAAGTATACAACTAACTCGGCTTGCTCTCCTTCGCAGATCTCAGGCAGGGTCGCCAGATGAGTGAGTGGAAGCTGGGTATATACTTCCAGCTCATTCTCTTCAATCATACCAAAGGATGTACCGATGTTACCGGCCAAATCTCTAAGTACGATGCTCATTTCCAGTTCGCCGGGAGCAACCAGGTTATCGGTGGATGAAACTTCATAGGTAAGTGCATAGAGGCCATTTGAGATTTCCGTGAAGTTCACCCTATTCGAACTCAAGGGGATCCCGTTGATCAGTGTGCCTGAAACAGCCGTATAGCCGGTACCATCGGCGGTGATGGTTGCCACCACCACGCCTCCCACCCCAACTTCCACATCCGGAACTTCAATCCTGGTTACCAGAGGGGCATGGGCATCGACCGACACCTGGGCAACATTCCCCAGAGCAGTATACGGATTACCAATGTTTCCTGATGGTTTGACCAAAATCAAGGATGCTACAAATGCTCCCGGTGCAACATCGTCATCCCCTTCCTCAACGGTGTAGGTCAGCCGGTACAACCCCGCCCCGGTCTCATTAAAAGTCATATTGGACTGTGTAACACTCATCCCGTTTACGGTTGAGGAAGAATTAATCGTGTAGAGAACCCCGTCGGTCTGGATATTGATCACAACCTGGCTCCCGATTTTATAATTGCCGGCCACCAGATTCGCAAAATTGACCACAGGCCGTTTTGCATCCAGCAGATCATTATTCTGTGAAATGGGAGTAGTATAGGGCAAACTCGATGAAATTCCATCGGTAACAACCAGATTACCTACAGGAATATTCTGCAGCTTCTCATAGCTGTTCCCGCCTTCAACGATTACAAAATTCGCAAGATAAGTGGTGCTGTTGCTCCGAACCAAACTCGCCAGAGGATATCCTCCGATGTCACCTGAAGCCAGGGTGTAAACTGAATTACCATCATCTGAAACCACGATGGTTGCCGAGACAATATCTCCAATCTTCATGGTGGCATTTGGAATGGTCACATTCAGTATTTTCGGATCCTTAATTTTAACCGTTACATTATATTGACAGCTTTCTGAATTCCCCGTAAGATCCTTCGCTACATAGGTGACCGTGGTAACTCCCAGCTGGAAGACCTTGGTTCCAACATAATTGATACCTGTTAAAGGCGAATTTCCTATGGTTGCGCCACTCATCGACCAGGTTAATTCGGTCACTGCACAATTGTCAGTAAAAACGGGATTCACCGTAGTAAAGGAAGCTGACAGCAGATTTCTCTCGATTTCAATCACCTCATTAACCGGACACAAAGTGAATTGGGGAGCCTCAACATCTTCGACGGTAATGACCACGGTATTGGAGGCTGCGGAACCACATTCAACCGTAGAAATCCGTTGATATTCAGTGGTAAAAAGAGCTCCGGCCGGGGGATTATAGGTAAGACCGGTGGCCAGGGGTATATCAGTGAAGAGGGCGGGTGCAATCCTTGATTGCCACTGATAGCTCCAGTTGTTGCTACCCCCCGATGGTGATACACTGTTTATTATCACTGCAGGATCTCCCCCCGGGCATATTTCCTGATCCGCAGCAATGATCCCCCCGTTTAAGATAACTGAAATCGCTACCATGGCGACATTGGAGAAGACCTCTCCGGCATCATTAAAGGCCCTGATCCGGTAGTAATAGGTTTTATTGTTCCCGGTACCGGTATCTGTAAAGGATTCACTATCCGGGGCTAAAGTCTGGATATTCACAAAAACACCTGCGGGAAGGTCGGAGCGTTGAACAACAAAACCTGCCTCATTGTCAGACATGTCATCCCATTTCAGATCTACTGAACAGGTATTGTTTGCAGTTGCTATCAGATTGGTGGGATTGTCCGGGACTTTCAGCAGTGTAGCAGCACTACCCTCCAACATCCCTGAATTCCCTCCTGTATTATAGGCCATCACCTGGTAGAAATACTGTGTGTCATCGTTCAGTAAGGTGTGGTTGAAAGTGGTAATTCCCGCACCGGTAGTTCCAACAGAGGTAAAAGGCCCCCCCGATGAGAGAGAACTAAAGATTTCAAATCCAACCTCATTATCCGAATTGTCTGTCCAGTTCAAGCGGATGGCACTGGTTGTGATATTGGAAAAAGTCAGGTTGGTTGGTGCAGCAGGGACATTGGGCAACGTGGTTGCATTGCCACCGGCATATCCAGCCGATGGACCCCCTAAATTATAGGCATACACCCTGTAATGATAGGCCGTATTGTTGGTTAATCCGGTGTTGTTAAAAGTTGTCACCCCGGCCCCGGTGGTTCCCACTGAAGTGTAGGGTCCCCCGGCATTGAGAGAACGGAAGATCTCAAAACCATCCTCATTGTTGGAGATATCAGTCCAGTTCAGCTGGATGGAGTTATTGGTGATGGTTCCAAAGGTCAGGTTGGTTGGTGCAGCCGGGACATTGGGCAAAGTGGTTGCACTGCCACCGGCATATCCAGCCGATGGACCCCCTAAATTATAGGCATATACCCTGTAATGATAGGCCGTATTGTTGGTTAATCCAGTGTTATTAAAAGTTGCCACCCCGGCCCCGGTGGTTCCCACTGAAGTGTAGGGTCCCCCGGCATTGAGAGAACGGTAGATCTCAAAACCAACCTCGTTGGCCGAGTTATCAGTCCAGTTCAGCTGGATGGAATTATTGGTGATGGTTCCAAAGGTCAGGCCGGTTGGTGCAGCAGGGACATCGGGCAATGTGGTTGCATTGCCACTGGCATAGGTTGCTGACGGACCATCCGCATTAAAGGCATACACCCTGTAGTAATAGGCTGTATTGCTGGTTAATCCGGGGCTGTTAAAAGTTTCCACCCCGGCCCCGGTGGTTCCCAATGAAGTGTAGGGTCCCCCGGAAAAAAGAGAACGAAAGATCTCAAAACCAACTTCGTTGCTTGAGTTATCACTCCAGTTCAGCTGGATGGAATTATTGGTAATGGTTCCAAAGGTCAGGCCGATAGGTGCAGCAGGTAAGTTGGGCAATGTGGTTGCACTGCCCCCCGCAAAGTCTGTTGAAGGACCATCCGTATTATTGGCGTACACCCTGTAAAAATATTCTGTATTACTGGCTAATCCAGTGCTGTTAAAAGTTGTCACCCCGGCCAAGGTGGTTCCAACTGAAGTATACCCCCCCACTTCAGTGAGAGAACGGTAGATCTCAAAACCCTCCTCGTCGCCGGAGTTATCAGTCCAGTTCAGCTGGATGGAATTAATGGTGATGGTTCCAAAGGTCAGATCGGATGGTGAATCAGGGACGGTAGGCAATATGGTTGCATTGCCACTGGCATAGGATGCTGATGCACCCCCAGCAAAAAGGACCGAGATCAGGAAAATTAAGCCCTGGTGTATATATTGCTTCATAACTGATTCCTTATTAGATTTATCAAGTGCGCAAATTAGATAATATATAAACCAAATTCGAAGGTTTCTGTTGCAATTTGATCAATAACTAAATAGTAATTGCCAGCCTAAATGACAGGGTGCAATTCTTTTGCAATCGTTCGTCTACCACAAACAGACATTCATCAAGAAAAGTGCAAATTTCATGTATCAATTGTTCGTTAAATTATTAAGCGGTCGATTTAGCATTACTAAGTTGTGGTACATTGTCTTAATATCTGCCATTGAAAAAGCCCTTCGAGCTTTAGGAATGCTCCACCAAAGGATTGCCTTAGCAATATTTATCGAAGTGAGTGAAAAATTAAACTGAACAAGCTCATTGAGGAGCAGGACAAAGTCAAAACCAGGATCAATAAAAATGAGCTCCTCAGGATCATAAAACAAATGGCTGATCGCATTATGAATGGGAAAGGTTGCCAAAAAGACTGAAAAACATGCACATATCGTTGAAAAATATCTTGAATCAAAGCCGGAACATAAAAAAAGTCAAGAAAATGATCATTTCACTTAAGATGAATGAATTACGCATATTTAAATTTAAGGTATAGATTAAGCACCCCTCCGGTTTTCAACACTTTTATCAATGTTTTTTTAAAGCCTTTATTGATGGGGACATTGAGCAATTCGGGCCATAGTTTATCGATCACCTTCACGTAAACCTTGAAAGTCGGGATTTCTAAATACTTTGGGTGGACTGACAGGTACTGCATCACCAGATCTCTGGAATTGAATACATTAATGTCTTCCTGTGAGATATCCTTATCCAACTGAATCTGGTTTCCCCAGTTGGCTATTCTTTCTTCCCAATAAAACAGGTCTATCAAATTAATATTATTCTCTGGACAGAACACTCCAATTTCTTTTATCCACTGATCATAATAGTCAATGGCAAAACTCCATTTACCAACCCTATTCTTTTTAGCCAGATTTTCACCAGTGACAGTTATCTTTCTCCCCATGAACCATTCACTCCCGGCAGTGGCGGTGTTGCCTGGCAAATTGACTTTATTGTTGAAATTAAGATAGTAATTATATATTAAGGGTAAATACTTTTCTGATCCGAATTCATTGTTCTCAAAATAGACTCTCCTGAAATCATCATCCACTTCTATGTATGGGTCCAATACATGAAATTTCAGGTCCAGATTACCAAGCAGCTTTTTTGGAATTGTAATGTCAATAAAATTATCATCAACATGGTTCTCTTTGTTGATGTAATAATAAACTCGTTCCGGATTGCTTTTTGTTGCTGCCATAAGTGTTCGTGAATCCTTACCAGCTGTAACGGGCAACATTACCTCATATCTGTGCATAATGCCTTCCATAAATCCCTTCACCATATGTGCACAATTCGACGCTACTTCTTTCAAAGGTCTCTGATCGTCGATCCTGCAAGATGGCCAGTAGCGATACCTGGAAGAGGTTTTCACATCAAAGTAGTGATTTGGCATTAATTGCCTGATACCATCATAAATGGTAGTATCTCCGATGTTAGCGTTGTTCTTCAGAATAAATTCCTGAGAGTTGTAGTAGTCTAATATTTCCGGATGATGAGTCTTCTTCATCTGGAGAACCTTTGCGAGGAGGTAAGACTGAGAGGAGAACCATGCATCACCGTTTCCAAGAGAGTAGTATATTTTTCTTGCAGCTGTGGCATCATGAACTAATTTAAGATCTTCTCTGCTTTTATAAATCAGGACAAACCTACCTGTATATTTTCCAAGTTTGTGTAGGATTCCGTCATAATCTAAAACCAAAAGGTCAATTAGGATTTCAAAATTTGACTTCTGCGGACTCTCAAAGTCAAATAAATCACCTAATAGCCAGATTTTCGTTCCATTCACCTCCGCTATTGTTATATGGAGATCCACGTGTGAATAAAGTCTATAGGTGTCATTTACGATATACTCCTCATTTAGAAATGGGCACTTCACAGATTTAGGTGCAAGTATATATTGATTCCGAAACCTAAGCCTTTCTATCTCTTCCTGTTTCATTTTTTTGATTATCAAACAATTTATTTGAACTAAGGAAAATTATTTTTCGATTTAAATTAAATTCAGACCCACCATTGACAATAGTAGTTCTGAGACTTTTAATAAATTGTTATTATATACGAAATGCCGGGATAAAGTTATGGAATATCATCACCTCTCGGATTATCATATGAAGTCATCATAGGACAATCAGTTTACGAATGGCAATAAAATTCCTGGTTAGAATCCGGCAGTAATATAGCCCATTATTTAATCTTTGTCCAGATGCGTTTTTGCAATCCCATTCAAGGATAAGCGGTCCCGATCCGTTATGGTACTGCTCAAGCATTGTCACATATTTGCCATTGCCATCGATCACCTCAATCCTAACATCGCCTGGTTCTTCCAGTGAAATATTAAAGAAGGCTTTGTCTGTTACCGGATTTGGATAGATGGTTAGTGCGTTGAAAAGGGGTAAATCATCCTCAAAATCTGTTGATAAATTTGACCTCAAAGGAGTTGGAGCAGGTAAAATAGTCCATACGATGTCAGCATCTGATACCCTACCCCAGGATAGATTCGGACTAATACATGGGAAGGATACTGTATCAATCACTTCTCCCAAATAGCCAAACAATCCGATCTGCTCACCCGACTTGGATACTTTGAACCCAATATGCATGATCCCCTGATCCTCAGAATTATCTGCCCATAAAACAATGAAACCCCTACCCGGAATCGTTGTCGAATCGGGGTACTCAGATGAAATCCTGTAAACATATGGATCAGAAAGGCTGTCTGATAAAAATAATCCACCAATATCCAAAGGTTCGTTACCACTATTATACAATTCTATCCAATCATCATATTCATTGGCTTCATCACAATAAATATTTAAATTATTTCCCATGACCTCATTGATCACCAGTTTTGAAAGATCGGGGTAATTATTAGGTCCGCCGGGAGTTGGAGGTATGGAAGTCCACCTCTCGGATTCCATGATTCTGCTGTAAGATGAGTTACTATACTGTTCTGAATAGGTAACTGAATCCAATATGGTCTCCATGTCATAATGAATCAGTGCCAGTTGTTCTCCTTTCCTGCTAAGTTTAAAACTTACATGGTTGATCTCCTGGGCCTCTTCATTCTCCCCGTACAGGATATAGTAACCATTTGCAGGAATAGTAGTGAGTTGGGGAGAATGACTTGGGATTCGGTATTTCGCAGGATTTCCCAAACTGTCAGTAATGTACAATCCACCAAGGTTTACCGGGAAATCATTGGAGTTATAGAGTTCAATCCAGTCATTGAAGTTTCCATGGTCATCTTCTATGGAAGTATTGGAGGCCATAAACTCATTGAGGTGTATACCGGATATTACCGGCATATCGTTAAAGGCAGAGTATGTGGGTGGAAGATTTATCCAATCCCCTGTATTTGACAATCTGCTGTAAGAAAAATTCTTGAACTGATTTGGGAAGGTAACCGTATCTATATAAGTGGTGCCTTCAGGATCTACCAGGGCAAGTTGCTCGCCATCACCGCTCAGTTTGAATCCTAAATGATGTACCCCCTGCTCTTGCTGATCATCGGCCCACAAAATCAAATATCCCTTTGGAGCAATGGTTGTTGAATCCGGGTATCCTGCCGGAATGCGGTACTTTAACCGATCCCCGATGCTGTCTGTAATGAAGAAACCTCCAAGGTCTACTGCGAAATCGTTGTGGTTATATACCTCAATCCAATCGTCAAATTCGCCAAATTGATCATGGTTTATCTCATTGCCTGATGCAACAATCTCAGATAGATACAAGTTCTCAGAGGGTCTGAGAATATTACAAGCGCCTGGGGATGCAGTCACGATTCTCAGGTCACAGCCACCATCCACAAAACGCCCCATAACCAGACCTGAAGGTAATTCGCCATAACTTAATGAATCGATAATTTGCTTGCCATCAGACTGGATCAGACCTATTTGTTCTCCGTCATTACTCAATTTAAAATCCAGGTGAAGAACTCCCTGCTCCTCCTGGTTGTCAGCCCACAATACCATGTACCCTTTTGCGGGAATGGTGGTAGAATCAGAGTGGCAGGTTGGTATTCTGTAAACGGCCGGATTCGCCAAAGAATCAGTAATATACAGACCGCCTATATCAACTGGAAAGTCATTATTATTATAAATTTCAATCCAATCATCATATTCTCCAAATTCATCATGTACCGTTGACCTGTTACTGGCCATGAATTCATTGATAAACAAATTGTCAGTG
The DNA here is from genome assembly GCA_046485075.1 of Bacteroidales bacterium. Taxonomy (GTDB): domain Bacteria; phylum Bacteroidota; class Bacteroidia; order Bacteroidales. The sequence goes on from JAWOHR010000088.1 coordinate 32,994, forward strand.
AAATGAACCAGGTTTGAGCTGCCTGGAGTCGCATTAAGCCCCAATATTAGATTCTTTCCATCCGGGTATCGGCCCATGACATCGCCTCCAAATAAGTTGTTATAGCTAAGCGTGTCAAGATAGCCTGCACCCACCTGATAAACTCCTATTTGTTCCGTCTTGCTGTCCAACCTGAACCCCAGGTGCAGAGGGCCCTGTTCAGGTTGATTGTCAGCCCAGAGAATTTTAAAACCAAAAGGCGAAATCTTTGTGGATGGGTCACCGGTTGGAATCATATATTTCAGCTGATTTTGAAGACTGTCTGTGAAAAATAATCCACCCAAATCAATCGTAACTGAAGTGGGATTGTAGATCTCGATCCAGTCATCCATCTCCTGATCTTCATCCGTGATACCACAGCTGTTCTTAGCCAAAAACTCGTTGATTAGTAATTCCTTTCTCTCAAGTGGTTCATTCACCGCCATTGGAGTTGGCATCATATATTCGTATTGATTGGAATTCGACATGATACCGTAGGTCATATCTGATTCCAGGGAGGGAATGAGGAGGGAATCCACGTAGTGATAATCCTGGTCTATCTGTTGCACCAGTGTAAGAAGCTCCCCTTCCTTTTTAAGCTTGAAATTTGTGTGCAGCGGGCCCTGCCGATCATCATTGTCGCACCAGAGCAAGAGAAATCCTTTTGCCTTAACGGTGGTAAGCTCCGGAGTTCCATACGGAATCTGGTACTGGGTTTCATACCCGGCACTATCTGAAAGGTACCAACCTGCCAGGTCCACATCAAAATCATTGTCATTATAGATTTCCACCCAGTCTTCCAACTGGCCAAAATCATCCCTGACATTGGTACTATTGGAAGCACAGATTTCATTTAAGTAGATTTTATTCTTAGGAGTATCGGCTTTAAAAACAGCAGTGATCGCATCGTCGTTCGAAAGATTGAGAAATATGGTCTGATTACTTGAGGTGGAGGCCCCTTCCCAGTGAGAAAAAACATACCCGCTTCGGGGTACAGCCACCAGCCGAAGGGGAACATTATTAAAAAAGGAGCCCGTAAAATTATTGGGGAGAGATACTTCACTGGCTTTCACAAAACCCAGGGATGGATCATTCACATTGCAGGAAAGGTTGTACATTCCTGAAATGTTAAATTTTGCCATGAAGTGGCCCCTCACCACATCCGGATGATTCCTTGTAAAATCTGGCATCTTCTCTTCAGTCTGTGTCCAGAAGTAATCCGATTCAGGTCTTCCCCAACGCTCCATATGACGGCTCAGTTCGTCATTTATGTAAGCCCTGATGCTGTCATAAATCGGCGTTACGGTTTCCGGATTGAAGGTAGTATTGATGTGTCCCGCCATTCTTTGGATAAATTCATTTTTGAAATCCTTATTTTCCAATAACTCCGTGAATAGTCTTGTACTCTTATCATCCCTGGTTGCCCATTCCAGGCAGTTCCCGGTTCTTTGGTAAAGACCCCACCCAAAATCAGTATCATACAAAACCCATCTCCATTTTCCTCCATCAGATTGAGGTCGCCAATATTTAACATTGTTATGCGGCCAGTCTTCATTTTGAAAATAAATATTGGCTAAATAATAATTTAGAAACTCATTAATATCCATTTGAGTTGAGACATATTGATAATTCTCCTCAAGGTTAAGATCCTTATGGGTAACAAAATCCATAAGCGCCGTATAATGCTCAACCGATCCGCTGACCGACTCGCCCCACTCATAATTCATTCTTTCAAGCATATCTATCTCATCGGAATCAATCCCATAATTTGATGCTGGATAGTACTCGTTGATTTTTTCTCTGATGTTCTGGATTCCCCAATACTCACCATTAATAAATATTACGGCAGGTTCATAAGCTTGCAGATCAATATCCATGCGGCCTTTGAGCAGAGTTTGCATAAATCCGTCTCTGAACATCGTTGCATAAGCGTCATTGCCGGAATTCCTTAAAACTATAGCTTTAAATTTATCCACATCCTTCGATTGAAAGAACTTATAATCCAGACTGTTGTGACTATATTTATTCCTCGCATAGATGGCCAGGGATTTATACATGAACATCCTTGAGCATCCTCCATAAATTTTTGTGCCAACAAGTTGATTTACTTCCTGCACTCCATCAGGACTAAAGTATTCAAAGTTAACCGGCCTCTCCCAATCCTGGTTCCAGTTCTGGGGATTCTCGAGGCAGTAACCCGCAATGCCGTTCGATCCGGTGACATAAATCCCATCATGACTTCCGAAGAAGTTTTTAGGATTAGTGGAGATCGACACAGTTGGCAAATTACTTCCTGCACCTAAGATATAGGTCTGTGTGTTTACCTTTCCTGGCAATTTACCTTCTTCAAAAAGACGTGCGCGTACAACAGTAGTCTCCAGCAACAGTATCGGTGATTCATAAATCAATGAAGATTGTACGGGCCACGATCCATCTGTTGTATATCTGATTAACCCTTCTGAGTCACCGGCATCAAGTTCCAGGATCTGAGCATCATCGTATATGCCAGCCTCTATGGAAAACCAGACCTCTGCAGGTAATAGAGTATCCTTTGTTGGATAGGTGTTGTTAACAGCTGATGGAGTTGGTTCTGAATAATAGGCCCATTCGGAGATATCATCAACTTTCCTGCCATAGGATACATCAACGAATTGCTTCTGGTAGGTGACTGAATCCACTAGCTGCCCATCAGGACTGAATAAAATGATCTTCCCCCCATCCATATATAACTTGATTTCCTCCGAAATCATGGTTCCTTCAGTTTGGAGCCAAACAATGCCATATTTACCAGGATTAATATACCCAAATTTTATCCTGGACATCTGCGGATTGGCCAGGTCGTTTGTCAGATAATGGCCGGCCAAATAAATAGTTTGATTCCCCGAATTGTAAATTTCCACCCATTCCAGATAATTTCCACCGTAATCGAGGATGGTGTTAATATTCGATGCTTGAAATTCATTAATTCGTAGCTGTCCCTGACAAATCACAGACCAGAAAAACAGGCCGATTATGGTCCAGAGTTTGTCAAAAATTTTCATGATGATTGGTTCTTAAAAGAGGAAAGGTATATTCAACCGTAACTAAATCCAAATCACTGTTTTAGGAGCGAATCTCATACTTTCTTATGTATTTGATTTAGTGTTAGTTATACACTTCATTGATCAAAGTTGAAGACACACTCCTATATTTCTACTGGCTCTGGAACCAGATTCGACCTTCCTAAATTGAAATTTATAAAAATCTTAGTCAGCGGTATCGATTCATTTAGGCCTGGCAAGGCGCCAGAGCTCCTTTAGTTACTGGAGTCTTTGACTAACCTCCAATATTTTAGGATGAATTTGAAACTAAGGCAAGGAAATATATTGTTTTAAGTAACAACCTGTGAAACTAAAAAATATAACTTTCGTAGAAGAAAGTCGAACTTAATACTATTAAAATCATGAAGAAACCATTACTTATCTTTAGATTTCTCGTATTGCTATTATCGGTATCATATATTGTAAATGGTCAATATACAGGTACTTATGATAACATCGCAGCATTTAAGAAAGCTAGTGCTTTAGATTCTGTCCCAGGTTTTGAACCTAGCAAAGCTGTTGATACTTTGCTAACTACCTGGGCTAAAATTCAAGGAACTGCACCGGTATGGTTGGAAATTGAACTCGGATCCTATCACTATGTGGATGGATTTGGCATGGTCCTTCCCAATGCAGATGAACTGCCAACTGGCATTAAATTTCAAACAAGTCTTAATAGAGTATACTGGGTAGATCGCACAAGTAAAACAGTTACTCTGCCAGGCACCTATGACTATTACCTGGGAGGTCCAATGATAGCAAAATACATAAGATTTTATATTACGTCAAAAGACAACATTGCCTCTTTTTCGGAGGTTAAAGTGTATGGAGATGTGGTCGTACCCCCAACCCCTCCAATGGCACTCCCGGCCACGAATATTACAGGGTCAGGATTTACTGCACGCTGGACCGACCGGGCTGTTGCTACAGGATATAGAATTAATGTCTCAACTAAAAATGATTTCTCAAGCTATGTTGAAGGATATCAAGATCTTGATGTAGGTAATGTGCTTTCTGTTGATGTCTCTGGTTTATCCCCCATGACGAATTACTATTATCGGGTAGAAGCTTATAACATTGTCGGTGCTAGCGGAGTTTCCAATACAACAAATGTGACCACAATCAAACTATCACAATCAATTACGTTTGATGAGTTGGCTGGAAAATCCTATGGTGATACTGCTTTTTCTCCTGGTGCAAGTGCAAGCTCCGGATTACCGATCGGTTATACAAGTTCAAATGAGACAGTAGCCATGGTGACCAACAACATGGTAACCATTATAGGAATTGGAGAAACCATTATAACCGCTTCACAGGAAGGAAATTCCCAATATGAACCAGCCATTCCGGTGACCCAGACCCTGGTGGTTGTCAGAAAGGGATTAACTGTTGACGGAGTAACTGCCGACAACAAAGAATACGATGGGACGACTGACGCAAGCATTAGCGGCGGTAACCTGGTTGGTGTATTAGATGGTGAAGATGTAATCCTGACAAACACTGACCTGGCCAACTTCACACAGGCTGATGCCGGCACCGGGATCTCAGTGGTTACTTCCATGACCCTTTCCGGAGCGGATACTTCCAATTATGAACTCATACAACCAGCTGTTAGTGCGGATATCACCGCCAAGGAATTATCTGTCATTGGTACAGTTGCGGCCAATAAGCAATACGACGCCACTACAACGGCCATCCTCAGTGGAGCCTCACTTTCAGGTGTTTTAGGTTCAGATGACGTAGGTTTGTCCAATGCCACTTCAGGAGCGTTCGCCCAGTCGGATGTGGGAAATGATATTGTGGTAAGCACATACATGGCACTTGTTGGAGAAGATAGTGCAAATTACAGCCTGGAGCAACCATCACTTCTAGCCAATATTACTCAAAAGGAACTTACAATTACTGCTGAGGACAAGAGCCGGGAGCAATGTGCTTCCAATCCTGATTTTACAGTCATTTATTCAGGTTTTGCAGGGGATGAAGATCAAAGTGTGCTCAATCCGTTACCGGTGGCCTCAAGTGAGGCAGATCAATCCAGTTCCGCAGGTACTTATAATATCGTTGCATCAGGTGGTGGTTCAGCAAATTACTCCTTAGTGTATATAAATGGAACCCTGACTATTACACCTGATGTTACTCAACCAGAATTGGCGGTTCAGGATATAACCATTCAACTTGATGCATCCCATAATGCAAGCATTACAGCTGCAGATGTTGTGATCAGTGCGGCAGATAACTGTTCACTGGCTGATACAATACTGAGTCAGTATACCTTTAGCAGCAGAGATATTGGTGAAGTTAACGTTTTGGTTACACTTACAGATGTTTCAGGCAATAGTGCAATTAAGATTATAACTGTCACGGTGGAGGACTATACCGGATACAACGAGTTGAATAAATTTAATTCTAGTATCTTCCCGAACCCAACAGAGGGTAAGGTCCAGCTTGAATTCAATACACCTCCTGAAGAATTAAGTGTGCTGGATATTACAGGTAGGATGATAATATCCAGGAATAATCTGGAACCCCAGGAGATTATTGATCTTTCTGAATACAACAGTGGTATTTATTTGTTTAGATTTAAAATTGGAGAGGAATTCAAACATATCAAAGTGATAAAAAAATAGCAGTTTTTTTGATACTAAAAAAAGAAACCGGTGGGGAGATTGTCTTCCCTGCCGGTTTCTTTTAATTAAAAAAAATAAAAATTTTGGAATATTGGAGTTATGACAACTATGCCTGTTTTGGATCAAGGAGCTCACAGGATTAATCAGGAAACGAAATATGTAGAAACACTGGGATTCCGTGTTTTTTCAGATGACCTGAATAAGATCTCATTCAATGGAGAGAAGGGAAGGGTGGTCAATACCATTAGTCCTAATTCCTATGGAATATCGACCAAAGATCCTGAGTTTAAAAATGCGCTTCAGAGTTCTGATTATTTGACTTTGGATGGAGTCTATTTTGCATTTTCCTCCCTTCTTTTACAAGGAAAGAATATCAAAGCCAACCAGGGACCTGATGTCTTCTATCATTTTATGAGATGCCTGGATAATTCAAAGGGTAAGGCTTTTTTCCTGGGTTCTACCCCGGATACACTTCACAAAATCAAGTTAAGGGCCTCAAATGAATACCCTGGAATAGAAGTGGAGGTCCACTCCCCCCCTTTTAAACCCGAATTTACAAAAGATGAAGATAATGAGATGATCAAGAGGATCAATTCATTTGAACCCGATGTAGTTTTCATTGGGATGACATGCCCGAAGCAAGAGAAATGGGCCAGCAAAAACAGGCAAAAGATTAATTCGGGTCTCATCATTGCCATAGGGAACGTATTCGATTGGTATGCAGGAACCCAAAAAGCAATTCATCCCTTCTGGTTCAAAATTAAGTTGGGTTGGCTTGTCCGGATTTTCCTAAGACCTGAAATTTTCAGAAGGAACATTGGCAATCAGATGAAATTCTTCCTGGATGTCATTCTGATCTTTCTAAGACTGAAAAAAGCAACACCCTAAAAGCCTTTTTGCCGTTAAAACTGCGTGAAACATTAATTCCTGAAATCCGTAAGAAACTACAGTAGAATCATAAACAAATGTATTTAAATTGAATTTTGCATATGTCTAAAAAAATTTCCTTAGTGATACCGGTCCACAACAGACTTGAATATACAAAAAGCTGTCTGTCAATACTTAAAGATCAGGAAAAGACTTCATTTTTTACAAAGAACCAGATCTATATTATCCTCGTAAATGATGGTTCCACAGATGAAACGAATGAGTGGGTTTCTAGTAACTATCCAGAAGTAATCATTTTAGAAGGTGATGGCAATCTTTGGTATAGCGGAAGTCTGAATAAGGGATTCCGCCATGCACTCTATCAACTCGGATGTGATTTTGTCTTGATTTGGGAAAATGATATTTTTCCCGGGCCAGGCTACTTTAATAACCTGCAAGCCCTGGTTGAAAGTTGGGATGGAAATAGCATCATTACTTCAAAGCTATATTATAAATCCCAACCGAATCTGATCTTTGGACTGGGGGGGACATTTAATAAAAAAACCGGGCAAAAGTCTTTGATCGGTTGGCGTGAGGAGGATGGCCCCAAGTTTAATCAAATAATCGAATTAGATTGGTTTCTGGGCCATATGGCCTTGATTCACAAAGATATTATTGCCAGGATTGGCTTGATGGATGAAAAGAACTTTCCCCAGTATCATGCCGACATCGACTATTCATTAAGGGCCACTGAACACGGGTTTAAAAATATTGTGTATCCCGAATTAAAACTAATGAATGACACGGGGACCACCGGGATTCATCAAGTGAAAAACAAAACCATTAAACAGTTTTTTGAAAGTTTTACTTCGATACGCTCGAATAATAACATCCGAAAGGATATCATATTCCTAAGAATTCATACCAAGGGCCTCTTGCCCTACCTCTATCTTTTTAAAAGATATTTAATTTATACAGGCAGTTTCGTGAAGTGGAAAACACTTGGCTATTTTGGGGTAAAGAGGAAAAATGAAAACCTGCTGGTAGATTAGTTACTCTGGGAAAGCAGCTTAATTACTGATTCAGAGAAGACTTTTACCATTGCATTCACATTGCTTTTTGTCTCAATGATTTCTCTGCATTTAGCAGACATCTTTCTAATCTCAGCCGGGCTGGTATTAATTCTCCTTTCCATAGCCTCGGTTAAGCTTTGAAGATCATCCTTGCTAAATCTAAAACCTGTTTCAGACTCAATGACCAGGTCATTTTCAGTCCCGTCGGCCTCGCTAACTATGCAAGTTTTTTTCCAAAACATAGCCTGATTTAATCCCAATCCTCCCACCCCGGGTAATACATAACAATCTGATGCTGCGAAATAGGGATCAACCCCTTCGATTATCCTTCCGAGATAGATAATGTTTGGGTCATTTATATCTTCCATCATCTGTTGTATATCCTCCCTAAGAGGTCCGTCTCCAATGATAATGAGTTTGATCTTATATTTCTTTTGTCTCAGAGCTTTAAAAGCGTTTAACAGCAGGTCAACTCTTTTCTCGGGTATTAATCCTCCCACATAGATAAAGGTGGTATGCTGATTTAATTCTAGCTCCTGAATTATTTTTCTGGCTTCTGCCAGGACCTTATTCTCTTCCGCAATCAAATGATCAATCTCTATACCGTTATAGGCTGTTATGATATTCTGGGGATCAACACCCATTGATTCTACATAATCACTTGCCGTGGTGCTATAAGTAAGATGCAGGTCCCCTTTTTTAAAGAAAGCCGAAACCAGAAGGTTCTTAAATGATAACAGCATTCCTTTTGCCAATCCAGGTTCCCAGCCACAGGTCCAGACAATAATTCGCTTTCCTTCCCTTTTGGCCCATGATATTGCTCTTCTGTTTGAAATATCACCCGTAATTCCTTGTAATATAAGCAAATCCGGATTAAACTCTTTAATTGAAGTAAATAGACCTTTGTTATAGACTATTTTAAAAGGTCCGGGTCTATAAATGGTTTCTCTAAATCCTTCCTGATCAAAGTTTGTCTCTTTATCATAGTTGGGTCTTCCATCCTCTTTTTGACTTACCCCATGAAAGATTTTCCATTGATAGTCTTCTCCCATATTGAAAAGCTTTTCATAGAATGAGATTCGATAGGGTTGTAACATGGGGGTTATAAGTGCTATCTTCTTCATGTTATTGGTTCATTATAATTGTTTGGCTGGTATGATGGGGGTCAAAATTACGTATTTTTCTTTCAAATTGCTTATATCGGCTCTCATTTGGATTTTGTGTATATTTTGCACTAAATTGATTGAAGTGAAGAAGCCTCTGAATTATCGGAAAAACTTAACGGTTAATAGGATCTATAAATGAAAAAGGAAGTCTTTGAAAGACTGAAATATCGAAACCAATATCTTTTGACACCTTCAAGTGTTGAATGTCCGTTTCTCCATTACAGATTTAATGTAGGAAGTAAATATGTGCTTTATGCCCATATAGATTTAGTTGTGAATTCGGTCGAACAAGAAAATGTAAAATTAATTCTTCTCGGTGATTTGTTTGATTATATAAGTCCGGTAAAAAACAACGAAGATATCTTAAAAGATCTAATTGATTATGAATTTGATTCATTAATTGATGCTATTGGAAGATATTCAGGCAGATATGTTATTATATATATGAAAGGAGAGGAACTGAAACTGTTTCATGATCCAACTGCAACTCGAAAAATTTTTTATTGTAATTCTCAAGGCGAGGTCTGGATGGCATCACAGCCACATCTTTTAGCTAAGATCCTGGGCTTGGGAAAAACCATGGATCCTGAATTGCTCAATTTTTATGAATCAAAAGAATTTATCCTTTTAAGGAATGCGAATATTGGGAATATTACATTGTACGATGAAATCAGGCAGTTGATGCCTAACCATTTCCTGGAAGTTCATGGAATGAAGGTTATTCGCTTCTGGCCAAAAATTAAAATTGAGAGAAGATCTCTTAAAGAAGTGACCACTCAGAGCGCTAAATTAATTGAAGGTTTTATGGAAAGCATTACCAACCGTTATGAGGTTATGCTCCCTGTTACAGCAGGAAAGGATTCACGCATGTTACTGGCTGCTTCAAAACGGTTTAAGGAGAAAGTATATTATTATATAAATAAATCAGGAGATTTAACAGAAAATAGTGCCGATATTTCAGTTCCCAGGAGACTCTTGACTGATCTAAACCTCGATTTTCATATTCAGGAGCCTTCCAGCGAAGTGGATGATGAGTTTAAGAAGATATATTTCTATAACAATGAATATGAATCTGAGGAATTTCTTTCCATCATATATAACTACTTTATCAAATTTGGAAATAAAGTGAACTTGCCGGGCAATATGGCATCTGCAGGTTTGGAATTCTACAAAAGTAAGAGAATTAAAACTTCAGGAAAGAGACTGGCGAAGTTAAATTATGTAGAACGCTATTTATTTGCGATAAACTATTATGAGCATTGGATAGCTCAACGCCTGGATTTAATCCAAACCTTAAAAATTGATATGATTGACCTTTTCTATTGGGAAGAGAGACTTGCCAACTGGGGGACACAGCTCCAGAGTGCAAAAGATATTGCACAGGAAGATATTAATCCTTTTAATTCACGGGAGTTGATTGTTTTATTTCTTTCTGTTGATCCGGAGTATATAGCAATTCCGTTTTTTAAGCTGCAAAAGGGAATCATTAAACTATTGTGGCCAGACCTTCTTAAGGTCCCTTTTAATCCGGGTTGGCGAACAAGCTTAAGAAGGTTATTAAAACCTATGGGAATACTGGATGTATATTATCGACTGAAAAACTAAAATTATCCAGACTTCTCATACTTCAATAAAGAACCAGCCGTTTTGCAATCGACTTATTTCCCAATATTAGCATCACCGTATATATTCCGCTTTTAAGAGTTGACGAAAGATCATATTCCCGCTGGAAGCTGTTCAGGTTTTCCATTATATTAACCATTTCTGAGAACAGGACTCTCCCGGAAACATCTACAATTCTTAACATGGCCTTTGTCTCAATATTGGCTTTATCCTCAAAGCTAAGTAAAAACTGACCGTTAGTGGGATTCGGTACTACTTCCATGTTCATTTCATCACTCTCTGCAAAGTCCAGGAGGTTTCGAACCATGAAACCCTTCTCCTCTCCGAAAAATACCCCTTGATCTGTCCTTACAAAGGGGGCAATATAATACTGTGTATTAGTTTTGAGAAAACTCAGGTCTGTTTCGTATTCAATCTGACCAAATCCTGCTCTATGATTATTAGAAACTTCACCTTCAGTTAAGGGTTTATCGTAAATTGCAATGAGATAGTAGGTCCCATTCCATGAGCTACTTCCGAGTAAATCATTTGCCAGGGTAAGCTGATAATCACTATTCTCGGGGGATAGATTCCCTATCCTTACCCCGGACTGAATCTTTTTCCCGTCCACATAGATCACTTCCTCCTTACCATATTCACATGTGTAGACGATATGATGCGGTAATTCTTTGGAAAAATTTGAAGCTGTGCGAATTTCATGAATGCCATTATTAACTGTATCGCTTGTTTTAATTCTAACTGTATAGTTCAAGAAATCTTCATTACCATTTTGTTCAACTGAGAAAGCAAATTTGTTGTCTGCGCTGTGCATAGCCAGAACTGTGGCAGGGCCTGATTGATTTACCATATCAGGTTTAATCCAGGCTTCAAGCGTAATTCCACTTGATTCAATCAAGGTATTCACCAATTTTTCTGCGTTGGTTTCGGATGAAATGATAGCACTTCTGACTACGTCTAATCCCTGACCAGGTAATCTTTTGGTATTCAGAGGCTGGTTGATGATCAAATCAACAGATTGTTCGACACCTGATACATCTGAGATTCTATTGTCCGATTCATCCGAAAAATTATAAAGAGCTTGCAAATTATTCTGAATTCTATATTTATTCAAAGTGGTTGAGTTATTCTGATCTGCGTAAATAGGAATGCAATTCTCGATTAAATTCCTGTCTTCAGAATAAACAATTCCATAATCCTCGATCTCTACAAAACCAAATGAATTTAATACCGATATTGCACTTGGATTGGTAGATTCCACTACATCCAGTATTTTTACCGAGGGCAAAGCAGGTGTAGCAGTTGCTATAGAATTTTTTGTATAAGCAACTATATCATTAGATTTCAAACTCTCATTGTCTTCAGCATCAAAAGCGGTTACAGTGATATGATATTCAAACCCAGGAATTAATCCGGTAAGCGTAAAGGTATTGGAGGATGCAGGACCCTTTTTCAAACCGTTAACGTAGATGTGATAACCTGTAACCGCAACATTGTCTGATGAGCTACTCCAGGATAATTCAATGGTATTCTCCGTTGCTAATTCAGCTTTTAATCCCATAGGTTTTGATGGAGGTACCATATCCTCATTTGGAGGTGCCGGGTTTTCATTTTCAGTTGAAGTATTGACAGCTTGTGTATGCGCACTTTTATTTTCGGCTTTATCGAATGCATATACCGTAATTTTATAGCTCGTACCGGCAATTAGATTCCCTAAAGTGAATTTCGTATCGGAAGTTGATTCAAAATAAGAATCATTTAAGAAAACTCCGTACCCCTCCACCCCAACATTGTCGGAAGAAGCAGTCCAACCAATGCTAATGGAGTTTTGATCCTTTCCAAGTACCTCTAGTCCAACTGGAACGGAAGGAGGTTCTTGATCAATTTCAGTTTCAGAGTTTGCATAAGTCTTAAGAAATGGTAGGTCCAGAATCCTCCCTGGTGTGCTTGGGGTCTGTCCTCTTGGGACATTCATGGAACTGGCATAGGTAAATGCACAAATATCATCGACTAAAACCCACTCGTCAAAATTAGTAGCAAATTGAGCATCAGCACCTCCGTAAAACCAGTATACATTAATGATATCGATGAAGCTTTCAACCGAACGTAGTTCCAGATTCGTCCATTGACTCGCCAGTTTCCCGTTCACATATCCTTCCATAAAACCGTTTGCCTGACCCATGGTATTGAGTGAAACTCTGATGGTAATATTGTACCATGTACTGTCTGATACATCGAAATGAAAAGGAGTACCATCTGGATTCTTCCAATGACCATTGCCTCCGCTTGTCTGATCCGTTGCCCACCTTGAATACCAGTAAATTCCGCCTTCAACATCACCGTTTTTATCACCTGAAAATGCCGGCAAAGCTGTAAAACCTGTTAGTGATTCTCCATCGTAGTTGTTCCATTTACCACCGCTTAGTGCCGGAAGCTTGCCATGCAATACAAAGTCCATTCCGGGACGGAACATAATGTTATAAGACAGATACATCTCCAAGTGCCCCTGTGGGAGCATAGTTTGGTACCTGAATCCCCCCCCGTTGTCATTATCATTGACCGCACCTGTCAAACCATATTCGCCCTTATCCTGCGTTCCCTTAAGAGCTTTATCTCCTTTAACCGAAACGATGCTCAGGTTATAATCATCAATTCCATGTTCTCCTGCCCCATTGATATATGCTTCTGCATTATTTTCAGCGATGATTTCAGATTTTGTATATATACCAGGTTCACTTTTACTGAAATCCTGGTAGTAAATGATATTAAAGGTATCTGAAAGTTCTGTGATTCCTTTTGTGTGAGGGGTGGAGTCTCTTTTATACCCGCAGGAATCCACTACAATAAACTGAACCAGCAAGAAAAATAAGAATTTTAGATTCTTTACCTTCATATCAAAACTAATTTGAGTTCAACATAAAATCACCAAGCCAACATCGATGTTGGATCCATCCCCGATTCAAAAAAAGCTTATTCAATAAATGGTTTAATTGATTTTCGTCACAAAATATCGCTAGATTTGGCTTCAATTTTTATCATTCAGTCAATAAAGTTTGCGAATATAAGTTTTTTAACGAAACATTCCTGAGAGAGGTTACAGAAGATTACGACTTTAGTATTATTTATTTTCATTATCGCTAAGACCCCATTAAGGTGTTTCCAATAGGAATGAATAAACGATACATTTTGGAGTTAATAAACGTGTAATATGGCAGATCGATTTCTATTAAAAAGCACATCTATACTTCTAAACTACAATTACTTAAGAAAAAAAGCTAAAGTAAATCCATTGATCATTAATTATCATGTGGTTTCAGATTTAAAGCTACCCTATATTAAACATTTATATGGTTACAGGTCAATCTCAGAATTCCAAAAAGACATCGAATTTTACCAGTCGAACTATCGGATCATAGGGTTACCCGACCTGCTGGATTGGATTAAACGGTCCAAGCCCCTGCCAGATAATTCTCTTCTTCTGACTTTTGATGACGGATTTAGAGAGATCTATGAGACAGTGGCTCCTCATCTCCTTGATAAAAAAGTGCCAGCTACCTTTTTCTTAACAAGTAGCTTCATTGATAATTGCAATTTTAATCATGATAATAAGCAGAGCCTACTGGTAGATATAATCTTGAATAACAATAACTTAGATCTTTTACGAGAATTAGAGAAGTTGCTAATTGAAAATAATATAAGTGGTAATGATTTAAAATCCAGGATTCTGGCTATCCCATATCATAAGAGGCACATAATAGATCAAATTGCGGAATTCGTGGAGGTGGATTTAAACAAGATTTTTGGGAACTTCATTCCCTATTTAACATCTAATCAAGTCTCCGAATTGATTCACAATGGTTTTACCATTGGAAGTCATAGCATTGACCATGCCCGTTTCATTGAACTTTCCTTGGTCGAACAAATTATGCAGACCGTGACAAGTATTGACTTTTTGACAGAAAAATTTGGCCTGGATTACCGTGTTTTTGCTTTCCCTTATACGGATATTGGAGTTTCTAACTCTTTCTTTGAAAGCATTGAAAAGCAAGTGGATATCACATTTGGGACTCAGGGGCTAATGGACGATCCAATTTCTTTCAATCTGCAGCGTATTAATGGTGAGAAATATCCCTATTCTGCAAAAAGAAATATCAAATCCCACTATTTTACAAAGATTGTAAAATCTACCCTGAACAGGAACACAATTGTCAGGAAGTGACGAAAGGTAGGATACCGAAGGCGGATCCAACCTCTATTCATCTCATTTCAGCAATACTATTGGAATACTTCATATGAAGGTCCTTGGCTATATTCTCCCAGGTATAATTTTCAACCAGGACTTTACCTCTCATGCCCATCCTGACTCTCTCATCTTCATGAACTATAAGAAACTCCAATTCTGCTGCAATCTTCTCGACATTGGTATGATCCACAGCGATGCCCTCTTCCTTATCTTTGAATATCCCGAAGATGCCAGAATTACGCGCGCAGATAATTGGTATGCCCATGGCCATGGCTTCAAAATATACCCTACCAAAGGTCTCGAAAAAGCTTGGCATGATAAAAATATCATGTTTATGCATCTCATCCGCTATTTTGTGGTGTGGAACGTGATCAATAAATGTCACATATTCCTCCAGGTGAAGAGCATGAACCGTTTGTTCCAGGTTCCTTCGCTCCGGACCAGAACCTATGATCGTATAGTGGATGTCGTACTTTGAAACAAGTTTTTCAATAGCCAGGATGACCTTGTCAATATTCTTGAGTTTAATAAGTCCGGCCACTGTAAGGATCTTTACCGGTCCTTTTCCCGTTAGTTTCTGGGGCCTGATGAAATTTTTGCTAAATCCAAGAGGTGAAAGAGAAATGTTTGAAAGTCCAAGTGACTGATAGAAAAGGTAGTTCGAATGATTGATTGGAGTTACAATGGATGCGCTCCGCAAAATATTCATCGCGATTCTTTTCGAAATATTATGCCCGAAATAGAATTTCTCATGATGCGTCGTAATCAGATACGGAATGTGATACTTTTTGCTCAGAACACGTGCAAGTTGACCATCCGAGAAAATGAACTGGGCGTGAATCACGTCAAATGCGTAATCCGAGAAAAGCCTGTTCATCCTCTTTCTGTTTATATAGTATATGGACTTTGTAACTATCGAATGAATGTTTCGAAAGCCCCAAACGGAGATGAATGGATAGATCTCAACCTGAAAATTCTGGATACTCCATGATTTCTTTCCGATCATCTTCAACCTGGATTTACCTTTCAGAAAGGTAATCAGGTTCAGATTGATCTTAACCGGTTTGATTATGACAACCTTATCCCCGGGATATAAGGCCTGATATGCCCTATAAATCTCAAATACGAAATCATTGTCTTTGATTACCTCGGGGATAGGCAATATGTGCGAAATCGCCAGAATATTCATTCGTTATCGCATTCTATAGATAATGTTCAATAAGATCCCTGGTTTGTTGAATATGATTTTTTGAGGAAGCTCCGAATAATACTGATTCGATCTTTGGAAAACGGCTTAAGTATTCGATAGCCTCTTCGGGCTTTAATGCACCTGCTGCCAAAACCTGCATGGCAATTGGCCTGAATTTCCGTTGTTGAAGTACCTGTTCGTACATCTCTTTTCCCCCGGACATCCTGAACCCAATCTTATTGATGGAGCTACATACAATCGGATCTTCGATTCCAACTGATTCAAGGGCATCCAGCAATCGCGAAAGGTTCATGGTAATGTATCCTGGCTCTGCATTAAATTTCTTTCGAATGTAATTGTCATACTCAAAGAATACCTCAAACATACCCAGTCCCAGGATCAGGTCTACCAGCACATTCTGGATAAAAATGACCGGAGTAGGTATTCCTTTGAACATCTTCATTTCTGCATCTATCAGCAATTGCATCATTGAAATGAAATCCTTGGTCACATAGGCGACTCCACCCCTGGCAAAGGTGGAAAAGATATTACCCGGCAAATACTCCTTAAGGGCACCCAGGATGCCCAGATCTGTTACCGCATTGGCGTATTTATGAGCATAGGGCATACAGGGATATATTTTAAACCCCTTGTACCTGTCGGGATTTTTCCTGATATGTTTACAAACCTCACCAATGCGATCGTGAGTAGTACACATAAATGTCATAATGCCAAGATCTATCGCAGAATCCAGAACGTTGATAATGGACTGAATATCTTTAAATCGTATGGCCTGAGCCCTGGACTTTTCATCTGATAGATGATTGACAGCAAAAAACTGATTGTCTCCAAATATTACTTTTTCCATTAGACTCTAATTTTTGTCGTTGATTAACAACTCTATGATCTCATCAGTATTTAGTGCAAACTCAAATGAGCTCAGGTTCTTTATATCCTTGTTTAATATGTTCTGAATAAAATATTCTATTTGTGCACTATATTCTTCCCCTCTCAGGTAGAAGTTAACATTTTGAGCAAAATCGGTGATGTATCGTATATTCCAACCTTTCTCCAATCCAAAAGATGGATGGTCCTTTTTAAGGTATATTTTAATCTCTGTAGCATCACATTGGATTTTACCTCCTGTCCCAATGGCCATAATGGAAGTGGACATTTTGCGATAAGTTTCATCACTCCAGTTCACCGATAATTGGCCACTGATCCCGTTATCCAGGGTAAGAGAAGAATACACTGTGTCTTCAACCTCTTTTGAATATGCCGATTTAAGCAGGGTTCCACCGACCTTTACCGGTGTCCCAAGAATATACTGAATCAGATTAATCACATGGGAAGCATAATCAAAAAGACATCCACCTCCTTCAGCGCGACTTGAGCGCCAGTTACCTCCTTTCTCTTTCACAATTACAGGGCCATATGCCTCACCATGAAAATGATAGATCTCCCCGATGATTTCGTTCTCCACCAATCTCTTGAACTCATTGAATGTGCCTATAAATCTATTGTGATAGCCAACCTGGTTAACCAATTGTTTCTTATTTGCAAGTTCAACAAGTTCTCTGCCCTCCGCCACGGTCAGGCTGAAAGGTTTCTCACAAAATACATGCATCCCCTTCTGAAGGGCCATCTTCACAATTTCGAAATGCAGCTTTGTAGGGGTCGCCACTATTACGGCATCAAGTTGCTCCTTCTCAAAAAGCGCTCTGTAATCTGAATAGATTCTGGATTTAGAAAACTTCTTAAATGCTTCAAGCACCAGTGCTGAGGTATCACATACCGCTGCCAGTTCGACTTCGGCTTGTGCATTCAGAATGGAACAATGGGATAACCCCATCTTACCCAATCCAATTACTCCAACTTTCATCATTATCTTCTGATTTAATTGATTTTTAAGGATTATCGTCCCTGTTTTTCACTCTTGATCATCTGTTCGACCCAAACATAGGTTCGTGCCAGACCGTCCCTGAGTTCAACCTGAGGTTCCCAGCCCAATACTTCCTTAGCCAGGCTATAGTTAGCAGCCCTTGCTTTGTCTCCTTCGGGTTTTGTAGTATCATAAACTATTTTTATCTCCTTACCAGAGATTCCCACAATCTCTGTGGCAAGCTCTGAAATGGTGGTACTGTAATCGGGTCCAATCTGTATATACCCTTTACCGAGGCCTTTTTGTAGTCCCAGAATGATGGCATTTACCACATCATCGATGTGAAGGAAGGCTCTGCCCTGTTTTCCGCTACCCCAAACAACAAACTCATTTTCCGGATATTTTATTGCTTTTCTGATCAATGCGGGAATTACCTGGCTCTTTTCCTCGGAATAATCGCAGGGTGCTCCATATACATTGTGGAACAGAAGCGAAAGGACTTTTATACCTGATTCCGATCCCAGCAAGTCCGTTTCATAGACCCCCATAAGCTTGCTCCAGCCATAGGATGATTCCGGATTTGCCGGGTATAGTTCATCTTCCTTAAGCAGGCTGTATTCGAATGAGTTCTGGAGCTCTGCAGGAAATGAACATGCTGTACCTGCATATATAAAACCCTTAATATCGAGTCTCCTTGCCAATTCGATAGTGTTTGAGTTAATTAGAATGTTCTGCCTGAAAAGGTTACTCTGATTGTTGAAAACATAACCTATCCCGGCTACAATATCTGCAAGGTGGATAATGTAATCGGTTCCCTTGAAGGGTCCGATATCTATAATCTCCCGGGAAAGGTCAATGTTATAGAAATCTTTCTCTAAATCGATTATGTGTTTTTTGGTTAAGGGATCTAAAAGGTACTCCAGCTTCCCCCTCCATAAATTATCTATTACTTTTACTTCATGATTAAGTTCCAACAGCTTCCTTACCAGGTTCGAACCAATCATTCCAGCTCCTCCTGTAACAATAATCTTTGACATATGATATTAAGTTTTTAATTTGTAATTCAATGATTTTTCATTGCTTATGATTTCTGATCCTTTTTTCTGAATTGTATTTGAAGATTGATCAATTATATATAACAAGCACACGACAAAACATATTACGTCTGAGTCCGAGAATCCACCAGCAGTCACCAACGCAAGAATCATAGCGACAAACATATACTTAATATATTGATAATTCGCCTCAATCCGGATCCTTAAAGCACGTATGCAAATGGTAAAAATCCCTAAAATGAAAAAAGCACCATAGATAACGTAATTGCCGAAAACTCCTATATCACCCAGATAATAGCCGTACTTGATATTATATATGTAGATCTCCTTTCCATAGTTGGTGGCGGTATGGTACATCCCGTTCCCGGTAATATAGGCAGCAGGGTTTCTGAAAAAATCCGTCAGATAGAACCTTGCTCCCTGAATGCGTACATAGTTTTCACCCAGACGTATGTCCCTGTTTGACTGTAAAAGGAGGGCCTCAAAAATGGGCTGAAAGATGATGAAAATAGTAAAGGCACCTATAAGTCCTACTAAACCCAGAAAAATCCTTGACTTGACCTTCCTGTCGATAATTAAAAACAGGATCACCACTAAAATCATGATGGCCATGGTTTGTCTTCCCCCGGTCAGAACAAAAATGGAGAAGAAGGCCAGAGCGAATATCAAATATTTGGTCCTGGTAGTGCGTAAAAATCCCTGAACGCTCATGAAAAAAGCGATAGTCATATAATCCGCACCGGTCATGTAGATCCTTATGGTACCCCGGTCTTCAAGAATAAACGCATCAAAAATAATCCTGGGGTACAATACAAATTGTACAACATAAAAAAGCACGTAAACCATGCCAAGTGTAACAAAAATCCTTTCCAGATCCTTAATTCTGATCTTCAGTTGATGAAGTAAAAAGTAAAAGAGATAGTAGTACAGAGCCCTTTGGGCAAAAAGGCTTTGAGCAAGGTTCTGATCACGGCTGATTTTTGCCATTAAAAGACTGCTCACCGCAGAAATAGCAATAAGGAAAATAGGGAATACAAAATGCATCTTAATTTGGTTACCCTTCCCGTAAATATAAAATATTACCAGACATCCAAGGATGATTCCAATACCAAGAAGCTGTGCAACCTTCTTTATCGGGCCGAGAAAACTTAATTCATAAAATGCTGTTGAACACAGTATTATGAATATTACAATCAGGTTATGCAATCGATTTAGAACCATATCAATAAGAGCGGAATCTAAGACACCTTCATTTTGTGCGAATCTTTAATTTCGAAATTAATTCTGATAGTTTGAAGTAAATTCTGATTTTCCAATTAACAAAATACCTATTATAGTAATACTGATGATCCAGTATCAGTCTGTCATATCTGTTCTTTAAGGGTTTCATATGCTCCGTCCTACAAAGCAAGAGGTCATCCCCAGGAAGGTTAAGGATGATATTCATTTCATGTGGTTTTAAGGAACGCCGGTAACCACGTATCACCTGCGAAGAGGATTTTGAGGTAATTACATGGGAAGTTTTTATAACCTCGGTATCCTTCAAGCCATATAGATCTGTTTCAAATTCATAACCAGCCAGATCAGGAACAAGTTGTTTAAGACAATCTGGATCGAATTCAAGGTACTGATCATACTTGCAATAAGAACTTTCCAGCTTCTTAAATCTATAGCCATCCTGACACAATCTGAGCTGAGACTGTCCGTCAAAATTTACCATACTGGTCAGATGAGTGCCCGGGTCATTGAAATTGGTCGTTAAGGATTGCCTGGGAAATACAAAATACTTTCCTTTGACAATGAGATAGGCGCTATAGTATTTTTTCCAGGAACTTTCCGACCAATTCAACATTCCTTTGGGGACAATGTTAGCGATGTCTTGTCCCTCATTGTACCATTCAATGAATTGATTCCATTGACTTTCTGTCCAGAGCTGGCCCCAGGAAGACGGAAATTGAAGAAAGTAGACATCCGAATCATCGTAAATGGGAGAGAAAGGAAGCTGATTCATTTCATTGATTGGCTGGTTATAAAGTGAAATCCCGCCAATGCCCTCGTCTTTGCCATAAAACTCCATCGCTCTTAATGCATAGTCATAGAAAAAAGGCGAAACCAACAGATCATCCTCCAGAATGATGACTGATCCATAGGTCCGGGAGAGTCCGCCGCAGGCAATAATATGCTTTCTCAATCCCAAATGCTCTTTTCTGTAAATAACCTCTTTCTGCCCATAGGGCCAGTGATAATCCTTGGCAATGGTCAGCACATCATGATTGTCAGGGGATTTGTTATCAATGCTGATAATCAGAGGTACATCTTCAGCAGCCTTCATACCAGACAATGATCCAAGAATTCTTAACAAAGATCTTGGACGATTATAGGCGGTAACCACAATGGCTGGTTTGGATTTCATACCGGATAGATTATTGACGGTTAAAGATTTTGGAATTTCGAAGTTTACCTGCACCAAATTTAAGAACACTGGAAATATCCTGCCTTTGTTTGATGATCAAGTGAACCAGGTAGACTCCACATGTGATGAGGTTGATCATCAGAAAATTGTACCAGACAGAGATGATCAAGACCACGGACAACAACAATTTAGGCATCCAGAAATAAATAATCTCCTTGGTGGAATAGCCAAATGACTTTTTAAAGCCATACACAAGATTAACCGGGATATCAAAGCAAACGATCGTGATGGTATAGAATAACAACACATGCACATAGGAATAAAAAGCTCCCCAAAGAATAGCTCCGATAACGGCAAGACTGGTGGGAATTCCAACGCGAAACAACATGTTTTCCTTATTATACAGGATATAAATATTGCCACTGGTTGAATTCAGGGTTTGAGTCAGAATCAGGATTCCAACGTATGGCAGCAATTGGGCTACCTTTATCCAGGTCTCGGACCAGAGGATCCTGACCAATGGCTCAGAGAAAAAGATCAAAACAACCGCAATGGGGAAATTCGCAAGACTGATCACCCCAAGAAGGTTAAAATACTCTTTCTTAACATCCCCCCCCTTATTGGACAGGTCCTTCAGGCTTGGATAAAGCACTTTCCCGAAAAGACTCGTTATGATACCGGTCACCATGCTCAGCAACCTGTATGCACGGTTGTAGATTCCCAAACTGTCTGCTCCGTATACCCGGCCTATGACCAGATTATCCATATTCCTTGACCAGTAGTTCACAAGGTTAAATCCGGTCAAATTCCCAATAATACTTCTGGCTTTACGGAAACCAACCACCAGGTATTTCCGTTTCAAAATTTGAAATTTCAATCCGGTTTTAGAATAATACATAAAGATCCTGGCAATGGTTCCCAGTACGGTTGGGATTACTAAGGACCAGTAAGAGAAGCCAAGAAATGCCAGCAGGATCATCATCAGGATCTCAAAGATGGAAGAAAGAAAGTCAATCAGACCTAATCCATTGAAATCAAGCTTTTTCTGCAAGATGCCATAGGGAACAATCGTCAGGGATTGCAAAACAAAATTTGCTCCCAGCACAATGGTGGGCATCAGCAGGGCACTATCTTTATAAAACAAGGTGATCGGGTATGCAAGAAGCAGAAGGATAAGGAATAACAGGATTCCAATGATAAATGAAAGATAATGCATCATCTGATAAAACCTTTCCTTATAGTCGCTTCTGATCACTATAAAGGACAATCCCGCATCAGAAAACTGACTGATAAACCCGGTAAAAACAGTGATCAATGCAATAAAACCATATTCTTCCGGAAGCAGTAACCGGGATAAGACTATGGTCGCCAGAAATTTTATAATCTGATTTGAGTAGCTGTAACCACCAAGAATAATCACATTCTTAAAGAAAGTCTTCCTGAAACTCATAATTATTTCCCCACCATTCTAATCAAATTATCTTCCTCACATTCACCCTGAAAGCATAAACCAATTGTTCTCTAAGAGTGAACTTCCTGGACTGATCAATCTGTTTATCATGCCACTCTAAACACTCCTTATCGTTCAATAAACGACTTTTAAACAGGAAATATCCATACCTCTCCCGTTCCTTTTTGTATTCCTTTTCCAGCTCTGCAGACAAGCCTTTATATTTAAACAGCTCCTTTTCTCTCAAGTTTAAATTGGTATGAAACCTTTCGGAATATTGGCTTGTAAAAGTTCCTTCACTTCTTCTTGTATAGCTGAGTACCTGGAAAACAAATCCCAGGTCGGAAATATTAAGGATCTCATAGGCCAGGGAGGTATCAAAGTGATAGTCGTCATGGCTATAAATGACCGGATATCTTGATAGTTTCTTCAAAGTTTCAGTTCTGATCAACAGGGTCGTTTCGGAGCCCATGAGGTCATCAACTTGACGAAGCAATTGTTGTTTCAATACTTCCTTCCCGTCAAAAACAGGTCCCTTATAATAGTCCAACCCGGCACAGTTTACAATTTTATGATCGATGCGGTAGGAGGAGCAAACGCCCGCCCGGGGATTCGATTCCAAAACATCCACCATCTTTTCCAGGTATTCAGGGAAGATCCAGTCATCTGCACAAACCACTTTAAAGTATTTTGATTCATTGCAGTATTTGTGTGCATTATTGAAATTTGTTTTCATATCGACAAATTCCGGATTGGTAACTACCCTGAACCGGCTATCTGTTTTTACAAAGCTTTCTGCAATGGAAAGAGTATGGTCCGTGCTCTGGTTATTAGCCACCACACATTCCCAATTTTCATAGGTTTGATTCCTGATACTCTCCAGGCACTCGGCCAGGTGTTTATCTCCATTGTAAACCGGGACTCCAATAGCTACTAAAGGTTTCATAATCATATGAATTAATCATGGTCGGACCACTCTATGGATCTGAGTGTCAGTTCAAGGGCTTTATCGACGCCAGGCTTGTTCCAGTGGGTATCCGTTCCATAATATAATATTTCGGAGGAGTTACTAAAAGCGGTGTATAAATCAACATATTTAACCCCACGTTCTGCAAGTGCTTGTTGAAGGGCAGGAATAAACCCATTGTATGGGTCCTGGTTGACCAGGCCACTGTACAAGGAATATTTATTTGGAACAGCCATAAAATACAAATCCAGGTTGTAATTGGCTTTTAATTTTTTTGAAAGTATGGCTATATGATCAGCATAAGTTTCTATCTCACTGGAAGTAAATTGATAATAGAAACTACCAGGTCCATTATCTACCGAATTTTTATAAAATAACCATGGATCGGGAGGGGTGCGATAAATGGGCGTCAGGGATGAGATGGATCCAAACCATCTGAACTTAAGGGTCGTGAACCAGGAAAAAATCCTGTAGGTTGGGTAGCTCCTTTTTAATACCAGGTTAAAGAGTTGTTCATCTTTGTCTTTGAACAGATATTCATCAAGCAATTTTGATGCAAAACTGCTATTCGCGACAGTGAGTTTATCGCAATTTTCATCATAAACCTCGCTGTATTTGATGGGGATATTCCTTTCAGCAGACTCAACAATGATAACCTTCGGATCTGAAGAGCCTTTATAATCCAGGTTATTGAGCAGACAAAAGGGATTTGACTGGGTCGGATCCTGTGTGATATATGAAAAAACCCTGTTGTTCATGGTGTCAGTCAACCTTTCAGGAAGGGTTTTCTGAAATGAGATATCAAAAAAACTATCTCCATAAGTCAATAAATCTGCATCATTGATCTCCGGATTCTTTTCTGACAGCCTGTACCTTCGGATCTGCTCAGGCATGTCTTCTTTGAAATCCGCAATACAGTTGTTGTAATAGAGATCCCCAAATTTGGTAAACTCCTGCAGCTCAAGGTCCATTTTTTCCACAAGAATCAGATTCATCATAGGAAGGTACCTGTTCGAAGCATACAGGAACAGGCCGATCACTCCCGCCACCATCATACACCAGTATAAAATCTTCTCTTTCATAGGATCCATCTAAAACTGAAAGTAAAGGAAGTCCGCCTCATTCCATACCCCAAACAGTAAAATCGCAGATACAAAAAGTACCAACAAAGTGATCTTCGCAACCAGGGGTAACTTTCTGAGCCGGAGTGACAGCGAAAAACGTTCTTCAGAGAAATCCAGTACCAGCAATACCACTATACTGACAAAAGCAATGTAAAAGTCAGCCGGTATTCTGAACAGGTTGATAACCGCATTCTGATCAAATACAAAGTGATTCTTCAAAACCAGGATGGCTTCATTTAAATTACTAGCCCTGAAAAAGATCCAGGAAAAATAGACCAGGACAAAGGTGATTAAAACCTGAACCAATTTATACAATCCGGGAAGGCTGGTTAAGCCTATGGCATGATTTACATTTTCCCTGAATTTGTCAGTGATTATAGCGATGACAAGGTAAAGTCCATGGATCGCGCCCCAGATCACAAAGGTCCACTCAGCGCCGTGCCACAATCCACTCACCAGGAAAGTAATGAAGAGGTTGTAATACCAGCGCCATTTTACTACCCTGTTGCCCCCCAGTGATATATAGACATAATCACGAAACCAGGTAGAAAGAGAGATGTGCCAGCGTGACCAGAATTCTCGTATGTTTTGCGAAAAATAAGGTCTTCTGAAATTCGTCATCAGTTTATATCCCATCACCAGTGCTGCTCCAATGGCAATGTCCGAATACCCGGAAAAGTCACAATAGATTTGAAAAGAGAAAAAGAAGGTGGCAATGATGTTATTTAATCCTGAAAATTCACCGGGATTATTATAGACCAGATTAACATACTCGGCCAGCCGGTCGGCAATGACTACCTTCTTGAAAAAACCCCAACCCATAAGCAGGAGACCATTTTTCACCCGTTCGTACTCGAAGGTGAAGACCTCCCGGAACTGGGGCAGAAGGTTTGTTGACCGTTCGATAGGTCCGGCAACAAGCTGAGGAAAGAATGAAACAAAAAGGGCAAACCGGCCGAAATGGTATTCTGGTTTCTGTTTGCCCTTATAAATATCAATGGTATAACTCAGTGTCTGGAAAGTGTAAAATGAGATACCCACCGGCAACAGGAACTGATAAGCAGGAATATTGTAAAAAATATTCACCTTTTGCAACAGGAAATTAATGGACTCCCCAAAGAAATTAAAGTATTTAAAGAAGAACAGCAACCCCAGGTTGGTGGTCAGGCTGGCCATCAGGACCAGGATTCTGAGTTTTTGCTTCGAAGTTTTGTAAAGGAGGATCCCGGCAAAATAATCGATGACCGTTGAGAAGATTATAAGTATAATGTACTTGTAGTTCCAGCACATATAAAAATAGTAGCTGGCAAGCAACAAAAGAATCCAGCGATATTTTGGCTTCATCGCAAAATAGGCTGCAACCACTATCGGAAAAAAGAAGATAAACTGAAGGGAATTAAAGAGCATATTCAGAAGGGTTTGATCTCTATTGGCTTTGAATGATGAGTTTTCCTGAATATAGCTCCAGTCCGTTATAGATTGTATAAACGTAGATCCCAGGATTTACTTTCAGCTGATCGGTCTGAAAAGTTATATTCTTTTCAGGAATAAGAGATTCATTAGCCACAAGTCTGCCCAACTGATCGTAAAGTCTGAAGGTACCTGGATCTTTTTGATGCTCATACCGGATTGAAAATTGACCCCTTGAAGGATTTGGAAACAGAGAGGGTTGATCTTCGAATGGAATCTCATCAACGCCTGAAGTGGCCAATAGTACATGCAACCAAAATGCCTGATCCACATAGAACCATCCATCGGTTGCCCTGATCACGATATGGCTGTATCCCGCATTTTGAGCCTCCGGAATCCCGGCAATAAGTCTTGAATTGGGATAAAAGGTCATCCAATCAGGCATTTCGAGCACCAGATAATCAATTTCCTCACCATCGCCATCCTCCGCATTGAAAGGGTAAAAATAGGATTCATGAACAACCACAGTATCTATAGGCTCAGTGGTAAATACAGGCGGATCATTTACAGGGTTTACTGTGACCAGCAGATTAAATACTGAACTCTTCGCTCCCAGTGGATCTTCAATATAGGTTTCAATATAGAGGTCCCCAAAATAACTGGGTTTGGGAGTAATCAGATTTCCATCGATTGTATAATTGCTGCCGGATTTCATCACGATCTGAAGCTCAGAGCTATTGTGTTCTGCATCATGAACATCCATATCATTGAAACTCATCAGATAGGTTTCATTTTCATCGAAACTGATCTCCGACTGTCCGGAATAGACCGGTGGATCATTCATGGGATTAATTCGCACCAGGGCCTGGTAGATGGGTCCGGGACCGACCACATCACTTACTGAAACATTCACCAGCAGATTTGAATCAAAATCTTTTTCCGGAACCACAATATTACCCGATTTCGCATAATGCAGACCTGGCAATACGTTTAGAACCTGGTCATCGGGTGACTGATCCGGATCGGGGTCATACACTGTAAAATCTGAAAGATACAATTCAATGCTCATGTCCTCTGTGGTCACCAGCTCTTTTTGCCCGGTAATTACCGGTGGATCATTCATTGGATTGATACGGAATATGACTGTATCAGATGCGGATTGCTTAAACTTCCCATTCACACCCTGGTCGGTAACTGTAAAGACAATAGGCTCCACACCTGTCCAGTTGGGATTCAAAATGGTGACAGAGGCTTCCCTGTTTTGGTTAATCACCACATTAAGGTTGTTGGTCGATAAATGAGTGGCAATCCATGTCAGGTCCGAATCGGGATCCTCGAGATCAGACACATAATTGTCCAGGGGGATCACAGCAAATGATCCTCCCTCCGAAATGGCCTGGTCCGGGATTGGACACAGTACGGGTAATGTATTAATATTGCTGGTAATCTTATCATACCAAAGGGCTGCCATTTTTCCATATCCATTGCTGTTAAGGTGGATTCCTTCAGGATCGCCGGCATAAAAATCTTCGTTGGTATAAACAATCCCTGCATCATGCTCCATATCCACAA
This sequence comes from Bacteroidales bacterium, assembly GCA_046485075.1. Classification (GTDB taxonomy): domain Bacteria; phylum Bacteroidota; class Bacteroidia; order Bacteroidales. Next base: position 60,750 of record JAWOHR010000088.1, read on the forward strand.
TCACAATTTTATCTCCGTTATTGATCCTTGCCTGGGCCATGGATTCCAGGAAAGCATTCCAGTTAATGGTGGTCTGACAACCCGATCCAGCAATACAAGGTAACCTGCGGTTAATGATCAGTGCCAGGAAAACGATGACCTCCTTACCTGCCCTGATTTCATATTGATCAATCAGGTTAAGGATTGCTGACACCCTCTGGTTTGCGATGAGGTCCGACTCATGTGTGACATCATTGGTACCAATATGCAGCAGGATGATATCCGGATTGTAAACATCCAGGTAAGGTTGTGGTGGATTCAGGATTTGAATCCCGTGCCGCAAATCATATCCATCAATCAGTAGCCTTTCTACATACTGATCTCTTGAGCCGCTGATTCCGGCATGCTGGCAATCAGAGAAATAAGCACTCCCATTGGATTGACTTCCTACAAAGTCCACATTATAACCACCCTGCTGTAACAGGTACTTTAAGCCATAACGATATCCAATCAGCCCCTCAGGCGGAAGTTGTAAGGAGGGATTTGGTTCTCCGTTTTCACCAACAGTCAATGAATTGCCCAAGGCCATAATCCGAAGAGCTCCCTGTCCTGAACCTGCCATATGAATACTTAACATAAGTACCACTACGATCATCCATCGCCAATATTCTGATCTATCAAGCCTCATCGATTTCTGAAAATTGAATTTAACCTATGAATTAGGGACTCAATCGGATGATTGAGTCCCTAAATTACATTTACTCTGATATAATTTTCCTATTCCGCAACCAGGAATTTCAAAGTCTGGTTCAGCTTGCTGTTACGAAGCACGCAATAATAGGAGCCGTTGCCTAAATCTGAAATATCAATACTGTGTTTATCAACACTCACCGGAATATTCACGGTTTTTACCAGTGTTCCACTGTTACTGAAGATATGAGCTGTGGTAGCCTCTGTCAGTGTTTCAAACTCCAGATGCAGGACTTCTGCGGCAGGAGAAGGATAAATGGTGAACCTTTGTCCAATTTGATCCTCAATTCCCTCCGGGAAGTCAACCAGGAGTATAAAACTTTGCTCCACGGAAACAATTCCATCGCTCACACTTAGAATCACCAGAGTTTCGCCAGCATCACTATCTCTGGGTGTTCCATTTAAAATGGCATTGGATTTAATAAAAGTTGCCCAGGTTGGTATATTAACGGCGGAGTACTCCAGATTATCCCCATCTGCATCAATGGCTTCGATCGAATATACATACAGTTTATTTACAACAGCATCGTAAACCGGTACAGAAACAACTTCGGGCGGGTCATTCACAGAATTTACTGTAATCGTAGCATTAAACACATTACTTTCTGCTTCCGAGTCTCTTACGATTACAGGCACTGTCAAAATCCCATAGAAATTGGCGTCCGGGGTTACCCTGGTACCATTTATACTGTAATCGTTTCCGGCAAGTACAGTTAATGTAAGTTGCCCCATGCTGTTATCCGGATCAGTAACCATAAAGTGACTAACCGCCAAAGTAATGGGTTCATCCTCATCAATGGTGATGGTATTCTGACCTGTAATCACCGGAGGATCATTGATGGCTGTCACCTGAAGGGTGTATGCTTCATGGATCTGAACGGTTCCATCACTGATCATTATGTCAATGGCATGATCCCCTGTGTTTGCATCCATTGGTGTTCCCGTTAGCGTGGCTACCCTTGTACCTGCTGTCCAGTCGAAGGTCAGCCAGGTTGGGACAGAAACAGCAGTCATTGTGATCACATCTGAGGGGTCAATGTCCTCTACAGTAAGCGTGTAGGAGTAAGGGACTTTCTCAGCCACAATCTCGGATGGAGTGCTGGTGATCACCGGCGGATCATTCACATTCTGAACATTGATCACGAACACCTGGTCCACCTGGGCTTTTCCATCCTCCACCCTGAGGGTCACGTTTGCGGGAATTCCTACCTCACTGTTACGGGGAGTGCCTGTAAGCAACCCTGATTTTTGTCCGGGTGCTGTACTGAAAGTCAACCAATCGGGTTTGACCACAGCAGTAAGGATAAGCGGATCCCCGACATCCACATCATCAATATTAATCTGGTAGGAATAGAAAAGGTCCTGAGTAGCAGATGTCACCGGTTCAGAGGTAAATACCGGAGCATAGTTACCGGGAGAACAATGCCCGACTGGTTCACCCATATTATAAAAATTAAATGCATCCTGGCTGCTTAGTGCAGAATAAAATATTCCCACCTCGTCAAGTTCACCAGAGTAATGATACTCATTGGTAGCACGTTTCCAGTAACCGACCGTGATTGGAGTGGGCAGATCGGCCTTAAACGAATTGGCATAATTGGTGGAAACAATTGCCGCTTCGGCTCCGTCTACATATAAAATGTTCTGTTGACCTGATCCATTGCGGACAGCAATCACATGGTGCCATTGGTTATCAAAAAGATAGGGGCCTCCCGAAATCTCAAAATTTTTAGGGATGGCATTGTTATCGGTTAAGGAGAAGGTAGCTTCTCCGCTTGAGTTCACTCCGACCCAAAATTTAGCCTTGTCTGGAAAATCTTCGGCTGCCCTGTGCCTTCCGACAATTACCTGGGTGGCTACGTTGGATGTTTTCATCCAGAATTCAACGGACCAGTTGGCATTATAATTCCAGTCAAACTCATCAGCGTTATCAGGGATATCCAGTTTTGTGGTTGAATTAAATAACTGTCCTCCATTTACAATCCCTGCTGTGGCGGATGGGGAGACCAAAGCAGTTGCATTATGTGCTCCATAGAAATCGGCATATTCCGGTCCTGAAGACTCATCAAGTTTTAATAATACTCCAAGTCCGGGAGGACAATCAGGGGCCTCGGCAATAAAAATCCTGAAACTTTGTGTATCTGCAGGAGGTACATTGTTATTTGCCCGAATAGATACATACCCGTCATCAGAGGTGCTGGCAGGCATCCATGAGATCTGCCCGGTAATTTCATCAATGACCATTCCAGTGGGTTTCTGCAGAAGTGTATACCTCATATTGGTCTGCTGACCCGTGGCGCGAACCCTGTAGGAATACGATGAATTAACGGTTGCCTTCAATTCCGGGGCAGAAATGATTGAAGGAGCCAATCCGTCGCAATAACCGATCCCGTTTTCTCCATTCAATTTATGCGCTGAAATTTCAGCCGAAGTAAGGGCCCGGTTATAAATGGCCACCTCATCCAGGCTTCCTGTATAGAAGTAGGCAGGGATACCGGAAGCATTGTTATGACAACCCATGGTTAATGCTCCGTTAGAAATAAAACTTCCTGTATAGTTATACACAACTGAAGCAGCCATGGATCCATCCACATAGAGGTAGTTCCCATTGGTATTCTCATCTCTGATGGCTACAATATGCCTCCACTGATTATTGGCAATGCTTGAACTACTGATAATCTCCTTATATACTCCGTCGCTGGCCTGAACTTCAAATATAACACGCCCGGTACTATTGAGCCCAACGAACCAGTAGGCTCCCGCTGAATTGGAATCACGTTTGCCCACGATTACCTGGGTACTTCCGGTGGCAGCTGCCACTTTAATCCACAATTCAATGGTAAAACTTCCCCCCAGGGGAAAAGCAAAGTCGGAATGACTACTTACACTGGCCGATTTTGCTCCGTCAAAATATTTGGCATTCCCAACCCTTCCATCCACCACATTTGTCAGGATGGAAGAACTGGTTGCATCGTGCACACTGATGAAATCGCTGAGGATGGTGGTATTGACCTCCTCGAACTTCCAATAGGCTTTCATATCACTGGGACAAGTCTGTGCCATTAAAGCTCCAATGCCCGCAAATAACATCGTCACCATGGTTGATAATAGAAATGTTTTTCTCATGTTTAAAGGTTTTATTGATTTGCTGTTTTGATTAATTTCCTTCGTCTCAAAATTAGTTATTTAATGTTTGTGCATGGTTTGGCATTTGATCAACTACAATGAATAATTGATAGATTCACCATTCACTTGCTTCTCTTACGTGGTTGCCTCAATTTTATATAATTCTTTTTGACAAAAAATCATAAAATCCTGTTCAATGACCTCTTTTTAAAGACAAATATTTCTTTTATCATCCTCCTGTCAGCGTGATTCAGGGTTGGGAAATTTTTGCTTACAGAACTCAATTCATATATACTTGTTTTTAGAAAAAATGTTGCATATTGCTTTCAAAAAAAGTTACATGAAGGCTTTTTCATTAGGATCTTTGATTGTATTCTCATTACTACTGGCCTGCGACAGTAAGAAAACAAACTCATATTCAAGCGACTACTACCCTCCTTCTACAGTCTCTCCCCAGGCCCGGGATGCCATTACTTCGTTTAAGTTCAAAGAACGCAATTACTGGCCGGAAGCAGATGATTTTGAACGCTGGAGGGATTATTGGGAACACAATGAAAAGGCATGGTCCTCTTACAACGATTCCATTGTTGGTCTTTATAATCCGGACCTGAATGATACCGTTATTGGCGGAGTTCCGGTCATTGACATCAAACCCAAGGGATGGATTGATAATGGTAAAGTACTGATATACAGCCATGGAGGTGCATATGTCCTGTTCAGTGCCAGGAGTACTTTGATGGGGTCGGTACCGGTGGCAGAGAGGTTATCCATCCGGGTGATCTCCATCGACTACACCAATCCACCTGTGGCCAGATCCTCTGAGATACTCAACCAGATTATTTCAGTGGTCAGATCCTTGATTGAAAGCGGCTACAACTTACGTGATATTGGAATGTATGGTGATTCTGCTGGTGGTGCACTTACCGCCGGGTCGGTGCTGAAGATGCGCGACCAGGGAATGGGGATGCCGGGGGCTGTGGTACTCATTTCTCCCTGGGCAGATATTACACAGTCGGGGGATACCTATGAAACCCTAAAGAATGCAGATCCCATCCTGAATTACGAATTTTACCTTAGTCAGGCATCACTGGCCTATGCAAACAAGGAAGATCACAAGACACCCTATGTTTCTCCGGTGTATGCAGATTATCGCAAGGGATTCCCTCCCGTAATGATTCAGGGCGGGACAAAAGAGATCTTTTTAAGTAGTTTTATTCGACTTTACCAGGCTATGGATCAGTCAGGTATAGAGGTGAAACTTGATTTATATGAAGGTATGTGGCATGTATTCCAGGAGATCAACTTTGACCTTCCGGAGTCGGTAATCGCTCATCAGAAAATGGATGCCTTTTTCAGGGAACATCTGAACTATTAGTCGGTTCCGGAAAGCTCTATCTGCTCTTTGTAGAGTTTGAAGATCATCCGGTTTTCATCGAATTCCACATCGTCGAATGTAACCACTTTATCCTTGGGAATTTCCCTAATCAATCTCACTCCACTTTCAGTCAGCCCTATGGGTAATAACTTCTCCTTCAAAACCACATCATTGTTTTCACATTCTCCATACAAGGTATAGAACCCCGGTCCGTCCAGCATCGCTCCGGCTTTCAGATCGGTTTTGGCCTTGGAGATCACCTCCACCACAGGAGCACCCTTTGGTTTCAGCACATGGTCCCTGAAATCGACGACCCTCGCAATGGAGGTTGGCACTTCGAATATGCAGAGATGATAAGGGGTATAAAAGCTATATAAGGGTCCTTTTCCGAGCTTATAATAGTCCAGGTGATGCCTCGACAACTGATCTTCAATGGCGCCATATACAAAAACTGCAGGTCCGGGTTTTGCCCCAAGTGCGTAATCAATAATCCCTCCCAGTGCTTTCAGCTGTTCATAATTATACATGCCTGTCATTTCATCCACATGACCACTGAATTCATAACCAAGCATGCCACGTTTGGCCACCTTGAGCCCGGTACAGTTCGCAACACATGCCTGTTCCATATTCATCTTGGTGCCATCTGCAAAACTGGTGGCCTTTTCGGGTCCCATGCCCCAGTATTTGGCAAACTCCTGCTGGGTAGTGGGATTCCGGTAAGGATCCTGCAATCCCTTTATATTTCCGGCGAGCAAGGGTGTCAGACCCAGTCCCTGTACAAAACGGTACAGGTTCATGGTTACACCCGGCTGATCACCATCACTTCCACTATAGATGACCCCGGCCCTGTCAGCATAAACATTTAAAATCGGTCCAAGCGTTGAATCCACCTCCGCATTAAACGTGATAATATCCTTGCCATGTTTAAAGGCTGTCAGCAAAAGTTCTACCCCGAATTCCACATGTCCGGTTATGTCGACCAGAACATCCAGCGATTTACTTTCACAAAGAAGGGAGTAATCATCTGTGATCGCATAAGCTCCGCTATCAATGACACGGTCAAGACTCCTGGCAGAATCAACCACCTTAATATCGGTGACTCCTGAAAACTCATAGATCTCTTTTGCTTTTGAGATCGTGCGATTGGAAATGGCAGCCACACGCATCCCGGGAATGTTATTCTCAATCAGGTTCAGTATGGCTTTGGACATCATACCTGCTCCTACGAATCCGGCTTTGATTGGATTTCCATCTTTTTGTCTCTGCTTCAGTTTAGTGTCTACAATAATCATGTTCTATAAAGTTTCTTTATAATTTAAATGGAGAGTTAAACTGTTTCAATTCATCCAAACCTTCATCCTTTTCAGAGACAACGGGATTTTTGACCGGCCATGAAATTCCTGCCGAACTCCATTTTAATCCTGTATCGTGGTCCTGGGAATAAACTTCCGAACACATATATAAAACAGTTGCTTCGTCGCTCAAGGTACAAAAACCATGCGCTAATCCTTTGGGAATATAGAGTAAATTTCCCTTCTCTTCGGATAATTCCACTGCAAAGTGCTTCAGATAGGTGGGCGAATCCACCCTCAGATCCACCACAGCGTCATAAATGATTCCGCTTAAGCAGGTCACCACTTTGATGGTGGCTTTTGGAGGGAGCTGGAAGTGCAATCCCCTCAAAACATGTTTCTTTGATACTGAATAGTACTCCTCTTTTATATCAAGTTCCAAACCCAATTCTCTAAAGGCCTCCTGGTGAAAAGGTTTCACAAAGCGCCCACGGTAATCCCGGAGGTCCAAAGGATGTATCTCAAAACAGCCCTGGATAGAAGTTTCATAAATCCTCTTCATCTCCTAAAATGGATTATCAAATTCTTTCAACGGAACCATATTCATGTCTTTCTCAGAAACGATGGGATCCCGATCAGGCCAGTCAAAAGGAATGGAATTCCACCGGATCCCCCTGTCACATTCCTGAGAAAACTTTTTCGAATTCATGGATAAAAATATGGCGCTTTCACTCAGCACATAGAATCCATGTGCCAAACCTTCAGGCACATATAACATATTGCCCCTTTCTGAACTTAATTCGAGCGAAAACACCTGGCCATAAGTTTTACTTTCAGTACGAAGATCATATACCACATCCAGGATTGAACCTTTCAGACAGCTAACCAGTTTAACATGTTCTTTTGGGGGGATCTGGAAATGAAGTCCCCTGATCACCCTTGCCGGCGAAACGGAGTAATATTCCTCTTCATATACTGATTGAAGCCCCAAGTCATCAAAGAAATCCCTGTGAAAAAGTTTTACAAATCTGCCTCGCTGATCCTGAAAGATTCTTGGCCTGATTTCAAAACACCCTTCAATGCCAGTGGGAATCAGCTCAAATGGATTCATTCATTATTATATTTTCTGAATACAGGAGCCACCGGTCTTCCCACCAGGTACTTGTCAATGCCCTCATCCAGGGCTTTTTTATAAACCACCATTGCTTCAGCCATCTTTTCAATGGTCTCCCGGATATCCTGATCGGAATGAGAATAGGAGACTATGCTGGAAGGCATGAGGAGTCCGCGTTTCATACATTCCTGGATAAAAAGGGTTCTGAAGGGTTGAGATGGCTTTCCATCCTGATCGCTGGTGGTATAAACCGAGCAGCAATTTGGCCCAATGATCCGGACATGATCATAAATACCCAGTTCCTTGGAGGCCTGGTTAACCCCTTCGGTTAATTTCCTGCCCTGCTCATCCAGTTGTTCAATCACCTTATTTTCCTTGAAAAACTTAATATTCGCTATGGCCGCCGCCAATGCATGGTTCTCTGCACCATGGGTGGTTGAGATCAGAAAGACTCGCTCCTTGTTATGGTGAAGTCCGCCCAGCTCCATAAATTCTCTTTTCCCGGCCAAGGCAGAAATGGCAAATCCATTGCCCAAAGCCTTACCAAAAGTGGAGAGGTCCGGAACGATGTCATACATCTTTTGGGCGCCACCCAGGTGCCACCTGAAACCGGTGATCATTTCATCCAGGATAAACAGGGCACCATTCTTATGAGCCACATCCCTCAGCTTATGGAGAAAATGATCGACAGGAGGGTCATATTTCTCAGCCTCCAGGATCACACAGGATATTTTACCAGGATAATCGGCAAACATCTTCTCCACACTCTCTATATTATTGTAGAAGAACTTCACCGTCATCTGCTTTACGACCTCAGGAATCCCGGCCGACATAGGTGTTATTCCGATGAACCAGTCATCTACCGAAAAAAATGGATGGTTGGCACAGACTGCCACCATGTCTCTGCCTGTATACGCCCTGGCCAGCTTAACAGCTCCGTTGGTGGCATCCGATCCATCTTTTGAAAACTTAACCATCTCTGCACCCTCGATCACACTGAGAAACTCCTCCGCACAATCCAGTTCGATTTTTGCCGGACGCACAAAGTTGGTGCCCAATTTCATCTGCTTACAGGCAGCCTGAACGATGGGTTCAAAACCATGTCCAAGGGTAACGGTTCTTAATCCCATTCCATATTCAATAAACTCATTGCCATCTATATCCCAGATATGGCAACCCTTTCCTCTTTCAATGTAAGGGGGCATAAATTCCGGCCATTGATCGTCTCCCTTGGCATAGGTGTGACTCCCTCCCGGGATGGTATCGTTAAATTTTTTCTGTAGCTGGAGTGATTTAGTGAATTGCATATCCTTGCTCTGTTTATTTTGTACTTATGAATGTATCTGAATAATCTGTAATCTGTTGCAGGGTGAGATTGGGAATCTGATCAGGATCCTCTTTGTAAATCCTGTACCATTCAACTGTACGTTTAATGGTTTTCCGAAAATCCCACACCGGGTACCAACCGAGTAATTGATAAGCTTTATCAATGGTAAGGTTAAGAAGGGAGGCTTCATGAACGGCATGCTGCTTTTCAAAGGTCCATGTTCCGGTTCCCCATTCATGGATCAATTCACTTACCAGGCTTTCTACAGTCTTGTTGGAGCCGATCAAAGGGCCAAAATTAAATGCATCACAATAAGTTTCAAGCTCAGATGTATCTGAACTGTTCAAAAGCTTTTCACCCAGCAACAGGTAGCCCCCCAGGGGTTCCAAAACATGCTGCCAGGGTCTTGTGGCCCATGGATTTCGCACATCAATGGGTTTCTCGTTTAACAATGCACGCATGCAGTCAGGAACAATACGGTCTGCAGCCCAGTCCCCCCCGCCAATTACATTTCCTGCCCTGGCCGTAGCAAGTTTAACGCCATGTTTGGCATAATCTGCCGGGTTAAAAAAAGATCGCCTCCAGGAGGCAGTCAGGACTTCACATGCACCCTTGCTGGCAGAATAGGGATCGTACCCTCCCATGGGATCATTTTCCCGGTAGCCAAACAGCCACTCCCTGTTTTCATAACTCTTGTCGGAGGTGATTACGACAATGGTAGTTGCAAGTTTTAAGGTTCGGACAGCTTCCAGTATATGGAGAGTCCCCATCACGTTGGTTTCCACTGTCTCCAGCGGGATCTTATAGGATTCCCTTACCAGGGGTTGAGCCGCAAGATGAAAAATAACATCTGGTCTGATTTCACCCAGCTTCTTCTTAAGAGATTCGGATTCCCGGATATCACAGATAGAATGGTGAAGCTGTTTTTCTAAATGGAGCTGATCAAACAGAGAAATCTCACCCAGGGGTGGAAGGGCAATTCCATAAACATCGGCACCAAGTGAAAGAAGCCACTGGCTAAGCCATCCTCCTTTAAATCCTGTATGTCCCGTTACAAGGACCTTTTTATCCCGATAGACTTGAAACAGATCAGCCGTCATATTTTCAATTGTAAATTGCGGGTTCAAATCACCAGACCCTCCAGGGAGGATTTTCACTACTCCACATCTCCTCCAGTACATTTCGATCCCTTAGCGTATCCATGGGCATCCAGAAACCCCGGTGCTGGAATGCGCTCAGGTTTCCATCCTTTGAAAGTCGTTCCATAGGTCCTCTTTCGAAGACAGTGGAATCATCATCGATATAATCGAAAATCGTGGGTTCCAGTACAAAATAGCCGCCATTAATCCAGGCCGAATCATGGTCCTTTACCTTCTCCCTGAAATTGGAAATCCTGGTATCGTCCTCACCCAGTGTAAAGGATCCAAACCTGCCCGGTTCCTGTACTGCAGTTAATGTGGCAATGGAGCCCTGATTTTTGTGGAACCTGACCAGTTCTTCAATATTTACATCTGTAACCCCATCCCCATAAGTCATGCAGAATGTTTCGTTCCCGATATATTCCTTTACTCTTTTCAACCGTCCACCGGTCATGGTCTGAAGCCCCGTATCAATCAAAGTAACCTTCCATCTTTCGGCCTGATCATTGTGAATCGACATGGAGTTGTATTTAAGATCAAAGGTTACATCCGATACGTAGAGGAAATAGTTGGCAAAATACTCCTTTATCATATACCCCTTGTAACCCAGGCAGACGATAAATTCATTGATTCCATAGTGCGAATAGGTTTTCATAATGTGCCACAAAATCGGCCTCCCCCCGATTTCTACCATGGGTTTGGGTCTGATCCCGCTCTCTTCACTGATCCTGGTCCCGAATCCTCCGGCTAAGAGTACTGCTTTCATAATTTTCTATCTCGCTTTTTTCTGCTCCTGAAAAATCCATCCCTGGCCGGAGCGGTATAATACTTTCCATACGATCCCTGCTTTGGGTTATCTCCATTGATCAGGATCTGTACATTTTTAATTCCCTTGGATTCGATATCCTCAAGACTGGACAACAGCATTCGCTTCTTCACATGCCTGAGCCTTGATACATAGATCTTCAGGTCGGCATGTTTCATCAACACAAATGAATCGGTGAGCACCCCGTAAGGAGGGGTATCGACCACAATATAGTCATACCTTTTCCTGAGTTCCTGGAACAGAAGTTCGTTTCTCACGCTGGAGATCAGTTCGATTGGATTCGGAGGTATCTGTCCGGCCAGAATAATATCCAGGTTCTCAATATCTGAGGAGATGGTAATTTCCTCCAGATCTGCTTTATTGATCAGGTAGGAACTGATGCCTACCAATCCCCGGATACCCAGCTGGGAATACAAATCACTCGGTCTTCTTAAATCAAATTCAAGCAACAGCGTTTTATTATTGGTGGTAGCTAAGCTGGTTGCAATATTAAGTGCTGAATAGGATTTTCCCTCCCCCTCCATGGTGGAAGTAACCAGGATGACCTGGTTCTTCTTTCCCATCAGGTAATAGATGATATTGCTTCTGAGTGAATGAAATGCCTCGGCAGCAATTGAATTGGGTTGCTCCACAATCACATTGATGGCATTTTTGCTATTCTGAGGGATGTTCCCGATCATCGTCAGATTGGTATAATTACGCAGCTCTTCCAGGTTCAGAACCTTGCTGGTAAACAGCTTCCGACCCAGGACAAACAGGGAGGGTATCAATATTCCAAAGAATAGCGCACCGATCAGTATGATCATGGTTTTCGGTGCATGCAGGGAAGCATATTGAGGAGGCTCAATAATTTCAAGGTCAGATTGGGTGGAAGCTTTTATAATCTGTGCCTGGATCCGTTGCTCCAGTAAGGACATATAGACATTCTCACTCAGGTTGAATTTCCTCTCAATCCCAAGTAACCGTCTCTGGGTATAGGGCAGACTGGAAAACTCCCGGTTAAGATCCCTGATCTTGCCATTAACCTCATTCAACTCAGCTGTGGTTGTTTTGATGCTGTACTGCAAATTCTCGATGATTACTTTTTTCAGATTGTTAATGGTAATATCCAGGGTTCGCAAACGGGGGCTTCTTAGCTGGTTGTTATTAATAATCTGCTGTCGTTCTGCACTTAAAGTTGCAAGCTCCTGGATAAGACCGTTCAATAAAGGATCATCCAGACCCATCGAAGATGGAGCGAGAAATCCGGAGGAATCCCGGTTTGAATCGAAATACTCCTCCATTTGAACGAGATAACCACGCCTGCGGTCAATTTCATCCCTCAGGGTCTCTGCAACCTGCAATTGATTGTATATATTCCCGGCCTTTTCATCCACATCCATCACACTTGAATTGCGACGGATGTTTTGCAACTCCTGTTCCGAGGTCCCCAATGACTCTGAAATATCGGAGAGTTGGAAGTCGAGGTGTTCGATGGTTTTAATGGCCAGAAAATTCTTTTCTTCCAGATTTTTCGTTACATAGTTGTTTATCAAACCATTCAGAAAATCGGTACCTTTTTTTAAATTATCAACCTTCAGGGTCATCTCCACCATGGTGGCATCAATGTCAGAGGCTTCCACGGTCAGTGAACTTTTAAAGGTGGAAGTCAGCATGTCGCTGGTATTAAACTTAAAAAACAGGTCCTTCCCCTGGTAATCCTCTGCTTTATAATTTGAAATTAGAAGGATCCGAAATGACGTAAACGGATTGTTTATCTCTTCTCCGAATTTATAGGTTCCGGTAAGGTGAAACGCGGTTGAAGGAACAACGATACTTTCGTCCTCGAAGTCTACTATCATTGCATCACTACTACTGACTGCAACCACACAACTCTCCTCATCTAAAATTTTCACATAAAAATAGATATCAACCGGCTGAAGATGCTCCTGATTTGGAATGACAATAAAGGGAGCTTTCTGATAGAGATCTTTCATACTGAATTCCAACTCCTTGGGAATATTATCCTCCTGCAGAAAATATGAAACCTGTAAATCCATCTCTTCAACCACCGATCTGATGAGTGGGGACGATTGCAGAAAGAAGATCTCATTCTGCAGGTTTTTATCGCGTTCTATTAGCTCATTGACCCTCATCATGTCCTCTGATTTTGACCCGAAAGCCCCGGATTTTTCAATATTCAATATGACAGAGGAACTCACTTTGTAGGTTTTTGCTGCAAACTTGATGTAGAACAGCCCGCTCCCCAAGGTGAAGGCAAGCGAAATAACCACTATATACCAGTACTTGATAAGATCACGGACAAATTCAGCGATATGATATATTATAGTATCATTTGGTTTATTCATCTTCGGGTAATTAAAACTAGTTCGCGTAGGTTATCATAAATGTAAGGACCACAATGGTAAGGGAGGCAATGGAAAGCAATAAATCGTAAGGGAATGTGTCCATATCCCATTTCTTGGATCTTAGGGGTTCCACATAAATGATGTCGTTGGATTGAATCATGTAATATTCGGAAGAAAGCAACTGATCGCTTAAAAGATCTACCTCGTGTTTGGATCTGTAGCCACCTTCTTCCCTGATTATATGAACTTTTTGCCTGTTCCCAAAAGTAGCAATGTCATTCGCATATCCTATAGCCTGGAGTATGTTAACGCTCTTGTAGTTAAACACATACACCCCGGGATTATTCACTTCTCCAAGTATGGTTACTTTATTATTTACAAACCGGACAAATACCGAGGGATAAAGCAGGTATTGGGCCAATTCTTTCTCAATAAGATCTGAGGCTTCTAAAAGTGTCAATCCGGTAAGTTTAATCCTGTCTATATAAGGCAGCTTAATATTACCCTGGTCATCCACTGTAAAACTGGTCAGTGACGGATCCCTTGACAATGATTCCCTCTCCTGGTTAAAATTGGTCTGCGTTTCATCTGCACTGGTTACTTTAATGTACAGTTCATCTCCCTGCCTGATGATATCATCGAGGGGCTCATCAATAAAATACATGTTATCAATCTGTTCTTTTACCATCTCTTTGCTATCCTGGACAATGATCACTTTTCTGTTGGGGACACAGGATGCAAGCACAAATGCAATAAGAGCTACAAGGAGTATGCTTTTTATACCAGACATATTTTACCCATTAAAATGAGTCCTAAAGATAAATACAATACTTGAAAAGCTGTCAGCTAATTTACGTGGGGAACAAGAAAAGGTTTGGAAAAATTTAAATCAATGTCCACCTGCAACAAAAAAGGCTTTCAAAGTTTTAAAAAACAGGCCAAAATCTTTGGAGAGGTTCCAGTTATCTATATAGTGCAGGTCCAGCTCCATCCATTGTTCAAATGAAACATCATGCCTGTCGGGGACAATCTGCCAGGAGCATGTAATCCCGGGTTTAACAGATAGCCTACGCAACTGCCACCGCTCGTATTGTTTCACCTCATCCTCCAGGGGTGGACGGGGACCAATCAGTGACATATCACCTCTGACCACATTAAACAGCTGGGGCAACTCATCAAGACCCGTTTTACGAAGGAATTTTCCCACCCTGGTAATCCTTGGATCATCCTTAATCTTGAAAACCGGTCCGTCCGCTTCATTCATGTCCTGCAGATTTTTCAGCTGAGCCTCGGCGTCAACCACCATGGTCCTGAATTTAAACAATTTGAATTTCCGGCCCCGTAAACCGATCCTCTCCTGCTTAAAGAATACCGGACCTTTAGAGCCGATTTTGATAATCAGGCCAAGTGAAAGGAAAACAGGTAATAGTAAAACGATCGCGATGATTGAAAAATAGATATCTCCCATGGTTTTCAGAATCAGGGAAAGACTGTTGGATGGAGCATCCACGATGGAGAGGTCTCCTGTCTTATTGAGTGTTTTCAGCTGAAATTCTGTGGGATCAAGTGGTGAAACCGAAGATTGCAACCTGAAAATCACACCCACTTCGTTACAAATGTCGCCTAACTTTTTAATCAGGTCAATATCCACATCCCTCCTGCAATACATCAGTTCATCAATTACCTGGTGATCGATCACCCATTTCACATCCTGACCGTTAGGGATAATCTCTATTTCAGAACCATATTTGGCCCTGATCAACTTGGAATCGGTCATGATGGAAGTTATCTTAAATCCCCACTCTTTCTGCTTCAGAAGGTTTTCAATTACACCATCAGAAAATGCATCTGCGATGATCATAACCTGGTGAGAACTTCTTCCATAATAACGATAGGTGCGAAGTGCCGCATAAGCAAGCAGCCTGAATAGTACCGTAACCGTAAACATCGTTGTCACAAACACAATGATGAAGAGTACGGGTAAAGAGGTGAGTCTGAAAAGTAATTTCACCGTCAGCAAACCGATAAAAATAATGAAGGCTGTCCTTACGAACTGGAAGGCAATGGTCATATATCGCTGGGTCCTGGGTATTTTGGCCATGGCGGAAATCCGGGAGAGGACAAACCATGATATCAGTATAAAGGCGAAGAAGAGAATTCCCTCAAAAATTTTAACATCCAGCTCCGGAATAAACAGTGTCCTGGTGACCCAGATGGTAAAAGGGTAGGTTAAACTGACAAGAATAAGCTCAACCAGGTCGATAAAACCTTTTGCCCTTCCTTTATTGTTGAGGTGGTAATCTCTTACTTTATTATAAATATGTGTCATTCAACTTTCAATTGGACTGGTTTACAAATTTGAACATTTTCTACGGATTGATACGCAAAAAAAATGTTAACGTTTTCACAATTTGATCAAGAATAAGATTACAACCCCCAATGAGATATTTAAGTGGATAAATCTCGCGAAACCCGGAAACAGAGGCGTTTTCAGAACTTTATCACAGCTCTCCTCATAATAGTAGTTCACCATCAAAAATTACAACTTCGTCAATATTTAATTACTTTTTAACCCTGCCCATGAACAAACTTTACTAACTTCGCTCATATGGAAAACCTGTCTAAACGAAACACATTTCTATGGATGACCTGATCATCAGACCAACAGACAAATCGATGGCTGTTGATATCACTTACGGTATTTTTAACTTTACGGGAAGGTCCATCCTGACCGATCCGAAAGTTTTTTTTGAACCTATCACCCTGTGGGTAACCAAATACCTCAGAAGTCCTGCTGAGGAAACAGTAGTCAATATAAAGCTTGAATACATCGACACATCTTCCACCCAGTCCCTTTACCAGATCCTCCGGCAGCTAAACAGCGTCAGGAAAAAAGGACTTGTTTTTATGATTAACTGGTACATTGAAGTAGATGATCCTGAGATGAAAGAGCTTGGAGAGTTGATTGAGCAGCGACTTGGGGTGGAATTCCATTACATCAGCTATTAACACTTCGGAAAAAAATCCATGGGAGAAATTTCACACAAGCTATCCAGGGCCGAACTTGAGGAGTTATGCCTGAAGCAAAATATCGTTATCGAACGCAAAGACCCATTCACCAATGCCAAAATGTTCCTTCCCAATATTGAGAAGATCAACAAAATGATCAGGGAATTCGATTTCCTGGTGGATGGATCATCGAGGGGGAAAGCTGTGAACGAGATCAGCAAAATTGAAAGGTTTTTGTTTGACAACGAGGATAATTCAGATATCAAGAGCAAATTCCTGGCTACCTGCTACACCACCGCATCGATGTATATTGAAAACCATCGGAGCCTTCTGGAGGATAAACGCTCTGAAAACTGGAAATACCTTTTTGTCAATTATTTCAAGCTTGAAGATATTTACAACTACTTCAATAAAAGGGTAAGTGCTTCTGTATTCTTCAAAGATTACTCCATCTATAACGATATGGTTGACCTGACCTACAACGTAAAACTGATGGAGTATCTCAGGAGCCAGGTTGCACTTGAAATCCCGGTGGATGATGACAAGGATATCCCGGGAAAGCTTGAAGAATTCAACCTTAAACTGATCCTGTTGTATGAGTTGGGCATCATAGACCTGATCAAAAAGCGGATCCCTGAAAGCACCCTGCCAAACCTGGCCAAGTTCATTACCGTAATTCTGAACGAAGATCCTTCGGCATGGAGAAGTGTGATGAATAAGCTGAAAAATCTGAACCTTCAGAACGACAATGACCTGCTTACCGAACTGAACCTCAACAAGGCTCATGAAATCATTTCTGTGTTTGGAATTGAACTGGAAAAGGAGTAATATTATATCTGCATTACAATTGAATACCTGAAACAGTTTTAGAATGGATAATATCGCAATTGAACCCACAAAAAAATCATTAGAAGTAGAGTGTTCACCGGGCTATTTTAAGCTTTCGGGTAATTCCATACTTTCAGATCCCCGGAAGTTCTTCAAACCCATCGTCGATTGGGTGGAAGCCTATGTTCAGGAACCCCTTGACCGGACCACCATTGAACTAAAACTGGAATATGTGGATACAGCTTCGGTCCAAAGTGTTTTTGACCTCATGCGCATGTTCAAGCCGCTTCAGGAGAAGAATAAAGAGGTAACTGTTAACTTCTATTTTGAATTTGATGATCCTGAACTCCTTGAACTGGGAGAGATCATGGAAGGACGACTGGGAATAAAATTCAATTTTATCGAATACCAGTAGCCCTTTCAAATCATACCAAAACTCATCACCGGCGAATTATCGGGGCTCATCCAAAGGTGGGAACCGATCCTAAGGGGACTTTCCCCTGATATTGTCTCCCTCAGAAGAAATATCCAGAACCGTTCCATCAGGCAGATTGTGGGTCACATGGTTGATTCTGCTTCCAACAACACCCACAGAATCGTTCATCTCCAATACCAGGAGAGTCCCGTCTCCTTCCCCGATTATGCCAACCTGGGCAACAATGACCGGTGGATTGCAATCCAGAATTACCAGGAAGAGGATTGGGATGTTCTGGTCGCGCTGTGGACTGCCACCCACAGGCACATCGCCCATGTGATTACCCATGTTGATCAGGGAAAACTGGATTCTGTATGGGTCTCGGCATTGGGAGTGCAGGTATCCCTTCAGGATATGATCAAAGATTTCCCGCGGCACTTCAAACTGCATATTTCCGAAATTGAAGCATTGATCAATACAAACTAAATCAGGACCAAACCATGATGAAAAGAAGAAAATTTCTCCAGGCCGGAGTTGCCTCTGCAGCAGGGGCGGCCCTGCTTGGATGCACAGGTCGTGGAACTCCTTCCACTGCACCAGAGTCCATAAAGAAAATTCGCCACAACCCCATCGGGGTCTCCACCTATTCCTTCTGGCAATTTAATGGCCCACCTGAATCGATGCCCATTGAGACCTGTATTGACCATGCTGCCGCCATGGGATTCGACGGTATTGAGCTATTACTGGTTCAGATGACCTCCCAGGATAAAAGCTATCTCCAGAGTTTAAAAAAGAAGGCATTCCAAAGTGGTCTCGACCTGATGGGTTTCTCGACACACCAGGGATATCTTAATCCCGATAAGGCATTCAGGGATGAAAACATCGCCTTGACCATTTCGCAGATCGAACTGGCCTATCAGCTCGGAATCCCCACCATGCGACTGAATACCGGGCGATGGGGTACCAGTGAATCGTTCGATCAACTGATGGAGAACCGGGGAATAGAACCAACACTTGAGGGTTACACTGATGAGGATGGCTTCAAATGGGTGATTGATTCAATTCAGCAGTGCCTGCCCAAAGCACAGGAGTGCGGCGTGGTGCTGGGGCTTGAGAACCACTGGGGACTGGGCCGGACTGCTGCAGGGGTAAGACGCATCGTGGATGAAATCAATTCTCCCTGGCTCAGGATCACCCTGGATACAGGAAATTTTCTTGAGAACCCTTACGACCAGCTGGAACAACTGGCACCGGATGCAATCCTGGTTCAGGCAAAGACATACCAGGGGGGCGGAAAATGGTACACCCTTGACCTGGATTATCCCCGCATCGGAGAGATCATGCGAAAGCACAACTACAAGGGATACATCTCGCTCGAGTTCGAGGGAAATGGTAATCCCCTGGAGGCCATCCCCGAAAGCCTAAGTCTTTTCAGAGAATGTTTCTACTATGAACCCTGAAAAATAGAACTTCAATCATGATCAATTACGAAGCACTGTTCAGCATTTCATACGGACTCTATATCGTGAGTTCGGGGACAAGAGAATACGGAAACGGATTTGTATCCAACACCTTTTTCCAGGTCACTTCGGAACCCCCAAAATTTGCGGCCTGCTGCAATAAGGAGAATCACACTGCCGGGGTTATAAAGTCAACAGGTTCCTTCTCCGTCTCTATCCTGCAATCCGATGCCTCAGCTACTACCATTGGAACCTTCGGTTTTAAAAGCGGAAAAAATCTGAACAAGATGAAGGGAATGGACCTGAAATATGGGGAGACGGGTGTACCCATTGTTCTCAATGATGCCATTGCATACCTTGAGTGCCGTGTGGTGGAGACCTACGATGTGGGCAGTCACCTGATATTCATCGGGGAACTGTTACAGGCCGATGTGCTTGATCCTGACAAGGAGGCCCTCACCTACCTGCATTACAGGCGTGTGAAAAAGGGAGCTGCCCCAAAAAATGCGCCCACCTACGTGGACAAATCCAAACTTGAGAAAAAATCTGCCGGGGGAGAATATTCCAGGTATGAATGTGCTGCCTGCGGATACATTTATGATGAGAAGAAGGAAGGGAAGAAATTTGATGATCTGCCCGATGATTGGGTCTGCCCCGTATGCGGATCCGAAAAAGAGGACTTTTTTAAACTTTAAAAGTTAACCATATGGAAAAATCACTGAAAGGAACACGGACCGAACAGAACCTTTTAAAAGCTTTTGCCGGCGAATCCCAGGCTAAGAACCGCTATGAATTCTTTGCCAAACAGGCAAAAAAAGATGGTTTCGAACAGATTGCGGAGATTTTCTTGCAGACAGCCAGGGAGGAGCAGGCGCATGCCAAGCGCTATTTTAAATTCCTGGAGGGAGGACCCGTGGAGATTACTGCAACCTACCCTGCCGGCAGGATAGGTACCACTGCCGAAAACCTGAAGGCCGCAGCTGAGGGAGAAAACGAAGAGTGGACCGACCTCTATCCTGCTTTCGCAGAGATTGCCAGGGAGGAGGGATTTCCACAGGTGGCCGTCGCCTTTAAAATGATTTCCAAAGTGGAAGCCGAACACGAAAAGCGCTACCTGAAGCTGCTTCAGAACATCTCGGAGGACCGGGTCTTCATGAAAGATGGTAAAGTGTGGTGGGAGTGTATGGTTTGCGGATACACCTACGAATCGGAAAAGGCACTTGAAAACTGCCCTGCCTGCCAGCATCCTCAGAAGTACATGAGAATGAAAGCGGAGAATTATTAGCCTCCTTTCTCCCTCTCAATTTCCAAGAGGTTTTTCTGATAGGATTCTGCCAGATCGTAGAACGAAGACTTCATTCCGCCGTATATTACCTGAAATGGAAAAAGGGTGGTAATGTTGTTACCCTCGATCACGATTGGTCCATCCGGTGTAATTCCCACATCCCATCCGATCATGAAAAACTGCTGAAACAGCTGATGCATCGATTTTACTGTCTCCACGGACTCTTTATAAAAAGGAATAGAGAAGTCCTGAAAAGTGGTATTGGTCTGAGGATGCCTTTCCAACCTGTATTGAGGAGCATCTATTCTTCCTGAATAGGCGTATTTCATTAATTTTCCTTCATCTCTTTGGATTCCGATAAAAATATTACCACTAAGGCCGTTATCCACATAATTATTGTTGATTCCGATCCTCAAATAATCCTGAAATAAGTGAATGGTCTGCCCGGTCCTGATCGTAAGCATCCTCATGGTATTGATACAGGAAGGGTTCAGAGCTTGCATTTTATCGTGTTGTATGATTCGTTCCTGGATCAGGAATTTGTGGTGACCGATGAGTGTTAGTAATTCCGGGAGAGATGTATTCTTTTGATTTAATCTTAGATGCTTATTGTGGATATCAATCTGGTAGATCATCTTGCCTCCATAGCCATTATTTAATTTTAAAAATCCATCCAGATCCCGTTGTAAAAACTCCTCTTCAGTAATATATTTCCTGTTCTCAAAACTATAAAATCCGGAAGGATCGACTAAAAAAAGATTTTTCGGAAACCTGTAACCAGTTCCTTCCGATATCTTGTAAAAGAAATATTTATCTTCAACGATGGGATAGTATTCAGGGCTATTCAACCGCTTCTCCAACCTTGCAAATTGAGAGTCTACAACATATGTTCCGAGCCTTTTACCCCTGAGAAAGATTTCATAATCGAAATAGTAAATAATGCCCTCCCCGAGAACAATTTTCCAGTAAAATATTTCAAACAGTATTGTTACATAAGGTTTATGTGCCTTACCCGACAAATTCTGAAAGCGATTCAGTATTTTCCGAAGTTTCTTTATTGCCATAATTTCCTGATTTTAATGGGTCCAGGTAACTGAAGTTTTGATAATTTTAGCCGGACTTCCTCCCAGAATTACGTTGTTATCCGGAATGCCTGAGTTTAACATGCTATTTGAAGCGACCACAACCATATTCCCCAGGGTGGTTCCTTTTTGAATAATGCTATGATTACCAATCCAACAGTCGTTTCCAATACGGATTTCCCTGTCCGGATTAATGTAACTGCTATTTTCATCATAAACTTTGTGAAAATCAGTATCAATGATCTGCGAATCCCATGAGATCGCGCAATTGTGACCAAACTCAATAGATTTAAAACATATAATACTACTACCGGATGATATTCTGAAATGATTACCCAATACCAGTTTAGCTCCTTCACCAATGATTATTCTTGCCCCGTATTTTATGAGTGCAGTTCCCCGGAAATCAACAACCCCTAAGTTTTCCCAAACCGGCCGGTTAAATCGCTTATCATAGATTCCTATTTCATTTGTACCGATCCGGATCATACCCGGCTTTATGGGTCCCGAAATCCTTACAGACCCCTTCATTCTTTTTAATTTAGTGTTCCGGCTAAGGAATATGGGCAGCCTGGCAGCTACTTTAAAAGGAAGATAATGAAAATTGAAAAATATTGTTTTACAATTTAAATAGGTAAGAAGGACATTTATGTTTGTCATGAATTTCATTTTATCAGGTCATTGATTGATAACCTTTTGAAAAACAATCTTTTCCCCCATGGTGATGCGCAACATATATATTCCTGGTGAATCGATGGAGAGCGTCATCAGTGTTGTCCCGGCTTCTGCCTGCCTGGTAGCCACCAGGTTGCCCACGGCATCATAAACCTCAATAGAACGCCTCACCGCAGAGGCGCCAGGCAGTTCCACATGAAGGTTACCGTGAAAAGGATTTGGGAATACCCGTGCAAAACCCTGCTCCTCCTCAATACCCACCGTGCACCTGGGATCTGACGCAGAAAGTAACTCTATTTCTATGGGTTGGGTGGTGCTTGAACAATTTTCGTTTATGGTTACCAGCGTGTAGCTTCCAGGCTGGTTCACCGACAGGGAAATTCCGGTCTCCTCCAGGAGCTCATCGCCCCGGTACCAGTTTCGAAGTGTACCAGGAATAAGGGTGGTTTGCAGGGTAACACCCTCTCCAATGCAGAGGAAGGTCTCTCCCATCACCTCAACCTGAGCTTCGGGTGAGGAGTGAACCATCAGATCAACAGGATCGGACTTCCCGGAACAGCCCCCACTAGTAATTTCCACATCATAGCTACCGGTTTGGTTTGCTGTTAGAAGCGTATCGCCCCATTGGATCCGCATATCGTCCCTGAACCATTCGAACTCCAGTCCATCTCCGTCATTGACACTGAAAGTGGCAGTTTCATCCGAGCAAAATTCCAGTTGACCCTCCACCAGCATCTCCTTTGAGGGAGTCTCCCTGACCTCCAGGTAATAGGGTGCCGAAGTAAGGGAAATTCCGTTTTTAGCTACTGAAACAGTATAATTACCAGAATCCCCAACAACAATGGAGCTCTCCTGCTGGTCCAGCGCTGAACCCTCGTATTCCCAAAGATAACTTAGTCCTTCACCTTCGGGTGCCTGTAGCGTGACAAGTTCGCCGGAACATAAAAAGCCTGGACGGGAAGGGCTGATCTCCACAAATTCGGGCAGAGATTCATCCAGAGAAATGAGGATTGAGTTTTCAAGTCCGCTCTGGAAAGAATTGTCAAGAGTGAATGTCCCGGTTCGTACAACATCACCGTTGGTCACTGTGTAGGAGTAGGATCCCAGGTATCCCTCAAAGGATACTTCTCCTCCTGCATCAGAAACAAGATCAACGGCCGGGGTCCACCATTGGTTTTTAATCAAATCGTTCCAGACTTCACCGTGGGGCCTGATGGTCCAGTCAGTCTCATAAAATGCTGCTTCAGGATTCCAGTGCCTGGAGGCCCAGAAGCCCCAAACCAAAATCGATTTAACAGAAGAGTGACTGAACAGGATGGTCATAAAATCGCTGGTATAATCGGCCTGCACATCCCGCTGAGTTGTATTGATATCGAACTCGGTGATTTTAATTTCCTTGTCCAGTTCTGCAAAGCGTTCCAAAATATCATAAACCCTGGGAATAGAGGTAAGGTCGGTTCCAAAATGGCCCTGCATTCCGATCCCGTTTATCTCACCTCCCCATGCTTCAATGTCCTGCAGGATGTTGTAGTAGTAGTCCTGCTTCACCTTATTTATACCAGACCCACTGAGAATGGTGTATTCGTTCAGATAGAGCTTCACACTCCTGTCCGCTCTGCGAACCCTTTTGAACCAATCGGCCATCACCTTATCTCCCAGGATATCCTGGATATCGTGTTCCGAATAGGGCTCATTGATCACATCCCAGTCATTCAGCCTTCCGCTGGTAAAGGTAACTACCTCATCGATATGTTGATCGATGGTGGAGCGCAGGGCTTCAGGATCATCCTTCAAATCTTCCACAATACCAGGAGTGAACCTGAATGAGGGCCAGATCACGTTATGACCCCTGGCAGGGATCCCATGCGCATCCAGCGAGTCCAACGCAAGACTGATGGCAGGGTGATTAGCGGTATTGATAAACGTGGGCCATTTAAGGTCATTCTCAAAAACCACCTCATTAAAATTATGAAAGATCATATTGCGATAGGTGGCATTGCTGATCAATTCACTGGCCACGATGGCCGTTCCAAATCCAAAGAGGTGCTTCTCCATCTCGATGTGGATCTGGGCTCCCTCCAGTGCCAATCCCGCTTCATCATAAACTATGATGCTAGCCTCACCTTTGCGAATTTGTGCAATCCGCTCTGCAGCGGGGGCACGCCATGCAGCATCGGGATCCTGACCCACATAGCTAATTTTGGTTTCGGGTAAATCCTCCAAATCCAGACTAGTCTGGTAATTTAGGAAACGGACATCCGCTACCTCCACAGTTTGTGAGGGAAATCCCATGTGAAAAAGGAGACTGAGCTCCGACTGAGTCCAGGTGGAAGTCATCTTCGCACGGGCATAGTACTCTTTCCATTCCGCCCCGATAAGTACATTGGCTGCGAGTTGTTTTTCATAACTAACTTTTTTTTCTATGATCACATTCAGGGTCCCCTCACCAGTCTCTTCTGCTGAAGAGGTCGTTCGGGCATAAAAAGCAACAAGAACCACATCATCCTTGGCCAATCCTCCCACTGTCGGGAATGACAGTTGGGCATCCCAGGTATTGGCCACATCAGTGCCAACCACAACCTTTATTGCCTTTGTAAACTCCTGATCAGTAACAGCTACCGTAGTCGCTGTACAATTTCCAATTTTCGTATAGGTGGTTCCGGTTTCCGTATTGAGCATGGTCCCTCCATCGGGTACCTGGGCCGGTGATGTGAAAGAGACAAGGGAGATCAGAAGAATAAACAGGAAGAGTTTGGCGGTCATCATAAACAGGGGCTCCTTCAGTTAAAGAATAGAGTAGATGGACACAAATATAACAGTTAAAAGTTGCATCGGGCTATCGTAATAAAGAAATTGAATTCGCTACTTTTGCATCAAATTAAGAAACGAATGACAGATCTGCTGATCAAACTGGAACAAAAAGGCATCCTTCTTCCGGAGAACCTGAAATCGGTGCTTAAGGGGTGCAAAAAGCTTTCCGTATTTAACACCACTCTTGAGCTGGTTGATTTGGCCACAGGCAATAAGGAGAACATTAAATATGAGGTAACCTATGATATACCCGGCAAAGGTCCATATACCGAGGCCATTGTTCACAGGGTAAAGAACGGCATCTCCGCCAACTACACGGAGGCCTACATGCGCAGGCGGGATCCGGGTACCATGGTCATTGCAGATGATCTCCCCACCGATAAACAGAGATTCAGGGATAAATACGGATATGAGTTCACCTCCCTTCAGGATGAAACACATGAATGGTTGAAGCAGCAGGAGCTCTCTTTGTTCTTCTATTTTGCAGGAAGGGCCGGAATTGGCTCACTGGGCATCGCAGTTGTGCCTTCAAATGCTGCTTTTTTTGCCCTGGGTCTCTCCATGCTCCAGGAGATCGTTCCGTTAGCCAATCTGAAAGAGGGCGCTAAAATTGAGTCTTCCATCCTGGTTGCTCCGGTATTCCGGCATACACATTTCAAAGGCAAACAGGTGGTGGTTCACAACCGAACGGCCCAAATGCATGAACTATATGCCTACAACCTTTATCCGGGTCCAAGTGCTAAAAAAGGTCTCTATGGGGTAATCCTTTCACAGGGCGAAAAAGAGGGCTGGGTGACCGCACACTGTTCGGCCGTACAATCCATCAGTCCCTACGACAATATTACCACCTTCATGCATGAAGGGGCCAGTGGGGGCGGAAAGAGTGAAATGCACCAGCACATTGTCCGGGAACCCGATGGCAGGGTCTCACTGGGAATAAACCTGGAAACCGGTGAAGAACGCTTCATTACCATCCCCCGGTTCTGTACTTTCAACCCGGTCGCCGACGACATGGCATTCTGCCACCCTTCCATACAGCGAAAGGATGGCAAACTGCGAATCGTCGATGCCGAGAATGCATGGTTTATTCGTGTGGATAGTATTAATGGATATGGAGATGACCCCAAACTGGAGAAGGCCACCATCAATGCATGTTGTCCGCTTCTTTTTCTTAATATTGAGACCACTCCCCTGTCCACGGCCCTGATCTGGGAACATATTGAGGATCAACCCGGGAAGAGATGTCCCAATCCACGCATCGTATTGCCAAGAAACTCTGTTGAAAATGTGGTTGACAAACCTGTATCAGTGGATATCCGGAGTTTCGGACTTCGTGCGCCCTCGTGTTCCAGGGAGGAACCCAGTTACGGCATCCTGGGGCTATTCCACATCCTGCCCCCAACCCTTGCCTGGCTCTGGAGGCTCGTTTCACCCCGTGGATTCAACAATCCAAGCATCGTTGAGAGTGGCAAAATGGGAAGCGAGGGTGTGGGATCCTATTGGCCATTTGCTACCGGGAAAATGATCAACCATGCAAATATGCTGCTTAAACAGATCATCGAAACCCCCAGGACCACCTACACCCTGGTTCCCAACCAGCACATCGGGGTTTGGAAAGTTGGATTCAAGCCACAGCTGCTCATGCGTGAGTACCTTACCCGGCGGGGAGTTGCCAAACTAAGGACCGATCAGTATCAGCCGGCCCGTTGTTCCCTGCTGGGATATGAGCTGAATTACCTGACCATCGAGGGTTCCAAGATCCCCTCACGATTTCTGAAGGTATACAACCAGAATGAGGTGGGTATTGAAGGGTATGATGCGGGTGCCGAAATGCTGATGGAATTTTTCAAAGAGGAGCTGCAGCAATACATGAAAAAAGATCTGTTACAAACGGGAAAGAAGATTATTGATGCCTGCCTGTCCAATGCCTCCATCGATGAGTACAATGAAATCGTACCCACCAGCTACAACTACTCGTTTAACAATATGGATGACTACGAGCTGAGTAACAGTTAACGATCTATACATCAAAAGCAAAGAACATCCCAATGAATTTTTCTTTCCGGTTGAAGAATTCATTCACCATGCTCCGGCCATTGTAATACTGGAATCCAAGCCTGAGACGCAGTTTGTCTCTCTCCTGTGGCAGGATCCAACCGGCAGTGAAGTTGATATTTTTTGAAAAACCGTTTTGCTGGTATGAACTGACATTTGTGGCTGCAAAAAGACCCCCCAGCCAGCGGTTTTTCCCGCTGAAATAGTATTCAAGCTCCACCCCGCCCATATAATTCATGTAGGCATATGAAGCAGGCCAGTTCTTTCTCATCCCCAGGAAATCGCTACCCGGGTCAAAATAGCCCATCTCGGCATAAATCATCAGGAAATCGAGCCGGGGGCTAGCCAGGAACCAGAGTGGCCTTACCGAGGCAGCCAACCTGAAATCATCCAGTACCGGCCCCTGTTTGGCAACAGGATTGATGGTTGTCACAGAATAGGTGGTCTGCACCGGAAATTCATCCCCGATATGGGTGCAGATGTGGTGCTTGGAGAACCGCAAAAACAACCACTCGGTGGGATTCCCTGATATGGCGAAATAGTAAACGCCATCGAGACCAATCAGGTCATTGTTTCCCTGCCGCATATGACAGGGGGTCATGATTCCCATCTCTCCTTCGATACCCAGCCTGGGGTTAGACCTGGGCCTGAACTGCAGGAGGGAGAGCCGGATGGCCGGATAGATGGTCAGGTGCCCCCTGTAACTCCCGCCCTGGTTTACCTCATCGGTATAGTCATAATCGGCATACTGCATAAACCATGCGGCAGCCTCAAACCGGTTTCCCAATGGATCGGCCAGGTAGGTGGGATAGATGTGATCAAACCCCACCACCCTCAGATTCCAGCTTTTCAAAGGAATTAAAAATGTGGAATCCCGGGCTATTACCGGGAGCGTGGTCATGGGGAGCGCGGTCAAAAGCGTGATGACCAGTAAAAGATTTCTTTTCATTCGTAAATAATTCCGCTCCAAACATCGTTGTTGGGTCCATTGTTGGCTGTCTCACCTCCCAGCACCCAAATTTTTCCTTCAAAATCAACCACGGCATAGGAGTGCCGCGCGCTAAAGGCTGAACCCTCTGAATCGAGGCTCCAACCCTCCCCTTCCGGCCTGGTGTAAGTAAAGTACTGGTCACCTTCTGTAAAACGGAGATGATATTGCTTGCTGTCCTTTCCAGGAAACAGCCAAAGCGCATTGTTGTAAAAACACATGGGATGGCCCGCCCTGACAAGGTTAAACTCATCTTCAGTCTCCCAGGTAATTCCGTCGTCGGAGTACCAGAGGTGGTAGTAATCCGGACCGGGCTGATTCTGAAGATCCTCATTGTCGAACTGGTAACTATAGATCCCTCCCTGCAGGTAAATCCTGCCTGTGGATGGATCCACACATGCAGCGTGTTCACTCCGTTGTCCAAAATCATTGTTGTCCAGCCTGAGCCAGTCCATTCCATTCACCGAACGCCACACATCATGAAAATAGTGTGTGGAATAGACCCCATCTGCCTGCTCAAGCATGGTGGAACCACCCATGATATAAAGGTAATCCGTACCCTGATGACGGGCAACCAGGCAGGAATGATTGAACCTGGGCATGAAATCCAGGCTCATATCATCCACGGGATAGCTCCTCTGTTTAATCTGTATCCAGGTAACGCCATCGGCCGATCTCCACACATCATTGGTATATTGCCTGTAACCGGTCTCTTCATCCACCTCAAAACCGCCCACCAGGTAGAGTGCATCGCCATTACCATCGTTGAACACCGTAACCGTGTGCCCCTGCCTTCCCTTCCACGGTGCCGATTCGGTCACCAGGCTCCAGTCCTTTCCATCCGCCGAGTTCCAGATATCCTCCAGGTAGGTATCACCCCTTGTGCGGCCGCCGTCATAGCCGCCGAATATCCAAAGCTTGCCCTGGAAAGCAACGGCTGCATGATCGGACCGGTTGCTCCACTGCGCCTTTTTTGTGACCTCCTTCCAGGTAAAGGCACCTGTATAGGGTTCCATCCCCCACTCACTGTAGGACATCGGATCACATGAGGTGAGAAAAAGGACGGTTGCAATCAACAGGAGGGATGAAATTCTTTTCAAAGGTTTCATGCCTAAAAATAGCAAAAGATTTAGTTGATCAACAGGGCCCTGCTCATTTGAAGTGTGCCCGACTGAACGGTCACCACATAATATCCGGGTTCATGTCTCTCCAACGCAAGCTGGTTTGGTGAATGGGCCATAACCGACTCCAGTCGCCCGGTCTGCACCACCTGTCCGGAACTATTGAAGATCCTGACAACCACGGCATCCTGAATTTCCCGGCTGAATTCCAGGTTCAGGATAGAGTTCTGCGGGGAGAGCCAGGCATGAAAATCTGCATCCTGCAAGCTCTTCTCCAGGACGGAGGTGTGATCCTGCTGAGTCAGCTTATAGATCAGTTCAATGCCCTCTCCCGATCCCAGGTTCCTGCTGTACTGCCTGTTTACCGCATCATTCCAGTGTTCATGTACACCAAGGCTGACAATGGGGGTTCCATCCATTTCGGGATCATAGACAATGCCTTCGGGCCACCACTCGCTGGAGGCCGCCTGGTGCAGGTAATCGTCAACCGCCCCGAATCTCACATAGGTATACCTGGGCGGGGTGGTGGTCAGATCTTCCACCTTGAACTCCTCCTGGAGAATATCCAGTGCTACCGATGCGACAGCCACCGGGTCGAGGGAGACCAGAATGGAGGAGGACCAGTCATTGTTAAATGGTGCACTGCGGAATTTGGCAGGCGGATCGTGTTCATAGGAGGTTCCCCAAAGCAGATCGCCGATATAGATCAGGGTTTTTCCGCCAAGGTGCTCATAGGACATATTGTCGACCATTACCCTGTACTGCCTGTACTGATCACGCAAGGGAAGATCATAATCCTCCCTGTGCAATCCCTTATGAAGTCGCCATGCTCCGTCCCTGGTGTTCGAACCAAAATGGTTTTTGGCAAAAAAAGTAACGCCGCCCCAACGATGCCCCTTGATGGCCGGAACATTTATTACATAGTCTGCATGTACCGCACAATCAAAAAAAGTATCATAATCCAGGTCCAAAATAGACCCCCGGTCCGAATAGTAAAGGGTGTCGGTATTGGTCATTCGCAGCTTCTCCCTGTTATCATAATCCCCTTTTGACAGGTAATGGACGTTGGGGAACTCGGCATGCAGCTTATCGTAAATATGCTTAAAAACCTGGGTATATGGATCACCAATGTAAATGGCCTCCTCGGGCACCCCTGCCTTGTTTATCAACTGACGCAATACGGCAAGGATCACCTGGGGGGAGGTATCCACATTACCGTAAGAATCATCATTTCTGATGGAAAGATCCTTGTTGGTGCTCCATGCGTGCACTGCATTTATTTTAAAGTAGATCTTTTCACCGGCACTGTAACCGTTCTCTCCCCTGCCATGGGTTGAATTAAAATAGGTAAAAACCGAAGTCCACGCCTCGGATTCATTAGCAGCACCGGATACTTCGAGAATGGCAGTCCGCACCATCTCATCGACCAGCTCCTGACTGCAGTTTTTGTCCAGGAAATAACCGTCACCGTAAACTTCCGACTTACAATTCTCATTGGTTGCATCCGGATTGTGAACCCATACCACCCTTCCGGGAATGATGCCTTTCGCCTCCCCGATGGGAACGTTGGGCCCCAGGGGATCTAAGTAATCGTAACTTTCATTTTCAGATGCAAAGAGCTCCTTCTGATTGCCAATGATTGCAACCATTCCAAATCCCAACCCGGCCAGCAGGAGCATTCCGGCCAGAAGATATTTCGATTCGGATAACTTTCTGACTGCCTTCTTAAAAACCACAACCGATATGGCAAGGCCACTGAGGTAGATGAGCAGTGACGAGGCAAAGGGGATGGCCACTTTCATGCAGGGATAGGCAGCCCGTTGTGGTTTGGGCAACACCCTGAGGAGTACCCAGATCAGCGACACGAGGCCAAACAGTGGAATGGCCCATTTTTTCAAAACCTTAACCAAATGTCCTGTATGGTGACAACCCCGGATAAACCCTGTTAACTTTTTCATTGCTTTCTAATATATTTTAAAAAGAACAGGGTGACCAAGGCCACCCTGTCCAAAATAAGGAGGTTCAATGATCTTACTTCAGCAACATCATTTTCCTTGTCTCAGAACCAAAATCGGTAGTGAGCTTATAGAAGTAAGTACTGTTACCGGCAAAACCAGGAGCAAATTCAACGGTTTGAACACCACCACCCATTCTCTCATTGATCAGCTCATCAACCATACGTCCGGAAACATCATAAACCTTCAGGCTAACATATGATTCACCGCTGAGGTTGAAACTGATGGTTGTACTGTTGGCAAACGGGTTGGGATAGTTCTTCAGTTCAAACCTGGAAGAAGCCGCTACATTACCACCAATTCCACCGGGCTCACCGGAGTAAGCAGCCTTTACAGCAGCCAGGGCAGCAGCAGGATCATAATCCATATCCACCCAATGCAGGGCACCAATGGGCTTACCGTCAATGTTTGAAGGAAGGCTTTTGCTATAAGAAAAGTCCTCGATCACATCAGAGATCTTGGTGATCCCGCCGGTACTGGAATTTTCAGTTTCAACACCAGGAATGGTATTAGCATCCCAGTCACCAAAACGGGTGGGTTGAAGATCCGGAGTTGTAACACCGGGAACACCCCACTTGGAACGGTTCCAGTCAATATATACATCAGCTGCAGCCTGTGGCAGCGGATCGGTTCCAAAGCCCATATCCTCAGCAGGAAACTCATAAACGATATTGTTCTCGGCCTTGATATTATCCCAGTCATTGATCAGAGCCTCGGTCCTTTCATTCATGAAGATTCCGGGGGCATTGACAATTCTCCATGGCCCGTTTCCGAGTCCGCCCCAGTTCAGGTAAGAGGCTGCTGCGCCTTCAATCCCGTCATTGGGAGTCCCTGTATAATAGGCATTCAGTGTAGTGCTGGAGACACAAACGTTATCGGCAGCATACCAGATATAATCTGAGATCTGATCAATATCTGCTGTGAGCGCAGTAGAGTCAGCATTCAGGTACTTCTTGTCAAGCCATTGATTAACGGTAATGGTATCCAAACCTACAAGACCGTGCAGCAATGCATCCGGATCCTGTCCGCCTGTAGCCACATTCTCATGGTCTTCACCAACCCAGTTGGCATTGACGAAGAGGTTGTTGGTGTAATAGCACTCTTTCCAGTACTGGTTCAGGAAGGGATACTTCGTGTTGTTGATAAACGTGTTGTGGTTAATGAAACCATAACCCATCATACACTCCTGTCCCAGGACGGTGAGACCGGCTCCGGTGGAGGTATTGTTTTCATAGATCATGGAATCAATAGGTACTTTACAGTTGATGACCCTACCGGCCCACCACTGACCGCCATCATGGAAATCACGGAAATAGTTGTTCCTGAAAATGGAAACCTGTCCGTTTTCCACACCGTCGGTATTAAAGAGCACACCATAACCCATTTCGAACATACAATCTTCCACCACCAGCCTGCTGTTGTTTTCACTGATGGAAAAAAGATTCCAATAAGCGCCGCCATCGCCGCCATCGGTCTGCCTCCAGTGAATCTGAAGACCCTGCAGGGTAAAACTTCCTTTGATGACGTTGGCTCCAACAGCCACTTCATTCAGCGGAAGACGGATGATGACCGGTTTTGGACCGTCACCTGCCTCAGCCCTGATGGTAAGGGTTCCACCCGTATTGTCCACATTGATGGGTGCATGCATCAGGTAAAATTGCCCCCTTTTCAGTTCATAAATCTTGTTCACCCCGCCTACAGCCTCAGCGTTGATGGTGGTTTCAATGATACCGCCATTGGCAGCTCCGCCTTCAAGGACCTTGACGTCCTGGGCAGAAAGGGCTGCAGTGATGAACAAACTTGCAACTCCAAATAGTAAAGTTCTGATTTTCATGTTTTTCAGTTTTAATGAATAGATAACAATTAACATTATATCGATAAATACCTCCTTTTTTTAGAGATCAATCTTCACTCCCAGCTGTGCGCGGAATCCATAGAACTGGCTGTTGGTAGGCAAAGCAGGATGGCCTGGTTGTTCGCCAAAGTAGTAATCGTCCACATGGCTAAAGATGTTGGTCAGGTTTGCATAGCAGGATATATTCTTTGTAATCTGCTGCTTCAGCATCAGGTCCACCAGTGAGAATGTGTCATAATAACTGTCGAAAATCGAGTAGCGGGCATCCAGGCTCTCCACGGTATTGCTCTGATAACGGTAGGAGACCCTTGAGCTGAATCCCTTGTAGTCCCATCCCAGGATCACATTAAGAATTGAAGCGGGCTGGTCCTCCATCGGCCCCTGTCTGTTATTATACTCCTGTCCGTAGATGGGAAGGGGAACAAAACCTGAGGAATCCATACCTACTACTACAGATTCAAAATAGGGGTACTTGGTCTGGGTCTTCATGATGGTATAGTTCACATCCAGGACAAGTCCCTTGAGCAGCCCCGGCAGGTACCAGAAGTTGGTCTGCCATGAAATCTCAAGTCCGAACACCTGTGCCTTCTCCGGGTTGTTGAAAGGCAGGTCGGTCGTACCTTCCAGTTTCAAATAGCGGTCATCGTAATACTCAGCACCAAGGATACGGTCATCCAGGTCATCCGGTCCGCCTACAATCAACCCCTTTTTGCTGGGCTTGTAACCGCGCATCACGAATATCAGGTCGCTGATCTCCTTGTAAAAGCCATAGACCGTAAACAATCCCACCTTGTTTTTCATGATCGAAACACCCAGGTCATAGTTCCAGGCGCTTGAAGGTTCAAGCCATGGATTATTGGATGTAATCCCCTGACCTGTTTGCGGGTATATAACCAGAGGGGAGATCTGGCGGAAACTGGGCCGGGAGGTACTTTTATAAGCTCCCGCCTGGATGGTGAGAAAATCGGTTGCCTTGAACTTCAGGTTTACCGATGGAAACCACTGTTGATTTTTCCGATTGGTGGTTACAGAATCGGGATTGGGTTCAATACCCACCACGTTGTC
>JAWOHR010000147.1:0-9297 GCA_046485075.1 Bacteroidales bacterium
GCACTTTTTACTGAGCACTGTACACTCTTTCCCCCCCCGACCAGGTGGCCTCTACCCGGATGCCGAAAAGTTCTGCTTCCGGTGCGGTCATCAGGTCGATGGAGGTGACCACAAAGTCGGCCAGTTTGCCCGCTTCGATGCTACCTTTGAGATCCTCTTCGAAGCCGGCCCTGGCAGCCCAGATGGTCATCGCCCGAAGGGCCTCTTCCCGGCTGATGGCATTTTTCATCTGAAATCCGCCCGCGGGGTAGCCTGCCTGATCCTTTCGAACCACAGAGGCGTAGAAGCCAAAGAGGGGATTGATCTGTTCCACCGGGAAGTCCGATCCGTTGGGGATCCAGCCATTTTGCTCCAGTAATTGTTTGTAGGCATAGGCGCCTTTTATTCTTTCATTTCCCACCCGCTCAACGGCCCAATACATGTCCGAGGTGGCATGGGTGGACTGAACCGAGGGAATGATGCTGTAGTCGCCGAAATAATGGAAATCGTCGGGATGGATGATCTGGGCGTGCTCAATTCGCCAGCGACGGTCGTTTTTCCCTCCAAGGATTCCGGCATAGATCTTCAGGGTCTCCCGGTTGGCTGCGTCGCCGATGCAGTGGGTGGCCACTGCAAAATTGTGCTCATAGGCACGCCTGGAGAAGGCTTCAATCTTTTCCAGCGGTGTGACCAGCAGGCCCCGGTTTCCCGCATCATCGGAGTAGTCCCCGATCATCAGCGCTCCCCTGGAACCCAGCGCTCCGTCGGTGAACAGTTTGATTGTATTTACCGACAAACGGTCGGTCCGGTAGGGACCCTTCTCTACATAATATGTAAAGTTTTCCTCGGAAGGAGAGAGCCATGCATTGATCCTGATCTTCAGGGCACCCTTTTGATGCTGATCGTCGATCAGCTGTACAACGGACCGGGGGAGCCCGGCATCCTGGACGGAGGTGAGTCCCACCCGGAAGCAGTTCTGCTGGGCCTCTGACAGGGCTTCGGTCATCTCCTGCTCAGTGGGTTCAGGGATTTTTGAGGCGACCAGCCCGATGGCATTGTCGATGAAGATCCCGCTGGGCTGCCCATCTTTCAACACTACCGTCCCGCCTTCAACCTTGCTTGCTGCAGTGACCCCGGAGAGCTCCAGGGCTTTTGTATTGACCCAGGCGGCATGTCCGTCAATACGCCTTAACAGGACCGGTGTATCCGGGAAGTGGAGATCAAGCATGGTGCGATCGGGAAACTCCTTCACCTCCCAGTCATTCTGGTCCCAGCCCCGGCCCGTAATCCAGCTCCCCTTGTTGGTTTCCTGGTGCTTTTTAAGCAAGCTGATGATCTCTTCAACCGAGGAGGTGCCGGCCACATCCACTGCGTTCAGGTTCATGCCATATCCGAAAAAGTGGCAGTGTGCATCGATCCAGCCCGGGTAAACAAATTTTCCTGCCAGTGAAAGGGTGGTGATTGCATTGTAACGCTTCTCCATCTCCTCTGCCGAACCTGTATCGACGATCCGGCCATCCTTTACCACGAACGAGGTACAGGTGGAGAAATTTTCATCAACGGTATAGACCGTCGCATCTTTGATCAGCAGATCAACCGTTTTACTTGGGGTTTGGCAACCGGTGAGTGACATGACAGCGGAGAGGATCAATGGTTTTAACATGCAAAATAATTTTTATAAATGTAATAAATCCGTTACACCTGTGCGACCCTTACCTGCTGTATCATATTTTTCTCATCTTTGCGTTCATATTAGGTGTATAAAGCGTTAAGGTGACCAGATTGAGGAATTTAATGATTGTGACAACCCTGGGGGTGCTGTGCCTGCTGGCCTTCCAGTGCCAGCCAGAGCGCAGTTATGTAGAGGATTCGGATGCAAAGCTGGCTTTTACCGTCGACACGCTCTATTTTGATACAATCTTTACCACCATTGGAACGGTTACCAAATCGTTCCGGATCAAAAATCCCAATAACCAGTTTATTAAGATCGATGAAATCACCCTTGCAGGAGGCAAATCGTCGGTATTCAGGATTAATGTGGACGGGGTTCCGGGGACCCGGTTTTCGGACCTGGAGATAGCGCCCAGGGACAGTATGTTTGTTTTCGTGGAGGCTACACTGGATCCCAATGAAACAGCTGATATACTGCTGATACAGGATTCGATCCTGTTTCTGACCAATGGTAATTTGCAGGACATCGACCTGGTGGCATGGGGGCAGGATGTGCATATCATCAGGGGTGGCTACCTGGATGAACCGGTTATATGGACCAACGATAAACCCTACCTGATTATCGATTACCTTTACGTGGATTCACTTTCAAGCCTTACCATTGAACCGGGCGTTACGGTGCACATGCACTACAATGCGCTGCTATACGTTGATGGCACTCTTGAGGTGAAAGGCACACAGGAGGAGCCGGTGAAGTTCCGGGGTGACAGGCTGGAGGAGTTCTACAAGGATAAACCGGGTCAGTGGAGATTTATCTACCTGTCGCAAAACAGCCATCACAACGTCATCGACCATGCTGAGATCATCTGTGGCACCATGGGGGTCCTGGTCAGCGCTTCGCCCGAATCGGGATTACAACCCGACCTTCAGATCCGCAACACCCTGATCAACCACATGAGCTCCAATGGAATCTATTCGCTCAATGCAGCGGTCTCTGCGGCAAACCTGGTGATAGGCGATTGCGGAGGCAGTTGTGCAGCGCTGATCTACGGGGGGGCGTATGATTTTACCCACTGTACGTTTTATAATGCATGGCCCTCATGGTATTCCAACCGCCAATTGCCCGCACTTTTCATGGCCGACTACTTTGCCAACTTGAACGAGGAGGGCAACCTGGTGATCTATACAGGCGGGAAATATGAAAAGGCCGAGTTCCGGAACTCCATTATATACGGGAATGCAAGGGTGGAACTGGTGATCGACAGCTATGATGATCTGCCCATGAACTACCTCTTTGATTACTGTCTGACCAGGATCGATCCTGACAGTCTTGATTATGTAAACGATCCCCTCTTTTCCAATATCATCAATAACGAAGATCCCAGGCTCGATTCAATTCCTGTGCTCTATTCACTCGATACCCTTTCCCCTGCCATGAACGCCGGTCTTCCCGAACATGCCATCGGGATTCCCTTTGATTTTGAAGGGAAAAACAGGCTGGATGATGTAGCGCCCGACCTGGGGGCTTTTGAGCGCATTGAAGAGTGAAAGTGGTTTTTTGGTAACCCCGATTCAGTTTGAAATTCCTGGCAGATTTTCCTTTTTCTGGCAGATTTTCCTGCCCCTGGCACATTAACCTGTGGTGGCAAATGGTCACCCGCAAAATGATGTACCGTATTCCATATAGGGCCCTGCGGATTTTCCTGTTCCTGGTTTTGTTCCAGATCATCCGGCCCATAGCGGCCCAGGACCGTTTGGACCCATCGCAACGCCTCTCTGCCCGTGAGGTTGAGGCCGGTGAGGTTGAGGCTTTTGAGGGTGAGTCTGGGGTGGGTGAGGCCGGGCGGGGTGAGTCCGTTAAGGGTGAGTCCGTTAAAAGTGAGGCCGTTGAGGGTGAGGCCGGGCGGGGTGACCTGCGGCTGATGTGGTATAATGTGGAGAACCTTTTTGATCCCTCGGATGACACCCTGCCGGGTGATGATGAGTTTACCCCGGAAGGTGTTCGTTACTGGAGTTACGACCGGTATCACCAGAAGCTCACCAGGTTGGCCAGGGTGATTGTTGCAGCCGGCCGTTGGCAACCTCCGGAGGTGGTAGGACTCTGTGAGGTGGAGAGTCCACAGGTACTCGAGGACCTGGTTTCGCATCCCATCCTGGCTTCATACCATTACAGCTATCTCCATCGGGAGGGTCCGGACCACAGGGGTATGGATGTGGCCTGTATTTTCAGGCCTGAGCGGTTCAATCCGGTTGGCTGGCAATTTATCAGTCCGGTTGCCGGGGAGGGTTTTGAGGAGACCCGGGAGATGCTTCACCTGAAGGGGATCTGGGGGAGCCATGATACCCTCGAGCTCTTCCTGATCCATTTTATCTCGCGTTACAGGGGGGCTGGAGCGACTGCAGTCTACCGAAGGGAACAGGCGGCCCGCCTGGCATTCCTGGTCGATTCGGTGCGGAGCAGGGCCCCGGGAAACCTTGTGGTGGTGGCCGGAGATTTCAATGACACCCGGGAGGCATGGTCGATGGAACCCCTGAAAGGCTTATATTCACCTCTTTCGGTAGAGGCCTCCAGCTACAAGTACAGGGGTGCATGGAGCGGGATTGATTTATTCCTGGTGAGCGGGGGTTGTGAGCGATACAGGATCGGGGGTTCGGTTTTTAACCTGTCCCATTTGCTGGTACCCGATCTTACTTATGGGGGTGAGAAACCTTTCCGGACTTACGAGGGGTACCATTATACGGGCGGATACAGCGACCATCTGCCCGTGTTGCTGGATATCAGCCGCACCCCTTTTTCAAGACGTTTTGAACCGTAAGGCCAAGCTCCCTGCCCAGGGTGAGCATTTTTTGGCAGGCAGCATCAAATTCATTCGGAATCTCTCCGTCCAGGATGGCTTCTTTGATGGCATTCTTGATGATTCCAACCGGACGGGAGGGTTCGATGCCAAATACATACTGGATATCGTCACCCGAAATGGGGGGTTGAAAGTTTCGCACATGGTCCTTCTCTTCAATCTCCAGGATCTTCTGCCTGACGATCCCGAAATTATGGAGGTGTTGTTTTACCCTGCGCTCATTTTTAGAGGTGATGTCGGCCTCACAAAGGGTCATCAAATCCTCAAGATCATCTCCTGCATCGAAGATCATCCGCCTGACAGCCGAATCGGTAACCACATCCTGCGACAGTACGATGGGGCGCAGGTGAAGCATCACCAGCTTCTGGACATACTTCATCTTTTCGTTCAGGGGCAGTTTCATTCTTCTGAAAAGATCAGGAATCATCCTTGCCCCTATAAATTCATGGGCATGAAAGGTCCAGCCGTTACCCGGTTCAAATTTCTTGGTCCGCGGCTTTGCAATGTCATGCAACAGGGCTGCCCAGCGAAGCCACAGGTCGTTGGTGCTTTTGGAGATGTTATCCACCACCTCCAGGGTGTGGTAAAAGTTATCTTTGTGCAACTGCCCTTCCACCGCTTCCACGCCCTTCATCTGGTATAGTTCGGGGAAGATGATCTCCAGCAAACCGGTGCTCTCCAGTAGTCTGAAGCCAACACCGGGGGTATCGCACATGAGGATTTTGTTGAGCTCATCGGTAATCCGTTCCTGGGATATGATCCTGATCCGTTCCCTGTTCCCGGTGATTCCATCTAGGGTTCCCTGATCAATCTGAAAACCCAGCCTGGTGGCAAACCGGATCCCCCTCAGCATTCGAAGGGGATCGTCGGAAAAGGTCTTCCCTGGATCCAGCGGGGTCTTAATCAGCTTCTCGTCGAGGTGTTTCATCCCGTTAAAGGGGTCAAGCAGGTTCCCGAATGAATCCGGATTCAAGGAAATGGCCATTGCATTAATTGTAAAATCGCGCCTGTTCAGGTCATCTTCCAGTGTGCCGTTCTCCACCGTTGGTTTCCTGGAATCGTTCCGGTAGGACTCTTTTCTTGCCCCTACAAATTCAATTTCCGTCTGGTCCCATTTCAGCATGGCAGTGCCGAAATTCTTGTATACCGCAAGGTGAACCTCTCCCTGGATGGATTCCCGGACTTTTTCGGCCATTCTGATGCCGCTTCCTACCACCACCACATCAATGTCCGTCTGGGTCGCTTTTTCCCCATACAACAGCAGATCACGGACATAGCCACCGATTACATAGGTCTCCACCTGCTCCCGGGCGGCAACTTTTGCAAGCACTTTAAATACCCTGTTCTGAAGATAAGGGGAGAGATCCATGCTGTCTTTTCTGCCACAAAAGTACAATTTATTTGCTACCTTTGCAGTGAACTTCCCTAAGGGGGTGCCTAAAATTACAGGCTGAGATTATACCCTTAGAACCTGATCCGGGTAATGCCGGTGTAGGGAAAAAAGAGGCTCGTATGTTTAACCTTAATTGGAAACAATGATGAAGCGAGTAGCGCTGCTGCTGGTCATTGCCTTGTGGGCTATGGCAGCGGCTGGTCAGTTCACCTTGTCGGGGATGGTAACCGATGAGGAACAGGAGCCTTTGCCAGGGGCCAACCTGGTGATCCGGGCATTGAACCGGGGAGCGGTCTCCCTGGCCGATGGTACCTACAGATTTGAAAATGTCCCCCCCGGAAACCATACCCTGACGGTAACTTATGTTGGATATGAATCCTTCAGCAGGACCATTTCGGTAAGCGGCGACATGGAGCTGGGGGAATTCTCACTGAAACCGGCCCCTCTGAAGATGGAGGAGGTGATGGTTACTTCCACACGGGTGGGGGAAAAGAGCCCCGTTGCCTTTACCAACATGGATCGTGAGGAGATCCGGGCAAGAAACTTCGGTCAGGATATTCCCTTCCTGCTCGCCATGACACCATCGATGGTGACCTCCTCCGATGCGGGTATCGGGATAGGCTACACATCCATGCGCATCAGGGGAACGGATGGAAACCGGATCAATGTGACCATCAATGGAATTCCGCTCAATGATGCCGAGTCGCATTCGGTCTTCTGGGTGGATCTCCCCGATATCGCCACCTCGGTGGAGAACATCCAGGTGCAGAGGGGGGTGGGCACCTCAACCAACGGGGCTGCGGCCTTTGGTGCCAGTGTGAACCTGATGACCCGGAAGGTGGCTATGAAACCCTACGCAACCTATGAGGGTACATTGGGTTCGTTCCGGACCTACCGGAATGCCCTGTCGGCGGGGACCGGACTGATCAGGGAGCATTTTTCAGTGGATCTGAGGCTTTCGGATATGCATTCCGATGGCTATATGGATCGTTCCTGGACCGATCTTAACTCCTGGTATGCCTCGGCGGCCTATTACGGTTCAAAGACCATGGTCAAATTGATTACCTTTTCAGGAACGGAGGAGCTTTACCAGGCATGGAACGGGGTTCCCTCCCCTCTGCTGGAGAGCGACCGTACCTACAATGGGTTGGGTGGTTACACCGATGCAGGAGGTAACCCGGCCTATTACGACAACCAGGTGGATCACTATACCCAAATGCATTACCAGCTGCACCTGATCCATGAATTCTCGCCTTTTTGGTACGCCAGTGCAGCCCTTCACTATACCAGGGGATTTGGCTATTATGAACAGTACATGGAGGATGAAACGCTTTCCGGTTATCAGCTTGACAACGTGGTGATAGGGGGAGATACCGTCACAGAGAGCGACCTGATTCGCAGAAAATGGCTGGACAATGATTTTTATGGCTTTGTGGGCAGTCTTTATTACGAAAAGGGAGCACTATCAGCTGTGGTGGGCGGTGGATGGAACCAGTATGACGGAGATCATTACGGCACCCTGATATGGGCCCGGTTCCCGGGTGATTCTGAAATTCGCTACCGCTGGTATGAAAACAGGGGGATCAAGTCCGATTGGAATACCTACCTGAAGGCCACCATAGGGGCAGGTGAGAAGTTCTCAATTTATGGAGACCTTCAGGTGAGGAGGATCGATTACGCCATCCGGGGAATGGATGATGACCTGAGGGATTTGGCGCAGCAGCATGCATTCTTTTTCTTCAATCCGAAGGCCGGAATAAACTTCCAGCTGAACACTTTGCAGCGGGTCTATCTGATGGCGGCCAGGGCCAACCGTGAACCCAACCGCAGTAATTTTGTGGATGCCGACCCCGCCGGTCCGGTTCCGGTTCCTGAGACCCTGATGGATTATGAAGCCGGTTACGGATTCCGGGGATCCCGGATTGTACTTGATGCCAATTTCTATTTCATGGATTATCACAACCAGCTGGTACTGACCGGGGAGATCAATGATGTGGGAAGTGCGGTAATGACCAATGTGGAGCGAAGTTACAGGACAGGGATTGAGTTGTCCGGCGGTGTGGAGATCACCTCGTGGCTGAGGTGGAATCTGAATGCCACACTGAGCCGCAATAAGATTTTAAACTATACGGGGTATGTGGATAACTGGGACTACTGGAATGACCCGGAAAACGAACCTTACCAGGTGGAGGAGTCACTGGGAACAACTCATCTCTCTTTTTCACCGGGATTTCTTTTCAATAGCCGGATGGATGTTGAGCCCATTCATAATCTGCATCTTTACCTCGCTTCAAAGTATGTGGGCAGCCAGTTTATAGACAATACTTCCTCCCTCCATCGAAATTTGGATCCCTATCTGATCAATGACCTGGGAGTCTCCTATTCATTCTTTCCCGATTTTATAAGGGAG
Organism: Bacteroidales bacterium; assembly: GCA_046485075.1. Classification (GTDB taxonomy): domain Bacteria; phylum Bacteroidota; class Bacteroidia; order Bacteroidales. Next base: position 8,309 of record JAWOHR010000147.1, read on the forward strand.
ATCACTCTGAACCTCCAGATTCTGAATCTGTTCAATGTGGAGTACGAAACCAATGCATGGGTTTACCGCTATTACAATGAAGGGGAGGAGGGAACCTATGACGGCTATTTTCCACAGGCCGGAGTACACCTTATGGCAGGAGTTCGCATAAGATTCTGATAAACTTCTATGATCGGTAACATTTTTTGACTATTTTTCAGGCAGAAACCATGGAATTTTGAAATAGCCTGATGGCCGGCCTGAAAATTAAAATTTGTTTTTGGTACCTGGACCCGCTAGTAGTTAAAGATGTAGTGAAAACCCTCCGGGAGGGAGAGATTGATGTTACATCCTATCAGTGTAAAGTGCGTTCGGAATTAAGTGCCAGACTTAAAGAGAATCCACCTGATCTGATCATGGCGGATTTTGATTCTCCTCAGAAACTGCGTGGCATTGTGGAGCAGGAGATGAAAGACTGTTTCTCCGAGGTCCCTCTTATTTTCCTGGTGGGGGACATGAAAAAGTTCAGGGAAAACGGGAAGATCAGGGCGGAAGTATGGGATTACATATTTAAAGACCGGCTTTTTACACTGATCCCGTCGGTCTATTCCTCACAGCGATATTCCAGGCTTTTCAGGCAGGAACGGGAGACAATGAGGGCCCTTTCCGAATCTCAGGAGCACTTCAGGGCGCTGGCAGATAATTCACAAGATGTGATCATGCGGTTTGACCTACAATATGGCGCTCTTTGCAGATTCCGAAGTAGAACTGCTCGGGATCTCGGTCGACTCCCGGCATGCCCTGCGAGCCTGGGGGGAGCAGGAAACGTACGATTTCAGCCTGCTGGCCGATTTCTGGCCGCATGGCGCCGTGGCCAAGGAATACGGGGTTTTTCTCGAGGCCAAAGGGTTCGCGAACCGGGCGACCTTCGTGATCGACCGGGCGGGCATCATCCGTTCGAGCTTCATCACGGCTCCCGGTCAGGCCCGGCCCCTGCAGGACTACCGGGC